>NZ_JBWKVK010000005.1:0-663469 GCF_059421665.1 Roseateles sp. GW821-FHT02E12
TGAAAGTAGGTCATCGTCAGGCTATTATTAAAGCCAACCCCCACTATCGAAAGATAGTGGGGGTTTTGCTTTTGGGGAATTGAAAACAATGGTTTGTCGATGCCGACTTACTTGGGCGTGCCAAACTGCCGCGCATAAAACTCAGTAGATAGCTGAAATGGCGATTGAAATCACGGCATGCGAGGCAGTTGCGGCGCTGAAGTGAGTTGATTCCGGGCTGCCAAATTCAGCAGAACAGTGGGAATTGCTCTCCGACCGGCTCCGCCCGGGGCGGTGCAAGCTGCCATCTGTCGATGATTTCGTAGTGATAGGGGCGACCGCCGCCGCGAACCAGCAGCACCTCGGCCAGTACCCATTCAACGGGTTCGATCTGGACCATGCGCCTCAAGTGCTCGCGCGCCCAGTAGCTGATGGTGAGATGAGCCGTAGGCCGGACCGGTTGGCGGCCGGTAGTGGCCGTAATCGCAGCCCCTAAGCTTTGCAGCAACGACGTAAATTCGGCCGGCACTCGGTCAGCTCGGAATGCCCAGTGCACGCCGTCCGGGCCGACCTGGCTTTCGATGCGATCCATCCTGAAGCGTACCGAGCGTGCAGTAAGCGTCGCCCCCGCGCTCCGCAGTTGCTCCACGATGCGCGGCTCATCCTCAAAGCGGTCGGACAGTGACTGATGCCAGTTCGACGACGCGAACAAGTCGTCGCCGAGCCGTGCCGTCAGCCCCAATCGCTCAAGTTCGGCGGCCAGGCTTTGGCATGCGTCCGCCGATGGCACGCCCATGAAGAGGCAACGAGACGCTGCGGGAAGCATGGTGAAGGATGCTGTCTTTCTGCCGGACCCTTTAGCCTAGCGCGGCAGCAGCAGTGCGTCCCTCACGAAGCGCACCAGCGCTCGGGCGGTCTCTGAGCCCGCGGGCAACGGGAGGGTCAGCGCCTGCACGGTGTCCAGCCCGACCAGCAGCCGCCAACCTGGCAGCACATTCCGCAGCAAGGGCGTTGGGTTCAAGTCGGGCATCTCGCCGATGTTGCGCAAGGCCGGGATAGGTTCGACGCAGAAGTCCGGCGCGACGACGATGCCAGCGCCGTGGCGGGCCAGCGCGATCAGCCCGTCCAGGTCGCTGCCCCAGGCCGAGGCCTGTAGTGAAACGTCCTCTCGCCGGCCATCGTTGTGCTGCCACTGGCTCGCGAACGGCTCTTCGCTCTGGCCCAGCAGCAGCGCGGGCGCGGTCGCCAGATCTTGCGGACTCTGCGCGATGGGCTGTCGATCATTGCCGTAGGCGCGGACTTCAAACCGCATCACGGCCTGGGCCACCCATGCCTCGGGCGGCTTGCTGGTCACGCGGAAGGCGATGTCGAGGCCCTCGCGAAGCAGGTCGACGCGGCGGTCGGTGAAGAAGAGCTCGTACCGCACCGCGGGATGCAACGCCTGGAAGCGCGCCAGCAGCGGCGCCAGCACATGGCGGCCGAAACCAGCGGTGGCGCTGATGCGGATGGTGCCGTCGAGCTGGTCGCGGGTGTGGCGCAGGGCCAGACGAGCGCCCTCAGCGGCTTCGCGGACGGCGCGGGCGCGGGTATGCAGGCGGCGGCCGGCTTCGGTGAGACCCAGGCTGCGGGTGCTGCGGGCAAACAGTGCCAGCCCAACGGCACTCTCGATGGCGGCGATGCGGCGGCTGATGGCGGCGCGGGTCAGGCCCAGCTCGCGGGCGGCCTGGGCAAAGCTGCCGGCCTGGGCGATGCGGGCGAAGAGCTCCAGTGCGTTGGCGTCCAGGGCCTCTTCGGCAACGGTCTGGCGGCGCCGGCCAACGCCGGGTAGCGGGGGTTCTTTTGTCGACATTTGATTGACGATATGAGGCTTGGTAGCGATCTACCGCCTCAAATATTGCCAATCTAGACTGCTTTCACTGGCGCCACAAGGGCGCTGATGTGAGGTTTCCTAATGTCCAGCCTGCCTTTGACACCATCTGACGCCCTGCCGCGGCCTATCCCGACGATGACTGCCCTCGATGACGACGACTCGGAAAGCGGTGATCTACAGGTTCGCCACATACCGACACCGCTGCGCTGCAGCGACGGCCGGTTGCTGGCGGCGCAGTGGTTTGAGCCGCCGCCGGCCGTCGGCGTGAAGGCGATCGCCGTGATCGGCGCCGCGACGGCGGTGCCGGCCAGCTACTACCGGCACTTCGCCGAGTGGATGGCCCTGCGCGGCTACGCGGTGCTGAGCTTCGACTACCGCGGCATCGCCGCATCGCGCGAAGCGCTGCGCCAGGGCGAGGATGTGCGCCTGCGCGACTGGGCCCGCGTCGACATGGCCGCCGCGCTGCATGCCGCCGACAAGCGTCGCGGCGAGGAGTCGGATCGCCAAGGGCGTGAGCTGGGCCTGCTGTGGGTGGGGCATTCGCTGGGCGGCAACTCCGTCGGCCTGGTGCCGGGCTTTGTCGACAAGGTGGATGCCGTGCTGGGCGTTGCGGCCCAGGTGGCCTACCTGGGCCACTGGTCGGGCTTCGCGCGTGTGCAGGCCTGGGTGTTCTTCCACTGGATGCTGCCGCTGCTGGTGCGCCTGCTGGGGCACGCGCCCGGGCGCATGCTCGGGCCGCGTGCGCAGGACCTGCCGGCCGGCGCTGCGCTGGAGTGGGCGGCGTGGGGCCGCACGCCGGGCTTCCTGTTCGGTGACAAGAGCCTGGCGCGCGAGCGCACCTACGACCGCTTCGGCGGCGCCGTGCACCTGTGGAGCATCACGGACGACCACCTCTTCGGCCCCGCGGCGGCGGTAGACGCACTGGCGGGGCAGTTCAGTGCCGCACGGGTGCAGCGCCACGTCGTTGCGCCGGCCGAGCTGGGCGTGAAGAAGATCGAGCACTTCGGCCCGTTTCGCCGCGACCTCGGCGCCAAGCTCTGGCCCCGGCTGCTGGCGCCCATCGAGGCCGCAACGCCCCGGCTGGCGGCGCGCCTGCCCTCCGCATAGGCGTCTCGCGCCACACATTCACGGTCGCGTCATGACCGGCGGGCAGCATGACTGCCATGCCGACGCCGCAAGACTCCGCTGCCGCCGACACGCCCACGCTGTCGGTGCGCACCGTCTGGATCTCGGACCTGCACCTGGGTACGCCCGGTTGCCAGGCCAAGGCCCTGCTCGACTTCCTGCGTGACGTCGAGTGCGAGACGCTCTACCTCGTGGGCGACATCATCGACGGCTGGCAGCTGCGCCGCAGTTGGTACTGGCCGCAGGCGCACAACGACGTCGTGCAGAAGCTGTTGCGCAAGGCGCGCAAGGGCACGCGGGTCATCTTCATCCCCGGCAACCACGACGAGTTCGCCCGCAAGTACCTCACGCACAACTTCGGCGGCGTCGACGTGATGGAAGAGGCCATGCACGTAACGGCCGACGGCAAGCGGCTGTGGGTCACTCATGGCGACCTCTACGACGGCGTCATCCAGTGCGCGCGCTGGCTGGCCATCATGGGCGACCTGGCCTATGAGTTCACGCTCAAGGTGAATCGCTGGTTCAACCGCATCCGCGCCAAGTGCGGGCTGCCGTACTGGAGCCTGTCGCGCTACCTGAAGCACAAGGTCAAGCGCGCGGTCAGCTATATCAACGAGTTCGAGAACGCCGTCGCCCGCGAGGCCAAGAAGCGCGGCGCGCATGGCGTCGTCTGCGGCCACATCCACCATGCCGAGATCCGCGAGATCGACGGCATCCTGTACTGCAACGACGGCGACTGGGTCGAGAGCCTGACGGCGCTGGTCGAGCACTTCGACGGCCGGCTCGAGATCATCGACCGCGGCGACGAAGCCGCGCTGCCGGGCATGCTGCCCGCCCCTCAAGCCCGACCGGAGCCTGCCAGGCTGCCGGTGCCGGTAGCCGCGAAGGCCGCGGCACCGGACACCGTCAGCTGAGCTGCTTCACCAGCTTCAGCAAGGCCTGGCCGGCGCGGATCTGTGCGCCCGCGGCAATGCCCTCGGCCAGTTCGAAGCCCTGGGGCACGAAGACGATGATGGTCGAGCCGTGCTCGAACCAGCCCATCTCCTGGCCCTTCACGTGCGGCGCCGAGCAAGGCATCTCATTGGCGCCCTTGCGGCCGAGGTGCAGCAGCACATCGAGGAAGTGCAGGCGGATGCTGGCGACGAGGATGGCCGCCACGGGCACCAGTGCGATCGCGTGGCCGCTTGAGAGCGTCATGCGCACCACGGCGCGCTCGTTGCGGCAGAACAGCCGCTCCACGCGTTTCAGCGCCACCGGGTTCACATTCCAGGTGTCGCCGCTGAGATAGGTCACATGCTCCACGGTGCCGTCGGCCGGCGCGTGGAAGCGGTGGTACATCGCCGACGTCAGCCGCAGCGTGACGAAGCGGCCACCCTCGAAAGCGCTGGCGTCCTGCGTCGGGCCGAACAGCTCTTCGGTCGAGTACGGAAAGCCTTTGGCCTGGTAGACCTGGCCCTGCTGCACCACGCCCGTCGCGCCGACGATGGCGTCGCTAGGGCTGGCTAAGACCTCGGGCCGCGCATCGAACGCGCGCGAGCCGGGCTTCAGCTCGCGGGTGAAGCAGTCCTTCAGCGAACGGAACCCGGTGTGCTTGGCCTCGCTCAGGTCGAGCGGCGTGAACATCCGCCACACCGAGATGGTCAGCTTCGTCAGCCACGGGCTCTGAATGCGCGAGAAGCGGCCCATCAGCTTCGTCAACGCGATGCGCGGCACGCGGTTGGTCAGCAGGAAGTTCAAGTCCTCCTGCGCCACCAACCGCTTGAACCATCCCGGGCGAGGCAGGGCGGCCTCATTCATCCCGGCGTCCAGCGCGGGAGAAGCTTCATGGTTTTTCATCAGAATTTCTGGCCGAGCATTTCGCGGAACACGCTGCGGCGGATGGCCTTGGCGGTCAGCTCGGGCGCCGTCCACCACCAGCCGTCGGCGCGCATCTCGTCGCAGGCGGCGATGAAGCGGTCCATGACTTCGGCGAACTCGGCGTCGCCGTAGTTCAGGCTGAAGATCAGCCGCCCCGTGCCCACCCAGCTCAGCGCCAGGCCGTGCTTGCGCAGGTAGAACTGCAGCATCCAGTGATAGCGGCCGGGCTGGTCGTACATCACCGTCCAGATGGTCGACAGGTTGGCCATGCGCACGGGTGCGCCGGCCGCCTGCAGGCGGGCATTGAATTGCGCACAGCGAGCGTTCCAGCGCTCGTCGAGGCCGTCATACAGCGCCTTCGTCTCCGGGCGCTCGATGCGCTTCAGGAACGACGCCATCGCCGCCACCACGTAGGGGTGGGCGTTGAAGGTGCCGCGCGCAAAGCAGATGTCGGCCGGCCGGTCCTCGCGGTAGCGCTGCATCAGCGCGCGGCTGCCGCACACCACACCCACCGGCAGGCCGCCGCCCAGCGTCTTGCCGTAGGTGACGAGGTCGGCCTTCATGCCGAAGTACTGTTGCGCGCCACCGGGTGCCAGGCGGAAGCCCACGAACACCTCGTCGAAGATCAGCACAATGCCGCGGGCGGTGCACACCTCGCGCAGCTTCTTGAGCCAGGCCGTGTAGGCCTCGCGGTCATAGCTCGCGCGGCGGCTGCCGTCGATCAGCGCGGAGTCACCCGGCGCACTCGCATTGGGGTGCAGGGCCTGCAGCGGATTGACCAGCACGCAGGCGATGTCGCGGCGGGTGGCCAGCACCTTCAGCGAGCGCTCGGCCATGTCCTGCAGCGTGAAGGTCTCGCGCGGCGGCAGCGGGTTGCCGGGGCCGGGCTGCACGTCCTCCCACCAGCCGTGATACGCGCCGGCAAAGCGCACCAGGCGCTTCTTCTTCGTGTGATAACGCGCCAGCCGCACGGCCTGCATGACGGCTTCGGTGCCGGACATGTGGAAGCTCACTTCGTCCTGCCCGGAGATGGCCTTCAGGCGCGACAGCACGTCCAGCACACAGGGGTGGTAGGCGCCGAGCACCGGACCCAGCTCGCGCGCCGTGGCGACGGCCTCGTCGATGCATTCCTTGTACGCGTCGTAGCCCAGCACGTTGACGCCGTAGGAGCCGGTCAGGTCATAGAGCCGGTTGCCGTCCAGGTCCTCGACCTGCACGCCGTCGCTGTGCTGCAGGAAGGCGCCCACCTTCAGGTGCTCGCGGAGCACCGGGCTGAACTGGAACGGCACGCGGTAGCGGCCGGTGAACTTCAGGTCGGAGATGGCGTCGCGGGCTGCTTCAGTGGCGGCGAGCGTCTTCGCAAAGCTTGTGTCGAACTCGGCGCCCAGCCGTTGCAGCGCGGCACGGCGACCCGCGGCCACGTTGGCCGGCGCGCCGTCGGCGGCGAAGAACTGCGCCTCGTCGTACGCGTAGCCCGGCACCCAGCGCGCCAGCCGCTTGGCCATGCGCGAATGCCCGGCGAGCGACCGATGCTTGGCCCGCGACAACTCCAGCCGCCGCTTGGCGGCCGGCAGCAGCGCCAGCACGCCCAGCGCCAGCGCCGACAGGGTGAGGGTTTCGTCCATCGGCTCAGTGCGCCTGGCTGTGGCCGACGTGGTCCATCGGGTCGATCAGCTGGCCGCGCAGCAGATAGAAGGGCGACTTCCAGTACAGCAGCACGTCATGGAAGGGGTCGGTGATGATCTTGAAGCCCCAGGCCAGGCCTTGCATCAGGTTCTGCGTCACCCACAGCTGCACCACGCGGAACACCAGGCCCGTCACGCCCAGGCAGAACCAGGCCATGCCGACGTCCTCGACATAACCCTGCAAGCCCACGGCGGGCTGGATCAGGCCACCCAGCGACGGCGCAAACCACAGCACCGCCGGTAGCGCGACCCACACCGCCATCAGCACGATCTTGCGGCGGATGTTGTAGCCAATCTTGATCTCTTCCTTGTACTCGTCGGTGGCCTGGTTGACGTGGTCATAGCCGCGCGGCTCGAAGAAGAAATGACCCGCCTGGCGCGTCGTCATCGACACGCACCACGCCAGCAGCGCCGACCATGCCGGGTTTACGAACAGCAGCGCATACGACACCAGGAAACTCAAAGCGCTGATCAGGTGCAGGCTCTGGTTGATGCGGCTGTGGTGGTAGTAGCGGTGGTCGTCCCAGCGCTGGGTCTTCAGGGTTTGAAAGAACTCGTTCACGTCCCGTCCTCGTCGTTTGGGTGGCAAGCGGAGCGGATGGTGGGCCGCTTGCGTGAAAACGCCGTGACGGTCCGGTTGTCATCGTTCTGTTGCATGAGCTTGTGACCATGCGCGCCATGAACACCCCACTCGACGCCGACGACATCCTGGTCAACGAGCTCCCCGCGCCGCGCCATTCGCGCCGGCTCGCCGTGGTGACGGAGACCTACCCGCCCGAAGTCAACGGCGTCGCCATGTCCATGGCCCGCGTTGTCGACGGCCTCAACCGCCGCAACCACGACGTGCAGCTCATCCGCCCGCGCCAGCCGGCCAGCATGGGTGCCCCGGCCACCGGCAGGCCCGAGGTGGACGAGGTGCTGACCAAGGGCCTGCCCGTGCCGCTGTACCCCAACCTGCGCATGGGCGTGCCGAGCAAGCGGGCGCTCGTGAAGCTGTGGTCGCTGCGCCGCCCCGATGTCGTTCACATCGCGACGGAAGGGCCACTCGGCTGGTCGGCGCTGCAGGCGGCCCAGCACCTGGCCCTGCCGGTCACGTCCGACTACCGCACCAACTTCCACGCCTACGGCAAGCACTACCGTCTGGGCCTGCTGTCCAAGCCCATCATGGGCTACCTGCGCAAGTTCCATAACCGCTGCGACGCGACCATGGTGCCCACCGAGGCCATGCGCGTGCTGCTGGCGGACCGCGGCTTCGAGCGGTTGAACGTGGTGGGGCGCGGCGTGGATGCGCAGCGCTTCGACCCGGCGCGCCGCAGCGCCGCGATGCGCGAGAGCTGGGGTGCGGGGCCGGACGATCTCGTGCTCGGCTACGTCGGCCGCCTGGCGCCGGAGAAGAACCTCGGCGTCGTTCTCGCCGCGTTCGAAGCCGTGAAGGCGGCGCAGCCACGGGCACGCCTCGTGTTCGTTGGCGACGGCCCGATGCGCGCCGAGCTGACCGCGCGCGTGCCTGACGCCGTGTTCGCCGGCCAGCGCAGCGGCGAGGACCTGGCGGCTCACTATGCGGGGCTGGACCTGTTCCTGTTTCCGAGCCTGACCGAGACCTTCGGCAACGTGACAACCGAGGCCATGGCCAGCGGCTGCGCCGTCGTCGCCTTCGAGAGCGCAGCGGCCGGTGAGTTGATCCGCACGGGCGTGAATGGCTGGCTGGCGGGCGCGGGCAAGGAGTCCGACTTCGTGGCAGCGGCGCGCGTAGTGGCACTCGATTCGGTGGCGCGGCGATCGGCGGCACAAGCCGCGCGAATGACGGCGCAGCGGCTGGACTGGAGCGACATCACGGCTCGGTTCGAGTCGGTGCTCGAGGGCGCCATTTCGCGAGTGGAGCCGGCGTTCGGCCTGCAGGGTTTGCAGCCGGCTGCCTGATGGCTGCTCTTTGACGATCAGGGCTGCTGGACCGCTGCCCGCGCTCAGGTATCGCTAGCAAGCCATGCGCAACGATGCGCATGGCTTGCTCGTCGCTGATGAGCTGTGTGGCAACCGAGCTCGAGCTCGGCGCATCCAAAGCCTATTGCTTGCCTGGCGTCGGTGTCTGACGTCTGCTGTGGGTGTCCAGCCCGATGAGCGCAGCGATTGCTGCAGCCACCAAGACACCCAGCCCGCTGAGCGTCACCCCAATCGGCACCCCCGCCGCCTCGCACCCCGCGTAGGCCGCCAGCATCACCAGCACGCTCAGGTTCTCGTTGAAGCCCTGCACGGCAATGGACCGCCCGGCGCTCAGCAGCGTTGCGCCGCGGTGCTGCAGCAGCGCGTTCAAGGGCACGACCATCGCGCCGCCCACGGCGCCGACGAGGGCCAGCATCACCGCGGCCGTGGCCACCTCGCTGACCTGAGCCACGACCGGCATCAGCAGTCCCAGCACCACTCCCGCCCACAGCCCATGCCGCGCCTGATGCAACGCCAGCCACCGCCCCGCTGCCGCCGCGCCACCGATGACGCCCACCGCCACCGCCGCCTGCAGGTACGCCGCCTGGCTGAGCGGTAACTTCAGCGCCTCGCCAGCCCAGCGCAGCACCGCAAATTGCAGCGTTGCGCCCACGCCCCAGAACAGCGTCGTCGCCGCGAGCGACAGCCCGCCCTCGCGGTCCCGCCACAGCTTGCGGTTGGCCGCGCGGAACTCGCGCAGCAGCGTCGCCGGGTCGTGGGCCACGCTGCGCTGGCGCTGCCCGCTGTCCTGGATGCCGACGTTCAGCAGGCTGCTCACCGCGTAGATCACCAGCAGCGCCGCCAGCGAGCCGGTCAGTTTGTCGGCCGGCAGTTGCAGCCCATCGCACAAGTCCGCCAGCCCCGAGGCCAGCCACCACGGGCTCACCAGCAGCCCGCCCAGCACGGCGCCCAGCAGGGCCGCAGACACGACGCTGATCTCGATCCAGCCATTCGCCTTCACCAGCGCCTCGGGCGCGGCCATCTCGGTGATGAGGCCGTACTTGGCCGGCGCATACGCCGCCGCGCCCAGGCCGACGACGGCCAGCGCGGCGACGGGATGCAGGCCCAGCGCCAGCAGCGCCAAGCCGAGCATCTTCACGACGTTCATGGCCGCCATCACGCGGCCCTTGGCAAAGGCGTCGGCCAGCGGCCCAACCCAGGGTGCCAGCACGACATACGCGGCCATGAACCCGACCTTCAGCAGCGGCGCCCACCACGGCGCGAAGCCTTGGCTGACCAGCAGCGCGATGGCGACGATCAGCAGCGCGTTATCTGCCAGCGCCGACGCGAATTGCGCGGCAATGACGAGGCCGAAGCCGCGCGGCAGGGAGGAGCGAGCGCCGCCCAGCAGGGCGGCGTCGGAGAGGGAACTGGCATGCACGAGCGCCGCACTGTGGCGGCGCTGCGTGAATTGCCGATGACGCAGCTGCGCCTGTCCTCAGGGCAGCGGGTGCACGCGCTCCTCGCGGTCCCACTGCCGGGTGGCGGCGGCCTCGACAAAGGCGCTGGCATTGCGCTCCAGCGCGCAAACGCCGTCATCCGGCACGAGGTGCAGGGCTTCCACGAGCAACTTGCCGCCCTCGTCATGGCCGATGGCCTTCAGGTGCGAGTAGGCCTGGCGCACGAAGGTGGCAGCGGTGTCGTCCTGCGCGAGCTGTTGTGCGGCAGCAGCGGACAGCACCAGCGCGACAGCGTCGAAGGCCGCCGCCGGGCTGCCGGCCAGGCGCGCGTCGGCGGGCTGCAGCGTGCCGTCGTTTAACGTGGCGCCACCGATGCGGGGGCTGAGTTTCTGCACCTTCGCGCCGGCCTTGCGCAGGGCCTTGTCGACGGCGGCCAGGCGCTTGGCGTCGGAGTTGTCGCTGAAGAGGATGGCCACGCAGCGGTCCCGCAGCGACGGCAGGGTCTTGTCGATGATGCTCAGGGCGGGCGAGCGCGGCAGGTCCTGCACTGGCGCGGCCGGCTTGGCAGCGGGCGGCAGTTGCCCCATGCCCAGGCCGGCCGCCACGCGCTTTGCCAGGTCGGCTTCGATGACGCGCAGATGGCCCACCATGCGTTCGCGCACCGCTGGCGTTTCGACCTTGCTCAGCTCGAACACCAGCGCTGAGACGATGTGGGCCTGCTCCAGCGCGTTCTGGCTGCGGAAGAACATGCGGGCCTGGCTGTAGTGGTCCGCAAAGCTCTCGGGGCGCACCCGACCCTTGGGGTCGGGCTCGCCCGGCGCGGCAACGCTCGCGAAGCCGCGTGGCGCCTCGTAGGGCGCATCCGCTTGCAGGCTGCTGGGCTCGTAGGCCACCCGGCCGGTGGGCACGCGCGTTTGCATGTGGCCGTCACGCGTCTGTGTGTGGAACGGGCACTTCGGCGCGTTGATGGGCAGTTGATCGAAGTTGGGCGTGCCCAGTCGCGACAGCTGTGTGTCCAGGTAGCTGAACAGGCGCCCCTGCAGCAGCGGGTCGTTGGAGAAATCCACGCCCGGCGGCAGGTTGGCCGGGCAGAAGGCCACCTGCTCGTTCTCGGCAAAGTGGTTGGCCGGGTTGCGGTTCAACGTCATGCGGCCGATGGCGGTCAGCGGCACCAGCTCTTCGGGGATGAGCTTGGTCGGGTCCAGGTGATCGAACGGGAACCCCGCGGCGTCTTCCTCGGTGAAAAGCTGCACGGCCAGGTCCCACGCGGGGAAGCGCTTGTCGTCGATGGCCGTCCACAGGTCGCGGCGGTGCGCGTCGGGGTCAGCGCCCGCCAACTGCACGGCCTCGTCCCACAGCGTGCTCTGCAGGCCCAGCACGGGGCGCCAGTGGAACTTGCAGAAGGTGCTCTTGCCCTTCGCATCCAGCAACCGGAAGCTGTGGATGCCGAAGCCCTCGATGAAGCGCAGCGAGCGCGGCAGCGTGCGGTCGCTCATCGCCCACATCACCATGTGCATGCTCTCGGGCATCAGCGAGATGAAGTCCCAGAAGGTGTCGTGGGCGCTGGCGGCCTGCGGGAAGCCTCGGTCGGGCTCCATCTTCACGGCATGGATGAGGTCGGGGAACTTCATCGCGTCCTGGATGAAGAACACCGGGATGTTGTTGCCCACCAGGTCCCAGTTGCCCTCTGACGTGTAGAGCTTGACGGCAAACCCGCGCACGTCGCGCGGCGTGTCTACGGAGCCCGCGCCGCCCGCCACGGTCGAGAAGCGCGTGAATACCGGCGTCTTCACGCCCACCTCGGTCAGCACGCGGGCGGTCGTGTATTTGGCGAGCGACGTGTGCAGCTCGAACACGCCGTGCGCTGCCGAGCCGCGTGCATGCACGATGCGCTCGGGAATGCGCTCGTGGTCGAAGTGCGTGATCTTCTCGCGCAGGATGAAGTCTTCCAGCAGCGTCGGCCCGCGCGCACCGGCCTTCAGCGAGTTCTGGTTGTCGGGAACGGGGATGCCCTGGTTGGTCGTCAGTGGCGGGTGTGTGCCGCCGGCGGCGTGATGCAGCTCGCCACCCGTGCCGACTCGAACCTTAGGCGAAGGGGCTGAAGAGCGGGGCGACTTGGGCATGCGGGCTCCTGGCGATAGCGGGGTACGACGCACTCTAGGAAGCCAGCGGGCACGGGGCTGTAGGACTTGGCGCTTGATACACCTTGGGTCCGCGCGTTGTACTGTATTTATATACAGTATCTCTATGGAAGTTCAGGACAAGCTCGCCACCCTGGCCGACGCCGCAAAATACGACGCCTCGTGTGCCAGCAGTGGCGGCAACAAGCGCGACTCGCGCGACGGCAAAGGCATCGGCTCGACGACGGGTGGCGGCATCTGCCACGCCTACACGCCCGACGGCCGCTGCGTCTCGCTGCTGAAGATCCTGCTGACCAACTGGTGCGTGTACGACTGCCTGTACTGCATCAACCGCAAGTCCAGCGACGTGAAGCGCGCCCGCTTCAGCACTGACGAGGTCGTGCAGCTGACGCTGTCCTTCTACCGCCGCAACGTCATCGAGGGGCTGTTCCTGTCCAGCGGCATCATCCGCACGCCTGACTACACGATGGAGCAGGTCATCGAGGTGGCGCGGCGGCTGCGCGAGCAGGAGCACTTCAAGGGTTACATCCACCTCAAGACGATTCCCGACGCGTCGCCCGAGTTGGTGGAGCGTGCAGGCCGGTACGCCGATCGCCTGTCCATCAACGTCGAGCTGCCGAGCGCGGAGAGCCTCAAGGCATTGGCGCCGGAGAAAGACGCCGTGGGCATCGAACGCACGATGTCCCGCATCCACCTACGCTTGCAGGCCACGAAGGAGGCAAGGCGCGAGGCCACCGCGGTGCGCGCCTTGCCCGGCGCTGCTGCGCGCGCGGCCAAGCCGCCAGCGTTCGCGCCCGCAGGGCAGAGCACCCAGCTCATCGTCGGCGCCGACGCGTCGGACGACATCGCCGTGCTGAGGCTTTCCAGCCGGCTCTACACCGGCCAGGGGCTCAGGCGCGTCTACTACTCGGCCTACAGCCCCATCCCGCATGCCAGCAGCCAGCTGCCGCCGCAGGCTGCGCCGCTGCTGCGCGAGCACCGCCTCTACCAGGCCGACTGGCTGATGCGCTTCTACGGCTTCGGCGCGGACGAGATCGTCGCCGAGGCGGGCTTTCTGTCGCTGCACCACGACCCCAAGCTGGCCTGGGCGCTGGCCCACCCCGGCAGCTTTCCGCTCGACGTGGACCGCGCGCCGCGCGAGTCGCTGCTGCGGGTGCCGGGCCTGGGCGTGGGCTCGGTCGACAAGCTGCTGGCCACGCGCCAGCATCGCCGCCTGCGCCGGGCCGACCTGCTGGCGCTGGGCGCCACCGCCAAGCGTGCACTGCCCTTTCTCATCGCCGTGGACCACCGCCCACGCGCGGCCGATGTGCAGGCGCTTGCGCGGCCGGCGCCGCAGCCGCAACAGGCGGCGTTGTTCTGATGAAGCTGGCGCTGCGCCACCCGTCCAACTGGCCCGGCTTTGCAGCGCAACTGCCGATGCTGTTGAGCACGGGCGATGCAGGCTGGACGGACGAGGTCGGCGCCCAGCCCGCGCTCTTCGCGACGCAGGCCGAGGCAGGTTCGGGCCCGTGGGCACCGCCCGACGGCTGGGATGACCTGGGCCGCCGCGTCGCCATGCACGCCGACGACACGCGCTACGCGCGGCTGCTCGCCTTTGCGCGCCGCCTGCAGCGCGAGCCGTCGCTGTGGGCCGATGTGCTCGACCCCGAGCGCCGCCGCCTGCAGTCACTGGCCCGCCAGGTGGACCGAGAGATCCACAAGATGCATGCCTTCGTGCGCTTTCGCGAAGTGGAGGACGCCGCCGCCGCCGGAGGGCGCCGCCATGTCGCCTGGTTCGTGCCCGCGCATCACGTGCTGCGGGCCGTCGCGCCCTTCTTCGTGCGCCGCTTCGCCCAGCATCCCTGGGCCATCCTGACGCCGCTGGGTTGCCTGCACTGGGACGGTCAACGCCTCTCGGGCGCCGGCCCCGCAAGCCGCGAGGACGCACCGCCCGAGGACGCCGGCGAAGCGCTGTGGCTGACCTACTACCGCAGCATCTTCAACCCAGCGCGCCTGAAGATCGCGGCCATGAAGAAGGAGATGCCGGTGCGCTACTGGGCGCAGCTGCCGGAGGCGGCACTCATCAGCGAACTGGTGCGCGACGCGCCGCGGCGTGAAGGGCGCATGCGCGGCGTCTAGGGCCGGCCTTGCGCCTCAAACAGCAACGCCAGCTGGCTGGCGATGAGCAGGTCCTGCCGTGTCCAGGCCCGCGTGGCGCGTGCGTCGACCAACCAGAGCGCGCCAGCGAGCTCGGCGCCGTCATACAGCGGCACCTCGATGCGCGCCTGGGCCGCGCCGCGCAGGCCGCTCAGTTCGGCATGACAGGGGTGCAGGGCTGCGTCGGGCAGGGCCAGGGGCGCGCCGTGGCGGGTCAGCAGGTCGAGATAACGCGGCTGGGCCGTGCCGCTCAACCCGGCTTCGCCGCCAAGCTGCCAGCGGACGACGCTGGCCAGGCCGAGGATGCGGGCGCTGGCGGCCTTCAGCTCCGCCAGGGCTTCGGGCGGTGTCGTGGCGGCCAGGCGCTGGCGCTGGCCGCACAGATGCAGCAACAGCTCTTCCGGCGTTACCGGCGCCAGCGGCGTGCCGCCGTCCTCTGCCGGCGGTGCGGCCAGCGTGGCGCGGGCCGGCAGGCTGAGGCGCTCGATCTCGGATTGCAGGGCCAGGTGTTGCCAGAGGTGGTCCAGCGCGCCGGGCGCGTCGTTCTCGGCCTGCAGCAGCTCGGCGAGCTGCAGGTGAGCCTGGCGGGCCTGCGCGCGGGACTGGATGCGTTGAGCCAGCGCCAGGGCGTGGCGGGTGGAGCGCACGGCGGCGGCGTTGTCGCCGCGGGCCAGGGCGATCTCGGTCCAGGTGCGGCTGGCGGCAGCCTCCAGCCAGGGGTAGCCCTGGCGGGCCGCGATGTCCAGCGCCAGACGGCAGTCGGCCACCGCCCAGTCCATGCGCTGGCGGGCCAGGGCCGCGCGGGCCAGGTGCCAATGCGCCTCGGCCTCGAAGACGCGGTGCGCACCGCGCCGCGCGGCGGCCAGGCCGTGGCTGAAATGGCGCTCGGCGGCCGGCAGGTCGCCGGTCTCGAAACTGCCGACGCCAATGTTCAGCGCCAGCTTGGCCGCGAGGTAGCTGTCGTCGCCCTGGCTGCTGAGCCGGGTCAGGTGCTCGCCGGCATCGCGCATCTGGCGCAGCCCGCGGGCCCAGTCCGCGTGCGCGTAATGGATCTGGCCCAGGCCGATGCGCGCAGCCACGTCGGTCTGCAGATGGCCGTTGACTTCGGACAGGTCCAGCGCGCGCGACCATTGCTCGCTGGCGAGTTGATATTCGCCCTGCTGGTAGGCAATTCGCCCCAGCGCTTCGCAGACCCGGGCCGCCTGGATCGGGAAATGCCCGGCCGCGGCGAGGGCACCCGCCTGCTCCAGCGCGGGCAGCAGATCCAGCGCGCGGCCGCGCGGCTCCAGCAGGCCGAAGCGGGCGTAGAGGGCGTCCACACCGACAGCGATGTCGCCGCCCATGAAAGCGTTTACGCTCAGCCTGTCGAGCAAGCGGTCGGCCGCTGCCGGGTGGCGGTGGGCGACGCGGGCGATACGGCCCAGCAGGTCGGCCAGGGCCTCGCTGGCGGCGGGTTGAAGGGTGAACACGGCGGCAGGTCCGGGTAGAGGTAGATCGGGTTGGTTTCTCACTGGTATTCTTGTCGATTCTGAGAGCCAGCCACACCCTGACTGGGGCTGATCTTTAGCCTACCTGAGTGGCCGTAGACCAGTTTAAAACCAATTGACGAGCCTCGTCGTTGGTATTAGAGTGGTATCGACTGATTCCCGTCGACCATGCCACTCGTTCTCGATCCCTCCCTTCTGACTTCCCGCCACTCCGGCCGCCCCGCGCATCACTGGGTCGGCATCGATGGTGGCGGTACCAGCACCCGGGCGATCGTGGCGGATGCCGAGGGCCGCATCCTTGGCCGCGGTGAGGCCGGCGCGTCGGCGCTGGGCCAGGGCGCCGAGCAGGCCTGGCGGCATATCGGCGAGGCCGTTGCTGCCGCCGTGCCGGGCCTGGCCCTGCAGGACTGCGCGCTGGGCCTGGGCCTGTCCGGCACCGGCGTGCCGGCGCAATTGCAGGCCTTTGTCGCGGGCGACCCAGGCGTGGCTCGCTTCACCCTCGTCACCGACGGCCTCGTGGCCCTGCTCGGCGCCCACGGCGGCAAGCCGGGTGCACTGCTGATCTCCGGTACCGGTTCCGTCGCCGAGGCGCTGATGCCGGATGGCAGCCGGCGCATGGTGGGCGGCTGGGGCTGGCAGATCGGCGACGAAGGCAGCGGCGCCTGGCTGGGCCAGCAAGCCATGAAGCTGGCGCAGGCCGCCTACGACAGCCGCGCGGCGGCCGGCCCGCTGGTGCAGTCCGTCTGGCGCCAGGCGGGCACCACGCGTGAGGAACTGCTGGGCTTTTGCGCCCAGGCGGGGCAGGGCGGCTATGCCAGCCTGGCGCCCCTCGTCTTTGAGCACGAAGCCGACGACCCGGCCGCGGTCGCGCTGCTGGAGCAAGCCGCGCGCTCGCTGGACGCGCTCGCAGCCGCCGTTCACCCCACCCTGCCGCTGGCCCTGGCCGGCAGCATCGCGCAGCGCCTGGGCGCGCGCCTCAGCCCGGCCTTGCAGTCCCGCCGTGTCGAACCCCAGGGCGACGCCGCCAGTGGCGCGCTCTGGCTGATTCAACAACAGGAAACGATTTCCGCATGAGCGCTGTTTTTGATTTCAAGCCTGATCCCAACGCGGCTTCGCCGCTCTACATGCAACTGGCGCAGAGCCTCGCGCAGGCCATCCGTGATGGCATCTTCCACGCCGACGAGGCCCTGCCCTCCGAGCGCGTGCTGGCCGAGCAGCTGGAGCTGTCGCGCGTCACGGCGCGCAAGGCCATCGACCGCCTCGTCGAGCAGGGGCTCATCATCCGCAAGCGCGGCTCGGGCAACTACATCGCGCCCAAGCTGGAGCAGCCGCTGACGCGCCTGACCAGCTTCTCCGAGGAACTGCACCAGCGCGGCTTCGTGCCCAGCTCGCGCTGGCTGCTGCGTGGCTTCACGCCGGCGGCACCGGATGAGCAGCTGTCGCTCGAACTGAAGAGCGGCGAGCGCGTTGCGCGCCTGGAGCGGCTGCGGCTGGCGGATCTGGTCGTCATGGCCTACGAGGTGTCGGTGCTGCCGCAGTCGGTGCTGCCCGATCCGCAGAAGGTCGAGGCTTCGCTGTACACCCACCTGGGCGACCGCGCCCCGGTACGCGCGCTGCAGCACATCCGTGCGCTCAACGCAGACGCGAAGCTGGCCGGTCTGCTGGAGGTGCCGTTAGGTGCCGCGGTGCTCTTCATCACGCGAGTCGGCTATCTCGCCTCGGGCCAGGCCGTCGAGCTGACGCATTCCTATTGCCGCAGCGACTACTACGACTTCGTTGCCGAGATGAGGCGTGACTGATGCGGCTTGAGGGCGACATCGTCACGCCGCAGGGCGTGATCTCGGGCCACCTGAGCATCGAGAACGGCCGCATCACAGCCGTCAGCGGCGCGCCCATCGACGCGGCGCGCGCCGGTGAGGGCGGCCGCCCCATCTTGCTGCCCGGCTTCATCGACACCCATGTGCACGGTGGCGGCGGGCGCGACACGATGGAAGGTGGCGATGCCATCGCCACGATTGCCAGGCGCCACGCCCGCCATGGCACGACGGCCTTTCTCGCGACGACGATGACCGCGCCCGTCGGCGAGATCGAGGCCGCGCTGAAGGCCCTCGGCCCGGTCTGCCGTGAGCGCAGCGCGCAGAGTTCGCGCGTGCTCGGCGTGCACCTCGAAGGCCCCTACATCAACCCCGATCGCCTCGGTGCCCAGCCCGCGCACGCTATTCCTGCCACGCTGGCCGAGGTGCAGCGGCTGAATGAATTCGCGCCCATCAAGGTGCTGACGATTGCGCCCGAGATGGCCGGCCACCTCGCGCTGATCGGCCCGCTGCGCGACGCCGGCATCCGCGTGCAGATCGGCCACAGCGCTGGCAGCTACGACGACGGCGTCGCCGCGCTCAACGCGGGCGCTGCCGGCTTCACCCATCTCTTCAACGCCATGACGGGCCTGCACCACCGCGAGCCCGGCATGGTGGGCGCGGCACTCGCGCACGGCCAGCACGCCGAGCTGATTCCCGACCTGCTGCACGTGCACCCAGGCGCCATCCGCGTCGCGCTGCGCTGCATCCCGGGCCTGTTCTGCGTGACCGACTCGACCGCCGCCGCCGGCATGCCCGATGGCGAATACCGCCTCGGCGAATACACGGTGCAGAAGTGCCTGGGCGGTGTGCGCCTGGCCGATGGCACCTTGGCCGGCAGCGCGCTGACGATGGACCAGGCGCTGCGCAACCTCGTGCAGGCCGTGGGCCTGACGCTGCCCGAGGCCTCGCGGCGTGTGTCGACGGCGGCGGCCGAATACCTGGGCCTGCCCGACCGCGGGCGGCTTGCCGCCGGTGCGTGGGGCGATGTGGTTGTGATGGATGCCGGGCTTCAGCTGCGGCGCGTGTTTGTGGAAGGTGAAGAGATCGATGTCGTCGCTGATGCTTGAAGAGGCGCTGAGTGCGCCGGACGCGGTGGCCCGCCAGTTGGCGGCCGACCCGCTCAGTTACACCCGCCTGGGCCAGGCGCTGCAGGAACAGCCGCCCGCCAGCGTGCTGACCATTGCGCGCGGCAGCTCCGACCACGCGGCCCACTACCTGGCCTATCTCGTCATGGCGCGCCTGGGCCGGCTGGTCACGTCGCTGCCGATGTCGCTGATCACGCTCTACCAGAGCCGCATCCACTGCCAGGGCCTGCTGTCGATGGCCTTCTCGCAGTCGGGCCAGAGCCCGGACCTGATCGCGCCGACCCAATTCTTCCGCGAAGGCGGTGCGCGCACGGTGGCCTTCGTCAACGCCAGCGGCTCGCCGCTCGCCGCCGCGGCCGAGCATGTGTTCGAGCTGCACGCCGGCCCCGAGAAGAGCGTGGCCGCAACCAAGAGCTACATCGCCCAGCTCGTGGCCGGTGCACGCGTGGTGGCGGCCTGGCAGCAGGACGACACGCTGCGCGCCGCGCTGAACGTGCTGCCCATCGCGCTGGAGCAGGCTGCCAAGCTGGACTGGACCGCCGCCCTGCCGGTGCTGCAGAACGCCGACCGCCTGTTCGTGCTCGGCCGTGGCACGGGCCTGGCCGTCGCGATGGAAGCGGCGCTCAAGCTCAAGGAAACCTGCGGCATCCAGGCCGAGGCCTTCTCGGGCGCCGAGGTCAAGCACGGCCCGATGGCGCTGGTGCGCGACGGCTACCCGCTGCTCGTCTTCGCGCCGCGTGGCCCGGCCCAGGCCGGCCTGTTGGCCATCGCCGAAGAGATGCGCTCGCGTGGTGGCCGCGTGCTGCTGGCCGCGCCGCTGGGCACCCCGGGCGCCGAGCTGCCGCTGGTCACGACGGGCAACGAGGACCTCGATCCCATCGCCCTCGTGCAGAGCTTCTATCCCATGGTCGAGGCGCTGGCGCGTGCGCGTGGCTTCAACCCCGACGTGCCGCCCAACCTCGCCAAAGTCACGAAGACGCATTGATCATGAGCACCTTTGATCCCGGCCGCCTGGTGATGGTCGACATCCCGGGCCAGAGCCTCGACGCCGAGACCGCGACCTTCCTGCGCGAGCAGAAGATCCGCTCCGTCTGCCTGTTCCGCAAGAACATCGGCACCGAGAGCGAGGTGCGCGCGCTGATGAGCGATCTCATCGAGGTGCTGGGACCCGAGGCGCTGATCGGCATCGACCAGGAAGGCGGCGCCGTCGTGCGCGTGACCTTCCTGCCGCAGCCGCCGTCGGCGATGGCGCTGGGTGCCAGCGGCGACGCCGACCGGGCCGAGACCGTGGGTGCGGCGGTGGCGCGCGGGCTGAAGTCGCTGGGCATCAACTGGAACTTCGCGCCGGTGCTGGACGTCAACAACAACCCGGCCAACCCCGTCATCGGCGAGCGCAGCTTCTCCAACGACCCGGTCGAGGTCAGCCGCCTGGCGGCCGCGTGGATGCGCGGGTCGCTGAGCCAAGGCGTGGCCTGCTGCGTGAAGCACTTCCCCGGCCACGGCGACACGCACGTCGACTCGCACCATGCGCTGCCCACCGTCGACAAGTCGCGCGCCGAGCTGAACGCGCTGGAACTCGCGCCCTTCAAGGCGCTGGCCAGCCAAGCGCCGGCCATGATGACGGCCCACATCGTCTACCCGCAGATCGACCCCGACCGGCCGGCCACGCTGTCGCCGCAGCTCATCGGCGGCATCCTGCGCCAGGACTGGGGCTACGACGGCGTCGTCATCACCGACGCGCTGATGATGAAGGCCGTGGCGGAGCGCTTCGGCTATGCCAAGAGCGCCGTCATGGCCATCGAGGCCGGTGCCGACATGGTGCTGGCGCAAGGCTCGCTGGCCGAGCAACTGGTGGCCATCAACGCGCTGCGCGACGCCTTCGCCAGCGGCCGGTTGACGCCCGCACAGGGCGAGACGGCCAACCGCCGGCTGGACACGCTGGCCGCTGCCTACCCGGCCCGTGTGGTTGACGACAGCACCGCCCGCGCCGCCGACCACACGCTGATGGCCGAGGCCTGGGCCGCGGGACTCACCGCGCTCCGCGGTGCCCAGCCGCCGGCGCTGAATGCCCCCATCCGCGTCATCGTGCAGGGCGACGTGCCGACCGACATGGTGTCGGAAGCCGGCCCCACCGGCCGCCAGGCCGTCGCGCTGTTCGACGGCTTCACGGACGCCCAGGTGCAGATGGTCGACGACATCGCCCAGCTCGACTGGACGACCGTGCCCAAGGACGGCCGCCTCAACGTGCTCGTGTCCACCCGCCGCGCCCGCTACGGTCTGGCTGCGTCCGAGTGGCGGCCCGATCTGCACCTGTCGCTGTGGAACCCCTACCAGGCCCTGGACGTGGCCGGCCCGACGCTGCTGAGCTGGGGCTTCGCGCCCGGCGCGCTGGCGGGGATCAAGGCCTGGCTGGAAGGCCAGGCTCAAGCCACCGGCCGTGCGCCACAAGGACTGCAGTGATGGAGCAAGCCAAGAACCCGATGCGGTGGGTGCCCACCCTGTACTTCGTGCAGGGCATGCAGTTCTTCGTCGTCATGCTCATTGCGGGCCTGATGTTCAAGAACCTGGGCGTCGAGAACGACCAGATCGCCCGCTGGACGGCGGTGCTGGGCCTGGCCTGGGCCATCAAGCCGCTGTGGAGCCCCTTCCTGGAACTGGCGCGCAGCAAGAAGCTCATCGTCGTGGCGGCGCAGTACGTGGGCGCGGTGGGCCTGGGGCTGATGGCCCTGGCCCTGCACCTGCCGCATTGGTTCGGCGCGGCCATCGTCGTGCTCTTCCTGATCGCTTACGCGTCCGCCACGCATGACATCGCCTGCGACGGCCTCTACATGGCGTCGCTCGACGAAAAGCGCCAGGCCGCCTATGCGGGCTGGCAAGGCGCCTTCTTCAACGGCGCGCGCTTCTTCATCACCGGCGTGATCCTGAAGCTGGCGGGCCATCTGGAAGGCACGATGGGCGCGGTCAGCGCCTGGTCCACCGTCTTCCTGGTGCTGGCTGGCCTGGTGGCCGTGCTGGCCACCTACAACGCGCGTTTCCTGCCCGGCACGCTCTCCACCGAGCACAGCGAGCTGACGGCCTCGGGCGTGGCCGCGATGTTGAAGGAGGTCGTCGTCGACTTCTTCCAGAAGCCCGGCATCTGGCGCGCCGTGCTCTTCATCGTCATGTTCCGCTTCGCCGAAGGCCAGGTGCAGACCATCGGCCCGCTCTTCCTGCTGGAAGCGCGCGACAAGGGCGGCCTGGGCCTGACGACCGGGCAGGTGGCCGACGTCTACGGCTGGGTGGGCACGGGCGCCTTTCTCGTTGGTTCGGTGCTCGGCGGCTGGGTGACCAGCAAGCTCAGCCTCAAGCGCGCGATGCCGCTGCTGCTGGTGGCCATGAGCGTGCCCAACGTGACCTTCTACTACCTGGCTGCGCAGTTGCCTGCCGACATGCCGCACATCGCCGCTGCCGTGGGCGTGGAGATGTTCGGCTACGGCTTCGGCTTCGTCGGCATGATCCTGTACATCATGCAGGCCGTGGCGCCGGGCCGTTTCCAGACGGCCCACTACGCGCTGGGCTCGGGCGTCATGCAGCTGGGCTTCATCTTCGCCAAGTCCATCAGCGGCGACATCCAGATCGCCATGGGCTACCAGCAGTTCTTCGCCTGGACGATTGGCTGCGGCCTGCCGGCCCTGCTGCTGCTGTTGTGGGTGCCGATGCCGCGCAAGAGCGCGCCCGTTGAAGGCGTGCCAGCATGAAAGTGGCTGCCGTCGCTTTGCTCTTTGCCGCGGCTCCCGCTTTCGCGGCGGGCGAGTTCTTCGATGACTTTTCGCAGCCCAGCCTCGAGGCGCTGCGCCAGAGCGGTTGGGTGCTGCGCGAAGGCATCGGCCACCCCGGCCTGCCCGGTTCGCGCTTCGCCCCGAGCCAGCTCGCGCTGGACGGCGGCCTGCTGAAGCTGAAGATGTCCACCGACGGCACGCCCGCCAACACCACATTGGCCCAGCTCTGCGCGGCCCGCAAGTTCCTCGTCGGCACGACGACGGCACGCGTGCGCTTTCGCGACACGGCGGGCTCGCGTGACCCGGTCATCCAGAGCTTCTTCCTGGCCGGCCCGCTGAAGCACGACTACGACCCCGACTTCAGCGAGGTCGACTTCGAATACCTGCCGCACGGCGGCTGGGGCGAACCCGAGACGCGCCTCTACGGCGTGAGCTGGCACACGGTGCGCATCGATCCCTGGGAGTCCTTCAACCAGGCGTCCATCGTGCAAGGCTCCTTCGACGGCTGGCAGCTGCTGACCGTGCAGGTTGAGGCCACGCGCACCCGCCACTACGTCAACGGCAAATTGATGGGCGAGCACACCGGCCGCAATGTGCCGAGCAAGCCCATGGCGATCAGCTTCAACCACTGGCTGGCCGGCGGCGCCGTGGCCGGTGCGCCGCGCGACTACGAGTTTGAAGTCGACTGGGTGCTGCATGAGGCCGGCAAGACGCTGGGCCCCACCGCCATGCAGGCCCGCGCTGCGCAATTGCGCAAGCAGGGCGTGGCCCGCCGCGACACCGTGCCGGACGCCGGCCTGACCAGCGAATGCAATCTATGAAGAAAACCCTGATCGCCGCCCTCGCGCTGGCAGCCGCCATCGCCCAGGCTCAACCGAAGCCCGTCGTCGGCACCTACATCCTGGCCGAGCGCGGCGTCGATGTCGTCGAGCAACTGCCCCCCGGCCGCGTCACGCACCTGCTCTACGCCTTCCTGCTGATCTGCGGCGAAGGCCAGCGCACTTCGGAGGCCGCCGCCTGCGCCGGCAAGCCCAACTTCAGCATCGCGCCGCATGCCGACCAGGACACCTTCTCCGCCGCCTTCCAGCGCCTGAAGACGCGCGACCCGCAGGTGCAGGTGCTGGCTTCGGTGGGCGGCTGGGGTGGCTCCGATCCCTTCTTCCATCTGGCCGCCAAGCCTGAGGGCCGTGCGGCCTTCGTGAAGCATTCCATCGCCTGGCTGCGGGCCCACCCCGGCTTCGACGGCCTGGACATCGACTGGGAACACCCCGGCTCCAACGGGTCGGTCAACGGCGTGCCGCTGGGCAGCCCGGCCGACGCCGAGAACTACGTGCTGCTGATGCAGGACCTGCGCGTGGGCCTGGACGCCCTGGGTCGCGAGGCGGGCAAGCGCTACGCGCTGACCACCGCGATCGCCACCACCAAGGAGCAGCTTGCCCGCATGGCCATGGGCCGCGCGGCACCGTCGCTGGACCTGGTCTTCATGATGACCTACGACTTCGCCGGCCCCTGGACGAAGAAGGCCGCCAACCACACCGCGCTGCGCAGCGCCAAGCCCAGCGACGACACCAGCCTGGAGGCGTCGGTGGCCAACCTGAAGCGCGAGGGCGTGCCGGCGGCCAAGCTCGTTGCCGGCGTGGCGATGTACGGCCGCGGCTTTGATGGTGTGAAGGCCGATGGCAGCTATGCCAAGCCCTGGCCCAACGAGGACGGCTCGGTGCCTTTCAAGGACATCGATTCGCTGACAGGCATGAAGGCGCATTTCGACAAGCGCACCCAGTCCTGGGCGATGGTTGGCGGCGGCCGCTTCGTTGGTTACGACGACCCGCGCGCCGTGCGCGCCAAGGTCGCGTTCGCCAAGCGTGCGGGCCTGGCCGGGGTCTTTGCCTGGGAGCTGAGCCAGGACAACGGCGAAATCCTGAACGCCATGAACACGATGAAGCCGTGATCAAGAGCAGGCGCATCGCGTCGGTTGACGCGCTGCGCGGCCTGGCCGTGGCCGCCATGCTGCTCGTCAACAACCCGGGCGACTGGGGCGCGGTCTACTGGCCGCTGGAGCATGCGGCCTGGCATGGCTGCACGCCGACCGACCTGATCTTTCCGTTCTTCCTGTTCATCGTCGGCGTCTCCGCCGCACTCGCCCTCGGGCCGCGGGTGGACGCCGGTGCCGCGCCAGGGCCGCTGCGCGCCGCCGTGGTCCAGCGCGGCCTGCGCATCGTCGGCCTGGGCCTGGTGTTGCACCTGCTGGCCTGGTGGTTGATGCACAAGCCCGAGTTCCGCCTGCTGGGTGTGCTGCAGCGCATCGGCCTTTGCTTTGCGTTCGCGGGCGTGGCGGCCATCCATCTGCGGGCCCGCGGGCAATGGGCCTTGCTGCTGGTGCTGCTGATCGGCTCTGGCGGGCTGCTGCTGTTCGCCAGCCCCACGCTGGACAAGCTCGGCAGCCTGAACCAGCGCGTCGACACCGTCGTGCTCGGCCGCTGGGCCTATGAATGGGATGCGGCAACCGGCGTCGCCTTCGACCCCGAAGGCTTGCTCTCCACGCTGGGTGCGCTGGGCACCACGGTCTTCGGCCTGATCTGCGGCGGCCTGTTGCGGCGCGAGCAGACGCGGCCCCTGCTGTTGACGGGTATTGCCGCGGCGCTGGTGGGCTGGTGGTGGACGAGCTGGCTGCCCTGGAACAAGCAGCTGTGGACGCCGTCCTTCGTGCTGTGGACCGGCGGCCTGGCGGCGGTGGCGCTGGCCGCAGCGCATCAGTGGATCGACCACCTCGGCCACCACGCTTTGGGCCGCGCCTTTGGCCTGAACGCCATCGGCGCCTATGCCGGGGCCTGGATGTGCACGGTGCTGCTCGTGGCCACCGGCTGGATGGGGCCGCTGTATCGCAGCGTGTTCGGTCCACTGGGCGCGCTGGTCGGGCCGCATGGGCAGTCGCTGGCCTTTGCCGGCGCCTTCGTGGCCGTGTGGGCAGTCATCGTCTGGGCGCTGGACAAGCGTGGTTGGTACTGGAAGGTCTGACTTGCCTGACCGGTTTGCCCTCCGCATGCCGCCGACAATGGCGCACCCCTGAACGTGGAACCTATGCAGCCGATGAAGGAAGTTGACGGGATCACGCGCGAGCGCTTTGAGCGCGACGTGGTGCCCGCCTACGAGCCGGTGGTGATGCGCGGCGCGGTGAAGCATTGGCCGCTGGTGGCGCAAGGCCGCGCGGGCCTGGAAGGCTGCCTGAAGTACCTGATGGGCTTCGATGGCGGCCAGCCTGTGGATGCCGTGCTGGCCAAGCCCGAGCCCACACGGGCCTTCAGCTACAAGCCGGGCCTGGACGGCTTCAACTTCATGCGCGACAAGCGGCCCTACGCCGCCTTGTTCGAGCAGCTCTGGCGCTACAGCCACTTTCCGGACCCGCCCAGCCTGGCGGCGCAGAGCGCGCTGGTGTCGGAGGCGCTGCCGGGCCTGGAGCAGGCGAACGCGCTGCCGCTGCTTGACGCCACCATCCCGCCGCGCATCTGGATCGGCAACCGCGCCACCGTGCCCGCGCATTTCGATGACTCGCACAACATCGCCTGCGTGGCGGCCGGGCGGCGCCGCTTCACGCTGCTGCCGCCTCAGTGCGCGCCGCTGCTGTATCTCGGCCCGCCCGACTACGCGCCCACGCCAGCGCCGATGTCCGTGGTGCCCGACCTGCACCGGGCCGACCCGGCGCAGTTCCCGTTGGTGAGCGAGGCGCTGGAGCGCGCCGTGGTGGCCGAGCTGGAGCCGGGCGACGCGATCTACATGCCGCCGTTGTGGTTCCACCAGGTCGAGGCGCTGGCGCCGCACCTGAACATCCTGATGAACTACTGGTGGCGGCCGCTGGCAGCACCCGCGCGCAACGACGACCTGCACCTGGCCGCGATGCGGCTGGCGATGCTGGCCTTGCGCCACTTGCCGGATGGCGAGCGCGAAGGCTGGCGCGCGCTGTTCGCGCACTACGTGTTTGGCGCGCGAGGTGAGGGCTTGGCGCACATCCCCGAGGGGCAGCGCCATCTGTTCGGCGACGTGGACGCGGCGCGTGATGCCGAGATCCGCGACGACCTCGTCGGCCGCCTCAAGCCCTGAGCCGCGCGGCGCCGGGCCGCCCCAAGCAAGCGGTCGTCCCCCCGGGGGACCGGCCGACGTACTCGTCGGCCCAGGGGCAGGCATTCGTCACCACAGGTACATCTGCAAGGTCTTGTCGCCCGCGCGCGGCGGGATGTTGGCGAGCAGCTCGCGGTGGTCGGGGAAGTTCAGCGCGCTGCGCGCGACGAAGTCGTCCACCGTTTCCAGCTGGTGCTGTGCCTGCTGGGCGGTCGGCGGCTGCAGGTCTGCGGCATCCGGAAAGATGCCCATACCGGCCAGCAGCGCGTACCAGGACACGGTGGGATAGCCCTGCCCGAAACGGCCGGCCTTGAGGCCGGCGACCAGCGGCTTGCGGGACATCCATGTCATCAGCACGCCTTGCAGCGAGTCCGACAGCTTCATGTTCTCGGCGTTGGCGCGCCAGTATTCGGTGTCGGTGCGGGAGTTGGTCTTGTAGTGCGCCACGATGTAGTCGCGGGTGTTCTCGAAGCGCACCTTCATGGCATCGTTGAACGCTTCCTGCGCGGCGGGGCCGAGGTCGCGTTTCTCCAGCACTTCCACCAGCATGGCGGCGGTGCGCTGCACGAACAGCAGGGCAGTGGCTTCCAGCGGCTCGATGAAGCCTTGCGACAGGCCCACGGCCACGCAGTTGCGGCTCCAGATCTTGGACATGCGGCCCACGCGCATCTTGAGGTGGCGTGCGGGCACGTCGGCGTCCAGCAGGCCCAGGTGCCGGCGCAGCTCGGTCTCGGCCTCGTCCGCCGAGCAGTGCGCGCTGCTGTAGACGTAGCCGTTGCCGTGGCGTGTGGTGAGCGGGATCTTCCACGCCCAGCCGTGGCGCAGCGCGGTGGACACGGTCTGAGACTCGATGCGGCCAACGAGCGGTGTCGGCATCGCGATGGCCGCGTCGTTGAACAGGTTCTCCGCGTAGGGGAGGAAGGGCGTCTGCAGCGCCTTGCCGATCATCAGCGACGCAAAGCCGGAGCAGTCGACGAAGAAGTCGGCGGCCAGCGTCTCGCCGCCGTCGAGCTGCAGGTGGCTGATGTCGCCGCGCTCGTTGAGCTGCACCTGGGTGACGTGGCGCTGCAGGTGGGTCACGCCCCGCTCCACCGCCTTGGCCCCAAGGAACTGGCCCAGCAGCGTCGCGTCGAAGTGATACCCGTACCAGACGTCGAACGGGAAGTCGGGCCTGGCGCGCGGGCCGCGGGCCTGGCGGGCCAGTGCCGCGGTGACGAAGAAGCGGTCTGGATGGGCGTGCACGTCCGCGCCGTCCAGCCGCGCATGCACGTTGTCCACGAACTGATGCATGGTCAGGTTGTCCAGCATCGAGACGAAGGGGTGGAAGTAGCGCTCGAAGCCAGGCTTGGTGGACCAGCCATCGAACGTGATGCCGCTCTTGTACGTGGCGTTGCACGCGGGCATCCATTCGGACTCCTCGATGCCCAGGTCCTCGAAGAACTTGCGCAGCCAGGGCGTCGAGCCTTCACCCACGCCGATGATCCCGACCTGGGGGGACTCCAGCACCGTCACTTTCAGGCGAGGGCCGTAGGCCGTGTTCGCCAGCATCAGGGCCGTCATCCAGCCCGCCGAGCCGCCGCCGACGACGCAGACATGCTGCACGGGCGGCGCATCCGTGCTGCGGCTCAACGGGCGCGCGGCGCTGGACGAGGCGAGGGTGGTGGCGGTTTCGGTCATGCGGCTGTCGAAATGAAAAAGGGGAACGTGTTGCCACGCTCCCCTTCGATTTTGGTCACCTGCGGCGCCTGCCGGAACCCGAGAGTTCCAGCAGGGTCGGTGGTCATCATGCCTGCCGGCTTGCATGCCGGCAGTCCTTCGATAGGCGTCGCAGAGTCCGCAGGGACTCTGCTCGGTCCGATCTCAGAACTTGATGCGGGCGGTCAGGTAGAACTGGCGGCCGTTCTTGTAGATGCCGCGCGGCTGCACTTCCGAGGCGTAGTACTTCAGCTTCGGGTCGTTCAGGTTCTGTGCATCCAGGCTCAGGGCGAAGTTCTCGCTGAACTTGTAGCCCAGCGATGCCGACAGCACGCCGTTGCCCTTCTGGTAGTAGTCGGTGCTGCGGTCGGTGCCGATGAAGATGTCGTCCGTGTAGCTGTAGTTCAGGCGGGCCGAGAACTGGTCGTTCTCGAAGAAGCCGCCCAGGGTGAACGAGTTCTTCACGTCGCCGCGCAGCACGTGGCCGTCTTGGTCATGACCATCCGCAAAGGTGTAGTTCGCGCTGACGCCGAAGTTGTTGGCGATCGGCGTTTCGAACGCGAACTCCAGGCCGGTGACAGAAGCCTTCTTGTTGGTCAGGCCGGTGATGACGAACTGGCGGTTTGCCACAGCCTGCGTCGAGCCGCCGGGCGCATTGCCGAGCAGGGCCGGGTAGGTGCCGGTGAAGGTGCCGTTCGTGATGTAGCTGGCCATCTGCATGTGGAAGGCACCCATCGACACGAAGGCACGAGGCGCGAAGTACCACTCGATGTTGGCATCGAAGTTGGTCGAGCGGATCGGCTTCAGGTCGGCGTTGCCGGCGGTGCCACTGCCCACGACGGTGTTGTTGCCATACATGCCGGCGGTGTTCAGCGACGTGAAGGCAGACAGCGCCGTGTAGTCGGCACGGGTCAGCGTGCGGCTGAGCGCCAGGCGTGCAACCACGCTCTTGGTGACATCGATGCGGATGCTGGCGCTGGGCAGCAGGTCGGTGTAGCTGCGGTCCGAGGTGGTCGCAGCGAAGTTGCCGAACAAGGATGCCACGTCAGGCGTTTCACCCGGCAGGGTCGGGCGGAAGGCGCCCGAGCTTTGCTTGGTGCGAACCGCGCGCAGGCCCACGTTGCCGCTCCAGCTGTCGCCTTCCAGCGTGCCCTGCAGGTAGGCAGCGGTGCTGGTTTCCTTCACGCTGTACTCGCCGCCGTCGAAGGGCGAGCGACGCGCGATGGGGTCGCGGTTGGTGTAGGCGGCGTTGTAGGCAGCCAGCGCATCCGCGGGGATGTAGGCGATGTTGGTCGGGAAACCGCTTCCCAGGCCGCTACCGAAGTTGCCCGGATAGGTGCTGCTGAGGGCCGGCACGTTCGCGCCCCACGCGCCAAGAGGACCTTGGCTGATGGTCGGGTCGGTGTAGCGCTTGTGCTCGGCGCTGCGCACGCCGAACTTCAGGCTCTTCAGCACGCCGGCGTCCAGCGAGTACTCGCCGTCCACCTGGGCCCAGCTTTCCTTGTCGTGCACGATGGTGTGCTGGTTGCCGAAGATCCAGTCGGCACCCAGGACCGGCGCGGTAAAGCCGAAGGAAGGCGCCGTATCCGTGCCGTTGAGCTGGTAGCTGGCGTGGGTCGTGTTGATGTGCTCTTCGAGCACGTCCTGGCTGAGGGTCTGGCCCTTGCCCTTGGACGAACCGGCGTTGACGGTCAGCGTCAGCGCGTTGTTCACCTTCCAGGAACCGTCCAGGCTCAGGTAGCCGCTCTCGGCCGAGGCCTTGCGCGAGATCATGTCGTAGTAGCCAGCGGTCGAAGCCGAGGCCCAGTCGAACGTCGCGCTCGTCAGCGTCTTCACGCCCTTGCTGTCGGTGGCGATCGAATAGTTCGAGATCGTGGCGCTGTTGATCAGGCCGGCGCGCGGCGCGATCAGGAAGTTGCGGTTGTAGTTGTCCGCATCCATCTTGGACGAGAAGCCGGTCAGCGTGATGTCCACGTCCTGGGTGGGCTTGAACTCGGCGCGAATCAGGCCGCCCTTGCGCTCGCGCTCTTGCGTGAAGTAGGCCGCACCGATCAGGTCGGGGGTGTAGACGCCGGCCAGTTCAGGGTGAGCGGCGATCAGGGTCGGCGCGTTGGCGCTGCTCAGCTGGTTGATGTAGCCGAGCGCTTCCACGCCGTCACGACGCAGGCTGCGCTTTTCCGAGAAGGCTTGCACCAGGACGCCGAAAGTCTTGGAGTCGTTCTTGAAGTTGGCCAGCACGCTCAGTTGCGGGTCCGTTTTCTTGGGCAGGCTGGCGTAGACGGCGCCGATGCCGGCTTCAATGGTCAGTGCCTTGGAGAACTCCAGAGGCTTGCGGGTGATGATGTTCACCGAACCTGCGGTGCCACCTTCCACCAGGGAGGCTTCGGCGCTCTTGCGCACTTCGACGCGGCTCACCAGTTCGGAGGGCAGCAGCGAGTAGCTGACGCTGCGGCCGACGCCGGCGCCGGTCTGGTCCAGCACGAACCAGTCGCCGTTGGCGATGCCGTGGCCGTCCAGCAGCGTCTGCGTCAGGCTGGGGTTGGTGCCGCGCAGACCCACGCGGTCGCGCTCGTCGAAGCCACCGGAGCCGCCGGCAGGGCTGTTCAGGATGGTGACGCCAGGCACGCGGGCCAGCGAGTCGGCCACGTTCTTGTCGGGCATCTTGCCGATGTCTTCGGCGGAGATGACGTCGATGTGGGCGTCAGCGTTGCGCTTGACGGCGAGGGATTTCTCCTGCGACGCCCGGATGCCCGTGATGGTCACGGTGTCGAGTTGCTGAGCAGCCGGCGCCTGCTGCGCCATGGCGACGCCGCTGGCGCCGAGTAGGGCGATGAATACCGCCTGCGAGATGGGGGTCTGCTTGACCTTCATTTACTGTTCCTCGTTGTGGCCAATGAATCGGGGCGGCGGTGACTGCGTCCAGTGCGTGCATACCACCTTGGGTCCGGTTGCTGCCGTCGCTGGCCTCAGCGACGGCTCTCAACCAGTGCGATGCCACTGTAACGACTGATAACGCCACTTTGCTACCAATTTTTACTGGGGGGTTTCCCGGGTGGTAGCGGCGCAACCTGCTTTCCATGGGTGCTCGCCCCTGTATGCGAGTGGTTTCGCATCTGGAATTGGTACTTGATTGGCATTGGTGCGTGTCAAAAACTGTTGCGCTTCGGCGACGAAGGGCTTGTCTTTGGGCTCGACTTTGCCGTCGGGTGGCTGTCAGCCGGTAGTCGGGTGGCCTTGATCTGGTCCGGAATTGGTCGGCTGCGCGTATCTGCTGGATGGCCGGCGCTCGAACGGGGCGTTGGGCGCGTCCTGCTTCGTGCCGGTCGGCGTGCGCGGTAGCGGGCTCCCGCGGGGCTTGCGCCGAGTGCCGCGGAGCGCTCCGGACCTCTTTTGCTCTTCTTGGCGAAGGCGCTGTTGCGCCTCCATCGCCCTGTGCTATAGTTGCGGGCTTGCCTCAGGAGGGGTGGCCGAGTGGTTAAAGGCAGCAGACTGTAAATCTGCCCGCATAGCGTACGCTGGTTCGAATCCAGCCTCCTCCACCAAAAGCTGCCGTTGCTGGCGGTTGTGGCAAGGCTCCCAGGGCGGGAGTAGTTCAATGGTAGAACCTTAGCCTTCCAAGCTAATGACACGGGTTCGATTCCCGTTTCCCGCTCCATTTCGGAGTGACTTGGTTGGCGTGCGTCGACACCGGTTTGCCGGCCTTCATTGGCGTCAAACCCGTGCCGATGCCCTTGTGGCTCAGTGGTAGAGCACTCCCTTGGTAAGGGAGAGGTCACGCGTTCGATCCGCGTCAAGGGCACCACCTATTCTCTTTTTTCTTCTACTCGTCTCAACGGGTTCGCCTCAGGAGCGCAAGATGGCAAAAGGCAAGTTTGAACGGACCAAGCCGCACGTGAACGTGGGCACGATTGGCCACGTTGACCATGGCAAGACCACGCTGACCGCGGCAATCGCGACCGTGCTGTCCAAGAAGTTCGGCGGCGAGGCCAAGGCCTACGACCAGATCGACGCAGCGCCCGAAGAAAAGGCCCGCGGCATCACGATCAACACCGCCCACGTCGAGTACGAGACGGCCAACCGCCACTACGCGCACGTTGACTGCCCCGGCCACGCCGACTACGTCAAGAACATGATCACCGGTGCCGCCCAGATGGACGGCGCCATCCTGGTGTGCTCGGCCGCTGACGGCCCGATGCCCCAGACCCGCGAGCACATCCTGCTGGCTCGCCAGGTCGGCGTGAAGTTCATCATCGTCTTCCTGAACAAGTGCGACATGGTCGACGACGCCGAGCTGCTCGAGCTGGTCGAAATGGAAGTGCGCGAGCTCCTGTCCAAGTACGACTTCCCCGGCGACGACACCCCCATCATCAAGGGTTCGGCCAAGCTGGCGCTGGAAGGCGACACGGGCGACCTGGGCGAGCAAGCCATCATGCGTCTTGCTGACGCGCTGGACACCTACATCCCCCAGCCGGACCGTGCCATCGACGGCGCCTTCCTGCTGCCGGTTGAAGACGTGTTCTCGATCTCTGGCCGCGGCACCGTCGTGACCGGTCGCGTCGAGCGCGGCATCATCAAGGTCGGCGAAGAAATCGAAATCGTGGGCATCCGCGAAGTCCAGAAGACCACGGTCACGGGCGTCGAAATGTTCCGCAAGCTGCTGGACCAAGGTCAAGCAGGCGACAACGTCGGCATCCTGCTGCGCGGCACCAAGCGCGAAGACGTCGAGCGCGGCCAAGTGCTGGCCAAGCCCGGCTCGATCAAGCCCCACACCCACTTCACGGCCGAGATCTACGTCTTGTCCAAGGAAGAGGGCGGCCGCCACACCCCGTTCTTCAACAACTACCGTCCCCAGTTCTACTTCCGCACGACGGACGTGACCGGTGCCGTGGAGCTGCCGAAGGACAAGGAAATGGTCATGCCGGGCGACAACGTCGGCATCACCGTGAAGCTGATTGCACCGATCGCCATGGAGACGGGCCTGCGCTTCGCCATCCGTGAAGGCGGCCGTACCGTCGGCTCGGGCGTCGTCGCAACGATCCTCGCGTAAGTTTTTCAAGGCCACAGGGGCATAGCTCAATTGGCAGAGCGTCGGTCTCCAAAACCGAAGGTTGGGGGTTCGAGACCCTCTGCCCCTGCCACCCGCCACTGATCACGGCGGTTGGTTTTCTGGCTAACCAAGCATCGGCCCGCGAGAGTGATCTCGGCGGGCCTTGCTGCTGATGGCTGCAAGCCTTGGCAGCACCTGACAGCCGCTTAAAAGCGGCGCGTGAAAGTGAAGTGATGGCGAATCCTCCCCAAGTCGAGACCGTGACGAGCGGCGCCGACAAGGCCAAGCTGGCCCTTGCGGTGCTGCTGCTGATCGGCGCGCTGGCGGCCTATTACGGCCTGTCCAAGCAAGGCGCGCTGGTGCAGTGGGCCTCGCTGATCGTGTTGCTGGCTGCCGGTGTGGCGGCCTTCTTCACGTCCGAGCACGGCAAGGCCTTGATCGCCTACGGCCGCGACTCGTCGCGCGAAGTCAAGAAGGTGGTCTGGCCGACTCGCAAGGAAGCGACCCAGATGACCGGTTATGTGTTCGCCTTCGTCGTCGTCATGGCGCTTTTCCTGTGGCTGACCGACAAGACGCTGGAATGGGTGCTTTACGACCTGATCCTGGGCTGGAAGCGCTGATCAACAGCGATACGCAAGCGAAGGCAAGGAATCCGAATGTCTGAAGAACAAGTCGTCACGGTTGAAGCCCCGGTTGGCCCGCCCAAGCGTTGGTACGTCGTCCATGCTTACTCGGGCATGGAGAAAGCCGTCGAACGCAATCTGCGCGAGCGCATCGACCGCGCCGCCATGCAGGACAAGTTCGGCCGCATCCTGGTGCCGACCGAAGAAGTCGTCGAGCTGAAGAACGGCAAGAAGGCCGTCACCGAGCGCCGCTTCTTCCCGGGCTACGTGCTGGTCGAGATGTTCATGGACGACGAGTCCTGGCACCTGGTGAAGCACACGTCCAAGGTGACGGGCTTCGTCGGCGGCGCCAAGAACCGCCCCGCTCCGATCTCGGAAGCCGAGGTCATGAAGATCGTCAACCAGATGCAGGAAGGCGTCGAGAAGCCCCGGCCCAAGGTCGAGTGGACGGTCGGCGAGGTCGTGCGCGTCAAGGAAGGCCCCTTCACCGACTTCAACGGTTCGGTCGAGGAAGTCAACTACGACAAGTCCAAGGTACGTGTGTCGGTCACGATCTTCGGCCGCGCTACGCCGGTCGAGCTGGACTTCTCGCAGGTCGAGAAAGTTTGACGAATCGAGAGGTTCGTCAAACTTCGCCGCTGGCCTGGAGGGCCTAAGGCAAAGTCTGACGGACTAGAATCCTGGGTTCGGCCGGCGTCCCTAACGTCGGCCCGTGATCAGTCTGCAACGAGAGGCGGACAAGAGGAGCAAAGGTAGGAACGCAAGTTCCGAGTCCGATGCGCTAGCACTCAGGTGCCCAGGCTTTGCCGCCCGGGCACTGGATTGGAGAAAACATGGCAAAGAAAATTGTCGGCTTCATCAAGCTGCAAGTCGCCGCAGGCAAGGCTAACCCCTCGCCGCCGGTTGGTCCCGCGCTGGGTCAGCGTGGCCTGAACATCATGGAGTTCTGCAAGGCGTTCAACGCCCAGACTTCGGGCGCTGGCTTCGAGCCGGGCATGAAGCTGCCGGTGGTCATCACCGCGTTCGCGGACAAGAGCTTCACCTTCGTCATCAAGTCGCCCCCGGCGACCGTGCTGATCAAGAAGGCTGCCAAGATCGAAAAGGGCTCGCAGCGCCCCCATCTGGACAAGGTCGGCAAGCTGACCCGCGCCCAGCTGGAAGAGATCGCAACGATCAAGACCAAGGACCTGACGGCTGCCAGCATGGACGCCGCAGTCAAGACCATCGCCGGCTCCGCCCGCTCGATGGGCATCATCGTGGAAGGGGTCTGACATGGCCAAGCTCACCAAGAAGCAAAAGGCGCTGGCTGGCAAGGTCGAATCGACCAAGCTGTACCCGCTGACCGAAGCCCTCGAACTGGTCAAGGGCCTGGCCTCCGCCAAGTTCGATGAGTCCATCGACGTTGCCGTGCAACTTGGCATCGATGCCAAGAAGTCGGACCAAGTCGTTCGCGGCGCCGTCGTGCTGCCCAATGGCACCGGCAAGACCAAGCGCGTCGCCGTCTTCGCCCAAGGCGCCAAGGCTGACGAAGCCCGTGCCGCTGGTGCTGACGTTGTCGGCATGGAAGACCTGGCCGAGCGCGTCAAGGCGGGCGACATGCCCTTCGACGTGGTCATCGCCTCGCCGGACACGATGCGTGTCGTCGGTACCTTGGGTCAGATCCTGGGCCCGCGCGGCCTGATGCCTAACCCCAAGGTTGGCACCGTGACCCCGGACGTCGCCACCGCCGTCAAGAACGCCAAGGCTGGCCAGGTCCAGTTCCGCGTCGACAAGGCCGGCATCATCCACGGCACCCTCGGCCGTCGTTCGTTCGACACCGACAAGCTGGAAGGCAACCTGCGCGCGCTGATCGAGGCTCTGAACAAGTCCAAGCCGGCGTCGAGCAAGGGCATCTACCTGCGCAAGGTCGCCATCTCTTCGACGATGGGCGTCGGCGCCCGCGTCGAAATCGCGTCGATCAACGCCCAGGCCAACGCGGCCTGAACAAAGACCAGGCCTTGGTGGCCTGGGCACTGAATCTGTCCGGGGCGAGTCTGGCCCTGGGCAACAAGATTGGTGGGGCGTCGCTCCGGTTCGCCGGGGCGGCGCGTCATCCAAGACCGTTGGTGGAGACCCCTTAAATCTCGGCGCAAGTCGGGAACCAACGCAGATGGCGGTCCCGCTGTAGGGTTGTGCGCTTCGAGCCATCGGAGCGGGTTTCCTGACAGATGGTCGCTAATTCCCTGGCGCTCCCGAAGCCGCAAGGCTGAGAGAGCAAATGTGAGGAGTAGACCTTGAGTCTCAATCGCAACGAGAAGGCAGTCGTTGTCTCCGACGTCGCAGCGCAAGCTGCCAAGTCGCAGACGCTGGCGCTGGCCGAGTACCGTGGCCTCACCGTGGAAGCCTTGAACAAGCTGCGCATCACCGCGCGTGCCCAAGGTGTGTATCTTCACGTGCTGAAGAACACCCTGGCGCGTCGTGCTGTTGCCGGCACCCCGTTCGAGGCTGCTGCGGAGAGCATGGTCGGCCCGCTGATCTACGGCTTTTCGGAAGACGCTGTCGCTGCTGCCAAAGTCATCGCTGACTTTGCCAAGACCAACGACAAGCTCGTCATCAAGGGCGGTGCGTACGGCGGCAAGGCTCTGGACGTGAACGGCGTGAAAGCGCTGGCATCCGTCCCGAGCAAGGAAGTGCTGCTGTCGCAAATCGCAGGCCTGCTGCTGTCGCCGGTGCAGCGCACCGCGGCCGTGCTGGCTGCCCTGGCTGCAAAGCGCGGCGAAGGCGCCGCTTCTACGGAAGCTGCCGCTGAAGAAGCCCCGGCTGCTGCCTGATCGACGAACTAACGCGTTACACGCAATCAATCTGTTTTAAGGAAATTCATCATGGCATTCGACAAAGACGCTTTCCTGTCCGCTCTGGACAGCATGACCGTTCTGGAACTGAACGATCTGGTCAAGGCAATTGAAGAGAAGTTCGGCGTGTCCGCCGCTTCGATGGCTGCTGCCGGCGGCGGCGGTGGCGGCGGCGCTGCTGCTGCTGTTGCTGAAGAAAAGACCGAATTCAACGTCGTGCTGCTCGAAGCCGGCGCTCAGAAGGTCTCCGTCATCAAGGCCGTTCGCGAAATCACGGGCCTGGGCCTGAAGGAAGCCAAGGACCTGGTCGATGGCGCTCCGAAGAACGTCAAGGAAGCCATTGCCAAGGCCGACGCCGAAGCCGCTGTCAAGAAGCTGATCGAAGCCGGCGCCAAGGCCGAGCTGAAGTAAGACTTTGGGATTGGATCTGCGCAGCAGCTCCAATCCCACGGGCTAGAAAAGGGGTTGCCTTTGGGCTTCCCCTTTTTCGTCTTTGCGGGTTAATCCTGCTTGAGAACAGCTGAAAGCACTCGGCGCAGTATGATGCGCAGTTCTTTCAAGTGTTCTCTGATCCGACTGCAGAGAACCAGTTTGGTCGGACTCCGGTAAACCTTCCCAGGTGAGGCCTGAGTTGTCCGCCAGCGGTTGGTAGTGGCCAACCACCAAGCTAGGCATTCGCCCGTTCTGGGCGGATGAGCCAGCCAGTCGCCGACGCGGCTCGCCCCACGGCCAGGGGTGGGCTCGACACGGAGTGTTTATGGCGCAAGCAACCCCCTACAGCTATACCGAGCGCAAGCGGATCCGCAAGAGCTTCGGCAAGCGCGAGAGCGTTCTCAACGTTCCCTATCTGCTGACCATGCAGAAGGACAGCTACGTGGCCTTCCTGCAGAAGGACGTGGCCCCCGCCAAACGCAAGCCCGAAGGGCTTCAGGCGGCTTTCCTCTCAGCGTTCCCGATTGTTTCGCACAACGGTTTCGTCGAGATGAAGTTCCTCGAGTTCAACATCGCCAAGCCGCCGTTCGACACCCGTGAGTGCCAACAGCGGGGGTTGACCTACGCAGCCGCCGTGCGCGCGCGCCTGCAGATGATCATCTATGACCGTGAGTCGCCCCAGGCGAAGACCGTCAAGGAGATCAAGGAACAAGAGGTCTACATGGGCGAAGTGCCCCTGATGACCGACTACGGCAGTTTCATCGTCAACGGTACCGAGCGCGTCATCGTGTCGCAGCTGCACCGTTCGCCGGGCGTGTTCTTCGAGCACGACAAGGGCAAGACGCACTCGTCGGGCAAGCTGCTGTTCAGCGCCCGCATCATTCCTTACCGCGGCTCCTGGCTGGACTTCGAGTTCGACCCGAAGGACATCCTGTACTTCCGCGTCGACCGCCGCCGCAAGATGCCGGTCACCATCCTGCTGAAGGCCATCGGCCTGAAGCCGGAACAAATCCTGGCCCACTTCTTCGTGTTCGACAACTTCCGCCTGATGGACGTTGGCGCGCAGCTCGAATTCGTTGCCGACCGCCTGAAGGGTGAAGTCGCCCGCTTCGACATCGTCGACAAGTCGGGTGCCGTCATCGTCGAGAAGGACAAGCGCATCACCGCGCGTCACGCTCGCCAGCTGGAGCAATCCGGCACGCAGCACATCTCGGTGCCGGAAGACTTCCTGGTCGGCCGCGTGCTGGCCAAGAACATGATCGACGCCGACACCGGCGAGATCATTGCGAAGGCCAACGACGAACTGACCGACGCGCTGCTGAAGAAGCTGCGCCAGGCCGGCGTCAAGGAAATCCAGTGCCTGTTCACGAACGAGCTGGACGAAGGCGCCTACATCTCGCAGACGCTGGCGTCTGACGAGACCGAGACCCAACTGGCTGCCCGCGTCGCGATCTATCGCATGATGCGCCCCGGCGAGCCGCCGACGGAAGATGCCGTCGAGGCCCTGTTCAACCGCCTGTTCTACAGCACCGACACCTACGACCTGAGCCGTGTCGGCCGCATGAAGTTCAACGCGCGTGTCGGCCGTGACACGCCCGAGGGCAACATGAACCTGTCCAACGAGGACATCCTTGACGTCGTCAAGATCCTCGTCGAGCTGCGCAATGGCCGCGGCGAAGTGGACGACATCGACCACTTGGGCAACCGTCGCGTGCGCTGCGTGGGCGAACTGGCCGAAAACCAGTACCGCTCGGGCCTCGCCCGTATCGAGAAGGCCGTCAAGGAGCGTCTGGGCCAGGCCGAGACCGAAGCCCTGATGCCGCACGACCTGATCAACTCCAAGCCGATCTCCGCGGCGCTGAAGGAGTTCTTCGGTGCGTCGCAGCTGTCGCAGTTCATGGACCAGACCAACCCGCTGTCGGAAATCACGCACAAGCGCCGTGTTTCCGCTCTTGGCCCGGGTGGTTTGACCCGCGAGCGCGCTGGCTTCGAAGTCCGCGACGTGCATCCGACCCATTACGGCCGCGTCTGCCCGATCGAAACGCCGGAAGGCCCGAACATCGGCCTGATCAACTCGCTGGCGCTGTTCGCTCAGCTCAACGAGTACGGCTTCCTGGAAACGCCGTATCGCCGCGTCGTCGACGGCCACGTCACCGACCAGATCGACTACCTGTCTGCCATCGAGGAAGGCAAGTACGTCATCGCCCAGGCGAATGCGACGCTGAACACCACCGGCGAACTGACGGACGAGCTGGTCTCGGCTCGTGAGAACGGCGAGTCGGTGCTGACGTCGCCTGAGCGCATCCAGTACATGGACGTGGCGCCGACGCAGATCGTGTCGGTCGCTGCCTCGCTCGTGCCCTTCCTGGAGCACGATGACGCGAACCGCGCGCTGATGGGCGCCAACATGCAGCGTCAGGCCGTGCCGGTGCTGCGTCCTGAGAAGGCTTTCGTGGGTACGGGCGTCGAGCGCGTGGCTGCGAAGGACTCGGGTACGGTGGTCGCGGCTCGCCGCGGCGGCGTGGTCGACTATGTCGACACGAACCGGATCGTGATCCGCGTGAACGATGACGAGACCGTGGCCGGTGAGGTCGGTGTCGACATCTACAACCTGATCAAGTACCAGCGTTCCAACCAGAACACCAACATCCACCAGCGCCCGATCGTGCGCCGTGGCGACAAGGTGGCGGCCGAGGACATCATTGCCGACGGCGCGTCGACCGACATCGGTGAACTGGCCCTGGGCCAGAACATGCTGGTCGCGTTCATGCCCTGGAACGGCTACAACTTCGAGGACTCGATCCTCATCAGCGAACGCGTCATCGCCGAAGACCGCTACACCTCGATCCACATCGAGGAGCTGGTCGTCAACGCGCGTGACACCAAGCTGGGCGCCGAGGAAATCACCCGCGACATCCCGAACCTGTCGGAGCAACAACTCGGCCGTCTGGACGAGTCGGGCATCGTCTACGTCGGTGCCGAAGTGAACCCGGGCGACGTGCTGGTTGGCAAGGTTACGCCCAAGGGCGAGACGACGCTGACGCCGGAAGAGAAGCTGCTGCGCGCCATCTTCGGCGAGAAGGCTTCGGACGTGAAGGACACGTCGCTGCGTGTCGACCAAGGCACCAACGGCACCGTCATCGACGTGCAGGTCTTCACCCGTGAAGGCATCCAGCGCGACAAGCGCGCCCAGCAGATCATCGACGACGAGCTGAAGCGCTACCGCCTGGACCTGAACGACCAGCTGCGCATCGTCGAGAGCGACGCCTTCGACCGGATCGAGAAGCTGCTGGTCGGCAAGATCGCCAACGGCGGCCCGCAGAAGATCGCCAAGGGCACGGCCATCGACAAGGACTACCTGGCTTCGGTCGAGAAGTTCCACTGGTTCGATATCCGCCCGGCCGAGGAAGAGGTCGCCAACCAGCTCGAGTCGATCAAGAACTCGCTCGAGCAGACGCGCCACAGCTTCGATCTGGCTTTTGAAGAAAAGCGCAAGAAGCTGACGCAGGGCGACGAGCTGCCTGCCGGCGTGCTGAAGATGGTCAAGGTCTACCTGGCCGTCAAGCGTCGCCTGCAGCCTGGCGACAAGATGGCCGGCCGTCACGGCAACAAGGGTGTCGTGTCCAAGGTCACCCCGATCGAAGACATGCCTTACATGGCCGACGGCACGCCCGCCGACATCGTGCTGAACCCGCTGGGCGTCCCGTCGCGGATGAACGTGGGCCAGGTGCTGGAAGTGCACTTGGGCTGGGCCGGCAAGGGCATTGGCCAGCGCATCGGCGACATGCTGCAGGAGCACACCAAGGTGGCCGAACTGCGCAAGCTGTTCGACGAGCTCTACAACCAGAGCGGTGGCAAGACCGAGAGCATCGACTCCCTGTCCGACGCTGAAGTGCTGGAGATGGCCGCCAACCTCGCCAAGGGCGTGCCCTTCGCGACGCCGGTCTTCGACGGCGCCAAGGAAGAAGAAATCCGCGGCATGCTGAAGCTGGCCTACCCGGACGACATCGCCGCCAAGAAGGGTCTGACCGCCACGCGCACCCAGGCCTGGCTGTGCGATGGCCGCACTGGCGAGCAGTTCGAGCGCCCGGTCACCGTCGGCTACATGCACGTGCTGAAGCTGCACCACTTGGTGGACGACAAGATGCACGCCCGTTCGACCGGCCCGTACTCGCTCGTCACGCAGCAACCGCTGGGCGGCAAGGCGCAGTTCGGCGGCCAGCGTTTCGGCGAAATGGAAGTCTGGGCGCTGGAAGCCTATGGCGCCTCCTACATCCTGCAGGAAATGCTGACGGTCAAGTCCGACGACGTGAACGGCCGGACCAAGGTCTACGAGTCCATCGTCAAGGGCGAACACGCCATCGAAGCCGGCATGCCGGAATCCTTCAATGTCTTGGTCAAGGAAATCCGTTCCCTTGGCATCGACATTGAATTGGTTAAGAACTAAGGAGCAGATGCATGAAGGGACTACTCGACCTATTCAAGCAATTCACCCCCGATGAGCATTTCGATGCCATCCAGATCGGCCTGGCTTCCCCGGAGAAGATCCGCAGCTGGTCGTTCGGCGAGGTGAAGAAGCCCGAGACCATCAACTACCGCACCTTCAAGCCGGAACGCGACGGCCTGTTCTGCGCCAAGATCTTTGGCCCGATCAAGGACTACGAGTGCCTGTGCGGCAAGTACAAGCGCCTGAAGCATCGCGGTGTCATCTGCGAGAAGTGCGGCGTTGAAGTCACGCAGACCAAGGTTCGTCGTGACCGCATGGGTCACATCGACCTGGCGGCGCCTTGCGCGCACATCTGGTTCCTGAAGAGCCTGCCGTCCCGTCTGGGCCTGGTGCTCGACATGACGCTGCGCGACATCGAACGCGTGCTGTACTTCGAGGCGTATGTCGTCGTCGACAGCGGTATGACGCCGCTGAAGAAGTTCTCGATCATGACCGAGGACGACTACGACGCGAAGCGCATCGAATTCGGCGACGAGTTCATTGCGCTGATGGGCGCCGAGGGCATCAAGAAGCTGCTGGAGGAGATGGATCTCGACGTCGAGATCGACCGCCTGCGCAACGACATGACCGGCTCCGAGCTCAAGGTCAAGAAGAACTCCAAGCGCCTGAAGGTCATGGAGGCCTTCAAGAAGTCCGGCATCAAGCCGAACTGGATGGTGCTGGACGTGCTGCCCGTGCTGCCGCCGGACCTGCGTCCGCTGGTGCCGCTGGACGGCGGCCGCTTCGCGACCTCCGACCTGAACGACCTCTACCGTCGCGTCATCAACCGCAACAACCGCCTGGCCCGTCTGCTCGAGCTGAAGGCCCCTGAAATCATCGTGCGCAACGAAAAGCGCATGCTGCAGGAAGCCGTCGACTCGCTGCTGGACAACGGCCGCCGCGGCAAGGCGATGACCGGCGCGAACAAGCGTGCCCTCAAGTCGCTGGCCGACATGATCAAGGGCAAGAGCGGCCGCTTCCGTCAGAACTTGCTGGGCAAGCGCGTCGACTACTCGGGCCGTTCGGTCATCGTGGTCGGCCCCACGCTCAAGCTGCATCAGTGCGGCCTGCCCAAGCTGATGGCGCTCGAACTCTTCAAGCCCTTCATCTTCAGCCGTCTCGAAGCCATGGGCATCGCGACGACGATCAAGGCTGCGAAGAAGGAAGTCGAATCCGGCACGCCGGTGGTCTGGGACATTCTTGAAGAAGTCATCAAGGAACACCCGGTCCTGCTGAACCGCGCCCCGACGCTGCACCGCCTCGGCATCCAGGCCTTCGAGCCCGTGCTGATCGAAGGCAAGGCCATCCAGCTGCACCCGCTCGTCTGCTCGGCCTTCAACGCCGACTTCGACGGTGACCAGATGGCCGTCCACGTGCCGCTGTCCATCGAAGCGCAGATGGAAGCCCGCACGCTGATGCTGGCCTCCAACAACGTACTGTTCCCGGCCTCCGGCGAACCGTCGATCGTGCCGTCGCAAGACGTGGTGCTGGGTCTGTACTACGCCACCCGCGAGCGCACCAACGGCAAGGGTGAGGGCATGATCTTCTCGGACATTCCCGAGATGATCCGTGCGCTGGAAAACGGTGCTGTCGAGATCACCGCCAAGATCAGCGTGCGTCTGGTCGAGTGGACGAAGGACAAGGACACGGGCGAGTTCGTGGCCGAGACCAAGCTGACGGACACCACCGTCGGCCGTGCGCTGCTGTCGGAAATCCTGCCCAAGGGCCTGCCGTTCTCGAACATCAACAAGGCGCTGAAGAAGAAGGAGATCAGCAAGCTGATCAACACCTCCTTCCGCAAGTGCGGCCTGAAGGAAACCGTCGTGCTGGCCGACAAGCTGCTGCAAAGCGGCTTCAAGCTCGCTACGCGCGCCGGCATCTCGATCGCCATCGACGACATGCTGGTGCCCGCTCAGAAGCACACGCTGATCGAGCGCGCCGAAAAGGAAGTCAAGGAGATCGAGCAGCAGTACGTCTCGGGTCTCGTGACGGCCGGCGAGCGCTACAACAAGGTGGTGGACATCTGGGGCAAGGCCGGTGACGAAATCGGCAAGAAGATGATGGACCACCTGAAGGTCGAGAAGACGATTGATCGCCACGGCAAGACCGTCGATCAGGAGTCCTTCAACTCGATCTACATGATGGCCGACTCGGGTGCCCGCGGTAGCGCGGCCCAGATTCGCCAGCTGGCCGGCATGCGGGGCCTGATGGCCAAGCCTGACGGCTCCATCATCGAGACGCCCATCACGGCGAACTTCCGTGAAGGCCTGAACGTTCTGCAGTACTTCATCTCCACCCACGGTGCTCGTAAGGGCCTGGCGGATACGGCGCTGAAGACCGCGAACTCCGGCTACCTGACGCGTCGTCTGGTCGACGTGACCCAGGATCTGGTGGTCATCGAGGACGACTGCGGTACCGACAACGGCATGGCGATGCGCGCCCTGGTTGAAGGTGGTGAAGTCATCGAATCGCTGCGCGACCGCGTCCTCGGCCGCGTCACCGCCATCGATGTCGTGCACCCCGAAACCCAGGCTTCGCTGCTGGGCGCCAGCCACATGCTGGACGAAGACACGCTCGACGTGCTGGAAGCTGCCGGCGTTGACGAGATCAAGGTCCGCACGCCGCTGACCTGCGCCACGCGTTTCGGCCTGTGCGCCAAGTGCTACGGCCGCGACCTCGGCCGCGGTGGCCTGGTGAACGTTGGTGAAGCTGTCGGCGTCATCGCCGCGCAGTCCATCGGCGAACCCGGCACGCAGCTGACGATGCGGACCTTCCACATCGGCGGTGCCGCGTCGCGTGCAGCTGTCGCTTCCAGCGTCGAAGCCAAGTCGGACGGCATCATCGGCTTCAACGCCACGATGCGCTACGTCACGAATGGCAAGGGCGAGTTGGTCGTGATTTCCCGCTCCGGCGAGATCGTCATCTCCGACCCGCACGGCCGTGAGCGTGAGCGTCACAAGGTGCCTTACGGCGCGATCCTGAACATCAAGGCCAGCCAAGTCGTCAAGGCCGGCCTGGTGCTCGCGAACTGGGATCCGCTGACCCGCCCGATCATCACGGAATTCGCCGGCAAGGCGAAGTTCGAGAACGTCGAGGAAGGCGTGACCGTCGCCAAGCAGGTGGACGAAGTGACCGGTCTGTCGACCCTGGTTGTCATCGACCCGAAGCGCCGCGGCGCCGCCAAGGTCATCCGCCCGCAGGTCAAGCTGCTGGACGCTGGCGGCCACGAGGTCAAGATCCCCGGTACCGACCACTCGGTGGCCATCGGCTTCCAGGTCGGCTCGCTGATCCAGATCCGCGACGGCCAGGAATTGCTGCCTGGTGAAGTGCTCGCCCGTATCCCGGTCGAAGGCCAGAAGACTCGCGACATTACCGGCGGTCTGCCGCGTGTGGCCGAGTTGTTCGAAGCCCGTTCGCCCAAGGACGTCGGCGTGCTGGCCGAGCAGACCGGCACGGTGTCGTTCGGCAAGGAGACCAAGGGCAAGATTCGCCTGCAGATCACCGATCCGGACGGCAAGGCCCACGAGGAACTCGTGCCCAAGGAAAAGAACATCCTGGTGCACGAAGGTCAGGTGGTCAACCGCGGCGAGCTGATCGTCGACGGCGCTGCAGATCCGCAGGACATCCTGCGCCTGCTGGGCATCGAGGAACTGGCGCGCTACATCGTCGACGAGGTGCAGGACGTCTACCGACTCCAGGGCGTGAAGATCAACGACAAGCACATCGAGGTGATCGTTCGCCAGATGCTGCGCCGCGTGATGATCACCAACCCGGGCGACTCGACGTACATCCTGAACGAGCAGGTCGAGCGTTCGGAGCTGCTGGACACCAACGACCGTCTGCGCAAGGAAGGCAAGATGATTGCCATCCACGCGGATGTGCTGCTGGGTATCACCAAGGCCTCGCTGTCGACGGACTCGTTCATCTCGGCCGCTTCCTTCCAGGAAACGACCCGCGTGCTGACCGAGGCTGCCATCATGGGCAAGCGCGACGAGCTGCGTGGCCTGAAGGAAAACGTCATCGTCGGCCGGCTGATCCCTGCAGGCACCGGCATGGCCTTCCACGAGGCGCGTCGCGTCAAGGAAGCCATGGACGACGCCGAGCGCCGTGCCATCGCGCTGCAGGAGGCCGAGGAATTGGCCGCTGCACAGATGGCTGGCGTGGACGCTGGCGACCACTCGGCTGAATAAGCCACAGGGCTGAGGCCCTGCAAAGCCGCCCCGGCTCAGGCCGCGGGCGGCTTTTTCTTTGGTGGCTTCAGTCGAGCGACCAGCGCTCCGGCGTCACGATGAGCAAGCCTCGCGGCCGGGCGCGCTTGGCCAGCGCCAGCACCGCCTTGTCGCGGGAGATCAGCCAGCGGGCGCTGGTGGCGAGAGCCAGATCGATGAACTTCTGGTCATCCGGGTCGCGGCAGACCAGGCGTGAAGCCAGTGGCTGCGGCTCGGCGGCTTCGACTGGCAGCGAGTGGGCATCGAATTGCGCCTCGATGAAGGCCAGATCCGGGGCGTAGCTCGCCGCGACGCCGCGGCCCAGCACATGGCGGATCTCGTCGCGCATGGCCGGCGCCACCAGCCAACGCAGCGCGCCCGATGTGACGGCGGTTGTCAGTGCCTGCACCCGCGCGTCGCGAAACACCAGCCAGTCCATGACGACCTGGGTGTCGATGACGATGGCCGGCCGATCCGTGGCGTCAGTTGCGAGGGCTGTTGAGGCGGGCAGGGCTACATCCATGCCGTCAGCTTACCGGTCAGGGAGTGGCATGCGGGCAGACCCTTGTGCCGATTTCACCAGCGGTCTACAATCCTCGGCTCTTCGCCTTTTGGGCGGCGTATTGCTGCGCGCTCAAAACAACTTGAAAAAGTGGCGAGGTTCACTGACTTCAAACGGGAACAAGTCGTAATGCCAACCATCAATCAACTGGTGCGCCACGGTCGAGAGGCCGAGGTCACCAAGTCCAAGTCGCCTGCGATGCAGAACTGCCCGCAGCGCCGCGGTGTCTGCACCCGCGTCTACACCACCACGCCCAAGAAGCCGAACTCGGCTCTTCGTAAGGTCGCCAAGGTGCGCCTGACCAACGGTTTCGAGGTCATCTCGTACATCGGCGGTGAAGGCCACAACCTGCAAGAACACAGCGTCGTGCTCGTGCGCGGCGGCCGTGTGAAGGACTTGCCTGGCGTGCGTTACCACATCGTCCGTGGTTCGCTCGACCTGCAAGGCGTCAAGGATCGCAAGCAATCGCGCTCCAAGTACGGCGCGAAGCGTCCGAAGAAGTAAATCGTTTGTTCGGGCTCAGCTCTCTAGCTGACCCAACGTTGTTGCGGCCATTTCGGCCGAGTAAGTGGATGACCCCAGATGTCGGTGGTTGTCCAGCGGAGACAGGCCAAACGGCCGCCTCCAACTGAAGCAGAAGGAAGAATCCCATGCCACGTCGTCGCGAAGTACCCAAGCGCGAAATCCTGCCGGACCCCAAGTTCGGTTCCGTCGATCTGTCCAAGTTCATGAACGTCATCATGGAATCGGGCAAGAAGGCCATCGCCGAGCGCATCATTTACGGTGCCCTGGAGCAGGTCGAGAAGAAGATCGGCAAGGATCCGCTGGAAGTGTTCATGGTCGCCCTGAACAACGTGAAGCCCATGGTTGAAGTGAAGTCCCGCCGTGTCGGTGGTGCGAACTACCAAGTTCCCGTGGAAGTTCGCCCCGTCCGCCGGATGGCCCTCGCCATGCGCTGGTTGAAGGAATCCGCTCGCAAGCGCGGTGAGAAGTCGATGGCCCAGCGCCTGGCCAATGAACTGCTGGAGGCCGCTGAAGGCCGTGGCGGCGCGATGAAGAAGCGCGACGAAGTTCACCGCATGGCTGAAGCCAACAAGGCTTTCTCGCACTTCCGCTTCTAAACTCACTGTCTTTCAGCCGCCTCGGGTTTCTACCAACCCGCTGGCGGCTCCTGTCTTCTGGAGCAAACCATGGCCCGCAAAACCCCCATCGAGCGCTACCGCAACATCGGTATCTCCGCGCACATCGATGCCGGCAAGACCACCACGACCGAGCGCATCCTTTACTACACCGGCGTGAACCACAAGATCGGTGAGGTGCATGACGGCGCCGCCACGATGGACTGGATGGAGCAAGAGCAAGAGCGTGGCATCACGATCACCTCTGCTGCCACGACCTGCTTCTGGAAGGGCATGGATCTGGCTCGCCCTGAGCACCGCATCAACATCATCGACACCCCCGGACACGTCGACTTCACGATTGAAGTCGAGCGCTCGATGCGCGTGCTGGACGGTGCTTGCATGGTCTATTGCGCCGTGGGTGGCGTGCAGCCCCAGTCGGAAACCGTCTGGCGCCAGGCCAACAAGTACAAGGTGCCCCGCCTTGCGTTCGTCAACAAGATGGACCGCACCGGCGCGAACTTCTTCAAGGTCTACGACCAGATGAAGGTTCGCCTGAAGGCCAACCCCGTGCCCGTCGTGATCCCCATCGGCGCCGAAGACAAGTTCACCGGTGTGATCGACCTCATCAAGATGAAGGCGATCATTTGGGACGAAGCCTCGCAGGGCATGAAGTTCAACTACGAAGACATCCCGGCTGATCTGCAGGCCGAGGCCGTCAAGTGGCGTGAAAACCTCATCGAAGCCGCCGCTGAATCCAGCGAAGAGCTGATGAACAAGTACCTGGAGTCGGGCGAGCTGACTGAAGACGAAATCGTCTCGGCCATCCGCAAGCGCACCATCGCCGCTGAAATCCAGCCGATGTTCTGCGGCACCGCCTTCAAGAACAAGGGTGTGCAACGCATGCTCGACGGCATCATCGACTTCATGCCCTCGCCGGCTGACATCCCGCCTGTGCCTGGCACCGACGACGACGACAAGCCGGTCGTGCGTGAGCGCGTCGACGAAGAGAAGTTCGCTGCGCTGGCCTTCAAGCTGATGACCGACCCCTACGTCGGCCAGCTGACTTTCGTGCGCGTCTACTCCGGCGTGCTGAAGTCGGGCGACTCGGTCTACAACCCGATCCGCGGCAAGAAGGAACGTATCGGCCGGATCCTGCAGATGCACGCCAACCAGCGTGAAGAAATCTCGGAAATTCTGGCCGGCGACATCGCCGCCTGCGTGGGCTTGAAGGACGTCACCACGGGCGAAACCCTGTGCGATCCGGACAGCATCATCACGCTGGAAAAGATGGTCTTCCCCGAGCCCGTGATCTCGCAGGCCGTCGAGCCCAAGACCAAGGCCGACCAGGAAAAGATGGGTATCGCCCTGGGCCGTCTGGCCAAGGAGGATCCGTCCTTCCGTCTGCGCACCGATGAGGAGTCGGGCCAGACCATCATCTCCGGCATGGGCGAGCTCCACCTGGAAATCATCGTTGACCGCATGAAGCGCGAGTTCGGTGTGGAGGCCAACGTCGGCAAGCCGCAAGTGGCCTACCGCGAAACCATCCGCAAGACAGCCTCGGACGTCGAAGGCAAGTTCGTGCGCCAGTCCGGCGGCAAGGGCCAATACGGCCACGTCGTGCTGACCGTCGAGCCGCAAGAGGCCGGCAAGGGCTTCGAGTTCGTCGACGCCATCAAGGGCGGTGTAGTTCCTCGCGAATTCATCCCCGCGGTCGAAAAGGGCGTCATCGACTCTCTGCCGAATGGCGTGCTGGCCGGCTTCCCGGTCGTGGACGTCAAGGTCACGCTGACCTTCGGTTCGTACCACGAAGTCGACTCGAACGAAAACGCGTTCAAGATGGCTGCGTCCATGGGCTTCAAGGAAGGCTGCCGCAGGGCTTCGCCGGTGATCCTTGAGCCGATGATGGCCGTGGAAGTCGAAACGCCTGAAGACTACGCCGGTAACGTCATGGGCGACCTGTCCAGCCGTCGCGGCATGGTTCAGGGCATGGACGACATGGTCGGTGGCGGCAAGGTCATCAAGGCTGAAGTCCCGCTGTCGGAAATGTTCGGCTACTCGACGACCCTGCGCTCGATGTCGCAAGGCCGTGCCACGTACACGATGGAGTTCAAGCACTACAGCGAAGCTCCGAAGAACGTGGCTGACGCCATCATTACCGCTCGCGGCAAGTGATCAAGCCGGCGCGGGCCTGAGGCCTGCGCCGCCGTCTTCTCGTGGATCGCCCTGGGTTGCCAGTCACCAGGGAGTTTCGATCCGCGAGGAAACGCAAAACCAACCGACTGGCAATGCTCTTTCTCTGGAGTCAAGAAAATGGCAAAAGGCAAGTTTGAACGGACCAAGCCGCACGTGAACGTGGGCACGATTGGCCACGTTGACCACGGCAAGACCACGCTGACCGCGGCAATCGCGACCGTGCTGTCCAAGAAGTTCGGCGGCGAGGCCAAGGCCTACGACCAGATCGACGCAGCGCCCGAAGAAAAGGCCCGCGGCATCACGATCAACACCGCCCACGTCGAGTACGAGACGGCCAACCGCCACTACGCGCACGTTGACTGCCCCGGCCACGCCGACTACGTCAAGAACATGATCACCGGTGCCGCCCAGATGGACGGCGCCATCCTGGTGTGCTCGGCCGCTGACGGCCCGATGCCCCAGACCCGCGAGCACATCCTGCTGGCTCGCCAGGTCGGCGTGAAGTTCATCATCGTCTTCCTGAACAAGTGCGACATGGTCGACGACGCCGAGCTGCTCGAGCTGGTCGAAATGGAAGTGCGCGAGCTCCTGTCCAAGTACGACTTCCCCGGCGACGACACCCCCATCATCAAGGGTTCGGCCAAGCTGGCGCTGGAAGGCGACACGGGCGACCTGGGCGAGCAAGCCATCATGCGTCTTGCTGACGCGCTGGACACCTACATCCCCCAGCCGGACCGTGCCATCGACGGCGCCTTCCTGCTGCCGGTTGAAGACGTGTTCTCGATCTCTGGCCGCGGCACCGTCGTGACCGGTCGCGTCGAGCGCGGCATCATCAAGGTCGGCGAAGAAATCGAAATCGTGGGCATCCGCGAAGTCCAGAAGACCACGGTCACGGGCGTCGAAATGTTCCGCAAGCTGCTGGACCAAGGTCAAGCAGGCGACAACGTCGGCATCCTGCTGCGCGGCACCAAGCGCGAAGACGTCGAGCGCGGCCAAGTGCTGGCCAAGCCCGGCTCGATCAAGCCCCACACCCACTTCACGGCCGAGATCTACGTCTTGTCCAAGGAAGAGGGCGGCCGCCACACCCCGTTCTTCAACAACTACCGTCCCCAGTTCTACTTCCGCACGACGGACGTGACCGGTGCCGTGGAGCTGCCGAAGGACAAGGAAATGGTCATGCCGGGCGACAACGTCGGCATCACCGTGAAGCTGATTGCACCGATCGCCATGGAGACGGGCCTGCGCTTCGCCATCCGTGAAGGCGGCCGTACCGTCGGCTCGGGCGTCGTCGCAACGATCCTCGCGTAATCACTGCGTGACGTGCGCCGGGCGGCCTCCGCTCGGTGCTCACCACCTGCTCTTTAAGGAACCGTCATGCAAAAGCAAAAGATCCGCATCCGCCTGAAGGCGTTTGACTACAAGCTGATCGACCAGTCGGCCCTCGAAATCGTCGAGACCGCCAAGCGCACCGGCGCCATCGTCAAGGGGCCCGTGCCCCTGCCGACGCGCATGGAGCGTTTCGACATCCTGCGTTCGCCCCACGTCAACAAGACGAGCCGCGACCAGTTCGAGATCCGCACCCACCAGCGCCTGATGGACATCGTCGACCCGACCGACAAGACGGTTGACGCGCTGATGAAGCTCGACCTGCCCGCCGGCGTCGACGTCGAAATCAAGCTGCAGTAATTATTCGAAGCCTTCGGGCCAAGAATCCAAGGCCCCGGCCCTGTTTCGACAGGCCGGGGCCTTGTCTTTTGAGGAGGCGGCGTGCCGCAGGCTTGCATCAGGACAATCCCTCGCGCTATACTCGCCAGCTTTCCCGGGTTGGCCTATGCCTGCCCTGGAGGTTCGCGTGGCGATTCGCAAGCGTCGTCACACAAGTCAGCCCGGCCAATCGATGTCGGGTGTTCGCAATAGCTTCCAAGGCGTGAGCGCAAGTTCAAGTGGCGGGGGCTGGAGAAAAAACATGAGTCTTAGCAATCGTCTCGGATTGCTGGGCCGCAAGGTGGGCATGATGCGCATCTTCACGGACGATGGCGATGCCATCCCTGTGACGGTGCTGGACGTGTCCAACAACCGCGTGACCCAGATCAAGACCGAACAGACCGACGGCTACAGCGCCATTCAAGTGGCGTTCGGTACGCGCAAAGCATCGCGCGTGACCAAGCCGGAAGCTGGCCACCTCGCCAAGGCGGGTGTCGAAGCTGGTCGAATCCTCAAGGAATTCCGCGTCGAAGCCGACGTCGCAGCCCAATACCAGGCTGGCGGCACCGTGCCGGTGACCCTGTTTGCCGCCGGCCAGTTGGTCGACGTGCAGGGCACCTCCATCGGCAAGGGCTTCGCAGGCACCATCAAGCGTCACAACTTCAGCTCGCAGCGCGCGTCGCACGGCAACAGCCGTTCGCACAACGTGCCGGGCTCGATCTCTATGGCGCAGGATCCGGGTCGTGTGTTCCCGGGCAAGAAGATGACCGGCCACATGGGTGACGAAACCTGCACCACGCAGAACCTGGACATCGTGCGCGTTGACGAAGCTCGTCAGCTGCTGCTGGTCCGCGGTGCGGTGCCGGGCTCCAAGAACGGCCACGTTGTCGTTCGCCCCGCCGTCAAGGTCAAAGTCAAGAAGGGAGCCAACTGATGCAGCTCGAGCTCCTGAACGAGCAGGGTCAGGCCACCGCCAAGGTGGACGCGCCTGACACCATCTTCGCTCGCGACTACAACGAAGCCCTGGTGCACCAGGTGGTTGTGGCCTTCCAGGCCAACGCCCGTCAAGGCACCCGCGCCCAGAAGGACCGTGAACAGGTCCATCACTCGACCAAGAAGCCTTTCCGCCAGAAGGGCACCGGCCGCGCTCGCGCCGGTATGACCTCGTCGCCGCTGTGGCGCGGGGGCGGTCGCATCTTCCCGAACATGCCTGACGAGAACTTCTCGCACAAGCTGAACAAGAAGATGTACCGCGCCGGCATGGCTGCGATCCTGTCGCAGCTGGCCCGTGAAGGCCGCCTGGCCGTGGTGGACTCGATCTCGATCGAAGCCCCCAAGACCAAGTTGCTGGCCGCCAAGTTCAAGGCCATGGGCCTGGACTCGGTGCTGGTCATCTCCGACGTCGTGGATGACAACCTGCTGCTGGCTTCGCGCAACCTAGCCAATGTGCTGGTCGTCGAGCCGCGTTACGCCGACCCGCTGTCCCTCGTCTTCTACAAGAAGGTGCTGGTGACCAAGGCTGCGGTCGAGCAACTCAAGGAGATGCTGGCATGAGCGCCCCCAAGTATTCCGAAGGTCGTCTGGCCTCCGTGCTGCTCGCGCCCATCGTGTCCGAAAAGGCCACGCAAGTTGCCGAGAAGCACAACCAGGTCCTGTTCAAGGTCCTGCGCGACGCCACCAAGCCCGAGATCAAGGCCGCTGTTGAACTGATGTTCAAGGTTGAGGTCGAGTCGGTCAACGTCGTCCAGGTCAAGGGCAAGACGAAGCGCTTCGGTGGCCGTGCCGGCCGCCGTGACCACATCAAGAAGGCGTATGTCGCCCTCAAGGCGGGTCAAGAGCTCAATTTCTCCGGGGAGGCCGCGTAAATGGCCATCGTCAAAGTCAAACCTACCTCGCCCGGTCGCCGTGGCGTTGTCAAGGTGGTGCACAAGCACCTGCACAAGGGCGCGCCCCATGCAGCTTTGCTTGAGCCCCAAATCCAGAATTCGGGCCGTAACAACAACGGTCACATCACGATTCGCCACAAGGGCGGTGGTCACAAGCACCACTACCGCGTGGTCGACTTCAAGCGCAACAAGGACGGCATTCCGGCCAAGGTCGAGACCATCGAGTACGACCCGAACCGCACCGCCCACATCGCGCTCGTGGTGTACGCCGACGGCGAGCGCCGCTACGTGATCGCTCCGCGCGGTCTCGAAGTGGGCGCAACCATCCTGAGCGGCTCGGAAGCGCCGATCAAGGCTGGCAATACGCTGCCGATCCGCAACATCCCGGTGGGCTCGACGATCCATTGCATCGAGCTGCAGCCTGGCAAGGGTGCCCAGATGATCCGTTCGGCCGGCACTTCTGCCGTCCTGATGGCTCGTGAGGGCGTCTACGCTCAGATCCGTCTGCGCTCCGGCGAAGTCCGCCGCGTGCACGTCGAATGCCGCGCCACCATCGGTGAAGTGAGCAACGAAGAGCACAGCCTGCGCCAGTACGGCAAGGCCGGCGCGATCCGCTGGAAGGGTATCCGTCCGACCGTTCGCGGTGTGGCGATGAACCCGGTGGATCACCCGCACGGTGGTGGCGAAGGCCGCACCGGCGAGGGCCAGGTTCCTGTGTCGCCGTGGAACACCCTGACGAAGGGTTACCGCACTCGCAACAACAAGCGCACGCAGACGTTCATCGTCTCGCGTCGCAAGAAGTAAGGGCTAGGCCATGACTCGTTCGCTGAAGAAGGGCCCCTTTGTTGACCACCACTTGCTGGCCAAGGTCGACAAGGCTGTCGCCATCAAAGACAAGAAGCCCATCAAGACCTGGTCGCGCCGCTCGACGATCCTGCCCGAGTTCATCGGTCTGACGATCGCCGTGCACAACGGCAAGCAACACGTGCCGGTCTATGTGTCTGACCAGATGGTCGGCCACAAGCTGGGTGAATTCGCACTGACCCGCACCTTCAAGGGCCACCCGGCCGACAAGAAGGCCGGGAAGAAGTAAGGATGCCAACGATGGAAACCAAAGCAATCGTTCGTGGCGTTCGCCTCTCGTGTGACAAGGGTCGCCTCGTGGCTGACCTGATCCGCGGCAAGAAGGTGGACCAAGCGCTGAACATCCTGGAGTTCACCCAGAAGAAGGCGGCCCTGATCATCAAGAAGGCGCTGGAAAGCGCCATCGCCAACGCCGAGCACAACGACGGCGCTGACATTGATGAGCTCAAGGTCACCTCGATCTACGTCGAACAAGGTGCCACGCTGAAGCGCTTCTCGGCTCGCGCCAAGGGCCGCGGCAACCGCATCAGCAAGCCCACTTGCCACATCTTTGTGGCCGTCGGCAACTAAGGCGCAAGAAGACTATGGGACAAAAAATCCATCCGGTTGGCTTCCGCCTTCCTGTCACCCGTAACTGGGCTTCGCGCTGGTATGCGAACAACCAGAACTTCGCCACGATGCTGGCCGAAGATCTGAAGGTTCGTGACTACCTGAAGACCAAGCTCAAGAATGCCGCCGTCTCGCGCATCCTGATCGAGCGCCCCGCCAAGAACGCCCGCATCACGATCTTCTCGGCTCGTCCGGGTGTCGTGATCGGCAAGAAGGGTGAGGACATCGAAGCGCTGAAGGCTGAACTGACCAAGCGTCTGGGCGTGCCCGTCGCCGTCAACATCGAAGAAGTGCGCAAGCCTGAAGTCGATGCTCAGCTGATCGCCGACTCGATCACCCAGCAGCTCGAGAAGCGCATCATGTTCCGCCGCGCCATGAAGCGCGCGATGCAGAACGCGATGCGTCTGGGTGCCCAGGGCATCAAGATCATGAGCGCTGGTCGTCTGAACGGCATCGAAATCGCTCGTACCGAGTGGTATCGCGAAGGTCGTGTGCCCCTGCACACCCTGAAGGCCGACATCGACTACGGCTTCTCCGAAGCCAAGACCACCTACGGCGTCATCGGCGTCAAGGTCTGGGTCTACCGCGGTGACCGTCTTGCCAATGGCGAGGCTCCGGTCATCAACACCCCCGCAGGCGCCGAAGACGATCGTCGCCCGCGCCGTAACGCCCGTCCGGGCGCCCCTGGTGGCCGTGGCCGTCCGGGTGGCGACCGTGGCCCGCGTGACGGAGCAGATCAGCCCGCTGCCGCCGCCCCCACGGGTGACGCAGCCAAGCCCGCCGCCAAGCGCGTGGTCCGCAAGGTCCCCGCAGCCGGCGGCGAGGCCAAAGGAGAATAAGCATGCTGCAACCCGCTCGTCGTAAATACCGCAAAGAGCAGAAGGGCCGCAACACGGGTGTTGCAACCCGTGGCGCTGCGGTGTCTTTCGGTGATTTCGGCCTCAAGGCCACTGAGCGTGGCCGTCTGACGGCCCGCCAGATCGAAGCGGCTCGCCGCGCGATCTCGCGCCACATCAAGCGCGGGGGTCGGATCTTCATCCGCGTGTTCCCGGACAAGCCCATCTCGCAAAAGCCCGCCGAAGTTCGGATGGGTAACGGCAAGGGCAACCCCGAGTACTACGTCGCTGAAATCCAGCCCGGCAAGGTGATCTACGAGGTCAACGGCGTTCCCGAGACGCTGGCTCGTGAGGCGTTCACGCTGGCTGCTGCCAAGCTGCCGCTGCGTTGCACCTTTGTGGCCCGCCAGGTCGGTACCTGAGGAAGACACCATGAAAGCAACTGAACTCCGCGCCAAGGACGTCGCTGCCCTCGAAAAGGAAGTGACCGATCTGCTGAAGGCCCACTTCGGCCTGCGCATGCAAAAGGCCACCCAGCAGCTGACCAACCACAGCCAGCTGGGCAAGACCCGCCGCGATATCGCGCGTGCCAAGACTGTTCTGGCACAAAAGAAGAAGGAGGCCACGAAATGACTGAGGCCCAAGCCCAAGTGAAGAACACGCGCACCCTGGTGGGCCGCGTCGTCAGCGACAAGCGCGCCAAGACGGTCACCGTCCTGGTCGAGCGTCGCGCCAAGCACGAGCTCTACGGCAAGATCGTGGCCCGTTCCCGCAAGTACCACGCCCATGATGAAAAGGGCGAGTACAAGATGGGTGACGTGGTCGAAATCAGCGAAGGCCGTCCGATCTCCAAGACCAAGAGCTGGGTCGTGACCCGCCTGGTCGAGAAGGCCGAGATCGTCTAAGAAGACACCGGTCGCATGACCGCTGCACAACCGGCGCGCTGGGTAACTGGCGCGCCGGTTTTTCATTTTCAGAACCCTCATTGAGGACCGACACCATGATCAAGGTTGGCGACAAGCTGCCCGCGGGCAGCCTGCAGGAATTCATCGAAGTGGAGGGCGAGGGCTGCTCGCTCGGCCCCAACAGCTTCGACATCGAGAAGGCTACGGCCGGCAAGACCGTCGCCATCTTTGCCCTGCCGGGCGCTTACACGCCGACCTGTTCGGCCAAGCATGTGCCGGGTTACGTCGAGTCCGCCGAGGCGCTGAAGGCCGCCGGCGTAGACGAGATCTGGTGCGTCTCGGTCAACGATGCCTTTGTCATGGGCGCCTGGGGCCGTGAGCAGAAGACTGGCGGCAAGGTGCGCATGATGGCCGACGGGAGCGCGTTGTTTACTCAGGCTACCGGCCTGACGCTGGACCTGACCGCCAAGGGCATGGGCGTGCGCTCGCAGCGCTACTCGATGCTGGTCAAGGACGGCGTGGTCAAGACGCTGAACGTTGAAGGCCCCGGCAAGTTCGAGGTCAGCGACGCCGCCACGATGCTGGCGCAGGCCAAGGCCGCCTGAACAGACAGGCGCTACTGCGGGTCGGCAACCGCCGGCCCTGCAAAAACTTCTGCGACAGGCATTGACGGCCCGTGGGTTCTCACTGCATAATGCGCAGCTTCGCCGAACACTAGCGCACCTGCTACGCAGCTGCCCATGCTGGTTTCGGATCCGCCCTCAACCGTTGGGCAGCAAGTGGCGCCAAGCCGCACGCTGACTGACTTACGGGCCCAAGACTGACCGACGCGCAGCTCGCTGCAACTCGGGGCAAGTTGGGGACAGACATGATCCAAATGCAATCGCGGCTTGATGTCGCGGACAACACTGGTGCGAAGTCCGTTCAGTGCATCAAGGTGCTGGGCGGCTCCAAGCGCCGCTATGCGCACATTGGCGACATCATCAAGGTCAGCATCAAAGAAGCTGCCCCGCGTGGTCGCGTGAAGAAGGGCGAGGTCTACAGCGCCGTGGTGGTTCGTACCGCCAAGGGCGTGCGCCGCCAAGACGGCTCGCTCGTCAAGTTCGACGGCAATGCCGCCGTGCTGCTCAATGCCAAGCTGGAGCCGATCGGCACCCGCATCTTCGGCCCGGTGACGCGTGAACTGCGTACCGAGCGCTTCATGAAGATCGTGTCGCTGGCGCCCGAGGTGCTTTGAGCCCCCACTGTCTGAGGTAAGCCATGAACAAGATTCGTACCGGCGACCAGGTCATTGTGCTGACCGGCCGCGACAAGGGTAAGCGCGGCACTGTGTCCGCTCGCACCGATGTCGACCACGTGGTGGTTGACGGCATCAATGTCGTCAAGAAGCACGTCAAGCCCAACCCCATGAAGGGGACCACCGGCGGCGTCGTCGACAAGACCATGCCTATCCATCAATCCAACGTGGCGATTTTCAACGCCGCATCCGGCAAGGCTGATCGAGTGGGCGTCAAGCTCGTCGACGGCAAGCGGGTGCGCGTGTTCAAGTCGACCGGCGAAGAGATCAAGGCTTAAGAGGTCCGACATGGCTCGTCTTCAAACGCATTACCGCGAAACAATCGTGCCCGGCCTGGTCGAGAAATTCGGCTACAAGTCGGTTATGGAGGTGCCCCGCATCACCAAGATCACGCTCAACATGGGCGTGAGCGAGGCCGTCGCCGACAAGAAGGTCATGGACCACGCTGTGGGTGACCTGACCAAGATCGCCGGCCAGAAGCCCGTCGTCACGAAGTCGAAGAAGGCTATCGCCGGCTTCAAAATCCGTGACGCGGTGCCCATCGGTGCGATGGTGACCCTGCGCGGCGTCCAGATGTATGAATTCCTGGATCGTTTCGTGACGATCGCACTGCCGCGAGTTCGCGACTTCCGGGGTATCTCCGGTCGCTCGTTCGACGGTCGTGGCAACTACAACATCGGCGTCAAAGAACAGATCATCTTCCCCGAGATCGAATACGACAAGGTGGATGCTCTGCGTGGTCTGAACATCAGCATCACGACGACTGCCAAGACGGACGACGAAGCCAAGGCTCTCCTGGCTGCGTTCAAGTTCCCGTTCAAGAACTGAGGTGATCTGTGGCTAAAACTTCCATCAAGCAACGTGAACTGAAGCGCGAAGCACTCGTCGCCAAGTTCGCGAAGAAGTACGCAGAGCTGAAGGCCATCATCGACGACAGCAAGAAGTCGGATGAAGAGCGTTACGCCGCTCGCCTGGAGCTGCAGAAGCTTCCCCGCAACGCCTACCCGACCCGCCTGCGCAACCGCTGCGAGTTGACCGGTCGTCCGCGCGGCACCTTCCGCAAGTTCGGCCTGGCCCGTAACAAGATTCGTGAGCTGGCCTTCAAGGGCGACATCCCCGGTGTCGTCAAGGCCAGCTGGTAATCGGCCCGATTAGGAGAAATCGCAATGAGCATGAGTGATCCTATCGCCGATATGCTGACCCGGATTCGCAACGCACAGATCGTTGAGAAGCCCAGTGTCGTCATGCCGTCGTCGAAATTGAAGGCCGCGATCGCCAAGGTCCTGAAGGACGAAGGCTACATCGATGACTTCGCCATTCGTGGCGAAGCTGCCCGCCCGGAGCTGGAAATCGCGCTGAAGTACTACGCTGGCCGTCCGGTCATCGAGCGTATCGAGCGCGTCAGCCGCCCCGGCCTGCGCATCTACAAGGGCCGCCACGACATTCCTCAGGTCATGAATGGCCTGGGTGTGGCCATCGTCACCACGCCGCAAGGCGTGATGACCGACCGCAAGGCACGCCAAGCCGGTATCGGTGGCGAAGTCCTCTGCTACGTCGCCTAAGCGAGAAAGAGAGACAAGCAATGTCCCGCGTAGGAAAAATGCCGGTCGCCATTCCGCAAGGCGTGGATGTGACCGTGTCGGCTGAGTCGATCAGCATCAAGGGTTCTCTCGGCACGCTGGTGCGTACCGCGAACAAGCTCGTCAACGTCACGAACGAAGCTGGCAAGCTGAACTTCGCGCCGGCCAACGACTCGGCTGAAGCCGATGCGATGAGCGGCACGATGCGCGCGCTGGTGGCCAACATGGTCAACGGTGTCAGCAAGGGCTTCGAGCGCAAACTGAACCTGGTTGGCGTGGGTTTCCGCGCCCAAGCCCAGGGTCAGAAGCTCAACCTGCAGATCGGTTTCTCTCACCCCGTGGTGAAGGACATGCCGGCTGGTATCAAGGTCGAGTGCCCCACCCAGACCGAGATCATCATCAAGGGCGCTGACCGTCAGGTCGTCGGCCAGATCGCCGCCGAGGTGCGTGCCTTCCGTCCGCCTGAGCCCTACAAGGGCAAGGGCATCCGATATTCGGATGAGAAGGTCTCCCTCAAAGAGACCAAGAAGAAGTAAGGAGCAGCGCCATGATGACCAAGAAAGAACAACGCCTGCGTCGTTCGCGCCAGACCCGCGCTCGCATTGCGATCCAGCGCGTGGCCCGTCTGACGGTGTTCCGCTCCAACCTGCATATCTACGCCCAAGTCGTCTCGGAAGACGGCGGCAAGGTGTTGGCTGCAGCCTCGACGGCCGAGAAGTCGGTTCGCGAACAGCTGAGCAGCAACGGCGGCAACGTCGCCGCTGCCACGCTGGTGGGCAAGCTCATCGCCGAGAAGGCCAAGGCCGCTGGCGTCGAGAAGGTTGCCTTCGACCGCTCCGGTTTTGCCTACCACGGCCGTGTCAAGGCCCTGGCCGAAGCAGCCCGCGAAGCCGGCCTGCAGTTCTGACGCATCAAGGAATACGAAATGGCAAAGTTTCAACCCCGCGGCGCGCAGGCTGAAGCCAACGACGACGGCCTGAAGGAAAAGATGATCGCGGTTAACCGCGTCACCAAGGTTGTCAAGGGTGGTCGTACGCTGTCCTTCGCTGCTTTAACCGTGGTCGGTGACGGCGATGGCCGCATCGGCATGGGCAAGGGCAAGGCGAAGGAAGTGCCGGTTGCTGTGCAGAAGGCCATGGAGTCGGCTCGCCGCAACATGGTCAAGGTCAACCTGAAGAACGGCACCATTCACCACAACGTGGTGGGCGAGCACGGCGCTGCGCACGTGATCATGGCTCCGGCTCCTGCTGGTACCGGCGTCATCGCCGGCGGCCCGATGCGCGCCGTCTTCGAAGTGATGGGCGTGACCGACATCGTGACCAAGAGCCACGGTTCGACCAACCCTTACAACATGGTTCGCGCCACGTTGGACGCTCTGAAGCGTTCGACCACGCCAGCCTCTGTCGCTGCCAAGCGCGGCAAGACGGTTGAAGAAATCTTCAACTGATCGCGGAGCACAACATGTCTGACAAGAAAACCGTGACGGTCAAGTTGGTGCGTAGCCCCATCGGCTGCCGTGCCTCGCACCGTGCCACCGTGGTCGGCCTGGGTCTGCGTCGGCTGAACAGCCAAAGCACCCTGGAAGACACGCCCGCAGTGCGCGGCATGATCAACAAGATCGCCTATCTGGTGCAGGTGCTCTAAGCACGGCACACAAGAGGACAAGACGATGGAACTCAACACGATCAAGCCCGCAGAGGGCTCCAAGCACGCCAAGCGCCGCGTCGGCCGCGGCATTGGCTCGGGCCTGGGCAAGACCGCAGGTCGCGGCCACAAGGGTCAGAAGTCCCGCGCTGGCGGTTACCACAAGGTTGGCTTCGAAGGCGGCCAGATGCCGCTGCAGCGTCGCCTGCCCAAGCGTGGTTTCAAGTCGCTGACGCTGAAGTACAACGCCGAGATCACGTTGTCGGACCTGCAAGTGCTGGCCGGCGAAGAGATCGACGTGTCGACGCTGAAAGCTGTCGGCCTGGTGCCGCAGCTGGCCAAGTCGGTCAAGGTCATTCTGTCCGGCGCCATCGAGCGCAAGGTCACGCTGAAGGGCGTGAACGCCACGAAGGGCGCCAAGGCGGCCATCGAGGCGGCTGGCGGCTCTGTCGCTTAAATCCAGCGCACAAGGAACTGACTCAGCGTGGCTACCAACGCGAATCAGCTGGCCAAGAGCGGCAAGTTCGGCGACCTGCGTCGTCGACTTGTGTTCTTGCTGTTGGCTCTGGTCGTCTACCGCATCGGGGCGCATATCCCGGTGCCCGGTATCGACCCGAACCAGCTCGCCCAATTCTTCAAGGGTCAGGCCGGTGGCATCCTGAGCCTGTTCAACATGTTCTCGGGCGGCGCGCTGTCGCGCTTCACCGTGTTCGCGTTGGGCATCACGCCTTACATCTCGGCGTCCATCGTTCTGCAGCTGATGACCTACGTCGTGCCGACGCTGGAACAGCTGAAGAAGGAAGGCGAAGCCGGACGCCGCAAGATCACTCAGTACACGCGCTATGCGACGCTGGGTTTGGCTCTGTTCCAGAGTCTGTCGATCGCGCTGGCGCTGGAAGGTTCCGCCGGTCTGGTGCTGAACCCTGGTTTTGGCTTCCGCCTGACCGCGGTGTCCAGCCTGGTGGCCGGCACGATGTTCCTGATGTGGCTGGGTGAGCAGATCACCGAGCGTGGTCTGGGCAATGGCATCTCGATCCTGATCTTCGGCGGTATCGCTGCAGGTCTGCCGGGTGCGATCGGTGGCTTGTTCGAGCTGGTGCGTACCGGCGCGATGGGTTACGGCTCTGCGCTGGTCGTGATCTCGCTGGTCGTGCTGGTGACCTTCGCAGTCGTGTTCGTCGAACGTGGTCAACGCAAGATCCTTGTGAACTATGCGAAGCGCCAGGTCGGTAACAAGGTTTATGGCGGCCAGTCGTCGCACCTGCCGCTGAAGCTGAACATGTCGGGCGTGATTCCGCCGATCTTCGCGTCGTCGATCATCTTGCTGCCGACGACGGTGGTGAGCTGGTTCGCGACTGGTGATGGCCTGCGCTGGTTGAAGGATCTGGCCGGGATGATTGCCCCGGGGCAGCCGATCTATGTGTTGCTGTACGCGGCCGCGATCATCTTCTTCTGCTTCTTCTACACGGCGCTGGTCTTCAACAGCCGTGAGACGGCAGACAACCTGAAGAAGAGTGGCGCGTTCATTCCGGGCATTCGTCCGGGTGAGCAGACGGCGAAGCACATCGACAAGATCCTGTCTCGGCTGACGCTGGCTGGTGCGATCTACATCACGCTGGTCTGCTTGCTGCCCGAATTTTTGACACTCAAGTACAACGTTCCGTTCTACTTCGGTGGCACCTCCCTGTTGATCATCGTCGTCGTGACGATGGACTTCTGGGCTCAAGTGCAAAGCTACATCATGAGTCAGCAGTACGAATCACTGCTGAAGAAGGCCAGCTTCAAGCCCAATTGAGGGCCAAGCTGTTCTAAGGAAATATCTGTTTTAACCCACACGAAGTGTTGTCATGTCGAAAGACGACGTCATTCAGATGCAGGGTGAGGTTGTTGAAAACCTGCCCAACGCAACGTTTCGTGTGAAGTTAGAAAACGGGCATGTCGTCCTCGGGCACATCTCCGGCAAGATGCGGATGCATTACATCCGTATCCTTCCCGGTGACAAAGTGACCGTGGAATTGACACCCTACGATTTGAGTCGTGCTCGCATCGTGTTCCGGGCGAAGTGAGCTGTTTGAACCCCCGGACGCGTGTGAGCGCAAAAGAAGTTAGGCCAAGGAGCAGACCATGAAAGTTTCGGCATCCGTGAAGCAGATGTGCCGCAATTGCAAGATCATCCGCCGCAAGGGCGTGGTGCGTGTGATCTGCACCGACCCGCGCCACAAGCAGCGCCAGGGCTGAGCCCCGAGCAGCGCACGACAGGACTAGAGGACAACCATGGCACGTATTGCTGGTATCAACATTCCGCCGCAAAAGCACACTGAGATCGGTCTGACCTCGATCTACGGCATTGGCCGTACGACCGCCCAGAAGATCTGCACGAACAGCGGCATCCCGTTCGACAAGAAGGTCAAGGACCTGACTGACAGCGATCTCGAAAAGATCCGCGACGAGGTCAACAAGCTGACCATCGAAGGTGATCTGCGCCGTGAGCAGTCCATCAACATCAAGCGTCTGATGGACCTCGGTTGCTACCGTGGTTTCCGTCATCGCCGTGGCCTGCCGATGCGCGGTCAACGCACCCGTACGAATGCCCGTACCCGCAAGGGTCCGCGCAAGTCGGCTGCGACCGGCAAGAAGTAAGCTGCCCGAACTGAAAGAAGGTCAATATGGCAAAGGCTCCCAACAATTCGGCGGCTCAGCGCGTTCGCAAGAAGGTCCGCAAGAACGTTGCTGACGGCATTGCGCACGTCCACGCTTCGTTCAACAACACCATCATCACCATCACCGACCGTCAAGGCGGCGCCCTGTCCTGGGCATCGTCGGGTGGACAAGGCTTCAAGGGCTCGCGCAAGTCGACCCCCTTCGCAGCCCAGGTGGCGGCTGAAGTGGCTGGTCGTGCCGCTCAAGAGCAAGGCATCAAGAACCTCGACGTCAAGATCAAGGGCCCTGGCCCGGGTCGCGAATCGTCGGTGCGCGCCCTGGCTGCGCTCGGCATCCGCATCAACTCGATCTCTGACGTGACGCCGGTGCCGCACAACGGCTGCCGTCCGCAGAAGCGTCGTCGCATCTAATACCTGCACCCAAGTCCCCACCACTTGGTGACACGTATATTGCAGAATCGGATGGCGGTGCGATAATCGCTCGTTTTCCCGGAGCCGGCGGGCACTTCAGTGCCTCGCCGGCTTCAGTCTTGAGTCGACCCCATTTAGGGGCGCCTCATAAGCCCACCGTCCAAGCCCATAAAAACACCGGCTGGACTCGCGCCAGGCAGCGACGGCTGCAGGCGTCAGATTGAACAAGGACACGCAAAGTGGCACGTTACCTCGGCCCCAAGGGCAAACTTTCCCGCCGTGAAGGCACTGACCTCTACCTGAAGAGCGCCCGCCGCGCCATCAGCGACAAGGTCAAGTTCGACTCCAAGCCCGGCCAGCACGGCCGCACCTCGGGTCAGCGCACGTCTGACTTCGGTCTGCAACTGCGTGAAAAGCAGAAGGTCAAGCGCATGTACGGCGTGCTGGAGCGTCAGTTCCGCCGTTACTTCGCCGAAGCCGAGCGCCGCAAGGGCTCGACCGGCGTGAACCTGCTGCAACTGCTGGAATCGCGTCTGGACAACGTCGTCTACCGCATGGGCTTCGGCTCGACCCGCGCAGAAGCCCGTCAGCTGGTTTCGCACAAGGGTGTCACGGTGAACGGCGAAGTCGTCAACATCGCGTCGTACATGGTCAAGGCTGGTGACGCCGTCGCCGTGCGCGACAAGGCCAAGAAGCAGCTGCGCGTGACCGAGTCGTTCAAGCTCGCCGACTCCATTGGCCTGCCGGCTTGGGTGACCGTCGACGGCACCAAGCTCGAAGGCGTGTTCAAGAAGGCTCCTGACCGCGACGAGTTCGGCGCCGAGATCAACGAATCGCTGATCGTCGAGTTGTACTCGCGTTAATGTTTTCCCCCGCCGACCACGCCCACCCGGGTGCGGTCGGCGTTTCCTCGTCCGGGCTTTTGCCCTTCGAAGGCTCTGCCCCGGCTGGTCCTCAGCCTTATCGGTGTAACGAACCGAGGGTATTGAAAGAAAGACCTCATGCAAACCAACTTGCTCAAACCCAAGTCCATCAATGTGGAGCCCCTGGGCGGTCATCGCGCCAAGGTCACCCTGGAGCCGTTCGAACGCGGCTACGGTCACACCCTGGGCAACGCCCTGCGCCGTGTGCTGCTCTCGTCGATGGTGGGGTATGCGCCTACGGAAGTGACGATTGCTGGCGTGCTCCATGAGTACTCGGCCATCGACGGCGTGCAAGAGGACGTGGTTCACATCATGTTGAACCTGAAGGGCGTCGTCTTCCGCCTGCACAACCGTGAAGAAGTGACCCTGGTCCTTCGCAAGGAAGGCGAAGGCCCCGTCACTGCGGCTGACATCCAGACCCCGCACGACGTCGAGATCATCAATCCCGAGCACGTCATCGCCCACCTGTCGCAAGGCGGCAAGCTCGACATGCAGATCAAGGTCGAGAAGGGCCGTGGCTACGTGCCCGGCACGATGCGCCGCTTCGGCGACGAGCCGACCAAGAGCATTGGCCGCATCGTCCTCGATGCGTCGTTCTCGCCCGTCAAGCGCGTCAGCTACGCCGTTGAAAACGCTCGCGTCGAGCAGCGTACCGACCTGGACAAGCTGGTCATGGAAATCGAAACCAACGGCGCCATCTCGCCCGAGGAAGCGATCCGTGCTTCGGCCAAGATCCTGGTTGAACAGCTCGCCGTGTTCGCCCAGTTGCAAGGCACCGACCTGGTCGACGCCTTCGACCAGCCGGCCCAGCGCTCCAGCAGCTTCGACCCGATCCTGCTGCGCCCGGTCGACGAGCTCGAACTGACGGTGCGTTCGGCCAACTGCCTGAAGGCCGAAAACATCTACTACATCGGCGACCTGATCCAGCGCACCGAGACCGAGTTGCTGAAGACCCCGAACCTGGGTCGCAAGTCGCTCAACGAAATCAAGGAAGTGCTGGCTTCGCGCGGCCTGACTCTGGGCGCCCGCCTGGAAAACTGGCCGCCGCAAGGCCTGGACAAGCGCTAAGCATGTCCCCCCGGCCGGTGGATCCACCGGCCCGCCCCCCACAGGGCAGAAGTTTGAAAGATGGGTGGCGCGTTGACCAACGCCACCCGGTGCACCCGGCAGTACCTGATACGGCTGCTGGCATTAACGAAGTGAAAGGAATAGCACCATGCGTCACCGTAACGGCCTCCGTAAACTCAACCGCACCAGCGCCCATCGCCAAGCGATGCTGCGCAACATGTGCGTCTCGCTGCTGCAGCACGAAGCCATCAAGACCACGGTCCCGAAGGCCAAGGAACTGCGTCGCGTTGTTGAGCCCCTCATCACGCTCGCCAAGGAACCCACGCTGGCCAACCGCCGCCTGGCTTTCGACCGCCTGCGCGACCGCGACATCGTCAGCAAGCTCTTCAATGAACTGGGCCCGCGCTTCGCCGCACGGCCGGGCGGCTACACCCGCATCCTGAAGATGGGCTTCCGTGTTGGCGACAACGCGCCCATGGCTTTCGTTGAACTGGTGGATCGCGCCGAAGGCGAGACCGCTGGCGAAGCCGTCGAATAAGTTCAGCCTCAGCTGATCTGCAAAGCCCGCTTCGAGCGGGCTTTTTTGCGCCCGCCGTTGTGCGGGCTTCTTTGTGGCGGCGTCGGTGACGGCCTACGCCATCGGTTCACCGGGCCTGACGGTGCGTCTGCGCTGACGGGTGCACAGTGTGGGCGACAGATCTCAGCAAAGGACGTCCCATGCCCAAGACCCACGGTAACCGCGGCGGACCGGTGGAACACAAGGTCAGCGATTTCGCGACCACCAAGTCGACCCAAGGCCAGACGCTGACCAAGAACGCCAAGGCGCCCGCCCGTCAGGATGACGGCACGGCCCGTGACGCTCCAAAAGGCCCGCCCCAGCACAAGATCTAGCATCGCCAGCGCCGCCCGCCGGCCGACAGCACATGCGGGGACGCCAGCCCGTCCGGCAAAGCCGTCATTCACGCCCGCGGCAGCGTCCATTCGCCGCGGTACTCGTGGCGGGCGTTGCCCACATGGCTCAGCACCAACGCAAAGCGGCGCATCGTCCAAGCCACGGGCGAAATGGTGTGCTCAGGCACCACCTTGCCGCAGTTGTAGACCATCGTCATGTGCGGCTTGTCGACTGCATCGGGCTTCAGGCCGAAGCGGCGGAGCATGGCTATCAGAGGACGAGACAGCCTTGCTACGGCCGCGTTGGTCGCCGTGTCACCCAGCAGCATGAAAGCACCATCCGCGGAAAAGCTGCACGCGCGATCAAACACCATGGGCAGGGCGGGGCACGGGAACCGGCTCGCTGCGGCGTTGGCAGCGGCGATCACCGCTTGATCCAGCACGTCGTGCTTGTTCAGGCTGCAGAGCGTGACGTGGGCGCGCTCAGGCACTTGAACAGCGTTTCGCAACCCATGTCCGCGCGCTAGAGCACCGCCGTGCGCGCAGAGGCGATTGCTGTCTTCCGGCTCAGCGAATCCGGCAAAGAACAGGCTGTAGCCGAGTGGGTCGCGTTCGCCGGCAAGGCGCGAAGGCAGGTACCTGGATGAGCGCGGTTCCATCCCGGCCAGAGGCAACTGGGTGTGAAGAGCCGTGCCACGAAAGGCGCTCATGAAGCGCCGTAGCTCGACCGGGTCCCTGACCGGTTCGTAGCCCGAGGTCTCCCAGGGGTTCAGCAACGGCTGGGCGGGCCGGCCTTTCGCATGCTTTTCCATCATGAAGACTGTATAAAAAAACAGTATTCAATCTTGATGCAGTGGCGGTTCGATTGCAAGCCTCAGCCCAGAGGCAACCAGTGCAGGCTGCCATCCCCGAGCACAGCCACCTGCGCGCCCAGCGCGGCAAGGTCGGTACGGCGCAGCGTCAGTGCACCCGTCAGCCCGCCGAACGCCGGCAGCACCAGCGCGTGCGGGTAGCGCACGAAGCACGGCCGGCGCAGCCGGTCGCCCGCGCGACTGTGCACCACGATGGCCGGGTGCAAGTGGCCTGCAAGCGTGAAGCCCGGTGCGCCGACCGGTGGCGGCTCATGCGCTGCCGTCAGGACGCCTAACGGCAAAGGCTTGCTGACCACTGCCATGGGCAAGCCTTCGGGGTGGATGCGCCGGTCGTGGTTGCCCAGCACCAGCGTCGTCGGCACACGGGTGGCGAAGGCGGCCACCGCGTCGATCAGCGCCGCCACCATGCCCTGCGCGCCGTGCCAGAAATCTCCCAGCACGATCAACCGTGCCGCGCTGTGCGAGGTGACCAGCGCCTCCAGCCGCGCCAGCGTCCTGGCGCTGCTGCCAGCCGGCACGGCCTGGCCCTGTGCACGGAAGGCGGCGCCCTTGCCCAGGTGCAGGTCCGCCGCGAACAGCGTGCGCGTGGCCGGCCACCACACCGCGCCGTCCGGCAGCAGCCATAGCGTCTCGCCTGACACGTTCAGCTGCAGGCTCATCGCCGCCTCCGCCGTTCCCGCGTGCGTGGCGCCGCTTTGTCGCGCTCCTGCCCGAACGACAGCCGCTCGCCCACATTCTGCGGCGCCTCGCCGCCGCCAGCTGCCGCTTCCAGCTCCGCCAGCATGCGCGACAGCCGCTGTGCGAGCGACTCCGTCGTCACACGCTCGCGCAGCATCTCCACCAGCAAAGGGAAGGCCAGCGGCGACGTGCGCGCCGGCCGCTGCACGTCCAGCGGCAGTGCAGCGAGCTTGTCCAATGTGCGCGCCAGCGCACCCACGTCCAGCTCGGCGGACAGCAGTTCGTCTTCGGCCTGGCGCAGCAGCCGGTTGGTCGGGTCGTGCTGGCGGAACACGTCGAAGTACAACGACGACGAGGCCTGCAACTGCCGTTGGCTGCGCGCCTCGCCGGGGTGGCTCTGGAAGATCAGGCCCGAGATGCGCGCGATCTGGCGAAAGCGCCGGCGCGCCAGCTCGCTGGCGTTGAGGCTGGCCAGCACCTCGTCGCGCAACTGTTCGCGGCTCACCGGTGCCAGCAGTGCGGGCAGGCGCGCGGCCCAGTCCACGTCGGTGGCGCTCAGCAGCTCCATGCCGTAGTCGTTGATCGCCATCGTGAACGTGGCCGGCGTGTCCCGCCCCACGCGCCAGGCCAGCAGCGATGCCAGCCCCAGGTGCACCGTGCGGCCGGCAAACGGGTAGAGGAAGAGGTGAAAGCCGTCGGCACTCTTCTGCACCTCGGCCAGCAGCCGCTGCGGGCCGGGCAGGGCGGACCACTCGGCCTGCAGCTTCAGCAACGGCGCGACGAAGCGCATCTCCGCGTCGGCGTAGCGGCCCTGCGCGGCTTCGTCCAGGCGCACCAACATCGCGTCGGCCAGCGTGTCGGACAGCGGGAATTGCCCGCCGCCCCAGCGCGGCAGCAGCGCGCGGCCGGCCTTGGCCAGGCGCACATAGGCGGTCAGCCCCTCCGTGCGCACCAGCTCCAGCGCGCGGCCGCCGAGCAGGAAGACATCGCCCGCCTTCAGCCGCGCGATGAAGCTTTCCTCCACGGTTGCGATGCGCCCGCCAGTCAGGAACTGCACGCTCATCGTCGCGTCCGACACGATGGTGCCGATGTTGCTGCGGTGCCGCCGTGCCAGCCGCGCATCGGGCACGCGCCAGATGCCATCCTCATCCGGCACGACGCGTTGGAAATCCGGGTAGATGCGCAGGCTCTCGCCGCCGTGGCGAACGAAAGCCAGCGCCCATTGCCAAGCGTCGTCGCTCAGCTGCCGGTAGCTCGGCGCGGTGCGCACTTCGGCCAGCAGCTCGTCGGGTCGAAAGCCGCCGCCTAGTGCGACCGTGACAAGGTGCTGCACCAGCACGTCCAGCGGCGCCTTAGGCTGGCGGCGCGGCTCGATGTGGCCGGCCTTGACGGCCGCACGCACGGCCGAGGCTTCGACGATTTCAAGGCTGTGCGTGGGCACCATGGTCACGCGCGAGCGGCGGCCGGGCGCGTGGCCGCTGCGGCCGGCACGCTGCAGCAGCCGTGCGACGCCTTTGGCCGAGCCGATCTGCAGCACCTGCTCAACGGGCAGAAAGTCCACACCCAGATCCAGGCTGGCGGTGCAGACGACGGCCTTCAGCTGGCCGGCCTTCATCGCCGCCTCCACCCAGCGGCGCACTTCCGCATCCACCGAGCCATGGTGCAGCGCCACCTGCCCCGCCCAGTCCGGCCGCGCGTCCAGGAGAGCCTGGAACCATCGTTCGCATTGTGAGCGGGTGTTGGTGAACACCAGCGTGCTGGCCGTAGACTCGATGCGAGCGATGACGCCGGGCAGCATCGCCAGACCCATGTGACCGGCCCAGGCGAAGCGTTCGATGCGGCGCGGTAGTAGTGTGTCGATGTCGATGGCCTTGTCCTTCGCGCCCTGCACGAGCACGGCATCTGGCGCCAGCGTGTCGCGCGCTTCGTCCAGGTTGGCCAGCGTGGCGGACAGGCCCCAGGTCATCAGCGACGGGTTCCAGCGGCGCAGGCGGGCGAGGGCGAGTTGCAGCTGTACGCCGCGCTTGGTGCCGAGCAGTTCATGCCATTCGTCGACGACGACGAGGCGCACGCGTTTCATCACGTCGGGGGCGTCGGCGCGGGAGAGCATCAGGCTCAGGGACTCCGGCGTCGTCACCAACGCGGTGGGCCAGCGGCGTTGCTGGGCGGCGCGTTCGCCGCTCGTGGTGTCGCCGGTGCGGGCGGCGAGGGTCCAGTGCGGGGCGAGGGTGGAGGCTGCGTCCTGCAAGGCCAGCAGTGTGTCGTGGCTGAGGGCGCGCATAGGGGTCACCCAAAGGACGGTCAGCGGGGCCTCTTGGTTGAAGAGGGCTTGTAGGGCGCCGAGCCAGACGGCGAGGGTCTTGCCGGAGCCGGTGGTGGCATGGAGGAGGCCGGAGTGGCCGGCTTTCATTTCCTTCCAGACGTTGCGTTGGAACGGGAAGGCTTTCCAGCCCTTGTTTTCAAGCCACGTTGTGATGGGGTTAGCCATTCGTTGCTGCGTCTTGAAAGGCCGGGCCCATGCCGGGAGTCCCGCCCGGCGGCGGGGTAACTTTCTTCTGCGGGGCCAGAAGAAAGTCACCAAAGAAGAGGCGCTGAACCGCACACGAGCAGCAAGTGCCGTGTGCAGGGGACAAAGCGTCAACGGTTTGGCGCCCAGACGCGACCCGCTGCGCTCTCGCTGCTGTCCCTGTGACGAGCACCATCCATTGCCCCTTCACGCCGGTTAACGCCGGCTGCATGCCGGGCTTATCAGGGAGTACCGCGTCGCCCGAGCGACGCTGAATTCGTATTTCTCGTGAGCCCGGCGTGCAGCCGCGCGTTAGGCGGGGTGCCGGTGCGATGAGTGATGGGGGTGATAAGGACAGCAGCGAGAGCGAAGCGGGTCGCTTCGTACCGCGATCACCCCTATTTGTTTTCGCGCGCCGCTGATAGCGGCGCTGCGATGGTGTGCGGTTTAGGGCCTCTTCTTTGGTGACTTTCTTCTGGCCCCGCAGAAGAAAGTTACCCGCCCGCCGGGGCGGACTCCCGGCAACACGGCACCGAGTCATGAGGACAGCCGCTAAAGCAACCCGAATCAACTCACCACTCCCATCAACTCCCGCAACGTCTCCAGCGTATCCGCCTCCCACAACGGCTTGTCCTCCCGAATCCGCAGCATCCGCGGAAACCGCACCGCGATGCCGCTCTTGTGCCGCGTGCTGGCCTGGATGCCCTCGAACCCCAGCTCGAACACCAGGCTGGGCCGCACGCGCCGCACGGGTCCGAACTTCTCCACGGTCGTCTTGCGGATCACGCGGTCCACGCCGCGGATCTCCTCGTCGGTCAACCCCGAGTAGGCCTTCGCAAACGGCACCAGCACCAGCTCACCGCCCGTCGCGTCCAGCGCGGCCTCCGCTTCCGCCGCATCGCGCGGCGCGCGGTTCCACACGGCGAAGCTGTAGTCGGTGTACAGGTTGGCCCGCCGCCCGTGGCCAGCCTGGGCGTAGATCAGCACGGCGTCCACGCTCAGCGGCGCGACCTTCCATTTCCACCACGCACCCACCGTGCGGCCGATGCCATAGGCCGACTCGCGGTGCTTGAGCATCAGGCCCTCGACGCGCCGCTCGCGTGAGCCCTCGCGAGCCGCCGCAAGGCCGGGCCAATCCACCGCTTCCACCAGCGGCGACGTCGTGATGCCGAGTTGCTCCAGCCGCGCGCGGCGCTGATGCAGGGGCTCCTGCCGCCGGTCCACGCCTTCGCCCTCCAGCAGGTCGTAGGCCAACAGCCGCACCGGCGCTTCGGCCAGGATGGCCTTGGATAGCTTGGTGCGGCCGATGCGCTTTTGCAGCAGCGCGAACGGAGCCGGCTCGGTCTCGCCCGGCCGCCAGGCCAGCAGCTCGCCGTCGACGACGGTGCCATCCGGCCACCCGCCGGCTTCGGTCACAACCTCCGGAAAGCGCTCCGTCACCAGCTCCTCGCCGCGCGACCAGATCCACACCTGGCCGTCGCGCTTGACGACCTGGGCACGGATGCCGTCGTACTTCCACTCCGCCAGCCAGTCGCCGCGCGCGCCGAGCGCAGCCGGTTCGCCCGTCAGCGCATGCGCCAGGAAGAAAGGGTAGGGCTGGCCGCCGCGATTGCCACTTGCATCCTCGGCCAGCAGCGCCTGGAAGCGCTCCACCGTGGGCGGCGTGTCGATGTCGGTGTAGCCCATCATGCGCTGCGCGATGCCGGCCGCGTCCCGGCCGGACCACTCGGTCATCGCGCGCTGCACCAGCAGCTTGCTGACGCCAACGCGAAAGCCGCCACCCACCAGCTTGACGAACATGAAGCGCTCGTCCGCCGACAGCCCTCGCCATGCCGCCAGCACGGCGTCGCGCCGGGTGGCTGCGTCCGCCTTGCGCAGCGGCAGGATGCGCTGCTCCATCCAGTCGGCCAGCGGCTCGTCGAACCGGTCCTCGGGGTCGGGCAGCACGTAGGCGATGGCCTCGGCCAAGTCGCCCGTCACGGCGTAGCCGGCCTCGAACAGCCACTCGGGCAGCGCTGCCGCCTCGCATGCCAGCGCGCGCAACTCCTTCGTCGGCACCGCGCGCCGCGGTGTGCCACCGGCCAGCAGGTAGAGGCCCCAGGCCGCGTCGCGTGCCGGCGCATCAGCCAGGTAGCGCTTCAGCGCCGCCACCTTGGCCAGCGTCGACGTGCTGGCGTCCAGCGCGAGGTAGAGCGCCACGAAGCGCTTCATTCGGCAGCCTCCACGCCATGCGTCTCGTCGCCGTACTCGGTCACGAAGGCCTCGGCCTGCAGGCCCAGCTCGCCCAGGTGGCGCACCAGCGCGCCCTCGTCGCCATGCGTGACGATGATGCGCTGCGCGCCAGTCGCGTGGATGGCCGACAGCAGCCCCGGCCAGTCCGCGTGGTCGCTGAAGACAAAGCCGCGGTCCACACCCCGGCGCCGGCGCGCACCGCGCAGGCGCATCCAGCCGCTGGCGAAGGCGTCGCTGTGCGGCCCCATCGCCTTGGCCCAGCGGCTGCCGTGCACGGCCGGCGGCGCGATGACGAGGGCGCCGCGCAGCGCCTTGAAGTTCGTCTCCGGCGTGACCGTCTCGGCCGCCGGCAGCGCAATGCCCGCTTCGCGGTAGGCCGTGTTCAGCCGCGCCACCGCGGCGTGCACCAGCACCGGCCCGGGCGCATCCGCCGTCGCCAGGCCGGCCAGCAGCCGCTGTGCCTTGCCCAGGCTGTAACCCATCAGCAGCGCGTGCTTGCCCTGCGCAGCGCAATCGGCCCACCAGGCGCGCATCTCGGCCAGCACCTCGGTCTGCGGCGCCCAGCGGTAGATGGGCAGGGCAAACGTGGCCTCGGTGATGAACACCTCGCAGCGCACCGGCTCGAAGGGCGCGCAGGTGGTGTTGGCGTCGCCCGCGCCGCTGACGAAGTAGTCGCCCGACACCACCCACACCTCGCCGCGGTGTTCCACCCGCACCTGGGCCGAGCCCAGCACGTGGCCGGCCGGGTGCAGGCTGACGGTCACGTTGCCAAGATGTAACGGCTCGCCGTAAGCCAGGCCTTGAAAGGCCATGTCGGGGCCCACCCGCGAGCGCATCAGCCCCTCGGCGTCGCGGTGGGCGAGGTAGGCGCCGTGGCCCTCGCGGCAGTGGTCGGCATGGGCGTGGGTGATGACGGCGCGGGCCACCGGGCGCCAGGGGTCGATGTAGAAGCCGCCCGCCTCGCAGTACAGGCCTTCGGCTCGGCGGGTGATCAGGTCAGCCATGGCCCGAGTGTGCCGATGCCGGCAAATGCCCGCTGTCGGACGGCGCCGCCCCGCCCATTTACGGGACAGCCGCGGAACTCAAACGCCGCCGCCGTGACTCACCACGGGTGCGACCGCCAGGTCGATGGCAGGCCGCGACCCGGAGAAGAGGCTTCGTGGGCGGCCACATCCTGTGCTGCACGCCTTGCTGCCCTGTTCCGGACCCGACCCTTGCTGATCGCTCCTCGCCACTGCCGATGCCTGCCCCCGCGCCTCAGCCTGCTGGTTGCGCTGCTGGCTGCGTTGTCGGGTGCACCGCCAGCCTGGGCCGCCGGCACGCCACCGGTGGTGCCCACGCCGGCCGAGCTGGCCCGCCCGCCCGAGGCCAGCCGCAACGCCGAGCTGCCACCCGAGCGGCCGGCAGTGCCGCGCGAACTGGGCAAGCCCGAGGACGAACTCAAGATCGACGTCCAGGCCTACAGCCTGCCGCCGGACGCGCCGGCCGCGCTGCGCGAGGCCCTGCCGCGGTTGACGGCCGCCTTCGTCGGCAAGGAGCGCGGTTTCGAGGACCTCGTCAACGCCGCCAACGAGGTGACCCGCTTCCTGCAGCGCGACCTGGGGCTCTACCTCGGCTACGCCTACATCCCCGAGCAGGTCTTCGACGGCCAGACCGTGCGCATCGCCGTGCTGGAAGGGCGGCTGGACCGCGTCGTGCTGAACTGGCGTGAGGGCCTGCCCGTCAGCCGCGAGGTCGTCGAGGCCTACCTCGCGCGGCTGAAGCCGGGCGACGTGCTGACGGTGGACGCCGTCGAGCGCACCGTCTTCCTCATCAACGACCTGCGCGGCATCGTCACGCGTGCCGAGGTCAAGGCCGGCGCCACGCCCGGCACCGCCATCCTCGAATTCACGCCACGCGCCGAGGCGCGCTACAGCGGCAGCGTCGACGGCGATCTCAACGGCTCGCACTACATCGGCGGCCAGCGCCTGGGCGCCCAGGTCATCATGGCCAGCCCGCTGGGCCGTGGCGACGGCCTCTCGGCCTCGGTGCTCAGCTCCAGCACCGGCGGCCTGCGATTCGCGCTGCTGGGCTACACCAGCCCCATCGGCGCCGACGGCTTCAAGGCCGGCGTCTCGCTGTCGGCCGTGAGCTACCAGCTCGACAAGAAGCAGTTCCCGCTCGGGCTCGACGGCACCGGCACGACCTTCAATCTCTTCGCCCTCTATCCCTGGGTGCGCTCGCGCAACCTCAACCTGTTCGCGCTCGGCGCTGTCAACGCCAAGCGCTATGTCGACAACGCGGCATCGCTGAGCACGAAGAAGCGCGTGGACGACGTCAACGTCGGCATCAGCGGCGACTTCCGCGACAGCCTGCTGACCGGCAGCGTCAACACCTTCGAGCTCAACCTGTCCCAGGGGCGCCTCGATTTCGCCAACGGCATGCCGGCCGGCAGCGACGATGCGGCCCGCTTCACCAAGGTGGGCTTCGCCGCGTCGCGGCTGCAGAACCTGGTCAGCAACCGGCTGCTGGCCTACCTCACGGTGCGCGGTCAGTGGGCCCTGCACAACCTCGACTCCACCGAGCAGTTCCGCGCCGGCGGGCCCAACGGCGTGCGCGCCTTTGCACCGGGTGAGGGCACGGGCGACAGCGGCGCCGTGGGCAGTCTGGAGCTGCGCTGGCTGCCGCCGGTCAGCCTGCTCGGGCGCTGGGCCAGCGAGCTGGTGCTGGCCGCCTTCTACGACGGCGCCTTCATCCAGTACCGCCACGACGAGAGCGTGCAGCTCCAGGGCAACCCCGGTTACATCAACCATGCGTGGCTCGGCGGTGCGGGGCTGTCGCTGGTCTGGGCGCGCGGCAATGCCTACTCCTTCCGCATGAGCCTGGCCACGCCGACCCACGGGCAGGCGAGCAGCGACAGCCAGGCCCGCAAGCTGCGCTTCTATGCGCAGGGCAGCTGGAGCTTCTAGGCCATGCGCGCTTTCAGCCTCTCCCGCATGCAACCGCTCGGCCTGGCTCTGAGCCTGGCGCTGGCCTACCCCGCGGCCCATGCGCTGCCGCAAGGTGCCCAGGTCGTGCAGGGCCAGGTCGCCATCAATCCCGGGCTGATCCAGCAGGCCAGCGACAAGGCCATCGTCAACTGGCAAAGCTTCTCCATCGCGGCGGGCGAGACGCTGCGCGTGCAGCAGCCCGGCGTGAACTCCGTGCTGCTCAACCGCGTGGTGGGCGGTGACCCATCGCTCATCCTCGGCCAGCTGCAGGCCAACGGCCGCGTCTTCCTCGTCAACCCGCGCGGCATCGTCTTCGGGCGCGGCTCGCAGGTGGACGTGGGCGGCCTCGTCGCGTCCACGCTGAACCTGTCCGACACCGACTTCCTCGCCGGCAGCTATCGCTTCTCGGCAGGTTCGCAGGCCGGCGCCCTGCAAGCCGACGGCCGCATCACCGCCACGGGCGGCACCGTCGCGCTGATCGCGCCGCAGCTCAGCGTCGGCGGCAGCATCGAGGCCCGCCGCGTCGGTCTTGCCGCCGCCAGCACCGTGCAAGTGGACGTCGAGGGCGACGGCCTGGTGCTCTTCAACCTGCGCAACGATGACGACCGCGACGTGGCGCTGAAGTTCAGCGGCCGCGTGTTGGCCGAGGGCGGCAGCGCCGAGCTGCGCGCCCAGGCCCGCGCCGGTGCGGCCGGCCAGGTGCTGAACATGGACGGCCTCGTGCAGGCGCGGGGCTTCAGCCAGCAGGGCGGCCGCATCGTCATCGACGGCGGCACGGCGGGTATCACCACGGTCAACGGCAGCCTGGACGCCACGGGCGAGCGGGGCGGCAACATCACCGTGCTGGGCCAGAAGCTCGCGCTGCTGGACGGTGCGCGGCTGGATGCCTCCGGCCGCCTGGGCGGCGGCAGCCTGGAGGTGGGCGGGGGCTTCAAGGGCGAGGGCACGGCCCACAACGCCGAGCGCACATGGATTGGCGCCGGCGCCGAACTGCGCGCCGATGCGACCGAACAGGGCGACGGCGGCCGCATCGCCGTCTGGGCCGACCAGCGCACCGATATGTTCGGCAGCATCTGGGCGCGTGGCGGGGCTCTTGGTGGCAACGGCGGCATGGTCGAGACCTCGGGCCGGCAGCGCCTCAACCTGTTCGGCAGGGTCGACGCCAGCGCCCCGCGCGGCCTGCCGGGCCAATGGCTGCTGGACCCCAACGACATTGCCATCGTGCCGACCGGCCCGGGCAACAGCCACGTCGGCGCCGCGCCCAATTTCAGCAGCACGGACGACAGCGCTGTGGTCGACGTGCTGGCCCTCAACACGGCGCTCACCGGCAACACGACGGTGACGGTGGAGACGACCACCGGTCCCACCAGCGTGCAGTCCGGCAACATCGACGTGCAGGCCGCCATCGTGTCCACGGGGCAGGCCAAACTGGTCCTGAAGGCCCTGGGCAATATCAACTTCAGCACGGGCAGCATTGGCGCCGGTGCCGGTGCGCTCGACGTCGACCTGCGGGCGCCGAACGGCAGCATCACAGGCACCACCATCAACACCGGGGGCGGCACCCTCACAGCCACGAGCTCGGGTGCCATCTCGCTGGGCACCGTCACCAGCAGCACACTGACCATCCTCGGCGGCAGCGGCACCGTGACCCTGCCCGGTGGCAGCGTGGCCGGCGCGCTCGATGTGACGACCGGCGGCGCCATCGCCCAGGGCGGCGCACTGACGGTTGGCGGCCTGGCGACGCTGTCCACCACGGCCGCTGCCGCCGTGACGCTGGGCAGCTTCGACAGCCACGGCCTCGGCATCACGACGGCGGGCGGGCCGATCACGCTGGGCACCGGCACCATCACCGGCAACCTGAGCGCCACCAGCGGCGGCGCATTGATCACGCAGGCTGCAGGCGGCCTGACCGTCACCGGCACGGCCGGCTTCAATGCCGGCGCTGGCGCCATCACGCTGACCGAGGCCAACGACCTGCGCGACACGGTGACCCTGACCGGCGCCGCCACGCACATCGTCAGCAACAAGACGGCAACGCGCGAGTTGAAGATCGGCACCAGCAACATCAGCAGCACGCTGATCGCGACGACCGGCGGCGGCGACATCACCCAGACCGGCACGCTCACGGTGAGCGGCACGGCGACGCTGGATGCCGGCAGCGGCGACATCACGCTGGCCGGCCTCAGCACCGGCTTGCTGACGGCAGCGACAACGGCTGGCAACGTGACACTCGGCACCGGCACGGTCGCCGGGCTCAACGCCTCCACCAGCGGCACCGGCGCCATCACCCAGGCCTCCGGCAGCCTCGCGGTAAACGGTGCCGCCACGCTGGCCGCCGGCAGCGGCGGCGTCACGCTCGGTACCTTCAGCAGCAACGGCCTGGACATCAGCGCCACCACCGGCAGCCTCACGCTCGGCATCGGCACCATCACCGGCACGCTGATCGCGACGACCGGCGGCGCTGGCACCATCGGCCAGGCCGGCGCGCTGAGCGTGACCAGCGACGTCACGCTGACGACCGCCACCGGCGCCGTGACGCTGGGAAGCTTCGGCGGCGGCGGCGATCTTGGCATCGTCTCGACGAGCGGGTCCATCACGCTGGGCACCGGCAACATCGCCGGCGCGCTGACGGCCAGCACTGGTGGTGCCGGCGCCATCACCCAGGCCGTGGGCGGCCTGACCGTGGGCGGGGCGACCACGCTGGCGGCGGGCGGCGGTGGTGTCACGCTGAGCAGCTTCAGCGGCCATGGCCTGGACGTCAGCGCGACCACCGGTGCCCTCACGCTCGGCGCCGGCACCATCACCGGCACGCTGATCGCGACGACCGGCGGCGCCGGCACCATCGGCCAAATCGGCGCCCTGAGCGTGACCGGCAATGCCACGCTGACCACCGGCACTGGCGCCGTCACGCTGGGCACGTTCGGCAGCGGCGGCGATCTTGGCATCGGCTCGACGAGCGGTTCCATCAGGCTGGGCACCGGCACCATCAGCGGCACGGTGACGGCCAGCACCGGCGGTGCCGGGGCCATCACTCAAATCGCCGGTGGCATGACCGCGGGTGGGCTGAGCACGCTGACGGCGGGCAGCGGTGGCGTCACGCTGAGCAGTGTCGACAGCCAGGGCCTGAGCGTCAGCGCGAGCAATGCCGCCATCACGCTGGGTGCCGGCGCGATCACGGGCGCGCTCACAGTCAACAGCGGCGGCGGCGACATCTCGCAGGCGGGTGCCCTCAGCGTGACCGGCAACACCACGCTGACCGCCGGTGCCGGCAGCGTCACGCTGGGCAGTTTCGGCAGCAGCGGCAACCTCGGCATCAGCTCGACGGCGGGTGCCATCACCCTCGGCACCGGCAACATCACCGGCACGCTGACGGCCACCACCGCCGGCACCGGCGCCATCACCCAGGCGGGTGGCGGCCTGACTGCGGGCGGCCTGGCCACGCTGACGGCGGGCAGCGGCGGCATCACGCTGAGCAGCTTCGACAGCCTCGGCCTCACCGCCAACGCGAGCAACGCCGGCATCACGCTGGGCGCGGGCACCATCACCGGCGCGCTGACCGCCACCACAACCGGCGCCGGCACGATCTCGCAGGCCGGTGCCATCACCGTGACGAGCGGCGCCTCGCTGACCACCGGCACCGGCGCCATCACGCTCGGCACGGCCAACATCACCGGCGCGTTGACGGCCAGCACCGGCGGCGCCGGCGCGATCACGCAGACCGGCAGCGGCATCACCGCCGGCGGCCTGGCCACGCTGACGGCGGGCAGCGGCGGCGTCACGCTCACCAGCTTCGACAGCCACGGCTTGAGCGTCACGGCGTCGGGCGGTGGCGTGACGCTGGGCGCCGGCACCATCACCGGGAACCTGGGCGCCAGCAGCGGCGGCACGTTGATCACGCAGGCCGCGGGCGGCCTGACCGTCACCGGCACGTCCAGCCTCAATGCCGGCGCCGGCGCCATCACGCTGGGTGCCGCCAACGACCTGCAGGACACGGTCAGCCTGACCGGTGCCGCCACCACCATCATCAGCAACAAGACGGCGGCCAGCGTGCTCAAGCTGGGCGCCAGCAACATCAGCAGCACCTTGGTCGCGACGACAGGCGGCGGCGCCATCACGCAGGCCGCCGGCAGCCTCTCCGTGACCGGCAGCGCGACGCTGAATGCCGGTGCTGGCGACATCCTGCTGGGCGGCCTCAGCACCGGCGCCCTCAGCATGACGAGCACCGCTGGCAACCTCAGGCTGGGCACCGGCACGGTCGCCGGGTTGACGGCTTCCACCGGCGGCAGCGGCAGCATCACGCAGGCGGCGGGCGGCCTCACGGTGACGGGTGGGGCCACACTCACGTCGTCCACTGGCGCGATCACGCTGGGCAGCTTCAGCAGCGGCAACTTCAGCGCCACGACGGCAGGCGGCGCGCTGACGCTGGGCACCGGCACCATCACCGGCACGATGGGCGTGCTGACCGGCGGCGGCAACGTCGGCCAGGCCGCGGGCGGCCTGACAGTCACCAGCACCTCCAGCCTGAACACGGGTGCCGGCGACATCACGCTTGATCAGGCCAACCACCTGAACGACACCATCACGCTGACCGGCCGCACCACGCAGCTCACCAGCGCCGGCGCGACCGCACTGAAGCTGGCCAGCGTGACGACCACCGGCAACCTCGGCCTGACGACAGCCGGCGGCGACATCGAGATCGGCCCGGGCTCGGTCACGGGCACGCTGACCGCCAGCAGCAGCGGCGGCGCCATCACGCAGACGGCCGGCAGTCTGTCGGTGACCGGCCTGAGCACCCTCAACGCCGGTGCCGGCAGCATCGCGCTGGGCAACTTCGGCAGCGGCGGGCTGAGCGCGACGACGGCGGGCGGCACGCTGACGCTGGGCACAGGCACCCTCACTGGCACGCTGACCGCGGTGACCGGCGGCGGCACCATCGACCAGATCGCCGGCGGCCTCGTCGTGGCGGGCCTTGCCAGCCTCAACGCCGGCGCGGCCGCCATCACGCTCAATGACGCCGCCAACAACTGGGGCGCCGCCGTCTCGCTGACCGGCGGCACGACCCAGCTCACCAGCACGCGCACCGGCACGAGCACGCTGACGCTGGGCGCGCTGAACATCACCGGCGACCTGACGGTCAGTACCGCAGGCGGTGCCTTGAACCTCGGCGGCGGCAACGTCACCGGCACGCTGGACGCCAGCACCCTGGGCGGCGCCATCGGCCAGACCGCGGCGCTGTCGGTCACCGGCATCGCGACGCTGGACGCCACCATCGGCGGCGACATCATCCTGGCCAACACCAGCAACCAGTGGCATGGCCTGAACCTCACCGGCAAATCGCTGGACCTGCGCTCGAGTAGCGACCTCGAGATCCTCAGCCTGGTCCAGCCCTCCAACCAGGCGCTGACGCTGTTGGCCGGCGCCGATCTCATCCTCGGCCCGGCCGCCAGCATCGACACAGGCACGGCCGACCTCAAGCTCGCCAGCCTGGGCGGCAGCTTCCTCGTGGGCGGCGTGCTCAAGGGCCATGACATCGAGCTGGAGGCCCACACCAGCCTGAGCCTGAGCCAGAACATCACGGCCACCGGCAACCTGAAGCTCACCACCGCGAGCGTCGGCATCAGTCAGACGGCCGGCACGATCCTCGTTGCCGGCACAACAACCGTGTCTTCCGGCGGCACCCCCATAAGCCTTGCCCGGCCGACCAACGACTTCACCGGCGCCGTCAGCCTGGCCGGTGGCACCACCAGCGTGACCGACCTCAACGCGCTGACGCTGGGCACGCTGGCCACCGGCAACCTGACGGTGTCGTCCACCGGCCCGCTCAGCCTCGGCAAGGGCACGGTCACCGGCACGCTCAACGTGAACAGCCACGGCGGCGCCATCACCCAGGCCACGGGCGCGGGCGCCGGGCTCACGCTGACCGGCGCGACGACGCTGTCCGTCGGCGCTGGCGGCACGGCCGACATCACGCTCGACGAGGCCACCAACAACCTGCAGGGCGCCATCACGGCCATCGGCGGCGCGGTGTCGCTGCGCAGCGCCAACAACCTCAACCTCTTCGCGCTGACCCAGCCTTCCAACAAGGCGCTGGTGCTGGAGGCCGGCGGCACCCTCACGCTGCCGTCCGGCACCACCAACATCGACACCGGCACGGCGGCGCTGACGCTGTCCAGCGGTGGCGTGTTCAGCACCTTCGGCACGCTCAAGGGCGGCAACGTCACGCTCAAGGGCCAGTCGGCCACGCTGGGCCATGACATCACGGCCAGCGGCAACCTCGACCTGCGCACCACCGCTGGCGCCATCACCCAGAACGGTGGCCGCATCAGCGTGGCCGGCACCAGCCTCTTCAATGCCGGCGGCTCCGGCATCACGCTGAACCGGTCGCTGAACGACTTCCAGGGCAATGTCAGCCTCACGGGCACCTCGGCCGGCATCGTCAGCCTGCACGACCTAACGCTGGCGACCATGGCCGTCAACAGCCTGCAGGCCCAGGCCGGTGGTGCGCTGCAGCTTGGCACGGGCACGCTGAGCGGCAGCCTCACGGCCACGGCCGGCGGCTCCATCACCCAGGCCGCCGGTGGCCTGCGCGTGACGGGCAATTCCAGCTTCAGCAGCAGCGCCACCACACTGCTGGACACGGCCAATGCCTGGGGCGGCGCGGTGTCGCTGAGCGGGGGTACCACCCAGCTCTACGGCAGCGGCGCGGTCATGCTGGGTGGCGGCAGCGTGAGCTCGCTGACGCTGACGGCACCGGGCGGCGTGAGCCAGAGCGCAGCGGTGGGTGTCGGCGGCGCGCTGACGATCAACGCCGGCAGCGCATCCATCCTGCTGGGCAACGGCAGCAACCAGCTGAACGGCAGCGTCACGCTGAGCGGCGGCACGACGCAGATCGCCACTGCAGGCGCGCTGAGCCTGGGCAACTTGTCCGTCGGCGCGCTGACGCTGCAGTCCGGCGGCAACCTCAACCTCGGCCAGGGCACGATCGGCGGCAACCTCCTGGCCAACAGCGGTGGCGGCGCGGTCACGCAGTCGGGGCTGCTCAGCGTCAGCGGCACGGCCGACATCCAGGCTGGCAGCGGCAGCATCACGCTGACCCAGGGCGGCAACCAGTGGGGCGGCGTGCTGAGCCTGGCCGGCGGCGTCGCGCAGGTCACCAGCAATGCCGGGCTGAGCCTGGGCACGCTGGCCGTAGGCTCGCTGTCGGCTGATGCGACCGGGCCGCTGAGCCTGGGACAGGGCAGCGTGGCTGGCAGCCTCACGGCCAACAGCCACGGCGGCACCTTCACGCAGAGCGGCGCGCTGGACGTTGGCGGCCCGGCGGCGCTGCAGGCCGGCGGCGGAGGCATCACGCTCACCCAGGCCGGCAACCGCTGGCGTGGCGTGGTGCAGCTCAGCGGCGGCGCCACGCAGATCACTGGCGCGGGCGTGCTGAGCCTGGGCACGCTCGCCACCGGCAACCTCAGTGCGATCTCGACCGGCGCGCTCAACCTGGGCCAGGGCACCATCGGCGGCAACTTGCTCGCCAACAGCGGCGGCGTGGTCATCCAGGCCGGTGCGCTTCAGGTGAACGGCAGCACGACGATCAATGCGGGCAGCGCCGACATCACGCTGACGAATACCGGCAACCGCTTCCTCGGCCCGCTGAACCTGACCGGCAATGCCGTGTCCCTCTTCAACCGGCCCAACCTCGTGCTCGGCGCGCTGAGCTTCAACAGCCTGGACGCCACCAGCAACGGCAGCGTGACGCTGGGCAGCGGCAGCCTGACGGGGCCGCTGACCGCGCGCGCGCTGGGCGGCACGATCACGCAGACTGCCGGCGGCATCACAGCGGGCGGCACGACGACGCTGCAGGCCAGCGGTGCCATCACGCTGACCGAAGCCGCCAACCGGCTGCAGGGCAAGGTCAACCTGAGCGGTGGCAACACCGCGCTGAGCAACGCCGTCGACCTGGGTCTGGGCAACGTGGCGACCGGCGCGCTGACGCTGAACGTCACCGGCGCGCTGGATCTCGGCTCGGGCAGCATCGCCGGCAACCTGGCGGCCACCAGCAGCGGCGCCCTCACGCAGGCCGGTGCACTCGCGGTCAGCGGCAGCAGCACGCTGGATGCCGGCAGCGCCGCCATCACGCTGGGCCAGGCGGGCAATGCCTTTGCCGGCCCCGTCAGCCTGCGCGGCGGCAACACGCTGCTCACCAACGGCGGCGCACTCAGCCTCGCCAGCCTGAACGTCGGCGACCTGACGGTGCAGTCGAGCGGGCCCCTGCGGCTCGGCACGGGCTCGGTCAGCGGCGCGCTGAAGGCCGGCAGCGGCGGCGCCGCGATCACGCAGGCCGCGGGCGGCTTGAGCGTCGGCGGCACGGCCACGCTCGACGCCGGCAGCGCATCCATCCAGCTCGGCGACGCGGGCAATGCCCTGGCCGGCATCGTCAACCTGAACGCCGGCGACGTGGCGCTGGTCAACCGCATCGCGCTGCGCCTGGGCAGCTTCACGGTGCGCGACCTCACGGTCAGCGCCGGCGGGGACCTCGACCTGGGCGGCGGCACGGTCAACGGCAAGCTCGTGGCCAGCTCCGGCGGCACGCAGATCAGCCAAGCCGGCCCGCTGACCGTCGCGGGTTCAGCCAGCTTCACGGCCGGCAACGGCGCGGTGCGGCTGGGTGGCTTCACCACAGGCGACCTGAGCATCACTGCCGGCAGCGGCATCGAGCTGGGTGGCGGCACGGTCAACGGCCTGCTCGTGGCCGACACGAGCGGCGGACAGATCAACCAGACGGGCTTGCTGGCGGTCGTGGGTTCAGCCAGCTTCACCGCCGGCGGCGGCGCCGTGCGCCTGGGCAGCTTCAGCAGCGCCGACCTGACGATCCATGCCGGTGGCGACATCAACCTCGGCGGCAGCAGCGTCAACGGCAACCTGCTGGCCAGCACCCAGGGCACGCTGATCGGCCAGACCGGCGCGCTCACGGTCAAGGGCGCTTCGACCTTCATCGCCGACGGCAGCCTGGTCGACCTCGTGCTGGACCAGCCCGGCAACCAGTTGCTGGGCGCCATCACCATGCGCGGTATCAACGGTGGCAGCTTTGTCGGCGCCAACCTCAGCAGCGCGCTGGACCTGAGCTTCAGCGGCGACGTGCGGACGCTGAGCCTGAGCAGCGGTGGCCGGCTGACGTTGGGCGGCGGCCGCAGCACCACGCTGACCGCCGCGGCGAAGACCGGCATCGTGCAGACCGGCGCGCTGGAAGTCAGCGGCCAGACGACGCTGATCGCCAAGGGCGGCGCGGCCATGCCGGTGGACCTGAACCACGCGGGCAATGATTTCAACCGCGTGGCGCTGCAAAGCCAGTCTGGCGGCAGCTTCGGCGCCGTGCAGTTGCGCGACGGCGATGCGAGCCGCCACGATGGCCTGCGGATCGGTGGCGACGCGAGCAGCCTGGAGATCACCTCGGCCGGCGCCCTCGACCTCGCCGGTGGCAGCCATGCCAGCCTGGTTGCCGACACGGCCGCCACCGGCGCCGCCATCACGCAGAGCGGCGCGCTCGCGGTCAGCGGGCTGACGACGCTGAAGGCCGGCAGCGGCAGCATCACGCTGGCCCGGGCGGACAACGTCCTGCCCAGCTTCACCGTCGCCAGCGCCGGCGTCGCCAGCCTCGTCAGCGCGGGTGGCTACACGGTCAACGCGAGCAACGTGTCCACGCGGCTGGAACTCGGCGGCCCGGGCGCCATCACGCTCGCCGGCCCGCTGTCGGGCAGTGGCGAGCTGCTGATGAGCGGCAGCGGCAGCCTGACGATCACCACCGCGCAGAGCTACACCGGCGGCACGCGCATCCCCTCCGGCCGCGTCGTGCTGCAAGGCACCGCGGCACAGGCTGGCAGTGGCGCGGTGCAGCTCGGCGCCGCCGGCCAGTTGGACCTGCGCGATGGCGCCACGCTGGCCAGCGAGCTCGTGGCCCAGGGCGGCGACGTGCTCAACACCTCGGGCAGCGGCACGCTGGCCGGCGCCGTGACGCTGCAGGCGACGACGAGCTTCCTGCCCGGCGCCGGTGGGCTGACGATCAGCGGTGCCATCAGCGACGCGGGCGCCGGCCTCGGCCTGCGTCTGGCCGGTGCCGGCACGCTGACGCTGGCCGGCAGCAACCACTACAGCGGCACGACCGACATCGCCGCCGGCGCGCTGCGTGCCACCGGCGCGGGCGCGCTGCCGGTGACGAGCGCCGTGCAGCTGGCGGCCGGCGCGGTGCTGGCGCTGGGGCAGGACCAGGCCATCGGCTCGCTGGCTGGCGCCGGCCGCGTCGAGCTGGGCAGCTTCACGCTGGCCACCGGCGCCGATGGCCGCGACACGAGCTTCAGCGGCAGCGTCTTTGGCAGTGGCGGGCTGAGCAAGCTCGGCAGCGGCCGCTTCACGCTGGCCGGCAGCGGCGCCCACACCGGCGCGACGCGCGTGGAGGCGGGCGAGCTGGTCCTCGCGAGCGCCGGTGCGTTGAACGACATCACCGCCGTGACCGTCGATGCCGGCGCACTGCTGACGATCCAACAGAGCACCGGCCTGGGTTCGCTGGCCGGCGCGGGCACGGTGAACCTGCAAGCCGCCCAGCTCGGCATTGGCAGCAATGGCAGCAGCACGCGGTGGGACGGCGCCATCACCGGCAGCGGCGGCCTGGCCAAGCTCGGCGCGGGCACGTTCACGCTGGCCGGACACAACACGTTCGCGGGCGACCTGCAGGTCAACGCCGGCACGCTGCAGCTCGAAGGCGTGGGCGTCCGCCCCTTCGCAGCCAGTGTGGCCGCGGTGCCCGTCGTGCCGGCCGCGGCTGGCTTCAGTGTGGCCGGCGGCGCGACGCTGGAACTGCTGTCCGACCAGGTCCTCGGCGCGCTGTCGGGCAGCGGCCGCGTGCTGCTCAACCCCTTCACGCTGACGCTGGGCGCCAGTGGCCGCGACAGCCGCTTCGACGGCGTCATCAGCGGCAGCGGCGGCCTCGTCAAACAGGGCGTCGGCACGCTGGCGCTGGGCGGCGCCAACCTCTTCACCGGCAGCACCCGCGTGGCCGGCGGCACGCTGACGTTGGACGTCGCTCAAGCCTTGGCGGGTGCCAGCGCGCTGGTCATCGACGCACCGGCCCGCGTGCAGGTGAATGCCGCGCAGACCGTGGCGTCGCTGAACGGTGCCGGCAGCCTCGCGCTGAATGGCGCCACGCTGGCCAGCGGTGCCGATGGGGCCGACAGCCAGTTCGATGGCGTGGCCAGCGGCAGCGGCGGTCTCGTCAAGCAGGGTGCCGGCACGATGACGCTCACGGCGGCCAACAGCTATGGCGGCGGCACCGTCATCGAGGCCGGCACGGTCAGGCTCAACGGCCAGGGCGGCCTGGGCTCGGGCGAGATCCAGAACCAGGGCCAGCTGCGCCTGGAACGCAGCGACGCCTTCACGCTGGCCCCCGCCATCACCGGCCGCGGCAGCCTCGTCATCACGCAGGGCCAGGTGACGCTGGCCAACGGCGGCAACAGCTACAGCGGCGCGACCCAGGTGCTGGGTGGCAGCCTCATCACGACGGCCGTGGAGCGCCTGCCCGACGCGAGCGCCGTGCAGATCGCCGCCGGCGCGCAGCTGCAACTGGGTGGCAACGAGACCCTCTTCTCGCTGCAGGCCGCCGGCAGCGTGCGTCTGGCCGGCAACCTGACGACGCGCGCCGAGCAGGTCTACACCGGCAGCCTGACGCTGGCCAACCCGGCGGGCATCACGCTGAGCGGCACGCTGATCGACGCCAGCCGCAGCACGAACCAGTTCGCCGGCACGCCGCTGAGCCTGTCCGGTGGCCAGGCGCTGGTGACGGTGAAGGAGGCGCTGAAGCTGGGCGGCGTGAGCCTCTCGAGCGGCGGCCGCATCGAGGCTGAGCGCCTGGCGCTGGACGGCAAGCTGCAACTGACCGGCGGCAGCCTGGCCGTGGTGGCCACCGCGGCACCCGATGACGCCAAGGCCACGCTCGTGGGCACGGCCCAGGTGCCCGTCGTCGGCCAGCCGATGGCCGTGGCCGAGGCCACCATTCAGCAGGGGACGGGCGGCGCGATCACGCTGGCCGAGGGCGCCAGCCTTGCCGTTGCGGCCAGCGGCGGCGGCTCGGTGTTGCTGGGCCAGGATGCCAACAGCTTCAAGGGCCAGCTGTCGGTGCTCAGCGGCGCCAAGTTCGACACCGCCTGGGTGCCGAACGCCAAGGGCAGCCAGGCCATCCAGTCCCTGGTGCGGGTGGCCGGCCAGCAGGTGCTGGTGGGCGGCAGCGGCATCGAGGCCGACACGGTCAACATCCGCGCCGACCAGCTCGCCACGGTGGGCAGTGCCAAGCTCGTGGCCCGCATGCCCTTCGACGAGATCGTGCTGGGCCGCGCACTGTCGGCGCCCGGCATGACGCTGGAGCTGGCGCCCGGCGCTTTTGGCGTGCCCGGCAGCTTCGGTTCCGTCAACGGCCAGCCTATCCAGATCGCCGTGGGCTCCGCCGAGACGGGCAGCCGCACGACCGGCCCGAATGCCGGCTACCTGACCGTGCTGCCCAAGGCCGGCGCGCAAGGTGCCACCGCCGTCGTGCTGGTTGGCCCCAAGGTGGGCAGCGCGCCGGCGACCGGCGGCTCGGGCTACCGCTTCTTCCACGATGGGGCCAGTCAAGCAACGGAAGTCCCAGTGGTCTATAACGGAGTCCTGCCGTTGACGCCGGCGGCCTCCGGCGCGATCTCTTCCATCAACGGCGACGCCGAGGACGCCCGCCGTGCCCGCTTCCAGGAAACCGTGCGCACCGAGAACGTCACCGTGCGCCTGCGCTCCGGCGTCATCGCCGAGGTCGGCCCCGGCCGGCCGTCTACCCAGGGCAGCGAAGGCGCGACGCCGCCCGCCGCCTGTGATCCCTCGACCCAACCTCTGCTGAGCTGCAAGTGACCCGTTCCGACACCGATCTGCCCCTGCCGACGCCCGACCTGGACCGCCGCCGCCTGCTGTGCGGCTCGTTGCTGGGTGGCCTGGCGGGGCTGCCTATCGCCGGAGCGGCCGAGGCCGCGGCGCCGCTGCCGCCGCTGTTGCCGAGCAGCGAGGTTCGCCTGGCCCTGCTGCTGGGCAACCGCAGCTACCCGACCCCCTTCGACCTGCCGCCCATCCCCAAGAACCTGCGCGACCTGGACGTGGTGCTGGAGCGGCGCGGCTTCAAGGTCACGTCGGCTCTGGACCTGGACCTGCCGGCCGCGCGCCGGGTGCTGGAGCAGTTCATCGCCGAGGCCGCCGCCAGCCCGCCGGATGCGACGGTGTTCTTCTACTTCAGCGGCCACGGCGTGCAGGTGGACGCGTCCAACCTGCTGCTGCCCGCCGGGCTGAACCCATCGGCCAAAGGCGAGCTGCTGCAGAACAGCAGCATGCAGCTGCTCAGCGACGTGGTGCGGCGCATTCCCGCCCGCCGCGACGGCATGATCATTGCCGTCGTGGACGCCTGCCGCACCGGCCTGCGTGCCGGCGAGCTGGTGGGCCTGAACCAGGTCGAGGCGCCGCCCGGGTGCCTCATCACCTTCTCCACCGGCGCCGGCAAGCCGGCCATCGCGCCGGCCGTGGAGACGCAGAACACCTTCTACACGGGTTCGCTCGTCAAGCTGATGGCCAGCGTGTCGGACCAGACCACCTTCCCCGAGCTGTTGCAGCTGGTGCGCAGCGACGTGCGCGAGACCATGCTCAACCACCCGGTGGCCGCCATCCGCCAGCTCGCGCAAGACCCCTTCATCGCCGACCACACCCGCGTGCGCCTGACCGTGGAGCCCAGGCGCGAGGGCGCCGTGGCGCCGGCGGCGCCCGACATCGACGAAGAAGCCGAGCTGAAGAAGCTCGAGCGGCTCACCTGGCCGGCCGAGGTGGTGCAGGTGGCCGAGGCCTTCCTGAAGGCGCGGCCCGAGAGCCCGTTCGCGCCCGGCGTGCAGGTGGCGCGCGACGGCGCGCGCGCGGCACTCAAGGCTCTGCAGCGCAGCGACGTGCGCCTCTATCGCTCGGCGTTCGCCTTCAACGACGACCTACCCATCGAGCAGCGCCAGGACCTGCTGCGCTGCGGCCGTGGCGACAAGGACGCGGCCGCCCGCATGGCCTGGCGCGTCCGCGGCAATGCCGGTGCTGCGGCCGGTAGCGGCAGTTATGGTGGTGGGTACGGCGGCGGCGCGTCGGCCGCGCAGTCGCGCTACGAAGGCTGGATGCAGTTCGCCGTGGCCCTGGGCAACGGCATTGCGAGCTACGAGCTGGCCCTGCATTTCCGCAACACCGGCCAGCCCCTGCTGGCCTCGCAGTTCGAGGCCCGCGCCCGCGACTTGGGCTACACGCCGCCGCCGGATCTGGACAACGTGCGGAAGTAAGTACGCGACTTCCGTCAGGCCGCGTCGATCGGTTCGCTGCCCAGCGTACCTTCGGGGCTGGCGGCCAAGGCGGGCAAGCTCGGCATGAGGCCGAATGGCCCTGCAGTTCGAGTCGCGCGCCCTTGAGGAGGGCGCCCGCCATTCGCCAGTCACGGTGGCGGCCGCTCAGGCGGTCTGCTAGAGCTTGCCTGTCAAGACGGCCTCTTTGAAGCGCTTGAGGGTATCCGCCGCCATCAGTTTCTCGATGTCCTTGACGGCAGTGTCCCAAAACGGGCTGCGTTCCAGCGTTCCATTTCCGTCAGCCGCTTTTAGCCCCGCCGCCGTGGCTGCGGGCAGGTTCACCTCCTTTGGAGCGCCGCCCTTGACGAAGGCTTTGAACGTTGCTGGGTCGCGTTTCCCCGCCACTCCGGCGATCAACAGGAATTCAAGGTTTTCCGTCGAGTGTTCTTTCGCGCAGTGCTTCGCCAGCAGCTTGCGCAACTCCGCATTCTTGACGATGGCATCGACTTTCAGCCCATTGACCATAGCGTTGAAGCTATCGCGCTTCGCCTTGACTGCCCTTTCTTTTTCGTCAACGGCGAGCACGAACGAGTTTTTGAGGACCCATTGCGTGTCGCCGTGCACGCCAGTGACGCAGGCTTTCGCCGTGGCCGCAGCGGCGATGTGCAGCGCTGCGCAGGCCTGCTCCGCGGCGACGAACTGTTTTGCCTTCTGGTCGATGCCGCCTTTGTCCTCCACGGCAATGTCGAACGCTGGCTCAAAGGCCTTGAGTGCCTTACCCAGGTTGCCCTTGTCAGTCAGCGTCTTCGCGCGGTTGGCGTCCCACCAGCGCTGCGTGAGGATGACTTTGATCTTCTTGTCCATGTGCAGTTCTCCTTGGATTCCGCAGTTTGAAAAGAAGGCCGTGCGGTCGGCCGAGATTCATATCCTTCACCTCATCAGACGCTGCGACGACGTCCGATGCGACATCGCCGCCCCCGATGCGGGGGGCTCGCTAACACCACCCAGGCCGGCAAGCCGTCCCCGTCCCCAGAAAACACAACGGCGCCACAGGGGCACCGCAGGACTGTCCAGTGCCGTGACCGGCACATCGGGCATCAGGCCAAGCCGGATGCCTCCAGGGACTTCATGATCATCTCGGCCTTGAACTTGAGCTTTTCCTCGGCGACCAGCTTGTTGAACGCCGTCTGCGCGGTCGCCTTGTCGCCGAGGATCATGGCTTCCATGCCCTTGGCCAGCAGGACCGTGTTGGTGATGCCGAGCTTCTTGCCGGCGACCTGGGCGTTCTTCGCCGCCATCTTCTTGGCCTCAGGCGTGTTCTGCATGTCGACCCAGACCTTGAAGGAGGCGTGCTTGATGATGTTCTGCTTCAGGTTCTGATCGAACAGCTTGTTGACCTCGGCATCGATGTCCTTGATGGCCTTGGCCGCCTTGGTCTTGTCGGCCTTGGGCCCCGTGCAGCTTTCGGCCGCGGCCTCCTGGAGCTTCTTGGAGACGTTGACGTCGTTGGGCTTGATGTACTTCAGGTACAGATGCTCGGCGTCGCGCTTCTTGTCGTTCAGGTAGTTGAACTGATCCTTGCAGAGCCCGGACGCCAGCCCCTTGCTGACCGCGTTGAAGAGCTCGTTGTCCTTCTTGATGCCTGCGAAGCCCATCTTGACGACTTCATCGGCGTATTGATCGACGGTTTTGAGTGGCATGGATCTCTCCTCGGTTGGGATGGTCTAAGAACAATGCGCGCCAGTTCGATCAGCGTGGGCAGGGAACAGCGGGGAACGGTGAAATGCAATGATGGCCCGGCGAGCGCGCGGGACGCCGGTCAGCCCAGCTTGCCGCTGATCACATCGGCATAGGTCTCGGCGATCTGTTTGAAGACCTTGGTGAACTCCGCCAGCAGCACCTTGACCTGCTCGGTCGTGGCCGCGCCGTCGACGGTGCGCTTGTTGCCGTTGGCGAACGGCGTGATGTCGGTGGCCAGGCGGCCAGGATCGGGCAGCTTCTTGGCCAGGCTGCTGCCCTTCATCTTGGGGTTGGCCTTGAGCTTGACGATGTTGACCAGGTTCTGCGAGATGTCGCGGCCACCGCGGTCCATCTCCTTGTTGTACGTCGCGGCGTCGGGCGACGCCTTGATGCGCTGGATGACCGCGGCGCCCTTGGCCATGCTGCTCTTGAAGTTGACGCCGAACTGCAGCACCAGCTTCTTCATATTGGCCTCTTCCTCATTGGCCTTGCGCGCTGCCTCGTCGTCGCCCTTGATCTTGCTGTCGGCCTTGTCCTTGGCGGCGTTGATCTTGGTGACCTCGGCATCGTTGACCGCACCGGCCAGCACCACCCCCGCGCGTGCCACGAGGGCCCCGAGCTCGGTCTCCAGCATCTTCAGCTGGCGATAGCTGTCGGGCAGCCAGCCCTTGATGGGGGTGGGCGTCAGCAAGCCGTTCTTGTCCTTCATCGTGGGCTGCAGCTTCTGGGCCGCGACCAGGACCTTGTCGAGCTTCTTGGCCTCGGCATCCAGCTTGGCCAGTGCGGGCTTGAAGAGCTTGATCTGGCCCGGCAGAGCAGCCAGTTCCTTGGCGCTGCCCTTGGCCATGTCGATCTTGTCGACAGCCACCAGCGCGGCCAGCAGAGCCAGCGGCCTGCGGATGGGTTCCAGCTCCTCGACGAGGAAGTCGGCCATCTTCTTGTCCGTCTTCCTGGTGGCGGTGATGTCGCGGTGGAACATCGTCTCCGCCTTGTTGTAGACGTCGCCCCATTCCTTCGCGAACTTGGTCAATGCCATCTTGGTCTCCGTTTACTGGGTCTGGCGATGGTGGCGTTCAGCCGAGTGCTTTCAGCAACTCCGCAAGGTCAGCGTCCATCTCATCATCAGATGACGAGGCGGCGTCGGTTGAGACATCGTCCGTGCTCGAAGGTTCGTCGCTGCCGCCACTCAGGCCAGCCAGCAGGGCGTCGAGCTCGGGGTCGCTGCTGCTGCTGCTGTCGTCGCCCGACCCACCCAGATTGGCCAGCGGATCGTCGCTGTCGCCGTCTTCGCTGCGCGCGGCGCTGCGATGCGGGCTGCGCTCCTCTGCATCGGCCAGCTTGGACTTGACGCTCATTTCGATACCCGCGCGCGCGCCGGCCTTGGAAGCGGCGCCCGTCGCGGCGATACCGGCGAGGCCCGACAGGCGCACGCTGGGTTCGCCCTTGTGAGCGACGAGCACGCCCACGCCCCATTGGCTCAGCGCGGACACGGCGGTGGTGGACATGAAGCGTTCCGTGCAGGGCAGGGCGGTGCTGTCGCCATCGCTGTCGACGTAGTGGTGAAAGGGTAGGTCGCCCACCGTCGGCGTGCCGCCCTGGCCGGCCAGCGCCGTCAGCGCCAACAGGGCCGGGTGGCCCCACAGCAGGCCGCCGAGGCCGTCGGCCATCGTGAACTCCTCGAAGGCGAAGGACGAGATCGGGTCGCTGCGCTTGCCATAGGGGTGGCGCAGCAGGAAGCGCGGGCCGAGCAGCACGAGGCGCTTGGCTTCCGGCAGCGCCTTCAGCGCGTTGAAGGCCTCGGCCACCAGCGGGTGGGGCGGCTTCTTGGGGTTGGTCAGGTCGTCCACCGCCACAGAGGTGAAGAAGGTCGCGCCGGCCGCGTTGGCGATCTTGGCCATGCGGCCCAGCAGCTCGGTGTGCGGCGGCGTGGCTTCGAACTGGTAGAGGCCGGCGATATAGGTGTAGCCGCCATCCTTGGCCTGGGCGGGCTGGTCCACCAGCAGGCGGTGCAGGCCGCTTTCGCTGAGGTCGTCGCTGGCGCTGAGGTCGGCGGCGAATTCCTCGGCGCTGATGTCGATGAGATGCACCTGCAGCATCGGCCCGGTCTCGAGCCGGCGCAGCAGGAAGTCCACGCCGCGCCACAGCGATTCGGTGGTCTGGAAGTCGGACTGGTGCAGCACGGCACGCATGCCGTCGGCTATTGCTCCGTCCAGCGTGTTCAGCAGCGCCACCTTCTCGGGCTTGGCCGAGGGCACGACGAAGGGGCCGATGACGTCGCGCAGCAGCGCGTCGATGCCACCACCGCTGGTGGGAGCACTGGCGCGGCCCGTCAGGCGGGCGAAGTCATCCAGCCTGGCGCCGGCGGCGGGCGCGGCACCGCGGGCGCGCACGCCGCGCCCGGCGCGCGAGGCCTTCCTCTTCGTGCCGCTGAGCTTGGCGACCTCCGCTGCGGCCTTCTCGAAGCTGGCCGCGTTGTTGAGGCGCTTGCGCAGATCGTTGAGCTTCTTGAACAGCTCCAGCTCGCGGAACAGCGTGTCCGGGTGGAATGACTCCAGGTCGCTGAGCGCGATCTCGACCGGGGCACCGTGGGCACCGATGGGCAGGCTCAGCGTGATGTCCTGCTGGCCCAACCAGTCTTCGAGCGAATCGAACTCGACCGAGCGCGGCTTGCGGCGGGCCAGGTCATCGCTGCTGTCCAGGCGGCCGGCAGCGGCGCCGGCACCGAAGTCGCCCAGCAGTGCCACGCGCACCGGGCGCTTGGCCGCCCAACTCGGGGGCGTGGTGTCGAGGTCGCCGTAGTTCGGGGTCCAGTCGCTGTGGGGCATGGCAAGTCTCTAGTTCGGTCTGAAGAGGGTCGCGAAGGCCGCGCCGCTGGGCAGGGCGGGCTGCACGCTGGGGCTGCTGCCGTCATGCAGCCACAGGGAGCAGCCCTGCAGGCCGTCCCAGGCGGCCTTGCTGAGCAGGGCCGCCAGTGCGGCGGGCGCTGCGCCAATCGCGGCTGGGCTGGCGGGCAGCGGCGCGTTGGCCAGCGCCGCGTCCAGGGCTTCCGCCGTCCAGTCGTCCTGCAGGGCCTGGACGGCAATGTCCTCCAGCTGGCCGGCCCAATGCCACAGCGCGGCCACCTGGGCGCCGTCGACGGGCCGAGGCAGCGGCTCGCTGACGACGACGAGGGGGAAGTAGCGGCCGACGCGGTCCACCGAAGGGATCATCACGCCGACGCGCATGCTGTCACCGGACTCATCGGGCAGGGCGCCTGGCAGCAGCGCAAAGCGCCAGGCGGGGCTGGCGAGGTAGTCGTTCAGCCAGGTGTCGGGCGCGGCCACGCGCAGCTGATGCAGGCCGGCGGCGAGCCAGCCATCCCATTGCGCGATCCATTCCGGCGTAAGGCGCCGCGAGGCGAAATCACCCAGCGCAGGCAACTTGCCATACCAGCCAGCAATCGCATTCACAGCGCCCCCGGGCAACGGAACTGCTGCAGCTCGCGCAGCCGGAAGGGGTTGAAGACGCTGCTGGCCGTCACTTCCAGGCGGGCGCGGTGGCCGTCGAGGTTGATGACGACGATGAAGCGCTCCGGCTGCTGTGGCGAGCCTTGCACCTCGAAGCGGTCGAAGAGGCGGAACAGCGCCCAAGGGCCGTCGAAGGTGACCGGCGTGCCGCCCGGCTGGCCGCTGAGCTTGATCTGCGAACTCAGCCGCGCGCCCGGCCATTGCAGGCTGACGGCCTGGTTGCTGCCGGCGGTGAACTTGCTGACCTGGCCGTCGATGTCCAACGTCAGTTCCTTCAGGCCATCGTTGAGCTCCAGCACGCGCACGTCGACGCGGAAGGCCGGCGACTTGCCGCCGCCGCGGAAGAAGACCTCCCGCACGCGGGTGGCGCGCTGGAAGTCGGCCAGGGCCGCCGGCGACACCGGCTTGGTGCCGTCACCCGTGGGCCGGAAGCTCCAGGGGTTGGTGCCCACGTCCACCAGGGGGCTGAGCTTGCGCGTGAAGAAGTCGTCCATCATGCCGCCGGGGGCAAAGAACTGGCCGAAGTCCTCGGGCAGCACGTCGACCTTGGAGCCTTGAGCGACCGGATAGCGGCCGGCGATGGCGCGGGCGCAGAACTCGCTGACGGGCTGCAGCTCGCCGGTCAGGCTCTGGCGCTCGACGAGGCGGCTCTGGTTGTCCGATGCCTCGGCCAGCGCCTCCAGCGCGCCGCGCAGCGGCTCGGGCTGCTGGCCCGCAGCGGCTTTGAGCTTGCCGCCTCCGCCACCCGCGGGCGGCGGCGACTTGCTCTTCAAGGCTTCCTGCACGGCGCTGAGCTGCACATAGACCTCGTTGAACATCTTCATCACGTCGTCCAGCGGCGGCGGCGTGCCGGTCACCAAGCGGCGCAGCGCGGCGAAGTGGTCGTCGACGATCTTCTCCAGCGGGCCGTCACGCGAGATGGACGTCGGCGCCTTGGCCTGGTTGCCGGCCAGGCGGGCCAGCTCGCCGCCCTTGGCGAAGATGGCATCGTCCTTGCGCTTGGTCAGCTCCTTGTCGATGCTGTTGTCGTTGCTGACCGGATCGATCAGCGTCGTCTCCTTAGACGCGGCGCGCAGGAAGGCGGCCAGCGGCGAGTCCACCGCCGACACCAGGCGCGACACGGCAATGCCGCGGTCCAGGCCGTTGAGCTTCACGAGGCGCACGTCAGCCAGATACGCGTCCCAGACCTTGACGTACTCCTCCAGGTAGAGGCGGCGCACGCGCTCCACCAGCGTCTTGTCGGCCGCCTGGCGCTTGGCGGTGGCGGCGTTGGTGCCCAGCACCCAGGCTTCCTCGTCGGCCAGCTGCTTGGCGGTCTTGTCTACCGAGGTCTGGAAGGCCTTCTTGTAGCCATCCTTGGTGAACATGCCCGGGATGCCCTGGGTCAGCGGCAGGCCGGTGGCGCGCACGAAGACGTTGGGGCTCTGCGGGCCGGCGGCAGCCGCCACCGTGAAGGGGGGCAGGTCGCCGTCGATCTGCGCGCGGCGCAGGCGGCTGAAGATGCGGTACTCCAGCGGGTAGGCACCCAGCATCTCGCGCACGCTGGACACCAGCGTCTTGTCCATCGGCTGGGCCACTTCAAACGCGCCGCGCGACAGCAGGGCGTCGAGGTGGTTCTTGAGCAGCGCCACCTTCTCGGCGCCGAGGCTGCCTTCGAGGTTGGCGTCCCAGTCCAGCCCCACCCAGGCCTGCAGGCCGGGGGCGTCCAGATGCTCGGGCGTGTAGAGCATCAGGTAGGCCTTCAGCGACTCGTAGGCGAACTCGAGGTTGTCGCGGTTGGCGGTGCGCAGCCGTTCCTCCAGCCGGGCCGCCACGCGTGGTGCCAACGCACGTTGCAGCAGGCGGTGGTAGGAGACCTGGGCACCGGCGTCGAGCTTGTCGCCCTGGAAGAGGCCGAAGCCCAGGGACAGCGGCGGCGCGTTCAGCGCGAAGCCCGGAGGCTGGGCGGCATCGCGGATGGCGGCCAGCGCCTCGGGCAGGGCCGAGGGGTCGCTGCCGCTGGTGGGCGGCAGGGCGGTGATGGTGTCCTTCAGCCCCGGCAGCTTGGCTTCGATGTCGGCGATGTAGCGCTGGTTGCCGAAGTAGCTGAAGCCCCAGCCGACGAGAAGCGTCAGCGTGACGATGCCGAGCACCGCCAGGCCGGCCAGTCGCAGGCGCGCGCTGCGCCGTTCGACCTGCGCGTTCTGCCCGACGAGGCCTTGTTCGACGAAGACGACCTTGCGCAGCAGGTGGTTCAGGAAATAGCTGCGGCCCTTGGCCGCTGCCGGCGGCGTGAGGCGGCGCTCGACGCCGAAGGTGCGGGCCAGTGCACCGAGCACGCGGTCGATGGGCGTGCCTTCTTGCGTGCCGCTGGTGAAGTAGACGCCGCGCAGGCGCGGGGCTTCGTCCAGCGCACCACCGCCGCCGAACACGGTTTCCAGGTAGCCGCCGAGCAGGCCCTTGAGCCCGCCGAACTGCTGCGGGAAGGCGAAGATGGTGGCGCGCTTGAGCGTGTCGCTCTCAGCCTCCATGCGCTCGATGAGGCGCTCGCGCAGGCGCTTCTCCAGCGACGCGAACTCGCCGCCGAAGTTGGCCATCAGCTCCTCGCCCGGCTGGGCAGCCAGCGGGAAGGTGAAGCCGAAGACCTGGTCGCGCTCCTCCTTGCCCATGGGGCCGAAGGTCTCGTTGAAGCCGGCCAGCAGGTCGCACTTGGTGACCAGCACATAGACCGGCACGCGCACGCCCAGGCGCTGCTGCAGCTCCTGCATGCGGCCGCGCATGCGCGAGGCCTGCTCCTTGCGCTGGTCGGGCGGCAGGGCCAGCAGGTCCTGCACGCTGATGGTCAACAGCACGCCGTTGATGGGGCGGCGCGGGCGCGCCTTGCGCAGCAAGCCCAGGAAGGTGTCCCAGGCCGCAGCGTCGGTGTCCTTGTCGGAGTCCTGCGTGGCGTAGCGGCCGGCGGTGTCAATCAGCACGGCCTCGTCGCTGAACCACCATTCGCAGTTGCGCGTGCCGCCCACGCCGCGCACGCTGGCCTGGCCGAGCTTCTCGGTCAGCGGGAAGTTCAGGCCAGCATTCAGCAGCGCCGTCGTCTTGCCCGAGCCCGGGGCGCCGACAAAGATGTACCAGGGCAGCTCGTACAGCGACGTGCCGCCACTGAACAGGCCCTTCTTGGAGCCCGGCGCCTTCTTCAGCAGGCCGATGGCTTGCGAGAAACGCTCCTGCAGCACCACCTCTTCCTTGGCGGAAGCCGACGGCCCGGAGCCCATGCCCTTGACGAGGGCGGCGTTGATGCGGCGCCGGCGCATCTGCGCCCAGACGAGGCGCAGGCCGCCCAGCAGCCAGACGACGGCCAGCGCGATCCAGCGCGCGAAGCTGGTGTCCAGCGGCCGGTGCTCGCCGAAGGCGATCAGCGGGCCGACCCACCAGACGAGGGCCGAGATGACGAGCAGCACGAACACCCCGAGGGTGATCGGGTGGAACAGGATGGACAGGAGTTTCTTCATGATCAGCGGCCGTCCTGAACCATCAGCGTGACTTCGACTCGGCGGTTCTTGGAGCGACCGGCAGGGGTGGCGTTGTCTGCCACGGCTTCAGCGTCGGCACGGCCTTCAGCACGAAGTCGACCGACCTCGACACGCTCGGCCAGCAGGTTGCGGAAGGCTTCGGCGCGGGCCTGGGACAGATGCCAGTTGGACGGGAAACGCAGCGAGCGGATGGGCTGGTTGTCGGTATGGCCGGTGATCTGCACTTGGCCCTTCATGCGCTGCAGGGCCTCGCCGATGCGCAGCACCAGCGGCCGCAGCTCGCTCGACACCTCGGCGCTGCCGGGGCCGAACAGGCCGTCGCCCTTGATGACGACGACGGAGCGGTCCGCCAGGTCGTTCACCTGGATCAGGCCGGCCTTGATGTCCAGGTCCAGCAGCCCGGCCAGGCGCGGTGCGGCGGGCGGCGGCGTGGGTGCGGCGACGGCGGCGGTCTTCACGTCGAAGCTGCGCAGCGACGTGAAGGCCTCGTCCGACGCGCCGTTGATGCTGAAGCGCAGCGCCATGTAGGCGACGAGCAGCAGCAGCGCCGTGGCGGCGGCGATGGCCCACAGCGGCAGTCGCTGGCGCAGGCCGGCTTCGCCCGGCTCGGCACCCTGCCAGCGCGGCGACAGCGCCGGGTCGGGGTTGCTGCCCTGGCGCAGCATCTGCGCCAGGCGGGCACGCACGCCGTCGAGCTGGGCGCGGCCGTTGTCGATGACTCGGTAGCGGCCCTCGAAGCCGAAGGCCAGGCAGACGTAGAGCAGCTCCAGCAGGTTGCGGTTGGCCGGCACGTTCTCTGCCAGCTTGGCCATCAGTGCAAAGACCTTCTCACCGCCCCAGGACTCGTTGTGGAACTGCACCAGCAGGCTCTGCGCCGCCCAGGCGCCCGAGCCGCCCCAGGGCGTGCTGGCGGCGGATTCGTCGAGCAGCGTGCACAGGATGTAGCGGCCGGCGATGACCTGCTCGTTGGGCAGGCCCTCGGCACGCGCCTTGGCCTCGAAGGCCTTGACGCCTTCGGACAGCGCCTCCTTCAGCCCTGCGGGGTTGGGGTGCTGGGCACTGTGGCGCACGCGCGGCGCGGCCGACAGCAGCGGCATGGCGGCGGCCACCAGCGGGTTGAGGCTGGCGGTCGTCAGCGCTTCCAGCGCCATCGGCGCCTCCCTGCCGGCAGGGGCGGCGGGCATGCCCGCAGGCGCCTGGCCTGTGGGCCCGGCAGGCTTGGCCGGCTGCTGGATGCCCGTCATCGGCCGGCCTGCGCTGGGCTTGATGACGGTGCGGTCCTGCCCGAAGGCGGCAAAGGGGTCGTCGTTGTTGGGATCGCTCATGGGGCGGACCGATCAGAAAGAGGTCGTCAGGCGCTTTTCAAGCACGAATTGCCCAGAACTCGAGTTCGAGCCCCGGGAACTCACCGGCGATGTGCATGGCCAGGCCGCCCGAGCTTTCGAGCTGCTTCCACAGCTCGTTGCCGCGGGTCTCCAGCTCGAAGTAGTTGTGGCCCGCGTGGTACGGGATCTGGCGCGGCGCCACCGGCAGCGGGCGCAGCGTGACGCCGGGCAGCTGCAGGTTGACGAGGTCACGGATGCGCTCGACCGGGCCGATCTTGACCTGGGTGGGGAAGCGGGCGCGCAGCGCGTCGCCGGGCAGCTGTGCCGACACGGCGAGCACGAAGGTGGCGCTGCGCTGCAGGGTCACGTCGGGGATGAGGGCCACGCGCACACCGTAGGCGCGGTCTTGCAGCTCGATGGGGATGGCCGTCTGCTCCATCACCATGGACAGCGACTGGCGCAGGTCGTCGATGACGGGCCGGAAGGTGGCGGCGAGGTCGTCGTGGACGTAGTCGGCGTAGTTCGCGGGGCGGCGGCTGTCGCGGAAGGTGGCGAGGTCGCCGGCCAGTGCCAGGCAGTCGCTGTACAGCCGCTCCGGGTGCAGCAGCGACACCGAGCGCAGGTGGTTGAACAGGGCCTGGTTGCGGTTGACGGCTTCCAGCAGCAGGAAGTCGGAAATCTCACCCACGCCGCCGCGGCCGGGTGCAGCCAGGCGGGCGGCCAGGGCCTCGCCGCGCTGGTTGAGCAGGCCGCAGAGCTCGCGCACATAGCCGTCCAGCACCGGGTGGGCGGGCGCGTGCAGCAGCGGTGGCACGAAGCTGGGGTCCAGCACGACGCGGTTGTCGGCGCGGCGCTCCACGACGCGGGCCACGCCCAGCGTGGCATAGCCCTCGCCGGCATCACGCTGCAGCATCAGGCGCAGGTTCAGCCGGCCGATCTGCAGGGCGGCGTCGCGGTCGAGCTGGGAGTTGCTGTCGCCGACATTGACCTCCGCAGCCTGAAAGCGCGGGCCCATGGCGCCGGCAGCTTGCTCGGCATCGGTCTCGACGACACCGGGGCGCTGCAGCGTGACGGCCAGCACGACGATCTCGTTGCGGGCGTCGGCAGGAATGTCCAGGGCCGCGGGTGCGGCGTCGCCGCCGGGCGCGGAGAAGGCCGTGCCGTCGGGCAACAGGCCCTGGGCGGCGGCCAGGCCGACCTTGCCCAGGGGCAGGGAGGCTTCGTCCAGGCTCAGGGCCGCGAAGCCCCAGGCATAGGCGACGGCTTGCTGCAGCCGTTGGCGCCACTGGTGCTCCCAGTGGCGGTCGTGCTGCTGGAAGTGCTGCGGCTGGAGGAACATGCCCTCCGTCCAGATCACTCGATCACGCCAGGTCATGGATGGGATAGCCTCAGGAGGAGCATGGTGGACGGACAGGGGGCATGGGACAGCCTCGGCGGCCTGCGATCAGGCAGTGAGTGACTGCGGCGCCGGCTTGGTTCCCCGCTCCGTCGGGAACCATTCGCGGCTGGCGGTCACTCAGTCAGCGGTTCATTCCCACCGCCGACACGAGTGCCCGTCATGAAGAAGTTTGCCCCCCTCCTGGTTCTTTCATTGTGCGGTCTCACCCTGAGTTCCTGGGTGGCAGCACAGACGCCCGAAATCCCGCCGCCCGCCGCTTCGGCTGCCGAGGCCGTGGACCTGGGCAAGACCGTGCCCACGGCCGAGTCCATCGCCGAGGGCCTGTTCCCCGACGACAAGTGCAAGGAACTGGAAGCTTCGGGCTTCAAGTGCATGGGCTTCAAGCCGGCCTTGAAGTACTCGCTGCCGGCCACGGCCTTCAAGGTCGGCTCGGCCGAGCTGCCCCCGGTGCTCAAGAAGCAGCTCGACGTCTTCGCCGACGTGCTCAAGACCAAGAAGAACAGCGACCGCAAGGTGCGCGTCATCGGCCACGCCGACGCCTCCGGCACGCCGCAAGCCAACCAGGCCCTGTCCATCAAGCGGGCCGAGTCGGTGCGCAACTACCTGGTCAGCAAGGGCACCGACCCGGCGCTGCTGGTGATCGAGGGCGTGGGCGCCAGCGAGCCGAAGAACCCCGCCAAGCCCAAGGCCGACGAGAACCGTCGGGTGGAAATCGGCAGGAAGTAGGGAGCCCCTCGCCCGGTCTCGCCTGCTGAACGCGGCGAGCCCGGTCGGTCCCCCGAGGGGACGGCGATGCTTGCGGCATCGAGCCGCAAGCACATCGCCCGCGCGGGCCGGCTTGGGGCGGCCCGGCGCTCGGCCCGGAATGCTCAGGTTTTCGCGACCAAGGAGAAGGTCATGCCTCAACATGTCTGCAAGGGTGCGCAACTGCTGTGCACCTTCGGCTCCAAGCCCAGCGCGCTGGAAGTGCTGCCGCTGAACAAGATGAAGACCAGCAACCAGTTCGCGGCCAACATCATGGACAACAAGCCCATGGTGAACATCCAGCCGTTTGGCCCGTGCAAGAGCATGGCCAACCCGGCTGTCGCGTCTGCCACGGCCGCCGCCACAGCCGCCGCCCAGGGCGTGTTCACGCTGACGCCCATGCCCTGCATGCCGGTCTTTCCCGCGCCCTGGGTGCCGGGTGCGCCGACGGTCATGCTGGGCAACATGCCCGTGCTGAACAACACCTCCAAGCTGATGTGCGCCTATGCCGGCGTCGTCAGCATCACCGTGCCGGGGCAGGTGACCGAGATGGTGCCCTAGCAAAAGGCTGGTGGCCCCAGCTGCCCTGCAGGCAAGGCTTCTGCTGGTTCTTGAGCACGACTGGGTTTGCGAGATCGCTCCAGCTGCAGCGTACGCGGGTGCTGGCACCGCGATTGATGATTGCGTTTGCCATCAGGAGCGCAAGTTCAGGGGCCTATGGCAGCGCCGCCATCACTCCCATTTATGGAACCACAGACAACCCTGTGCTGTGCCCAGGGACGGATAGCGCTGCCTCTTGACATTGGCGATGGTCTCGGCATCAAACAGCCCCTGGGGGCTGGACGCCACGATCTCCGCCTTGGTGATCACACCGCCCTCGACGTCGTAGCGCACCAGCCCCCAGCCATAGGGGTGCGGGTTGATTTTGGGCGGTGGGATGTTGTAGTCGAATTGCCCCAGCGCGGCGCACTCGGCACTCAGAAGCTGGTGGGGAGGTTCAGGCAGCACCGGCGCCCGTGCGAGCTTCGTGGCGCAGCCCGCTAGAAGGATTGCCAAACCGCAACTAAGCAGAGCCAGGCCACGCATCGCGTCCCTCCATGAGGAGAAAAGCCGCCCTCGACGGCTTTGTTGTTTTCAATGGCGACTGAGCGCTCAGGCTCAATCGTTCCCTAACCACAACGCCAAGGCGGTGTAGTTGTCGTGGTTGGGCTTGTTGGCCGCGGCCAGCCGAACGCGCTGGCCCAGGTCGTTCAGCCAGGACTGCGGTTCCGGCGCGAAGGACAGGGCGACGGCGATCTCCTCGTCGGTCACCCATTCCCACAGGCCGTCTGTGCACAGCATCAGGGCCTCGCGGCCTTCCAGCGGCCAGGGCTCGGGCGCGACGCTGATGTGCAGGTCCTCGCCCTGGGTGCCCAGCGCCGAGTAGAGCTCGCTGCGCTTGGGGTGCACGCGGGCGCCGGCTTCGTCGAGCATGCCGCCGTCGATGAGGGACTGCACCAGGCTGTGGTCGCGGGTGCGCTGGGCCAGGCGGCCGTCGCGGAAGGCATAGAAGCGCGAGTCGCCACAGTGGCCCCACAGCGCGGTGCGCTCCTGCAGGTCGATGGACAGCACGACCACCGTGGAATGCATGTTGCGCAGCTGCGGGTTGGCCGCGCGCTGCGCGAGCAGGGCGCGGTTGGTGTCCGCCAGCAGGGCTTCCAGCGCCTGCGGGTGGTGGGCGGGCAGGCTGGCATAGCCCTGCAGCACATGGCTCACGGCGAGCTTGGACGCGATGTCGCCGCCGCCATGGCCACCGGCGCCATCGGCCAGCACGCAGCAGAGGTAGCGCTCGGAATGCCAATGGCCGCAGGCGTCCTCGTTGTAGTCGCGGCCGCCCTGTTCCGACATCAATGCGAGCTCGATTTGCACAGGGCTCCTTCTAGCGTTGTTCTGAGTTCAGCGCGTCGAGTTGCGCTTCATAGGCGCGCAGGAACTCGCGCCCGAAGACCTGGTGGAAGTCATCCGACAGTTCGCCGGCGATCTGCTGGTATTCCTGCTGGAACACCGACCACAGCTGGGCCTTGCGCGCGGCCGGCAGCAGGCTGGACAGCACCGACTTCTGCGTCAGCCGCGACTCCAGCGAGGCGGGGTCGAAGCGCTGCAGCAGGCCTTCCAGCGCGGCGCGCATGCCGGCCAGGAACGCGAGCTGGTGGGCGCGCAGGTCGTCGAAGGCGTCGCGCATGGCCTGCTGCGGGGGGATGAAGCCGCGCACCGATGGGCCCAGCAGATGGCCCAGCGCCACCTCGGCCGTGGGCGAGAACTTCAGCGGGTTGTTTTCCTTGGCAACGATCATGGTCGCCTCGGCGCGCACCTCGCGCTTCAGCGCGGCGCGGGCGACCAGCAGGTCCACCGTGCCGCGGGCCGACTCGTGCACGAGCTGGCCCAGCAGCCGCATGAACTCGGGCGTCAGGCCGCTGGCGGGCAGGTTGGGAATTCCCAGGCCTTCGCGGAAGGCGGCCAGTAGGGCGGCCTGGTCGGCCGGCACAGCGCTGGCGACTGGTGCCGTTGGCGCCGCGGAGGCTGCAACAGGGGCCGGCGGCGGCATCAAGGGCGCTGGCGCTGCTGCAACCGGGGCAATGACCGGGGCAACAGTCTGCGCGATGGTGACCGGCGCAGGAGCCTCGGCCTTCTTGCCGGCGCGGATGATGGTGCGGCCCTCGCCGGCGCTGTCGTTCCAGGACACGACGGCGCCCGACAGCGTGCCGGACGGGTCGAGCGCGTTCAGCGCGGCCATGGAGGCGGCCGAGGGGCGGGGATGCTGGGCGGAGGAGCGCGACGATGGCGGGGCGCTGACCGGCGCGTTCGGAGGAAGGAAGGGCCGGTTCAGCTCCGAGGCCGTGTCGGGCAGCGCCTGGCCGGCTGCGGCGGGCAGCATGCCCAGCGCCTGCATGGGGTCGGCATGGCCGGCCATGTTCGGCTGGGCGACAGCCTCGCCGAGCAGGGACTGGGCCAGCGGGTTGTTGCTGGCCGGCGAGGGCGCGCCCAGGCCGAACAGCATGTCCAGCGAATCGCCACCCGCGCCGCGGCCGCTGCTGGCACCGGGCAGGTCGGGGATCAGCGGCGCGGGCGCGCCGGCGCCCAGGTCCAGGCCAAGGGCGCGTGCGCCGGCCGAAGCTTGGGGGGCGGCCGCCTGCCTGGGCGCGGCCGCGGGTGCGAAGGGGTCCCAGTCGGCGGGGATGCCGCCCATCGCGGCAGGCGGTGGTGGCGGTGCGTTGAACGATGCGGGTGCGGGTGCGCGCGGCATGGGGGGATTGGTGCCGCCGAACAGGCCCAGCGGGTCGGCGGCCGCCACATCGCGGCGGATGCCGGGCTGGGTGAGGGCTGTGGCCGGTGCCATGCCGAAGAAGTCGGCGAAGGGGTCGGCCGCTGCGCCGGTGGGGCTGCCGGCTTCGACGGTGAGGACGTAGCCGCCGATCTGGATCTGGTCGCCGGGCTTGATGGCGGCTTCGCGGCCCTTGCCGAGCTGGACGCCATTCACGCTGATGGCGTTGCTGCCCTGGTCGACGATGCCGAAGCCGCTGGCGGCGCGGAACAGCACGCGGGCATGCACGCGAGAGATGGTGCGCTCGGGGTCGGGAAGCACCAGCTGGTTGGTGTCCGCACGGCCGATGTCCCCGCCGAGTTCGTCGAACTGGGCGGACAGCGGCTGGCTCACGGGCGCGCCGTTGAAGGTGGTGACGTTGAGGCGAATCATGGTGAGCGATTCTCAGCGCGGCATGCGCCGGCGACGACCCCTGCAAAACGGGTTGGTGCTCATCTCAGCACATAAACCTTGCCGTCGATCAGCGTCAGCCGCAGGGCCCAGGCCATGTTGCCGATCGTTGCATCATCGTTCTGGGTGCCGAGCACCGGGGTGCCCAGCGGATTGAGGCATTCCAGCAACCGCCCGCCGGCCGATAGGCGTAGCAGCAGCGTCTCGGCCGTGGGAGGCTCCAGCGTCGCGAGCGCGCCGGCCTGCCATAGCTGCTGCACCTGCTCGCGCAAGGCAGCCGCACCCTGGCCGGCCGGGCGTTGGTAGGCCTGGTCCACCTCCTCCAGCCGCAGGCGGCAGGCGGTGAGCAGGCTGTCGGGGTTGCCGCGCGACAGGTCGAAGGCGATGCGCTGGATCAGCGCCAGCACGGTCTGGCGGTCCTGCGGGCCGGGATTGAGCACCGGAGCATCCAGCCAGCGCCAGCGCGGGAAGCCGACCGGCAGCTCCAGGTCCTGGTGCTGGGTCGTCGGCGCCTCAAAGCTGGCGCCTTCCTCCACCGCCCAGTTCACCTCGGCGAGCACGCGCACCGCTTCGTCCGCCAGGCTCTTGCCCAGGCGTAGCAGCACCAGGCGGGCACGCGCCTGGGCCGGCCGCGATGCCAGGCGCGGCTGGGCCGGCGCGTTGGGTGCGGCCACGGCCTGGGCGATGGGGGGCGGTGCGATGACCAGGCTGATGCGGTTGCTGCCGTTCTGCAGGTATTCGTGCACCGTCACCGACTGGCTGCCGACGCCGGCCGGCAGGCTCAGCACCGGCACGCCGTTGACCAGCGCCTCGACGGGTTCGCCACTGGTCTGCACATGGAGGCACATGAGGCGGTCCATCAGCCGGCACTCCAGTCGACCAGCGTCAGCGCGGGTAGCAGCTCGCGCCGCTGACGCTGCGTACCGCCTTGAGGGTTGTGGCGCAGCAGCATGACGTTCACGGGCTCGATGGCCAGACGGTAGAACCACTGGCTGCCGCGGCCGTCGGGCCGTTCGCGCAGGCCGCACTCGCCCACCACCGCACCGCGCAGCGACTCGTCCAGCGGGCCGGCCGACAGCAGGGCCGGGTCGCCGGTGGCGATGGCGTCCACGCTCAGCACGAAGGGATGGCGCCACACGCATTTGGCGTGGGCCAGGCCGTGGCCCTCGGCCGCCGTGGCGCCGCGCTGATCCAGCGTCATGCGCCACTCGGTCTGGCCCTGGGCGCGCGCGCCGACGCGGGCGCGGCTGCCGGCCCACTCCACTTCACCGGAGAGGCGCAGGTCGAGCATCAGCGCGGCGAAGTCGATGGCGCCTTGCAGTCGCACTGCGATTTGGTCATCGTCGCCGTGCTGCCAACCCCAGGTCACCGCCGCCTTGCCCACCAGCGGCGCGGCCTCGCCTTCCAGGCGCCCGGTGGTGCCGTCCATCTGGCGCGCCCAGGCATTGAACAGCTTCTCGAGCCCGCTGCGGGTCATCGGCTGCAGGCCCTTCCAGTCCTTGAGCCACACCGGCGTCGGCTGCTCCTCGCCGTCTGCTTCCAGCCGGCAGATCGTCTTGGCGGGCGGCGCCAGCGTGAGTTCGGCATCGGGCCAGGACTGAGCCATCAAGGCGCCGTGGCGGATCTTGAGCAAGCACTGCGTGGCGGCGTGCACCTGCAGGCCGATGTCCAGGCTGCCCAGCGGCGCGCCCGCGTCGCGGATGCCGCAGCTGGCCACGGCCACGCGCTGCGCGTCCGGCGGCTCGCCGTGGCCGATGCCGCCCGGCCCGAGCTTGGAGTCGGGCGGAGGTGTCGCGGGGGCGTGCAGCGTCAGGCTGAGCCGGGCGGTATCGGGCCCGTGCCACTGCAGGCGGCCGGCGGCGCTGTGATGCACGACTTCCGGATGCAGCTTGGCGTTGCAGGTCGCGAGCTGCTGCACCACGAGCTGCAGCCGGGCGCTGGCGCCGGCGCCCACGGCGCGGCTCAGCACGGGCAGCAGCAGGGCCTGCGGTGGCGGCGAGGTCAGCGTGTGAGGCTTGGGCGCCCAGGGTGGCAGGTCGACCCGATCCCAGCGGTCCTCCACCGCGGCATAGGCCTGCAGCAGCTTGGGTTCGATGACGGCGAAGCTCACGCTGCCGAGATCGCAGGCCTTGGGAACCGGCGGCAGCGGCAGGTCGAGATAGACGGACCGCCCCAGCAGCACGCGGGCCAGGCCGGCTTCGACGGCGGCCAGGGCCTGGTCGAAGGTGGCGGGGGTGAGGGCGTCGACGGTGGTCGCGGGGGCGGCCTTGGCGTGGCGGCGCACCAGCTCCTCACGTGAGCGGTGGCTCAGCTGATGCAGCGCGACGGTGGGGCGCAGCTTGGTGTCGGCGCAGATGGCGGCTGCCCATTCGAAGCCCTTGCGGGTTTCGAAGCCGGCACCCCACAGGCAGCACAGGCTGGCAAAGCGCGCCTGCTCGACGGCCTGTTTGAGGCCCAGTTGCAGCGCGCGTTGCAAGGCCGCTTCGACGAAAGCCGGCCAGCGGTCCTGCAGGCGCTCGGCCACCGCCGGCCAGGCCTCGCCCAGCAGTTGCACGAGTGAGGCGGCATCACGGCGTGCCTGCAATTGATCGACCAGCTCGAGCTGCTGTGCGGTGAGGTTCAGCATGGATTCACTTCGGCTGGACGGTGCGCTCGTCGCGTTGCAGGACGCCGTCGGCCTGCGCCCACCAGACCCAGCTCGACGGTTTCAGCGCCACCATCGACTGGCCAGCCGCGAAAACCTGGTCACGCTGCGAGTGGCTGCAGCCAGGCAGGAAGTTCTCCAGCAGCTCCGGGTCCCACCAGGCCCACGGGCGGCGGTCGCCGTTGGGCAGGCGCACTTCGCCGAGGTCACGCGCGAGCTCGCGCATGGTCAGCAGCGGGCGGTTGGAGCGCATCAGCACGCCCCAGCCGGTGAAGGCGGTGGTGGCTTCGTCGATCAGCCAGCGCAACAAGGCGCTGTCGGGGGCCAGCTCGGCGATGTAGGCGGCCTGCGCGGCCTGTGCGGGCGGCAGGGCCCCACGCCGCAGGCAGTCCCAGTCGGCGTTGCCTTGCGCCAGCCGGGCCGGCAGCCCCGGCACCACGCGGCCGTCGATGACGGCATGCACGCGCGCGCCGTCCACCGCCCAGAGGGCAGCTTCGAGTTGGGGCAGGCTGAAGGCCGCACTCATGGGCGCACCTGTTCTGCCGAGCGAGAGTCAGCCCCATGGGGCGGCCGGACGAGGCTCATGCGGTCAGCTGCCGCCCAGCAGGTCTTTGCCGATGTCGATCGCCGTCTTGGCGTTGGAGATGTCCTCGTCGAGACCGATTTTCACGTCATCCCCGTGCTTGAGCCCCTCTTTCAGGGCCTCCTTGACGCTGCCCAAGCCCTTGTCCAGCAGCTCGCCAGACGCCGCCAGATCGTTGGCGACGTCGAGCGCCCCTTCGATGGGCGCTTCGATCGCGAGCCCCTCGGCAGTCTTGGTCTCGATGATGTCCTGCACGTCGTCCAGGAAGCCGCCGAACTTGTTGTCGGGATCGTCAACTTCCTTCTGGATCGCGGTCGCGGCCATGCCGCCGGCCGCGGCACCGGCCGCCGCGGCGGCACCGGCGACGAGGGCCGCCGCTGCCATTTTCAGGTTGGCGGCCTTGGCCGCTGCGGCGTTTGCAGCCTTCAAGGCGGCTTGTTCGCCGGCCTTCTTCAGGGCTTCCGCCGCCGAGGTGTCGGGCGTGACGATGGCGACAGCCGCAGGGCCGCCAACAGCCTTCTCCGCGGGCACCAGCGGATCGGCGAGCAGCTTGTCGTAGTCCTCGGCCTTGGCGGGCTGGAGCTCTTCCTGGAACAAGGCCTCGGCAACCTCCTTGGGCTCCGCCGCTGCGGCTGACTCCGCTGCGCCTGCCGAGCCGCCGCCGCCGCCGCAGTTCACCTTGACCAGCGGGCCATCGATGGTGACGCCGGCCGGCCCCAAGGTGATGACGGACGCGCCGCAGACGATCTTGATGCCGGCGGTGGCCTCCAGCACGATCTCCGCGCCGCCCTTGGCCTTGATGTTGAGGCCCTGTACCAGCACGTCGGCGGCGGACTTGAGCGACACCTTGCCGGTCGCCTCGCCGACGAGGTTGCCGGTGGCCTTGAGGTTGATCTTGCCGTCGCTCTGCACGTTGACGTCGCCGCCGGACTTGAGCGCGGTCTTGCCGGTGACGTCGATGCCGGCGTCGGCACCGACCTTGAGGCCGTAGTCCTTGGTCAGCATGATCTGCCAGGTGGCGCCGCCCGTGGTGAAGATGTCACCGGCCACCTTGGTGTGCAGGTCCTTGCCCAACTCGTGCATCACGTCCTTGGTGACGTTGACGTACCAGTTCTCGCCGATGACCTCCTTGCGCGTGAGCTTGACCTTCTTGGTCTCGTTCATCTCCAGGTGGTCGAAGGTGTCGCCCTTGACGTAGCGGTAGCTGTCCTTCTGGGCCTGGAACCAGACATGCTCCTTGTCCTTGGCATCGCAGAAGCGCAATTCGTTGTGCGCGTCGGCAGCGCCGCCCTTGGTGGAGTGGCTGATCCAGGTCGCCACGTCCGCATGGTCGGGCAGGTCGTAGGGCGGCGGGTTGGCGTCGTTGTGCACCGAGCCGGTCACCAGCGGGCGATCCGGGTCGCCGCCGATGAAGCTCACCACCACCTCGTGGCCGACGCGCGGCAGCATCCACAGGCCCATCTTCTCGCCCGCCCAGGGCGTGGCCACGCGCACCCAGCAAGAGCTGTTCGCGTCCTTCTTGCCCTCGCGGTCCCAGGGGAACTGGATCTTGATGCGGCCGTGCTTGTCGGTGTCGATCTCATTGCCGGAGGCGCCCACCACGGTCGCAATCTGCGGCCCGTACATGCGCGGGCGCGGTGTGCTGCGCTGCGGTCGGAACAACCCGAACTTGGCATTCAGCGCCTCGATGGTGCCGACGAAACCGTCTCGATTGCGCTTGATGGCGCCGAGGTCCGCGATGGCCTCGTGGTCACCGTATTCGGCATGGAACTCGGAGGCAACGATGAGGTACTCGGCGTTGTCGCTGGGCAGCGGCGCATCCTCGAGCTTGAAGAGCGCACCGCAAGTCATGTGGTGTGCATTGCATTCGCCGGAATGCAACTGGTACATCGACTGCGCCGCCTCGATGAGCCGCTTGGCGGCGGCCTTGGCGGCCGGGGATGACGGCTGGCTGTCGTCGACGGCCTGGTTGAGCACCGCCTTGGCGGGAAACTCATAGATCTCGCCGATCTTGCCGCTGGCGACCCCGGAGCCCGACGCCTTGGCCTCGATCTCGGTGGCCGATGCCAGGTAGTCGTAGTCACGCACCACGGCCTTGGCCGCGCGGGCCTCTTCCAGCGAATGCCACTGGGTCATGCGGTCCTGGCCGTCAAACTTGTTCGACCAGCCCACGCTCTTCACGCTCTCGGTCGGAGGCGGGTTGTGCTTGCTCATGGCGTCGACCAGCACGAGCGTGTGCGTGGCTTCTGCGTGCTCGAAGAAGTAATAGATGCCGTGGTCTTCAAGGAGGCGGCTGACGAAGTCGAAATCGCTCTCCTCGTACTGCACGCAGTACTCCAGCGTCGGCAGATCCTCCGCCAGCTTCCATTTGATGGCGCCCTCGTAGGGCTGGAGCACCTCGATGATGATCTTCTGCGCCGTCTTCTTCTGGAACACCCGCGAGTTCTTGCCGCGGGTGGCGAACCACAGCCACGGCCGCAGCATGAGGGTGTAGGCGTCGTAGCGCCCGTGGCGCTCGCCGCGAATCGCCCGGATCACCTGGCCATTGATGTAGCGCTTGGTGCCGAGTTCGTCGAGCGTGACCTTGGCCAGCGTGCCGATCAGGTCGTGCAGGTCGATGTACTCACGGCCGGTGAGCACGGACGCATTGCCGACCACCTCGATGGTGTACTCCGGCAAGGTGCTCAGGCGCTCCCTGCCGTCGACACTCAGCGCCAGGAACTTCGGGGGGCCGAGGCCCTTGTCGAGTTCCGTCTTGATCGACAACACATTGCTCATGCCCGCGACTCCTCATGCATGGTGGTGTCAGTCGAAGGCATAGCTGAAGTCGCCGTCCGCCACACCCAGGCTGACGCGCTGCAGCGGCTGGCCCGAGGCGGTGCGCGACAGGTACTCGATGGACACCTTGGGCAGCACCGTGTTCGTCAGGATGGCGTCGATGATGCGGCCGCCCGACTCGGCGTTGTTGCAGCGCTTGACGATGAGCTCCACCGCCTCGTCGCTGTACTCGAACGGGATGCGATGGTTCTCGGCCACGCGCTTGACGATGCGGCCCAGCTGCAGGCGCACGATGCGCGCCAGCATCTCGTCGCTCAGCGGGTAATAGGGGATGGTCACGATGCGGCCCAGCAGCGCCGGCGGGAACACCTTCTGCAGCGGCTCGGTCATCGCCATGGCCAGCGACTCGGGGTCGGGCAGCAGCTCGGGGTCGCGGCACATGTTCATGATGAGCTCGGAACCCACATTGCTGGTCAGCAGGATGATGGTGTTCTTGAAGTCGATCATGCGGCCTTCGCCGTCCTCCATCCAGCCCTTGTCGAAGACCTGGAAGAAGAGCTCGTGCACGTCGGAGTGGGCCTTCTCCACCTCGTCCAGCAGCACGACGCTGTAGGGCCGGCGGCGCACGGCCTCGGTCAGCACGCCGCCCTCGCCGTAGCCCACATAGCCCGGAGGCGCGCCCTTGAGCGTGGAGACGGTGTGCGACTCCTGGTACTCGCTCATGTTGATGGTGATGACGTTCTGCTCGCCGCCGTACAGCGACTCGGCCAGCGCCAGCGCCGTCTCGGTCTTGCCCACACCCGAGGTGCCGCACAGCATGAACACGCCGATGGGCTTGTTCGGGTTGTCGAGCTTGGCGCGCGAGGTCTGGATGCGGCGGGCGATCATGTCCAGGCCGTGCTGCTGGCCGATGACGCGCTGGCCCAGCGTGGCGCCCAGGCGCAGCACGGCTTCCAGCTCGTTCTTGACCATGCGGCCCACGGGGATGCCCGTCCAGTCGGCGACGACGCTGGCCACGGCCTGGGCGTCCACCGAGGGCAGGATCAGCGGGTGGTCGCCCTGCAGCTCGGCGAGCTGGGCCTTGGTGGCGTGCATGTCTGCCAGCAGTGCGTCGCGGCCGGGTGCAGAAGACGCAGCCTCGTCGACCGGTTGACCGTCACCACGCAGCTTGGCGCGCAGCTCCAGGATCTTGGCGACGACGTCCTTCTCTTGCTGCCAGCGCGTTTCCAGCGTGGCGAGGCGAGCGCGTTCCTTGGCCAGTGACTCTTCGACCGTGGTGCCGCGGTCCCCGATGTGCACGCCCACCTGGGCCTCGCGGCCGATGATCCCTTGCTCGATCTCCAGCGACTCGATGCGGCGCTTGCAGTCCTCCACCTCGGCCGGCATCGCGTGCTGGCTGACGGCCACGCGGGCGCAGGCCGTGTCGAGCAGGCTGACGGCCTTGTCGGGCAGCTGGCGGGCCGGGATGTAGCGGTGCGACAGCTTGACGGCGGCCTCGATGGCTTCGTCGAGCAACTGCACCTGGTGGTGCTTCTCCAGCACGGTGGCCACGCCGCGCAGCATCAGGATGGCCTTCTTCTCGTCGGGCTCCTCGACCTGCACGGTCTGGAAGCGGCGAGTCAGGGCCGGGTCCTTCTCGATGTACTTCTTGTACTCGGCCCAGGTGGTGGCGCCCACGGTGCGCAGGTTGCCGCGCGCCAGGGCGGGCTTCAGCAGGTTGGCGGCGTCGCCCGTGCCGGCTGCGCCACCGGCGCCAACGAGGGTGTGGATCTCGTCGATGAACAGGATGATGGGCGTGGGGCTGCCCTGCACCTCGTCGATGACCTGACGCAGGCGCTGCTCGAACTCGCCCTTCATGGAGGCGCCGGCCTGCAGCAGGCCGATGTCCAGCGTCAGCAGCGTCACGCCCTGCAGCGGCGGCGGCACGTCGCCGCGCGCCAGGCGCAGCGCGAAGCCTTCCACCACGGCCGTCTTGCCGACGCCGGCCTCGCCGGTCAGCAGCGGGTTGTTCTGGCGGCGGCGCATCAGGATGTCGACGATCTGGCGGATCTCGTCGTCGCGGCCGGTCACGGGGTCGATCTCGCCCTTGCGCGCCTTCTCGGTCAGGTCGACGGTGAACTTCTTCAGCGCCTCCTGGCGGCCCATGGCGGCGGGTGCCATCGCGCCCTCGGCCTGGCCGGGCTGGCCGGAGTTCAGCGCGCTGCCGTCGGTGGCACCCAGGCCCGCTTCGCCGGTCTTGCCGACGAGGCTTTGCAGCTTGTCGGCCAGGTCGTCGGCCTTGATCTTCTCGAACTGGCGCGAGATGCCCACCAGGGCGTCGCGCAGCGTGCGCGTGCTCAGCAGCGCCAGCAGCAGGTGGCCGCTGCGCACCTGGGCGTCGCCGTACATCAAGGTCGAGTAGACCCAGCCCTGCTGGATGGCGTGGGTGATGTGCTCGGAGAAGTCGCTGATGGCCGTGGAGCCGCGAGGCAGCCGGTCCAGCGCCGTCGTCACGTCGCGCGCCAGCGCGGCGGCGTCCAGCCCGTAGTGGCGCACGATGGCGCTCACGTCGGATTCGTTGTTCTCCAGCAGCTGGGTGATCCAGTGCACCAGCTCCACATAGGGGTTGCCCCTGAGCTTGCAGAAGACGGTGGCGCCCTCGATGGATTTGTAGGCCAGCGGGTTGAGCTTGCCGAACAAGGCTTGACGGCTGATATCGGTCATAAGGATCTCCTCAGTGCTTGGTGGCAGAGGAGCGCCTTCAGTTCCGCTGCGTCTTCAATCGAGGTGCGCGGGGGCCAGCGAAGCCTTCAAAGGCGCACGGCAGATGCTCTCGACGTTCATGATGAGCTGGTCTGCCCGGGCACGCTGCCGCTTGCTGTTGAGCCAGGCGCTGCGGCCCAGTTTGCCGATGCCGGGCTGGCGGCCCAGGGGCCAGGCTGGCACTTCGGCGGGCTTCAGCCGCAGTTGCACGTCCCATTCGAACTCGAAGCCGACGAACTGCCTGACCATGGCCTGCAGGGCTTCGAGCCGCTGGCCCTGGGGCAGGAAGGACTCGAAGTCCGGCCATTTCAGCGGGCCGATGACGATGCGGAACTTGTGCTGCACGTCCCAGACCCGGCTGCCCAGCAGCGCACCGTGGCCCAGGGCCATGCCGGGGCTGGCGTGGCGGCCGACCCGGGTGCGTTCGTCGGGGTCCAGCGCCATCCAGTGGCCGCAGAACTGCTGCACCTGCACCGGCACGCCGAAGCGCAGCGCGATCCAGGACTGCAGCCCGTCGGCATCCCGCACCGAGCGTGCCAGCCGGCCGACGAAGAACAGCTTGGGGAAGTCGCCCGACGCGTCGCGCTCGCGCTGCGAGGGTTCGGCCAGGCCGATCAGAGCCCCGACATGCCTGACGATGGGCGCTTCCCGGCCCCGGTCCATGCTGACGATCGGGTTGGCTCGCGCCCAGGACCGGTAGAACAGCAGGCCGAAGCGATGCAGCAGCATGTCCACGAAGGCCGAGAAGCTGCGGTCGCCGTGGTGCAGCAGGCGCTCGCGCGCGTACTCGGTCAGGTGGGTGGGCAGGGCGCCGTTGGGGCCGAACAGGCCGATGACGCGTTGCACCAGGCGCGGCGGGCCATGGGGGTTGGCCTCGAGCCGGGAAATCGGCCCGGGCGGAAAGTTCAGCGCCGGCTCACCGCTGAAACGGATGGGCTCGTCTCCCGGGCGCAGCGCGTCGCCCAGCCGGGGCTTGTTGGCGTGGGCCGCCTCGATGCGGCGCAGGGCCTGGAAGAGGTCGAAGCGCCCGGGCCGCTGCGTCAGCGCCTGGAGCAGGGCCGCCGCTTCGTCGGCGTCGGGGGCTTGTTTCACAGCAGGGCCCGGGAGCCGCTGAGTGGTGCCCAGCGCTTGAGGTCGCCCCGCGTGCGCGACACCAGCAAGGTCTGCACAAAGCTGTTCATCGACGCGTGGCGGCTGAAATAGTGGTGCAGCACCGAGCCGAGCAATGCCGCGCTGCCGCCCTCGAAGGAGAGTTCGTCCACGGTGAGCTGCACTTCCATGCCGCGACCGAAGGCGATGGGGCCCGGCGCCGGGTGGCGGCGCACGACGGGAATCACGCGCACGTCGCGCAGGCCCTCGATCTGGCGCTGCAGCGCCGGCGCGGCGCCTTGCGCGAACACCCCCACCAGTTCGCGCAGCGCCAGGGCGCCGCGCTGGGGGTCTTCGTTCATCAGCGACAGGTAGTTCAGCGACAGCAGCGACAGCAGCCGCCAGGCCAGCGGCCCTTCGCGCGCCGCACTGATCGGGCGCGACGGCCCGGCCACGATGCTGATGCCCTGCACCGGCGCGCGGGTTTCCAGCGTCAGTGCCGACTCGCCGCCGCCGGTGGGCATGAACAGCGGCAGGTCGCGGTTGGTGCAACGGATCTGGGCGCTGAGCTGGCGCAGCTCACGGCGGTAGGGCGCGCGCTGCAGGTCCACCAGCGACAGGAAGACCTCGGAGCCGACATAGGCCGAGCGCGGCCCCTCCCGCTTGCCCTTTTCGCTGACGAGACGGGGCTCGCGCTGGCAGCTGAAGAAGCCGGCGGCACCGGCCGGGTCGGCATGCGGGACGTCGAAGAGCGGCAGGAAATCCAGCTCGTCGGTGTCGCCGGAGAAGCCGGTGACCTTGGCGACGTCGAAGACCTCGAAATCGGTGCCCGCCAGCCGGTCGGGGATGACCTGGAAAGCGGTGCTGCTGTCGTCCACCGTGATGCGCTCGGCGCGGCGCTCGAAGAGGTTGACCGCCGGCACGCAGTTGAGCGCGAAGTTGGCCGGCTCGCCGCTGCCTTCCATGGACGGGTCATGCCGGTCGAACAGGAAGACCAGCTCGAAGCTGTTGCCTGGGGCACGCGCGAAGGCCTGGGCCAGGCCGGCCACGTCCACGAACAGGAAGCGCTGCGGGAAGGCGAAATACTCCTGCATCAGCCGCGTACCGGACAGGCCGCGCAGCGTGACGGGCAGCATGGCCTCGTCGTCGGCCATGCCGACCGGCCGCACATGGTTGGGCCCGAGGAAGACGCGCTGGGGTGGCGCCGATCCCGCAGCGCCGGCGCTGGCCAGCACGCCCACGCAGCGGCAGGTCAGCAGCTCGTGCAGCTTGAGCGCGACGTCCTGCAGCCCGCCCATGAAGAAGCGCAGGCTGTTCAGCGGCAGCTGCGCGAAACGCATGCCCGTTGGCAGTTCCAGCTTGACCCGCACGCCGCTCTTGGGGCGGTCGCGCAGCGGCAGGCTGCTCAGCGGGATGTCAGTGGCGCTGAGGAAGTATTCGACCTGCGCGACCTTGATGGGCGTCAGCGTGACGGGCTGGGCGGTGCGGAACTCGCAACGCGTGGGACCGAGCGCCGTGCGCGGCCCCAGCAGCGCGCTACCGCGCGGCAGCGTGAAGCCGGACAGCAGGTTGGGATCGTTGCCCGGCGCGAGCTGGGCCACCAGCATCGACGGCAGCGGCGCGCCGAGGTTGGGGCTGACCATGTCCAGCAGCCGCTGGGCGAGCTGGGGGAACTCGGCGTCCTGCTTGAGCTGCACGCGCGCAGCCAGGAAGGCAGCGCCTTCGAGCAGGCGCTCGACATAGGGGTCGGCCACTTCCAGGCCTTCCATGCCCAGGCGGCCGGCGATCTTGGGGAACTCGCGCGCGAACTCGCCACCCATCTCGCGGAGGTAGCGCAGTTCCTGGTTGTAGTAGCGGAGGAGGCGGGGATCCATGGGCGAGGCGCATCATCGGGCGCCGGGCACCCCTGGTTGTGTGGCTGGCCCGCGCCGGCGGTGGCCGGTCAGGTCAGGCGCTTGATTTTGTACTTGCTCGGGCCGGTTATCGCGGTGACCTTGAGCGTCATCTTGATCTTGAACTTGCCGTTGTTCTCGTACTTGAGCACGTCCTCTTTCTGGAACATGACGTCCGCGCTCTTCAGGGACAGGTTGCCTTCCGACCCGATGGGCGTGTCGGGCGACTCGACGTGCACTTTGGGGAACTCGAGCAGGTCCACATCGGCTTTGGCCTTTGGCGGCGACTTCTTGACGGGGGCGGCGTAGTGCGGACCCTTTTTGTCCTTGTCTTCGGTGGCGCTTCTGTCCTTGCCGTCAGCGGTTTTCAGCTCGACCGTGCCGTCCTTGATCTTGCGGTGCATGCGAACCTCCGATTGGCGATGCCAGGGCTGAGTAACCGTCAAACAGGGGCGGTTCCCCCACGCGTCAGGCTCGCATGTCGCGCACGGCGGCCTGGCCGGTGTCGACGTCCACGTCCGCGCTGAGCACCAGCTCCAGCGGCACAGGCTGGTTCCACATCTGGCCCTTGACGGTCAGGCGCAGGCTGGTGGGGCGCAGCCCGGTGCCCATTTCGTTGACGATGCGGACCTCGACCGTCGTCGGGTCCAGGCGCGGCTCGAAGCGGATGATGGATTGGCGTACCTGGGCTTCGATGACGGGGAAGTTGTGCACCGAGAAAGCCTGGCCCGTCAGCGGCAGGATGCCGAAGTTGAGCACCGAGTCGCGCGCGTAAGGCACGCTCTCCCACAGCGCCACGCGCTCGCGGTCCGGGTGCCAGCGCGGGTCGGGTTCTTCGCAGACGGCGTTGAACAACCATGACAGGTCTCGCAGCACCGCGTCGCGCAGCTGCTTGCGGTTGAGCACGCGGGCTTCCAGGGCCTCGACCTTGGAGCCGGGATCGTTGTCGGTGAGCCGGTCCAGCAGCGAAGGCTGGAGGCGGTCCTGGGCGCCAAGCCCGGCCATCAGCTCGCCTCGGTAGGCACGGCCTCGCCGGCGTCGAAGATGATTTCGCGGATGGCCATCAGGTCATGGTCGCCGATGTCGCTGGTGAGCACGCGCTGGCCGAGGCCGGCAAAGCGGTCCTCACCGGGCAGCGCCTGCCACTCGGTCTTGCGCGCCAGGTTGATCAGGCCGTCGGTGCTCTTCTCCGAGCCGGGGTAGCGCGTGGGCACCAAGGCGACGCTGTTGCCGCCGTTGGTGAAGCTGAGTTGAGCCGGCGTCCAGACGCAGTCACGCAGGTCTTCGGGCGCGTCGAAATGGATCTTGGCCAGATGCTTGAACGGCACCCAGGTGTAGTGGCCGTTCAGGCAGACCTCGAGCACAGGGCCCAGCCGGGAATCCGCATCGGCCAGCCACTCGAAGCGCTGGTCGTCGATGCTGCCAGCGCTGGCGGGTGCGGCTTCGAAGGCCTTGGCTGCCAGGTCGGCCGCGAGCTCGCTATTGCCTTCGCCCTGTTGCCTGAGGGATTCGATCAGCTGCGCCACCCAAGCCTCGGGCTGGCCGAAGACGACGGGCGTGCGCTTGCCGGCAAACACCTCGGCGCGCAGCAGCTCGCAGCGGATGGCGTGGCCGACGGTCTCGCGCATGGGGATGGCGAGCTTGTCCATCTCGGCGACGACATTGAGCTGGGTGTGGGCGCGCTCCCACTGGCCCAGCACGCTGAGCAGCTGCGACATGAAGGTGCGCAGCTTGGGGTCGGCCGGCTTGGCGCGCACGGCTTCGGTCAGCTTGGCCAGTGCGGCGCGGGGGTCGCCGGCGCGAATGGCCTCTTCGGCAGCTTGTTGAGGAGTGAGATCAGAAGCCATGGCCGCAGTCAGTACAGAAGCGGGCTTGCCGCGAGAGGGTGACGCCGCAGGCCGGGCAGCTCTTGTGCGTGCTGGCCATGTCGAAGCCGCATTCGTGGCAGAAGCGGCCGCCCTGGCTGGCCGTCTGGCAGTTGGGGCAGGTCGAGCCACCGCCCGACGCGCCGTAGCCGTCGGTGCTGCCGCCGCCGGAGCCGGTGGCTGCCTTCGTGGCGCATTCCCGGCAGGTGCCGGTACTGCTGTTCCAGCACTCGCGGCCCGCCCATTTGCGGCAGCTTTCGCAGCGCTCGTAGAGCGACGCAGCAGCCGCCCTGGCTTCGGCCAGAGCCTCGGCCTTGGCGCTGCCGCCGCCCGCCTCGGCAAAGGCGCCGGTGGCGCGGCTGGCCTTGTTCAGGTCGTAGAACATGAAGGCGAAGCGGCTCAGCCAGCCGGTGATCTGGCCCTTGCGGTACGGCTTGAAGGCCGAGCGCGACGTCTCGCCGCACTTCTCGCAGAAGAACTCGAACTGGAAGCCGGCCGACACGTCGCTCATGGACGTGCTGACATCGCGGTAGTTGGTCAGAGACATATCAGTAGTCCAGGCACAGCAGGTCTTTCGGGCCGAGCGCCGGGCCGCTCCCAAGCCGGCCCGTCTGGCGATGTGCTTGCGGCTCGATGCCGCAAGCATCGCCGTCCCCTCGGGGGACCGACTGGCGTGGCCCGCGTTCAGCGTGGCCGTGGCGGGCGAGGGGCTTCATATCGGCGAGCCGATGTTCTTCATGGTGAAGGCACGCATGGTGCCCTGCGAGGCCGTCTTGGCCGCGCCCTGGACTGCGTTGCCGTGCGAGTAGTGCGAGGGCGGATTCTTGTAGACATAGGCCAGCGAGGCGAACTCGCAGGTCCACTCTTCCATCATCTCGGTCATCAGGTCCGACACCGAGACCACCAGCTTGTAGTCCAGCAGGCGGATCTTCTGGATGGTGAACACCAGCGAGGTGCCGTCCGCCGCGGTGGCCGAGCGCTTGTGGATGGTGAGGGTGCCCGAAGGAAAGATGTCGCCGGCCTTCATCGAATTCAGCATTTGCGTGCTGGAGAGGTCGACCCGCTTCGTAAAGGTGATTTCGAAATTGCGGTTGCGATCCGCTGCGGCGTAAGCCGCATTGCGATCCGCATCGCGCTTCGCGTCCCCTTCGAGCAACTCCGTGGTCTTTTCGGCCTTCTTGCCGACGGCGTTCAACGACTTCTTGTAGTCTTCCCAGAGCTTTTCGCGGTCGCTGACATAGGCTTTGTGGGCCGCCTCAGGATCCTTGCTTGAGCCCCCGCCCTTGCGGAAAGCCTTGTTGATGGCCCTATCTGCTTTCTCATAGTCCGAACTGAGATGCCGGCGCTTGAGCTCAGCGCTTTTTTGAGTGTCGGCCAGCTCTCTCGACTCCTCGAAGTCGCTGCTCGCCGCTTGAGCGTTCTTGCGCTCTTCCTCGTTGTGCAGATTCCATTTCATGGATTCGATCAGCACCTGCCCCTGGAAGAGGTGGGACACGGACTCGCCCACCACCGGCACGCGGGTCGGTCGCAGCAGGATCATGAAGATGTCGGCATCGGCGCCCATGTCTTGCCTGTCGGTTTTAGAGGTCGCCGGAGGGGACCGTGTAGAAGAACGGTGCCGTGGGCAGGTTGTCCTTGCCCATCGTCTTCATGTAGGCAAGCTTGATGCTCTTGAAGTTCAGCACCCAGCTCTCGATCACTTCCTTGGAGATGCCGTCGTCCCGTATCTCCAGCGAGCAGCTTTCGAAGTAGCCGTTGGTGGCCGCCAGCACCAGACCCGGCTGGTGGATGAGCCGGCCCTGCTGCTTGATGTTGAGCAGCGTGAGCGACGCACTGATCACGGGGATGTGGTTGTCCAGGCAGGAGTGCATCAGCGACGAGCCGACGTCGAACCGCTTCTTGAAGGTCAGCGGTTCCATCTTCATCGTGACCGTGCTGCCCAGGCCGAGCAGCGAACCCGCAGCATTGGCGGCGGCGGCGGCGCGCTCGGCGAGCGTCGTCGGCTTTTTCTTGGTGCTCTTCAGGGCATGCATGCCCCAGTCGAACTCCAGGATCTCGATCGAGCCTTCCCAGCCCTCGAGCAACCCTTCACCCACCACCGGCCCTGCGACGGTGATGAGCTGCATGAAGATGTTGGAACGGCTCATCCTGTGGACCCCTCGTCCGCCGAGTACGCCAGCCCGTGCCCCGAGGGGACGGCGATACTTGCCAGATCGACTGGCAGGCACATCGCCAACGCGGGCCGGCTTGGGGCGGCCCGGCGCGCGGCCCGGAAGGCGTACTCGAACGGGACGCGCGTCATGCGATCAGGCAGACGGCGAAGCGGTACCGGCCGGGATGTCCCAGTTGTAGATCTTGGCTGCGCCGAGCTTGCCGCTCTTGTTGTCCTGCGGCTTGTATTCGATCTTGACGGTCTTGAAGACCATCTCGACCTTCTGCTGGACGGAGCCTTCCTCGGTGCCGTTCATCTGCACCTTGGTGATGAAGCAGCCTTCCATCGTCATCGTGAAGTAGGTCTCGGGCGTGGCGCTGCCCGTGGTCTTCATCATCTGCAGCTCGACCTTGGGGAAGGCCTTGCCGGTACAGATGTAGCCCATGATGACCGTCGACGAGGTGTCGAAGTAGTGCTCCCAGTTCATCTTGCCGGGATTGGGCTTGCCGACGGAGGCGCCGCCGCCCTTGGTCCAGCTGGTCTCGGCCTCGACTTCCCAGTCCCAGCCCTGGATCTCGATCCACTTCTCCTTGCCCTTCTGGATGGACTCGCCATCAGCCTTGTCGAAGAAAGTGAGGAATGCATTGACTGCCATGGTGATATCTCCTGTGGGGGTTCAGAGTGCGCGGGTTGTGTTGATGGTGACTGGAGAGGCCGCCCTGCTCCCGCGCCGGGCAGGCCCTCCGACCGGTTTTTCCTCAGGCCGACTTTTCGGACGGCAGCTTGGAGACCAGGCGCAAAGACACGGTCAGGCCTTCGAGCTGGTAATGGGGCTTCAGGTAGAACTTGGACTGGTAGTAGCCGGGTGCGCCTTCCACTTCCGACACCTCGACCTGGGCGGCCGCGAGCGGGCGGCTGGCCTTGGTCTCTTCCGACGAGTTCATCGGGTCGCCGTCGACGTAGTTCAGGATCCAGGCGTTGAGCCAGTCTTCCATCGCGTCGCGTGACTTGAACGAGCCGACCTTGTCGCGCACGATGCACTTCAGGTAGTGGGCGAAGCGGTTGCAGGCGAACAGATAAGGCAGGCGGGCGGCCAGCGCGGCGTTGGCGGTCGCGTCGGCGTCGTCGTACTCGGCGGGCTTTTGCAGCGACTGGCCGCTGATGAAGGCCGCGAAGTCGCTGTTCTTGCGGTGCACCATCGACAGGAAACCGTTCTTGCTCAGCTCGGCTTCGCGGCGGTCCGAGATGGCGATCTCGGTCGGGCACTTCATGTCCACGCCGCCGTCGTCGGTCGGGAAGGTGTGTGTGGGCAGGCCCGTCACCGCGCCGCCGGATTCGATGCCGCGGATGCGCGAGCACCAGCCGTACTGCTTGAACGAGCTGTTGATGTTCACCGCCATCGCGTAAGCCGCGTTGGACCAGGTGTACTTGCTGTGGTCGGCGCCTTCGGTGTCTTCCTCGAAGGCGAATTCGTCGACCGGCGCGGTCTTGGCGCCGTAGGGCACGCGCGACAGGAAGCGCGGCATGCACAGGGCCAAGTAACGCGCGTCGTCGGACTCACGCAGCGAGCGCCAGGCGGCGTACTCGGGCGTCGTGAAGATCTTGGTCAGGTCGCGCGGGTTGGCGAGTTCCTGCCAGCTCTCCATCTGCATGACGCTGGGTGCGGCGCCGGTCACGAAGGGGGCGTGCGCGGCGGCGGCGATCTTGGACAGCTCGCCCAGCAGCTCGACGTCGGGCGGCGTGTGGTCGAAGTGGTAGTCGCCCACCAGGCAGCCGTAGGGCTCGCCACCGAACTGGCCGTACTCTTCTTCGTAGAGGCGCTTGAACAGCGGGGACTGGTCCCAGGCCGTGCCCTTGAAGCGCTTGAGCGTCTTGCCAAGATCGGTCTTGGACACGTTCATCACGCGGATCTTGAGCTGCTCGTCGGTCTCGGTGTTGTTGACGAGGTAGTGCAGGCCGCGCCAGGCGGACTCCAGCTTCTGGAAGTCCTCGTGGTGCATGATCAGGTTGACCTGCTCGGTGAGCTTGCTGTCAATGGCCGCGATCATGGCCTCGATGGTCTTGACGGCGTCGTCGCTGAGCAGCGTCGTGTTGCTCAGCGCCTGTTGCGCCAGCGTCTGCACCGCCTGCGCCACGGCGCCGCGCGCCTCTTCGGTCTTGGGCTTGAATTCCTTGTTCAGCAGTGCCGCGAAGTCATTGCCTTCGAAGGTCACGCCCGTCAGGGCTGATGCTGACTGTTCCGCTTGGGTCATGTTTGAAACTCCGGTCGTTTCAGGGATCTTGTGGATGCGGCGTCAGGCGCCAGTCATTCGGCTTTAGGCGCGTCGGTCAGCGTCTTCAGCAGCGTCGGGTCGGCCAGCACCTTGGCGATGAGGTCGCCGGCGCCGCTCTTGCCGTCCATGTAGGTGATGAGGTTGGACAGTTGCTGGCGGGCCTCGAGCAGCTTGTTCAGGCCTTCGACCTTGCGCGCCACGGCGGCCGGCGAGAAGTCGTCCATGCTCTCGAACGTGATGTCCACCGGCAGGTTGCCTTCGCCCGTCAGCGTGTTTTCCACCTGGAAGGCCACGCGCGGCTTCATGGACTTCATGCGCGAGTCGAAGTTGTCGACGTCGATCTCGAGGAACTTGCGGTCTGCCACCGGGGGCAGGGGGTCCTCGGGCTTGCCGGACAGGTCGGCCATCACGCCCATCACGAAGGGCAGCTGCACCTTCTTCTCGGCGCCGTAGAGCTCCACGTCGTATTCGATCTGCACCCGCGGGGCCCGATTGCGGGCGATGAATTTCTGGCTGCTCTTGCTCATGTCAATGCTCCTTGCGGACGGAATTCAGGGGTTCAAAGGCAGTGCGCCACGGACGCTGCGGGATAGGCGTATTGATGAAGACGACATTGATGCCTCCATTGCGACTACTGCAGGCTGTCCGGGTCAACGCCCAGCATACGAGCCACCTCGCCGACGGCCTCGGGGGCAAACTCTCGTACGAGCTGCAGAAAGTTGCGGTCGATCAGGCGCTGGGCCCGGCGCAGCAGATCGGCGGCCGGATTGGTGGGCTCGTTCTTCTCGAGATAGGCGCAGACGAGGTCGATGGCGCGCACAGCGTCGGCGCGGCTCTCGATGGCGCCCAGGCCACCACCGCCGCCACCACGGCTGCGGCGGGCCGGCGCGGGCGAGCCGTCGGCGCTGCTGCTGTCGTCGATGCCCAGGTCGTTGAGCATGCCGGCCAGGTCGTCCGAGTCGGCGTCGATGCTGACCGGGCGCGGGGACAGGGTCGCCACGCTGTCCAGCATGGTTCGCAGCGCGGTGAAGTCGGGCAGCTCGCCATAGCCCAGGCGGGCGGACAGGCATTCGGTCAGCGCGTCCAGCGCGGCGATGGCGTCGGTCGCCTGGGTGTTGACCTGCGGGTTGTCGGCCACCGCGTCGGCCAGCATGCTTTCGATCTGGCCGCGCGAGGGCACCGACTCGTCGTCGCGTGCCGTCAGGTCGCCCATCGCGATCTCGATGTCGCGCACGCTGATCTGGCCGAAGCTCCGGTCGTTCAGCACCAGGCTGGCGCGCACATCGCCCAGCGTCGTGTCCAGGCTGCCCAGCTCGTTCAGCACATTGACGCGGGCGAAGGCGTCGCCGTCTTCGGGGCGGGGGTGGAGCTCGTCCCACCAGCGCGTCAGCAGTTGTTCGAACAGGCGCAGGCCCGGCGCCAGCGTTGCAAAGCCTTCGAGGCGCAGGCGGGCGCGCAGCCACAGGTTGGCGATGCGCAGGTCGCGGCTGCGGCCGTTGAGGTCTTCCGCCTGGCTGAACACGGCCCGCCAGTCGGGCGGCTCGGCGGCGGCGAACTGGGTTTCGGGTTTGCCCGCGGCCGCCTGGGTCAGGGCCAGGAAGTCGTTGTCGTATTCCAGGTCAGGGCCGCAGACATCGTCCTCTGAAACGCCCACCAGCCAGGGCGCCAGCGCCGGGTGGCTGAGCGACAGCGCAGGGTCGAGCGGCTCATCAAAGGGAGTCGTGTCCATGGGGTTCCGAAAGGGCGCTGAGGGACTGGCCGCCGCCTGCCGGGTTGGCGGCAGACGAGGGCTCCGGCGTTAAGTAACCGGGGTGGGCGCTTAGTTCCCTGGGCGGCGGTTCGGGCGACGTGGCCGGGAACGGAATGGCGCGCGGTGACACTCAGTGTCTTGGGCGCGCGCAAAACGTGCCGAAAGCGCCCGCCGCCACGTCTGCACGATGAACCCTCCTGCCTCCACACCTCCCGATTCCGGCGACGACAGCGACGCGACCATCATCCGGCCGACTGGCGCCGGTGCCGCTGCCGCGCCGGTGCCCTTCGAGGACGCGCCCACGATCATGAGCGGCCCGCCCGCCATTTCCTCCGAGCCAACGCCCGGGCCGCCGCCCGCGCCGCCGCCCGCGCGCGTGGATCGTGATGAGGGCGGCAATGCCCTGCCCGTGGGCAGCCGGCAGGCCGAGTTCGAGGTCATCCGCGTGCTGGGCGAAGGCGGCTTCGGCATCGTCTACCTGGCCCGCGACCACGCGCTGGAGCGCACGGTGGCGCTGAAGGAATACATGCCCGCCGCGCTGGCCCTGCGCGGCGACGCCTCCCAGGTGCGCGTGCGCTCGGAGCGCCACCGCGACACCTTCGAGGCCGGCCTGAAGAGCTTCATCAACGAGGCGAAGCTGCTGGCCCAGTTCGACCACCCGTCCCTCGTCAAGGTCTACCGCTTCTGGGAGGCCAACGGCACGGCCTTCATGGTCATGCCCTTCATCGAGGGCAAGACGCTGAAGGAGACGCTCAAGGCCATGCCCGAGCCACCCGGCGAAGCCTGGCTGATGGAGATGCTGGCGTCGCTGACCGAGGCCCTGCTCGTGCTGCACGGCGAGCACTGCTACCACCGCGACATCGCGCCCGACAACGTCATCCTGGTGGCCGGCAGCGGCCGCCCGCTGCTGCTGGACTTCGGCGCCGCGCGCCGCGTCATCGGCGACATGACGCAGGCGCTGACCGTCATCCTCAAGCCCGGCTACGCGCCCATCGAGCAGTACGCCGAGGTGCCCAGCATGAAGCAGGGCCCCTGGACCGACGTCTACGCGCTGGCGGCTGTCGTCTACTGCGCCATCACGGGCCGCACGCCACCGCCCAGTGTCGGGCGCATCGTCAAGGACGACTACCAACCCCTGGCCCAGCTGGCCCAGGGCCGCTACAGCGACCGCTTGCTGAAGGCCGTCGACCGCGCACTGCAGGTGCTGCCCGAGCAGCGCACCCAGTCCATGACCGAGTTCCGCGAGGACCTGGGCCTGGCGGGCCACTACACGCCCAAGCCGGGCCAGATGGCAACGCTGATCCAGGCGCCGGCCGCGTCGCCACCGGCCGGTACCGCCGCCCGCCCCGGTGCCAGCCGAATGCCCCTCTTCGCCGGGCTAGGCGTGGCCGGGCTGGTGGCCGCCGGCGCCGCTGCCTGGTTCGCCACCCACGCGCCCGCGCCGGTGGAGCCCGTCGCCGCTGCGCCTGTGGCGACGGCTGTTCCCGCTTCCGCTGCCGCAGTCCCGCCCGCCCAGGCCGAACCGGTGCCACGCGATCTGCTGAGCCAGTTCCGGCAGCTCGTGGCGCGGCACAGCGAAGGCTTCGACGTGCAGGCCCAGGCCGAGCGCACCCAGCTGCGCATCGACCGCGATGACCTGCGCTTCAGCGTCAACGCCTCGCGCGAGGGCTATGTCTATGTGCTGCTGGCAGGCCCCGACGGCAGCCTCATCCAGCTCTACCCCAACGACCGCGCCAAGAACAACCACATCGGCGCCAACGAAACCCTGCGCCTGCCCGGCGCCAACTGGCCGCTCAAGGCCAGCGACCCGCCGGGCGCCGAGCATTTCTTCGTGCTGGTCACCGCCGAGCCGCGCAGCTTCAAGCCCTGGTCCACGGAGAAGGACGCGACCTATGGCTTCCTGTCGCTGCCGGCCCAGGGGCCTGCGGGCGGGGCGTCGCCCGGCGTGGCGAGCTGGCTGCTGGGCCAGCCGGACTGCGGCCACGCCAACTGCGCGGCCGAGTACGGCGCGGCGGTCTTCAGCGTCGAAGCCGTGAAATAGCAGGCCCACGTCAAGCGGGTGCCCCGTTGGTGGAACCCGGCCGACATCGCGGTTACCTACAGAGGCCAGCAGATTCGCAACCGCGAGCCCCTGCCAGGCACCCCCGCTGACCTCCGGACCGCGCCCTGAATCAAACCCACGCCCCGGCCGCCACCTTGCTGGCGGTGCCTCCAACCGCCCAGCTGGACGCTTTTGTGAGCGCAGCCTCTGCGGGCCAACTGCTCTGGGCGCGCTGGGTAGACGGGCGGTTGGAGATCTGTAGCGGCTCCACGCCCACCAGCCCTGTCTCCAGCGAAGTTGGCCGGTTGTTCGTGGCGGCCTTGCGCGAGCGTTTTGGCGACGCGGCCAGTGCCATCGCCGAGCGTGAATGGCGGCTCAGCCTGCAGCCGCGCCGCCTGCTGCCCGCACGCACGGTGCGCCGCGCCGTGGCTTGCGCAGAGTCGGCCCTCAGCCTGTTGCAGGCCCAGTCCCACCTGATGCAGATCGAGTTCTCGGCCGTCATGCTGGGCTGGCGCTTTCGCCGCGTCGTCGAGACCCTGGGCCTGGACCCGGGCACGCTGGGGGTGGAGCGGCGCCGGGCGCTTGACCAGTTGCTGGAGGCTGACTTCAGGGTGCCCCTGCCGGCCGACGCCGGCGCGGTCGCCGAGCGGCTACGGGCGCTGCTGACTCAGGGTACGCACTGATAGTCGTGATGTAGTTCACGCCTACGCGGGTTAACCCATTCCCGCAAACGTGGGGAGGGGCGTGTCCGCCCTGTCGCAGTCCGAATCGCTACGGCGTCTGATCAGACAAGGCGGCCAAATCTGGCCGTGTCACCCGCGCGGAGCCAGCCATGCAGCCCCAGTGCCCTCAGACCTCTCAGATCCGTCACCCCGCCGTGGCCGACCCGAACATCATCTTCTCGGAGCTGTTCGGCGAGCACCGGGACCGCCTGTACCGCTTCGTGCTGCGCCATATCGGCGACAGCACCGAGGCCGAGGAGCTGGCCCAGCAGGCCTTTGTCGAGGCGGCGCGCACTTTCGAGCAATTCCGAGGCGAGTCCCAGCTGTCCACCTGGCTCTATGGCATCGCCATGAACCTGGTGCGCAACCACCTGTCCCGTGCGCCGTCGCGCCTGTACCGCTTCGAGGACGAGAGCGCCCTCGACGCCACGCCGTGCAACCAGGCCAACCCCGAGCAGCAATGCCATCTCAACCAGCTGATGGCGCTGCTGCAGACCGAGCTCGACGGCTTGATGCCCGAGATGCGCGAGGTGCTGCTGCTGGTGGCCATGGACGACATGAGCTACGAGGACGCGGCGTCCTTGCTGTCCGTGCCCATCGGCACCGTGCGCAGCCGCGTGTCCCGCGCTCGCTCGCATCTGCGCACCCGGCTGCAGGCGCGCGGCGCTCAGCTGCCGTTCTGAGCGGGGTCATTTCATCCGCGTGACCGCCGGCTTGCCGGAACGGTCAAATCTCGTATATACTGCTAGCTTCAGTCGCGGGGTGGAGCAGTCTGGTAGCTCGTTGGGCTCATAACCCAAAGGTCGTAGGTTCAAATCCTGCCCCCGCAACCAAAATAAGAAGTCCTGTGAAGGACTTAGCAAAGCCCGCCAAGTGCGGGCTTTGTCGTTTCTGGGCCGTTGTGACGGGGTTTCTAAGTGGCGCTACGTCCGGGCACCTTGAGGCCGCTTGTGCGACGTAACGTCCGTCAGGTCGATGTTCTTCCCAGTTGACGGGGGATGCACCTTGCGGCGGTGCCCCGGCTGCTCTCGCATTCAGACTGCAAACAGCTTCTGAATGCTCGACCTCAGCCACACCGTTGCCGCGTCCTTGTGCGCGCGGCGGTGCCAGAACTGGTGGACGGGGATCACCGGCGCCTTCACCGGTGTCTCGAAGATGCGCAGCTCCGCGTAGCGCGAGCAGATGTCGGCCAGGTCGCGCGGCACCGTGGCGATCAGGTCGCTGGCTTCGATGATGGGCGGCAGGCTCATGAAGTGCGAGATCTCCAGCACCACGTCGCGTTTGAGCCCTTGCTGCTGCAGGTATTGCTCGAACACGTGGGCCCGCCCCTCGGGCTTGACGAGCACGTGCCGCATGGCGAGGTACTCGTCCACGCTCAAGGGGCCGGTGCCGACACCGGGGTGGTCGCGCCGCACGATGCAGACGTGGTAGTTGTCGAACAGCTTCTGGCGGAAAAACTCGGCGCTGTCCAGATCGGGGAAGTAGCCCACCGCCAGGTCGGCCGCGCCTGAAGCCAGCGCCTCTGACGCCGCGAGGCGAGGGCGCGACACCACGCGCAGCCGCAGATGCGGTGCGGCCTTGGCCAGGAAGGCCAGCAGCGGCGGCACGAAGTGCATCTCGCCGATGTCCGGCGTGATCAGCGTGAAGGTGCGCTCGCTGGTGGCCGGGTCGAACTCGGCGCTGTTCAGGATCTCGGTCTTCACCGTCTCCACGACGCGCCGCACATGCGGCGCCAGCGTCTGGGCCCGCAGCGTGGGCTCCATGTGGCTGCCGGTCTTGACGAACAGCGGGTCGCCGAACAGCGCGCGCAGCCGGTTCAGCGCCGCGCTCATGGCGGGCTGGCTCAGCCCGATGGCTTCGCCGGCCCGCGTGACGCTGCGGTGCTCCGCCATCGCGTCAAAGCTCACCAGCAGATTCAGGTCGACCTTGGAGATATCCATTTCGTGGATTCTAAATATTCACCCCATCATCTGGATGAATTGAAGGCATTTTCCTAGAGTCGCCGCCAGTGCAAAGCAATGCCTCGCCCAGCCGGGCCAAGAGGCTCTTCCTGGAGACGACAAGCATGTCCACGCTGACCCTGGCGCAGGCCAACACCCTGCTGGCCGCCGCCCTGGCCGCGGCCCGAGCCGCCGGCCACGCGCCGATGGCCGTGGTGGTGCTGGACGAGGCCGGCCACCTCAAGGCCGCCCAGCGCGAGGACGGTGCCAGCATGTTCCGCATCGACATCGCCACGGGCAAGGCCTGGGGCGCAGTCGGCATGGGCGTGTCCAGCCGCGTGCTGGCCGAGCGCGCCAAGGGCAACCCGAACTTCTTCACCACGCTGGCGGATACGGCCCAGGGCCGATTCCTGCCGCAGACGGGTGCCGTGCTCATCAAGGACAGCGCCGGCCGCGTGCTCGGCGCGGTGGGCGCGTCGGGCGGCAGCGGTGACGAGGACGAGGCCATCTGCATCGTCGGCGTTCACGCGGCTGGGCTCGTTGCCGCATGACGTTGCGATCTTGCGCCTGCGGCATCGACGTGCATGCGCATGTCGTGCCCGAGCACTTCCCGGCCTATCTCGGCGCGCATGTGCCGGCGCAGTGGCCGTCGACGGTGGCTGCGCCCAGCCAGGGCGGCCTCTGCCACCGCCACGTGATGATCGCCGGCAAGCAGTACCGCACCGTGTCCGAGAAGTGCTGGAGCACGCCGCGCCGCCTGGCCGACCTGCCCGGCATGGGCCTGGCGCAGCAGGTGATCTCGCCGATGCCCGAACTGCTCAGCTACTGGCTGGAGCCGGCCGACGCACAGGCGCTGCTGCGCTACCTGAACGAACAAACCGCCGCGATGGTGGCCGACAGCAGCGGCGCGCTGCTGGGCCTGGCCGCCGTGCCGCTGCAGGACCTGGATCTCGCCATCGCCGAGTTGCGCCACGCTGTCGAAGCATTGGGCCTGGTGGGCGTGGAGCTGGGCAGCAACGTCAACGGCGTGCCCATCGGCGACCCACGCTTTCTGCCCTTCTTCCAGGCCTGCGAGGCGCTGGACGTGCCGGTCTTCGTGCACGCCCTCAAGCCCACCGGCATGGACCGCCTGGTCGGCCCCGCGCCGCTGCAGCAGGTGCTGGCCTATCCCAGCGACGTGGGCCTGGCCGCCGCCTCGGTCATCACCGCCAACCTGCTGCTGGCCTGCCCGCGCCTGCGCATCGCCTTCAGCCATGGCGGCGGCACGCTGGCGATGCTGCTTCCGCGCCTGCAGCAAGGCTGGCAGGTGTTCCCCGCGCTGCGCGAGCAGGTGCAGGCCTCGCCGGTCGAGCAGGCGCGGCGCCTCTTCTTCGACACCCTCGTGTTCGACGACGCCACGCTGCGCCATCTGGTGGAGCGCTTCGGTGCGAGCCAGCTGATGCTGGGCAGCGACTACCCCTTCAACTTCCATGACCGCACGCCGGCGCAGCGTGTCGAGGCCGCCGGCTTCGACGCCGCGACCGTCAGCGCGCTGCTGCATGGCAACGCCGAGCGCTTCCTCGGCCTCTCCCCCAAGGTTCACTCATGAGTTCACGCTGGATCAGCGGGCTGCGCAGCGTCGCCCTGGACGTGCCCGACCTGGCGCGCGCCGAGACCTTCTACACCGACGTCTGGCACCTCAAGGTCGCCGCGCGCACGGCCAACGCGATCTACCTGCGCGGCACCGGCGCCGACCATCACCTGCTGGCGCTGCATCAAGCCGATACGCTGGCCATCCGCCACGTCACGCTCCGTGCCCGCGGCGAGGCGGCACTGACTGAGATTGCAAGAGCCGCTGTCGCCGCCGGCGGCCGCGTCCAGCAAGACCTGGCCCGCCTGACCGAACCCGGCGGCGGCCTGGGCCTGACCGTGCGCGATCCCAGCGGCCGCCTGTTCCAGGTCGTCCACGGCGACACCCGCCACGCCGACACCGCCGATGAAGCCGATAGCCCCATCCGCCTCGCCCACGCCGTGCTGAACAGCCACGCACTGCCCGCCAGCCAGGCGTGGATCGAACAAGCACTGGGCTTCACGCTCGCCGACCGCACGCGGATCATGGCCTTCCTGAACTGCGCCAGCGACCACCACACACTGGCCTTGGGCGACGCCGACAACGACGCGCTCAACCACATCGCCTTCGTCATGCCCAGCGTCGACGCCGTCATGCGCGGCGGCGGCCGCATGCGCGATGCCGGCCACGCCATCGAGTGGGGCCCGGGCCGCCATGGCCCCGGCAACAACGCCTTCAACTACTTCATCGGCCCCTTCGGCGAGGTCATCGAATACACGGCCGAGGTCGAGCAGATCGATGACAGCTACCGCGCCGGTGGCCCCGCCGACTGGACCTGGCCGCCGGGCCGCGTCGACCAATGGGGCATCTCCGCCCCGCCCAGCGCAGCGCTGAAAGCCGCGCAGCGCAGCGTCTTCTTCATCCCGACCTGAACACGACTCCAGCCATGAAATTCACCACCTTTGTCAGCGCCGAGGGCCGCAACCGCCTGGGTCTTGTCGACGGCGACCATGTCATCGACCTGAACGCCGCCCAGCCCCAAGTGCCGGCCGACCTGCGCGCCGCCCTCGAAGCCGGCGTCGACCTCGCCGCCGCCGCCGCCGCTGCTTTGACGAGCAACGCCCCGCGCCTGCCACTGGCCAGCCTGACGCTGGCCCCACTGGTGCCCGAGCCCGGCAAGACCATCTGCCTCGGGCTGAACTACTACGACCACGCCAAGGAAGGCGGCCGCGAGAAGCCCGAGTACCCGTGGTTCTTTTTCCGCGGCAAGAGCTCGCTGATCGCCCACGGCGCCGCCGGCCAGCTGCCCAGCGTATCGGAGAAGTTCGACTACGAAGCCGAGCTGGCCCTGGTCATAGGCGCCAAGGTGCCGCGCCACGTCAGCCAGGCCGACGCGCTGCAATACGTCTTCGGCTACACCTGCTTCAACGACATGTCGGTGCGCGACTACCAGAAGCGCACGCCGCAATGGACCATCGGCAAGAACTTCGACGCCACCGGCGGCTTCGGCCCGGTGCTGGTCACGGCCGATGAGCTGGCGCCCGGTGCCACCGGCCTGCGCATCCAGAGCCGGTTGAACGGTCGCGTCATGCAGGACGCCTCTACCACCGACATGATCTGGAGCGTCGCCGAGACCATCGCGCTGCTGTCCGACTGCCTGACGCTGGAGCCGGGCGACGTCATCGTCATGGGCACGCCGGCCGGCGTCGGCCAGGCGCGCACGCCGCCGGTGTGGATGAAGGACGGCGACGTCATCGAGATCGACATCGAGCGCATCGGCACGCTGGTCAACCCCATCCGCCGCGAAGGGGTCTGAACAATGGCCGAGCCGCTCTACGACGTGGCGATCGTCGGCTTCGGGCCTTCGGGCGCCGTGGCTGCGGCCTTGCTGGGCCAGGCCGGGTTCAAGGTCTTCGTGGCGGACAGCGCGCACGAGGTCTACGACCGCCCGCGCGCCATCGCGCTGGACCACGAGGTCCTGCGCGTGTTCCAGCAGCTGGGTGTGGTCGAGCAGATCGAGCCCTTCATCGAGCCCTTCACCGACTCCTGCTACTACGGCGTCGACGGCGAGCTGATCCGCCGCATGACCATGGTGGCGCCGCCCTACCCGCAGGGCTACACGCCCTCGGTCGTGTTCACGCAGCCGCCAGTAGAAGAGGCGCTGCGCCGCGCCGTGGCCGCCCGGCCATCGGTCATCGTCAAGACCGGCCTGACCGTGTTCGACTTGCAGCAATCCGATGAGCGGGTGCTGCTGCACTGCCGCGCTGAGGACGGCAGCGAACAACAGATACGCGCCCGCTACGCCATCGGCTGCGATGGAGCGTCCAGCACCGTGCGCGACCTCGTCGGCATCGCGCTGGAGGACCTGTCCTTCGACGAGCCCTGGCTGGTCGTCGACGTGCTGGCCAACGAACAAGGCCTGGCCAAGTTGCCCACCACCAGCGTGCAGTACTGCGAACCCGAGCGGCCGTGTAGCTATGTGATGGGCCCGAAGAACCACCGCCGCTGGGAGATCTCGCTCAAAGCCGGCGAAGACCCCAAGGCTGTTGTCGAGGACGATGCGACCTGGGCCTTGCTGTCGCGCTGGATCACGCCGGCCGACGGCGAGCTGTGGCGCCAGGCGGCTTACCGCTTCCATGCGCTGGTGGCCGAGCGCTGGCGGGTCGGGCGCGTCTTCATCGCCGGCGATGCGGCCCACCAGCAGCCGCCCTTCCTGGGCCAAGGCATGTGCCAGGGCGTGCGCGATGTCGTCAATCTGGCGTGGAAGCTGACCGCCGTGCTGCGCGGCGACGTGCAGGGCACGGCGGCCGACACGCTGCTGGACAGCTACGGCCTGGAGCGCAAGGCCCATGTGGGCGACTTGACGACGCGGCTCAAGGGCATAGGCGCGGTGATCTGCGAGCGCGACATCGACGCGGCGCGCAGCCGCGACCGCCAGATGCTGGCCGAGGGCGTGGCGCCCAAGCCGCGCCAGGACATGCTGCCGCGCCTGACAACTGGCCTGCTTGACGAGACCGGCAGCACTGCGACGGGCAGCCTCGCACCCCAGCCCTGGCTGCAGTTGCCGGACCGGCGCATGCGCATGGACCACTGGCTGGGCTGCGGCTGGCGCCTGCTCATCGCGGCCGGGAGCGACCTGGGTGGCCCCACGCCGACCCAGTCCAGTGCGCTTAGGCTGCAGACGCTGCGCTTCGGCGAAGGCGAGGGTTGCATGGCCGAGGCCGAGGGCGTCATGGCGCGCTGGTTCGAGGCCCAAGGCTGCCAGGCGGCGCTGCTGCGACCTGATCACTACGTCTACGGCACGGCTGGCGACGCGACGCGGCTGCACGCCTTGCTGGACGGCGCCGTCGTGGCCCTTCATGGCTGACGATACTCAAGTCATGAGCACCGTACCCGACTCGATTGCCACGCGACTCGCCGCCCTGGGCTCGGGCTTCAACCTGCCCGAGGTGCAGGCGTTGTACGAACCGCTGCTGGCGCAGCAGCCCACCGACGGCGTGTTGCTGCAGGCCTCGCAACGCTACGGCGCCCACGCGCGCCAGGTGCTGGACGTCTACCGGCCCGCAATCGAGCCCGCGGCACCGCGCCCGCTGCTACTGTTCTTCCACGGCGGCGGCTTCATCCGCGGTGATAAGGCGCACAAGGCCAACATCGGCTGGCATCTGGCCCGCCACGGCGTCGTCACGCTGCTGCCCAACTACCGCTTGGCGCCCGAGCACCGCTGGCCCGCCGGGCCCGAGGACGTGGCGGCCGCCGTGGCCTGGGCGCGTGAGCAGGCGCCGTCCTTGGGCGCTGACCCCGAGCGCATCTTTCTGATGGGCGAATCGGCCGGCGCGGCCCATGTGGCTGCAGCGTCGCTGTTGAAGCGATTTGGCGTACATGTCTGCGGTGCCATCCTGACCTCTGGGCCTTACAACGCCCGCCTGGAGCGCCTGTCGCGCGAGGCCTTCGGCATCGCCACGCCGGACCCGCGCAACGACGCCTATTTCGGCACCGACGACGCCGAGGCGCTGGCCGCGATGAGCATCGTCGAGCAGGTCGACGTGGCCCCCTTCCCGATCCTGATCAGCTACGCCGAGCGTGACCTGCTGCAGATGCAGGTGCAGGCCAGCGAGCTGTTCGCGCGGCTGAGCGGCCGGCACGGCTTTGCGCCCGAGCTGCGCTTCATCCGGCATCACAACCACTTCTCGCAGACGCTGGCCGTCAACACCGGCGACGAGAGCCTCAGCGGCCCGGTGCTGGACTTCATCGCCAGACGCGCGGGCTGAGCTGGCGCCCGTCATCGACGGCGACCAAGGAGACTCTGAATGACGAACCTGACCGGCGCAAGCGCCGTGCGCCTGGCCGCCTGGGCGGCCCTCACGCTGGCCGGCCATGCCGCTGGCAGCGAGCTAGCCCAGCCGGTCATCGGCGTGCGAACGCGGGCCGTGCTGTCGCAAGACGGCCTCCAGTTCCGCGATGCGAACGGCAACGGCAGGCTCGATGCCTATGAGGACTGGCGGCTGCCGGCCGAGGCGCGGGCCGACGATCTTGTCGCTCGCATGAGCCTGGGCGACAAGGCCGGGATGATGTTGATCGACACGTTGAACCCCGACTTCGGTGGCGCGGTGGCCAACCCGGCCGGCGACTATCTCGCCAACCAGCGCATGCGGCATTTCATCTTCCGCAGCGAGGTGACGGGCGCGCCGGTCAAGGCTGCCAGCTCGGGCCTGAACGGCCAGCCGGTCACGCCGCTGGAGGCTGCGACGTGGACCAACGCCGTCCAGGCCCAGGCCGAGAGCCTGCCGCTGGGCATCCCGGTGCTGTTCAAGTCCAACGCCCGCAACCACTACGACCGTGCGGTCCGCTTCGGCGTGAACACGGGCGCAGGCTCCTTCTCCGCCTGGCCCAAGGAGCCCGGCCTGGCGGCGACGCGCGACCTTGATCTGATCAAGGATTTCGCCCGCACCATCGGCGCCGAGTGGGCCGCCATCGGCTTGCGCGGCATGTACGGCTACATGGCCGACACGGCGACCGAGCCGCGCTGGTTCCGCGTCAGCGAGACCTTCAGCGAAGACTTCGACCTGAACGCCGACATCGTGCGCACGCTGGTGCAGCATCTCCAGGGCGGACCGGTGAATCCCAAGACGCCGGTGGCCCTGACGATGAAGCACTTCCCTGGCGGTGGGCCGCAGGAGATGGGGCTGGACCCGCACTACTCCTTCGGCAAGACCCAGGTCTACCCGGCCGGCAGGTTCGGCGACCACCTGAAGCCCTTCAGGGCCGCCATCGAGGCGGGCGTCTCGGCCGTCATGCCCTACTACGGCGTGCCGGTGAATGTGACCTACGAAGGCGTGACCTACGAGCAGACCGGGTTCGCGTTCTCCAGGCAGATCGTCAACGACCTGCTGCGCGACAAGCTGGGCTTCAAGGGCTACGTCAACACTGATACCGGCATCGTGACGGACCGCGCCTGGGGCCTGGAGGGCAAGACCGTGGCCGAGCGCGTGGCCACGGCGATCAACAACGGCAACGACATCCTGTCCGGCTTTCATTCGCGGCAGGCCATTGGCGACCTGGTGGCTACCGGCCTGGTGAGCGAGGCCCGCATCGACGAGGCCGTGAAGCGCCTGCTGGTCGAACTGTTCAAGCTGGGCCTGTTCGAGAACCCCTATGTCGATGCCGCCAAGGCCGCCGGCATCGTCGGCAGTGCCCAGGCGATCGCCAAGGGGCTGGACGCGCAGCGCAAGTCCATCGTGCTGCTGCAGAACTCGGCCAGGCTGCTGCCGCTGCCGGCACCCACGAACGCGGTGCCGGTCAAGCTTTACACGATGGGCATGAACGCCGAGGTGACGGCCAGCCGCGACTACGGCGGCTACACGGTCGTGACGGGCGACTACGGCCGGGGCACGGCCAACACGGCACGGCCCAGCGCCGCCGGCGCCGACGTCGCCATCATCCGCGTGGAGGTCAGCAACCCCTACGCGCCGGTCACGGCCGGGCCGTTCGCCAAGCCGACCGGCCTGTACCGCAGCAAGGACCCTTTGTGGGGCGCCAATCCGGCGCACATCGACCCCCGCACCGGCAAGACCTGGGGCGCGCAGGATGCCTGCGTGCTGCAGCCGGCCATCAACCCCGTCTGCGTCGACGACGCGATCGGCCTGATCGGCCCCGGCGTGCCGGCCGGATTGATCTTCGGCGGTGCCCTGCCGTGGGAGGTCAACAACCTGTCCTTCACCACCATGGCGGCCTCGGCTTCCTGGCAGGTCAGCCCCAGCCTCGGCGACATCCAGGCAGTGATGAAGGAGATCGGCGCCGACCGCGTGGTGCTGAACATCTACTTCCGACAGCCCTACGTGCTCGACGACGCCAGCGGGCTCAAGCGCGCCGGCGCCATCCTTGCCGGCTTCGGCGTCAGCGACTCGGCGCTGATGGACGTCATCACCGGCAGGTTCGCGCCCAGGGGCAAGATGCCGTTCGCGCTGGCCAACAAGCTGCAAGCCGTCATCGACAACCAGCCGGACGCGCCGGGCTATCCCGCCGCGGACACGCTGTATCCGTTCGGCTTCGGGCTGAGCTACTGAGTTCGGTGTTTTCCCTGGCTGGCCGGGCCTTCTCGGCCCGTCTTTGCGGGCCACACCCGGCGCTACGCCCAGGCCCGCCGCACAGCCGCCGAACTATCCACGAGATGGATTTGAGGAATTCACTTCATCCCCTGGATGAATAGATGGCCAGTCCATAGACTGAGCCGCAACAGATCAAAAAGCCCGCCCGCTATCCCCGCAGGGCGAGGTTCACAGGAGACAAGCCATGACCCAGCAGACCTCGGCGACCCCCTCGCCGGCTCCCGCCTCAGCGCCCACCGCGCACCCCGATTCCCCCCGTTCCTAAAGCACCCGTGCGCCGGCCCGTGAACTGATCTCGGCCGGCTGCCAGCGCACGGTCAACGCACAAGGCTCAGCCTTGGCATCCATTCCAGGAGACAAAACTTGAACAACCCCTTCGCATCCCGCGTGCCCTTCCGCCCCAGCGCCATCGCCCTGGCTGCGCTCACCACGATCAGCCTGATGGCCCCGACGGTCTGGGCGCAACAGGCCGCCGCCGAGGCCCCTGCCGCCAAGGCCGAGATCAATGAGCTGCCCACGGTCATCGTCACGGCGCAGAAGCGCACGCAGACGCTGAAGGAAGTGCCGGTCGCCATCAGCGTCGTCAGCGCCGAGCAGTTGCAGAAGCAGGGTATCAGCGACATCACCGACCTGTCCAAGGCCGTAGCCGCGCTGGAGTTCGGCGACACCAAGACCGGCGGCGCCGGCGGCAGCGCCTCCATCCGCGGCATCGGCACGGCGGTGTTCACCACCTCGGCCGAAAGCTCGGTGGGCGTGGTCGTCGACGGCGTGCCGCTGGGCAACACGGCCGGCGACGCGCTGTTCGACCTGGAGCGGGTGGAAGTGCTGCGTGGCCCGCAGGGCACGCTGTTCGGCAAGAACGCCTCGGCCGGCGTGCTGAACATGAGCACCAAGGCACCCAAGTTCAACTTGTTCGAAGGCTCGGCCTCGCTGGAACTGTCGGGCAAGAACGTGCTGGGCTCCAAGCTCGGCAACACGGTGTTGCGCGGCGCGGTCAACGTGCCCATCAACGACATCTCGGCGCTGCGCGTCACCGCCCATGCCGACCAGCTCACCGGCGTCTATCACAACGTCTACAACGGCACCGACGCCAAGACCGTGGGCACCGGCCTGCGCGTGCGCTACTTGCTCAAGCCCGATGCCGACCTGAGCATCAACCTCATCGCCGACTACGACCGCAACAAGAGCACCAATGCCGTGTTCTTCGCGCCCGCCATCGCCTATGCCAAGAACACGGCCGGCAACCACTCGCCACTGGCCGAGTTCGCCGCCTGTGGCGTGACGGTGAGCCTGAAGAACAACGACGTCTGCTCCGACTCGCCGGAACTCTGGCAGGCCAAGGTGGGCGGCTTGTCGGCCCAGGTCGACAAGACACTGGCCAACGGCGTGACGCTGACCTCCATCACCGCCGTGCGCGAGCGCGACAAGGGGCCGGACTTCGCGGGCATCGACATGTCGGTGGGCTACGACAAGGTCCGCACCGTCGGCACCACCATCAAAACCCGCCAGCTGACGCAGGAACTGCGCCTGTCCTCGCCCGCCGGCCAGGCGGTGGACTGGGTGGCCGGCCTGTTCCTGTCCGACTACCACTCCACCAAGGCCTCCACCACCACCATCCTGCCGTCGCCCTTCGCGCCGTCACCGCCGGTGCCGCGCTCCATCTCGACGCTGATCGACTACACGACCGACAGCGGCTCCACCGCGCTGTTCGGCCAGGCCACGTTCAAGCTGGACGATCAGTTCAAGTTGCTCACCGGCCTGCGCTACACCCGCGACCGCGTGAAGGACCTGCAGATGCGCCACGCCGACGTGGCCTTCGCCAACTTCGCGCTGCCGACGACGGTGACGAACAGCAGCGGCTCTGCCCGCGAGAGCGACCTGTCCGGCAAGCTGGGCCTGCTCTACGCACTGGACAAGCAGACGCAGGGTTACCTGACGCTGAGCCGCGGCTACAAGGGCCCGCAGATCGACAACGACACGCCCATCACCGCGCTGACCGCCAGTGGCAGCACCAGCGGCGCCATCGTCAAGGCCGAGCAGCCCACCAGCCTGGAGCTGGGCCTGAAGACCAGCCTCTTCAACAAGCGCCTTGATGTGGACGTGGCGGTGTTCGACACCACCATCAAGAACTTCCAGGAGCAGAACTGCACGCTGACCGCCGTCGGCGCGCTGAGCTGCATTCCGCTGAACGTGCCCGAGGTGAAGAGCTACGGCCTGGAGCTGGACCTGCGCGCCCGTGTGATGGGCTCCCTGAGCCTGCGTGCCAGCGGCGCGCTGATCATGGGCACCAAGTACCCGACCGGCTTCAGCTTCGACAACCAGAACGTCGGCGGCCTGCGCCTGCTGTACTCGCCCAAGGGCAAGCTGACCGTGGGTGCCGACTACGACACCGAGGTCTTGGGCGGTTATGAAATGAGCCTGGGCGTGGACGCGACCTACAAGTCCGGCGTGCGCCTGTGCAACACGCTGGCGCCCGAGTGCGGCTTCAAGGCCCACACCATCGTCGGCGCTCACGCCGGCCTGCGCAGCCCGGACGACAAGTGGGGCATCACGCTGTTCGTGCGCAACGCCGGCGACGAGCGCGTGCCCAACGCCATCCTCTACCCGCTGCCTGGCAAGGGTGCAGGCTCGGGTTATGCCTACTCGCTGGGCGCCAACTCCTTCCGTACCGTGGGTTTGACGGCCGACATCAAGTTCTGATCTGGCGTCAGGCACTGCACCCATGTCCTCGGTCGAAGCAGTCTTTCGCCAACCGCCCACCGCGCAGCGGCCCATGCTGCGCTGGTGGTGGCCGGGCGGCGCCGTCGACGCCGAGGCGCTTTGCGAGCAGCTGCGCGGCTTTGCGGCAGCCGGCTGGGGCGGCGTCGAGATCCAGCCCTGCCGCGTCGGCCTGCCGCACGACCTGATGGTGGAGCGGTCGGCCCGCGTGCACGATGTGTTCACGCCGGGCTGGTTCGAGACCGTCGGCGCGGTCATGGAAGAAGCAGCGCGGCTGGGCATGCTGGTGGACGTCACCTTCGGTTCGGCCTGGCCCTTTGGCGGCGGTGAGGCCATCACGCCCGAGCTGGCCACGTCGGAGCTGACGCTGGCTTGGACGTCGGTGCAAGGCCCTCAACACTGGCGCGGCGTGCCCCGCCAGCCTGAGCGCCCGCTGCGCTCGGCCACCTGGTTGGCCAGGCAAGGCGGCATTGCCGAAGAGCAGGCGCTGCCCGCCGAATGGCTCGAGCGCATGGCCGCACCTGTCGAGACCATCGCCGTGCTGGCCGTGCGCGGCGGTGTGCCCAGCCTGGGGCCTTACCCCGGCTTCGTGCCGATGACGCTGCCCGACCGCTGGGGCCAGGTACTGGCCGCTGGCTGGCTGGACGCGAGCAAGACCGTCGACCTGACCGACCGCCTGCAAGCCGATGGCAGCCTCGACTGGCAGGTGCCGGACGGCGACTGGCAGATCGTCGTCGTGCAGCGCTTCATCAGCGACCACATGATCCTCGAAGGCGCCGGCCGCGGCCCGCAGCTGGTGCTGGACCATCTGCATCGCGCCGCCTTCGACGCCCACGCCTCGCGCGTTGGCGACGCGGCCCTGCCGCATTGGCGCGAGCACGCCGGCAAGGCCTGGCGCAGCATCTTCATCGACAGCCTGGAGATCCCGGCCGACCTGCCGTGGACGGCCGACTTCCGCGCCGAGTTCCAGCGTCGCCGCGGCTACGACCCGCGCCCGCACTTGCCGCTGATGCTGCAGCCCGGCTGGCGCAACTGCTTCCAGGCCCGCAACGGTGCACCGCTGTTCGACGACGCCGATGTCGGCTCGCGCGTGCGGCACGACTATCGGCTGACGGTGTCGGAGCTGATGATCGAGCGCCTCTACGCGCCGATGGCCGACTGGGCCCGCGAGCGCGGCTTGCAGGCCAAGGTGCAGGCGCATGGCGCGCCGGTCGATTGGCTGCAGGCCTACGGCGTGGCCGGCATCCCCGAGACCGAAGACCTGGCCGGCGGCGCCGCGCCGCACTTCCTGCGCGTGGCTCGTTCAGCCGCTCACATCTACGGCCGGGAGCTGGTCACCGGCGAGGCCTTCTGCTGGCTGCTGGAAGGCTTTGCCGTCACGCCACAGAAGGTGCGTGAACGCGCCGATGCCTTCTTTGCCGCCGGCATCCAGCAGCTCGTCGGCCACGGTGCCAGCGCCCACATGACGGGTTGGACCGGCGGCCACCCCTGGTATCCCTTCGAGGCCATGGAGATCGGCACGCCGCTGGACGACGCCAACCCGTGGTGGAGCATGGTCCGGCCGCTGACCGACTACATGGCCCGCAACCAGACGCTGCTGCAGCGCGGCCGGGCTCGCGTGCCGGTGGCTGTGCTGGCACCGCTGGACCTGTTCGCCTTCACCAACGCGGCCGAGCGCATGACGCCACCGCCCTGGCACGATGCGCTGCAGGACGCCGGCTACGACTGGGACTGGATCAACGACCACGGCCTGCTCGCCAGCCGCCTGGAAGCCGGTGCGCTGGTGACGCCGGGTGGCCACCGCTACCGCGCGCTGCTGCTGCCGGAACTGCCGGCGCTGCGCACCGAGGTGGCCGAGTTCCTGGCCGCCTGCGCCGAGGCCGGCGTGACCATCTGGGCCTGCGGTCGCGTGCCGGGCCGCGAGGCGGGCTTGCACGAAGCCGCCGCGCGCGACCTGCGCGTGCAGCGGGCCATGCAGGCTGCGCGCCTGGTGGCGCCGTCGGCACTGGGCCGCGCGCTGCGGGCCGCCGCTGTGCCGCCCAGCATCGCGCTGACCCAGAGTCATGGCTGCAGCTTCCATGTGCGCGAGGACGGTGAGCAGCAATGGGTGTTGCTGCGCAACGCCGGCATGACGGCGCAGATGCTGGCCTGGCCCCTGCCGGCCGGCCAGGCCGCCGAGGTCTGGGATGCCTGGAGTGGAGAGGTGGACGGAATGAAGACCAGTGACCACGTCGAGATGCAGTTGCCTCCGGGCAGCTCGCGCTGGCTGCGCATCGCGCCCGCCGCGGCCAGTCGCCAGCCGCGTGCCGCCAGAGTAGCAGTGGCCCCGGTCTTCGAGCGCGAACTGCGCGGCCCCTGGCAGGTCAGCGCCGACGGCGTGGGCCTGGGCGGCCGGCGCATCCGCTTCGACGCCACCTGGGACACGCTCGCCGACCTGCGCAACCTGTCCGACCTCGCCGATTTCGCCGGGCTGATGACCTACACGCTGCAGTTCGAGCTGACGTCCAAGGAGCTGGCTGGCGGCGCGCTGTCGCTGGATCTCGGCAAGGCCTTTGACGCGCTGTCGCTGCAACTCAATGGCGACACGCCCTGGATGCGCAGCGAAGGCCCGTTTGTCTTCGAGGTGACCCAGCGCTTGCAGGCCGGCACCAATACTCTGCAGATCACCGTGGCCAACGTGCCAGAGAACGCCCACCGCGACCCCGCTCGCCCCGGCGGCCTGCCGCTGCCCGGGCGGCGCCTGACCCGCCTGCCCACCGGCCTCATCGGCCCTGTGCGTCTGCGCACGGCCTGACCTTTCCCGAAAGCCCTCCATGAGCAAGCTCCGCATTCCCTTCCATGAAAAGGTCGCCTATGGCCTGGGCAACTTCATGCCCACGGCTGTCACGGCCACCGGCGGCATGGCGATGTATTTCTATACCGACGTGGCCGGGCTGTCCGCGGCCTTCATCGGCGCGCTGCTGCTGCTGGTGCGCATCGTCGACGCGGTGTGGGACATCTTCGTCGGCCGCCGCGTGGACGCCACGCGCAGCCGCTGGGGCCAGGCGCGGCCCTATCTGCTGTGGTTCGCGCCGGTGCTGGCCATCGCGCTGGTGGCCAGCTTCACGGTGCCGCCGCTGGAGGGCACGGCCAAGACGATCTATTTCGTCGGGGCTTACGTCGTGCTGTGGTGCGCCTACAGCCTGATCATGATTCCCTTCCAGTCCATGCTGCCGATGATCGCGCCCGACCCGGACGAGCGCCTGCGCATGGCCGGGGTCAGCAGCTTCGTGCAGTTCCTGTTCGTCGTTGGCTGCGCGGTGGGTTTCCCGGTCCTGAAGGACGTGCTCTCCGACGGTGTTCCAGCCCAGGGCTTCCAGCGCGCCGCCATCGTGTTCGGTGGCTTCGGCCTGCTGTTCACCTGGTTGTGCTTCGCCTTCGTGCGTGAGCGTGTGCCGCCGATGGCCAATGCTCCGCGCCCCGATCTGAAGGCCGACCTGCGCGCCCTGGTAGCCAGCCGCCCCTGGCGCGCCGGCGTGCTGGCTCAATGCGTGCTGGCCACGCTGATCGGCCTGCCGCTGGCCGCCTGCGTTTACTACTTCGCCGTCGTCATCGGCAAGCCGGAGCTGGTTGGGCCCTTCATGGGCCTGGGCGGCATCGGCCTGGTGGCGGGTGTGGTGCTGAGTGATCAGCTGACGCGGCGCCTGTGCAAGAAGCGCGTCTATGTCGGCGGCATGCTCGTGGGCGCCTTGCTGTGGACGGCCATCGCGCTGGGCGGGCCCGACCGGCTGCCGCTGGTCTTCGTTCTGTCGCTGCTGGCCAATGTCTGCCTGGGCATCAGCGCACCGATCAGCTACTCGATGAACGGCGACATCGCCGACGACATCGAATGCCGCAACGGCAAGCGCGTGGTCGGCACGCTGGTCGCGACGATCAACTTTGCCAACAAGGTCGGCGCCGGCCTGGCCAGCGCCATCGTCGGCGGGGTGCTCAGCGTCACCGCCTACCAGGCCGGTTCTGCGCAGCAGGCACCCGAGGCGCTGCAGGGCGTGGTGGCGCTGATGAGCGTCATCCCCGCCGTCATGGCCCTGGGTGTGGCCGCCGTCATGGGCTGGGCCTACCCGCTGGGCCGCGCGCAGCTAACGCAGATGAATGAAGAGCTGGGCCATCGCCGCGCCGCTGCTGTTGCCTGAATTTCCCTCACCGAACGATCACCGCTCCCGCCATGCAAACGAAATTTCCCGAAGGCTTTCTCTGGGGCGCGGCCACCGCTGCGCACCAGGTCGAAGGCGGCAACGACAACTGCGACACCTGGGCCGAGGAATGGGCCGAGGGCTCGCCCTATGTGGACAAGAGCGGCGATGCGATAGACCATTACCACCGCTTCCGCGACGACATCGCGCTGATCGCGTCGCTGGGCCTGAAGGCCTACCGTTTCTCGGTGGAGTGGGCGCGCGTCGAGCCGACCGAGGGCCAGTTCAGCGCAGAGGCGCTGGCGCATTACCGCGCAGTGGTGGACGCCTGTGTCGAGCACGGCCTGGAGCCGGTCGTCACGCTGCACCACTTCACGTCCCCCAAGTGGCTGATGGCCCTGGGCGGCTGGCGCGGCGAGCGCACGCCCGCGCTGTTTGCGCGTTATGTCGAGCAGGTCATGCCGGCGCTGGGCACGGTGGTCAAGCGCGTCGTCACGCTGAACGAATGCAATATCGGCGTGCTGCTGCAGAACATGTTCGCGTCGCTGGGCTTCGTGCCGCCCATAGGCGTGGACGTGAAGAGCTGGCGCGCGCCGGGCTGGCGCAACAGCGCCGCCAAGGCCTGCGGCACCGACGCGGCGACCTACTGCGCCTTCCAGATGGCCGGCGACGAGCGCGGCGTGGCGACCATCTCGGCCTCCCACGTTGCAGCCCGCGCCGTCATCCGCCGCGTGGCACCGCACGTGCAGGTGGGCCTGGCGCTGGCGCTGTCCCAGCCCCAGGTCGCGCCCGGTGGCGAGGAACAGGCCGCCAAGATGTGGCATGGCAACTTCCGCCAGTGGCTGCCGGCGATTGAAGGCGACGACTTCTTCGCGCTGCAGAACTACACCCGCGAGATCTACGGCCCCGAAGGCCAGGTGCCGCCGCCCGCCGGCAGCGAGACGACCGGCGCGCGCTACGAGTTCGCGCCGCAGGCGATTGCTTCGGTGGCGCGACGCGTGGCGCATGAGCTGAAGCTGCCCATCCTCATCACCGAGAACGGCTACTGCGGCGACGACGACACGCGCCGCATCGAGTTCATCCAGCAGGCGCTGGCCGGCCTGCACGCGGCGATTGCCGACGGCGTGCCGCTGATCGGCTACACCTACTGGACGGCCTTCGACAACTTCGAGTGGGTGTTCGGCTACGCGATGCGCTTCGGCTTGGTGGCCGTGGACCGCAGCACTCAAGCGCGCACGCCCAAGCCCAGCGCCTACGTGCTCGGCGCCATCGCCCGCGCCAACGCGCTGCCCGACGGCATCGTCATCCAGCCGCAACCCGGCAACTCCCAGGAACTGGCCATGAATCACGTCTACACCCCGCCTGCTGCCGAGCCCGGCACGGTGTTCACCAACGTGCGCATCTTCGACGGCAGCGGCAGCCCGCATTTCGCCGGCGAACTGCGCGTGGACGGCCGCCGCATCACGGCCATCGGCGCCAGCGTGTCGCGTGACAACGCGAAGGTCATCGACGGCAAGGGCGGCATGCTGATGCCCGGCCTCACAGAAGCCCATGCCCACCTGACCTGGCCCACCAGCGTCGAGAAGTTCGTGCCCGGCATGAGCCTGCCGCCCGAGGAGCTGACGCTCACGGCCGCGCGCAACGCCCGCATCCTGCTGGATCACGGCTTTACCAGCGCCTACTCGGCAGGCGCTCTCGGCAAGCGCATCGAGCCGGCGCTGAAGGAGATGATCGACAGCGGCGGTATGCCTGGCCCGCGCATGGTGGCCTCGTCCGTCGAGCGCGAGCCGCCGTCCGACGGCTCGCTGCTGGACCCCGGCAAGGTCGACGAGCATGGTGCCGGCCCGGCCAACGTGGCGGCCTTCGTCAAGGGCTGCAAGGACATCGGCGCCAAGGCCGTCAAGTTCCTGATCTCGGGCGAGAGCGCGCTCAAGCCCGGTGCGTCGCTGGAGCTGCTCTACACCGAGGAAGAGCTGATGGCCGCCGGCGAGGCCGCGCGCGAGCACGACCTCTGGCTGACCGGCCACGCCCACGCGGCCGAGGCGGTCAAGCTGGGCGTGAGAGCAGGCTTTCGGGTGCTCTACCACTGCACCTATGCCGACGAGGAGGCGCTGGACCTGCTGGAGTCGGTCAAGGACAGCATCTTCATCGCCCCCAGCATCGGCATCATCCAGGCCACGCTTGACGCCACGCCGCCGCCGCACTTCGACATGACGCACATGAAGCAGGACGCGGCCCTCGTGCTGGAGACGCAGAAGAAGCTGGTGCCCGAGTTGCGCCGCCGCGGCCTGCGCCTGCTGCCGGGCGGCGACTACGGCTTCCCGTTCAACCCCAATGGCCGCAACGCGCGCGACCTGGAGTTGTTCGTCCAGCACTTCGGCTACACGCCCGCCGAGGCGCTGCACGCGGCCACCGCGCTGGGCGGCCAGATCATGGGCATGGGCGACGAACTGGGCCAGCTGAAGGAGGGCTATCTCGCCGACCTGCTGCTGGTGGACGGCGACCCGACCGCCAACGTCGCCATCCTGCAGAACAAGCACCACCTCAAGGCCATCATGAAGGACGGCCGCTTCTACAAAGCACCGAACTGATGACACACCCTTACGTTCGCCCCTTGCTGGGCACGCTGATCGCTGCGGCGGGTCTGGCTCACGTTCCCGCTGCGCAGGCCGCCGAGCCATCTCCACAAGCACCGGCCAGGCCGGCCTTCTCGCTGCGCATCGAGCCCGCGCGGCCCTTGCCGTTGCCCACGCCCATCGCACTGGGCGCGCCTGTCACTGGCGCGCCGTTCCAGTGGACCGGCATGAACCGTGAGCAGTTGCTGCGCAATGTGCGCACCGCGACGATGTATCCGGTGCTGCCCGCCGCCGGCAAGGCCAACGGCCGCGCCGTGCTGGTGGTGCCGGGGGGCGGCTACAACTTCGTGGCCATCGACAACGAAGGCCTGCCGGTGGCGCAACGCCTGGCCGATCTGGGCTACACCGCCTTCGTGCTGGTCTACCGCGTGAAGCCCACGCCGGCGGCGGATACCGATTTCGAGACCTGGTTGCAGAAGGACATTGCTGCGACCTTCAGCAAGCCGCGTGTGCCCGGTGCGCCCGAGCTGGAATTTCAGCCGGCGGTGGACGACGCCAAGGCCGCGATGCGCTGGCTGCGCGAGCATGCGGGCGAATTCGGCGTCCGGCCGGCGCAGATCGGCTTCATCGGCTTCTCTGCTGGTGCGCGCACCGGCCAGCGCCTGGTGGAGCAGGCCGCTGCCGACGAGATGCCGGCCAACCTGGCGCTGATCTACGGCGGCCTCGCAGCGTCCCAGCCGAAGGCGCCGGTGCCGCCGCTGTTCGCGGCCCAGGCTGCCGACGACCCGCTGTTCCCCGTGACCGGCATCGACCTGCTGCAGAGCTGGAAGCAGGCCGGCCAGCGTGCCGAGCTGCATGTCTACGAAAAGGGCGGCCACGGCTTCGGCCTGCGCAACCTGCGCGGCGAAACCAGCGACGGCTGGATCGACGCCTACCTGGCCTGGCTGTCCAAGCAGTGACGCTGGCCCGGCACCTCCTGCCGCAGCTGACCCTGGCCGAGAAGGCCGGCCTGATGGGCAACGCCAATGCCGCCGTGCCCCGCCTCGGCCTGCTGGCCTACGACCACTGGACCGAGGCGCTGCACGGCCTGGTCTCGCCAGGCGAGGCGGCAGTCGTGTACCCGGCGCCGATCGCGCTGGCCGCCGGTTTCGACGCCGCACTGCTGCAGACCGTCGGCCAGCAGATCGCCGCCGATGGCCGCATCGCCCACGCCCGCGCGCTGCAGCGCAACCCGGGCGGCACAGGCATGTCCGAGGGCCTGAGCTTCATGGCGCCCAACCTCAATATCCTGCGCGACCCGCGCTGGGGCCGGGGCCAGGAGACCCTGGGTGAAGACCCGCAGCTCACCGCCCAGCTAGGCGTGGCCCTGATCCGCGGCCTGCAGTCCGGCCACCAGGCCTGCGCCGTGGCCAAGCACTTTGCGGTGCACAGCGGGCCGGAGCCGCTGCGCTTCACCTTCGATGCCCAGGCAAGTGCCCACGACCTGAACGACACCTATCTGCCGGCGTTTCGCGCCGCCGTGGTGGACGGGCAGGTGAGTGGCTTGATGACGGTCTACAACGCCGTCAACGGCGTGCCGGGTGCCGCCCATGCCGGCCTGGTGCAGGACACGGCCCGCAAGGCCTGGGGCTTCCAGGGCTTCGTGATGTCGGACTGCAATGCTGTGCGTTTCATGCACAGCCGGCACCACAGTGTGGCCAGCGACGCCGAGGCCGTGGCCGCAGCGGTGCTGAGCGGCATGGACACCGAGCTGTACGCCGGCCCCGTGCCTGCCGGCGCGGCCTACCTGGACGCCGTGGCCCAGGGCCTGCTGACCGAAGCCGACCTGGACCGCGCGCTGGCGCGCAGCCTCGCCGTGCGCGAGCGGCTCGGCGTGCTCCTGACGTCGGACGCCGTGGCGGTGGCTGCGCCCACGCCAACGCCGCTGCACGCCGAGACCGCCCTGCGCGCCGCGCAGCAGAGCCTGGTGCTGCTGAAGAACGACGGCCTGCTGCCGCTGGCGCCCGGCATCGCGCGTGTCGCCGTGGTCGGGCCGCTGGCCGACGACCTCGAGTCCATGCTGGGCAATTACCACGGCCAGCCGACCCGCGGCCTCACGCCCCTGCAGGCCTTGCGGCAGCGCTTTCCGCAGACCGAGTTCATCCACGCCCAGGGTGCCAATGTGCCCATGACGCCGGTGGACCTGCCGACGTCCATGCTGAGCACCGACGAGGGCCAGCCCGGCCTGAGCGTCCAGCGCCACGCCGGCTTTGGCCCGGCGGGCGAGCCGGTGGCCCATTGGGTGGACGCGCAGGCCCTGTGGTTCGGTCGCGCGGGCCAGGGCTTCACCCGCTGGACCGGCTGGCTGACGGTGCCCGAGACCGGCCGCTGGCACCTCGGCAGCCATGGCACCGGCGCCAGCCGCATGTGGCTGGACGACCAACTGCTGGCCGACGACGCCCACCCGCACGCGCCGGCCGACTGCCTGGCCGCCGTGGATCTGGTGCAAGGCCAACGCCTGCGGCTGCGCTTCGAGGTGATGGGCATGCCCATGGGCTTCAGCCGCCTGGTGGGGTTTCGTGAAGTGCAGGGTGCCTTGCAGCAGGCAGAAGCGGCGATGGCTCAGGCCGACCTGGTGCTGGCCTTCGTGGGGTTGAACGGTCGGCTCGAAGGTGAAGACCTGCCCGCTCGCCTGCCAGGCTTTGAAGGCGGCGACCGCCAGACCCTGGCGCTGCCCGCCGAGCAGCAGCAATTGCTGGCGGCCGCGCGCCGCAGCGGCAAGCCCTGGGCCGTCGTGCTGATGGCCGGCGGCGCGGTGTCGGACGACCACGTCGACGCGGCCAACGCCGTGCTGCACGCCTGGTACCCCGGCCAGGAAGGCGGCACGGCCATCGCCCAGGTGCTGGCGGGCGACGTCAACCCGGGCGGCCGCATGCCGGTGACGACCTACCGCGACGTGGCCGACCTGCCGCCCTTCGAGAGCTACGCGATGGCGGGGCGCACCTACCGCTACTTCCAGGGCCTGCCTCGCTACCCCTTCGGCCACGGCCTGAGCTACACAAGCTTCGATTACGCCGATGCATGGCTGTCGGCGACTGAGCTGCAAGCCGGCGATGCGCTGACGGCCGAAGTCAGTGTGCGCAACCTGGGCCACCGCGACGGCGACGAGGTGGTGCAGGCCTATCTGGCCCTGCCCGGCGGCCAGGCTCCGCGACCCAGCCTGCAGGCTTTCAAACGCATCCCCGTGGCGGCCGGCGCAGAGCAGCGCGTGCGGCTTCAGCTGGACGCCCGGCAGCTGAGCCACGTGACTGCGGACGGCAGCCGCTGGGTGGGCGAAGGCCGCTACACCCTGCACCTGGGCGGCGGCCAGCCCGGCACGGAAGCGCCGTCCGTGGCGCTGCACTTTCATATCCACGGGCGGCAACGCCTGCCTGACTGATGCAGTACCGCAACCCGGTCCTCCCGGGCACCCACCCCGACCCCAGCGTCTGCCGCGTGGGCGACGACTACTACCTGGCCTGCAGCTCCTTCGAGTTCTTCCCCGGCCTGCCGCTGTTCCACAGCCGCGACCTGGTGAACTGGCGCTCGATAGGCCACGCGCTGGCGCGCGACAGCCAGCTGGACCTGCACGGCTGCAAGAGTTCGCTGGGCATCTTCGCGCCGACGCTGCGGCACATCGGCGGGCGCTTCGTCGCCGTCAGCACCAACCTGAACAAGTTCCGCAACTTCCTCGTCTGGGCCGACCAGGCCGAGGGGCCGTGGTCGGAGCCGGTCTGGCTGGACTGGCCGGGCATCGACCCTTCGCTGTTTGAGGACACCGACGGCCGCGTCTTCATCAGCGGCAACGGCGGCTTCCTGGGCGACGAGCCGGTGGGCATCTACCAGGCCGAGATCGACCTCGCGACGGGCACGCTGCTGTCACCGCGCCAGCTCGTCTGGACCGGCACCGGCGGCAAGGCGCCGGAGGGGCCGCATCTGTACAAGCGTGGCGGCTGGTACTACCTGCTCATCGCCGAGGGCGGCACCGAGTACGGCCACATGGTCACGGTGGCGCGCAGTACGCAGCCGCAGGGGCCGTTCGAGGCCTGCCCGCGCAACCCCATCCTCAGCCACCGCAGCCTGGACAGTCCCATTCAGGCCACCGGCCATGCCGACCTCGTCGAGGCTTCGGACGGCAGCTGGTGGGCCGTCTTCCTCGGCATCCGCCCGGCGCCCGTGCGCTTTGCCGGCCAGCACCATCACCTGGGCCGCGAGACCTTCCTGGCGCCAGTCACATGGACGGACGACGGCTGGCCGACCATCGGTCAGGTCTTCGAGACGATGGACGCGGGCAGCCTGCCGCTTCATTCACTCGAGACCTTGGCGACGCGCACCGAGTTCAACGGCACCGATCTGCCTCACGCCTTCAACCACCTGCGCAACCCGCAGCCCGGCAGCTGGAGCCTGCAAGCCCGCCCCGGCTGGCTGACGTTGCAAGGCCAGCCCGACACGCTCGACAACCCCACCGCGCCGGCCTTTGTCGGCCGCCGCCAGCAGCACTTCGACTGCGAGGTCGCGACGCTGCTGGACTTCGAGCCCGCCGCCGATGGCGAAGAGGCCGGCCTGACCGTCTTCAAGAGCGAACGCTTTCACTACGAGATCGCCGTCGGCCGCCGCGCGGGCCAGCGCGTCGTCTTCCTGCGTCGCCGCATCGGCAGCCTGTGGAAGGTCGAGCTGGAGCAGCCGCTGCCGCACGGCGAGCTGCTGCTGGGCCTGCGGGCCGATGCGCAGCACTACCGCTTCTTCTTCCAACGCCCCGGCCAGCCCGAGCAGGACTTCGGCAGCGGTGAATGTGCGCTGCTGTCCACCGAGACGGCAGGCGGCTTCACCGGCGTCTACCTGGGCCTCTACGCCACCGGCAACGGCCGCCGCAGCACCGCGCCGGCTTGCTTCCGCTGGCTCGACTACATCACTCCATGAGCACCAACTTCGATTGCACCGCCGCCTGCTGGCTGGCCGCCGAGGACGCCGCCGCGCGCGCGGAGCGCCAGGCCGGCTGGCACTGGGCCTGGGGCGCGCTGCCCGCTGGCATGAAGGACGAGCCCAGGCTGCGCGAGTTCGTGTGGGACTTCTACCTCGACGAGCCGTTGGTCGACGCGCGCCTGCTGATCGCCGCGCAGAAGGGCCTGCCCGGCGTGTGGCTGGACGGGCAGGTGCTGCACGAGTCGGCGGACATGCTGTCCGGCCGCGCAATGCAGGACCTCGAGCTGGGCGCGCTGGCCGCCGGACCGCATCGGCTGGCCGCGCAGGTGCGTGTCTTCCACCCCTTCATCGCCGAGCCGCGCCAGGGCGGGCTGGCGGCGCTGCTGCGGGGCGGCGGGCGGTTCCTGTCGCCACAGCCGGCCGACTGGCGCACCCGCGTGCTGGCCGAACCCGGTTGGCACCTTGGTGACCTAGGTCCCGAATGGCAGCCTGCCACTGCGCCCGCCGAGCCTATCGACTGGTTGCCCATGCCCGCCCAGCCCGCGCGGCTGCTGCGCCGCAGCTTCAACCTGCCCGCGCAGCCCGCGTCCGCCACGCTGACGCTGACGGGCCTGGGCGGCTGCGAGGCCGAGCTGAACGGCCGCCGCGTGGGCGATGCCCTGCTGGCGCCCGAGAACAGCGACTTCCGCCACCGCCTGCTCGTGCAGCAGCATGACGTGGCCGCCCAACTGCAGGCCGGCGAGAACGCCCTCGGCGTCATGGTCGGCGACGGCTTCTACGCCAGCGAAGCCATCGGCCGCGGTCGCTATCCCTTCGGCGGCGCACCCCGGCGCCTGTGGCTGACGCTGGACGTCACGCTGCCCGATGGCAGCACGCAGCGCATCGCCACCGACGAGCGCTGGCGTGCGGCCACCGCGCCGGTGCGCTTCGCCGAGATCTATCACGGCGAGACCTACGACGCGCGGCTGGAACAGCCGGGATGGTCGTCACCCGGCTTCGACGACCGGGCCTGGGACGAGGTCTGGCCAGCGCCTACGCCCAGCTGCACGCTGTTCCTGCAAGAAGGCCCGCCCATCCGCGCCAACCTGACGCTGCGCCCGCAGGGCATCACCGAGCCGGTGCCGGGCCAGCACGTCATCGACTTCGGCCAGAACTTCGCCGGCTGGTGCCGCATCCGCGTGCGCGGCGAGGCGGGCCGCACGGTCACGCTGCGCTTTGCCGAGATCGTCGGCGACGACGGCCAGGTCGACATGCGCAACCTGCGCGCGGCTCGCTGCACCGACCAGTACACGCTGCGCGGTGTCCCGGCCGGCGAGACGTGGGAGCCGCGCTTCACGTACCACGGCTTCCGTTACGTGCAGGTGTCGGGCTGGCCGGGCGAGCTGACCGCCGACGACATCGACGGCGTGGTGGTGCACAGCGACCTGCCCGTCGCCGGCCACTTCGAGAGCAGCCAGCGCATCCTGCAAGGCCTGTGGCACAACACCCTCTGGAGCCAGCGCAGCAACTTCGTCGGCATGCCCACCGACTGCCCGCAGCGCGACGAGCGCCTGGGCTGGACGGGCGACGCCCAGGTCTTCTGGCCCACCGCCGCCTTCAACATGGACGTGCGCGGCTTCACCCGCCGCTTCCTGGCCGACCTGCGCGCCAGCCAGCGTGCCGACGGCGCCTACGCCGACACCAACCCGCCCGCGCTGCCGGCCTACGGCGCGCATGGCTGGAGCGATGCCGGCGTGGTGCTGCCGCACACCGTCTGGCAGCACTACGGCGAGACCATCTTGATCGGCGAGCACTGGGACTCGATGGAGCGCTGGATGGCCTGGATCGCCGAGCCCAACGGCGAGGGCCTGTGGCGCGCGCGGCGCGAGGTGGACTTCGGCGACTGGCTGTCGCTGGACGCCGTCAGCCTGATGGACGAGACCACGCCCAAGCTGCTGAGCGCCACCGCCTGCTGGGGTCGCATGCTGGGCATGATGGCCGACATGGCCATGGCCACCGGGCGCAGCGAGCGTGCAGCGCACTTCAGCGCGTGGCGCGAGCGGGTCGCCCGGGCCTTTGCGGCGAACTTCATCCAGCCCGACGGTCGCATCGGCAACGGCAGCCACGCCGGCTACATCCTCGCGCTGGCCTTCGGCCTCGTGCCGCCCGCGCTGCAGCAGGCAGCGGCCGATCACCTGGCCGCCGCCATCCGCGCTCGCGGCACGCTGCTGACGACCGGCTTCCTCGGCACGCCCTTCAGCCTCGACGTGCTGGCTGACCACGGCCACGGCGGGCTCGCCGTCGAGCTGCTGCTGCGCACCGAGTTCCCGAGCTGGGGCTACATGGTCGAGCGTGGCGCCACGACGATCTGGGAGCGCTGGAACGGTGACACCGGCGACGTGGCGATGAATTCCTACAACCACTACGCGCTGGGCGCCATCACCGGCTTCCTGTACCGCCGCGTGGCCGGGCTGGCGAGCGGCGCACCAGGCTTCGGATCAGTGCTGTGCCGGCCGCTGCTCGACGCGCGGCTGGGGGCAGGGCGGTGCACGCAGGCGACCGCGCATGGCGCCATCGCGTCGTCATGGGGTATCGACGAAAGCGGCAAGCCCTGGTTCGAACTCGAACTGCCTGCAGGCGTCAACGCCAACGTCGCCTTGCCGGGGCGTGAGGCACGGCAAGTGCCGGCGGGCACACACCGCTTCTCCTGATCGGCCGAGGCTCAGGCCTCAAGCGTCTCGTGGAAGGCCTCGGCACCGGCCTTCCAGTAGGCCGCCACCTTCAGCGCCTCCTTGGGCAGGCCCTTGGCCACCAGCAGCGGGCGCACAGCGGCCATCACGGCGGCCTCGCCAGCGGCCCAGGCGAAACCTTCGCCTTCGGGAAGCGTCAGCGCGGCGACGGCGGCGTGCAGTTCCTCGGGCGTCTCCACCCACTGCACGTGCGCCTGCTCGGGAAACAGCCGGCGGTCCGCAGCGTCGCTGACCTGCAGCACGACGATGACGCGGGCCTCAGGCGGCAGTTCCTCAAGGCGGCGATGCACCGCCGGCAGCGCGGAGTCGTCGCCGATGAGCAGGTGCCAGTCGTAGTCGGCCGGGATGACCATGGAGCCGCGCGGGCCGGCGACGACAAGGCGTTGGCCTGCGCTGGCCTGGCGCGCCCAGTCGGAGGCGGCGCCGCTGCCGTGCAAGGCGAACTCGAGGGTCAGCTCCTGCCGGGTCAGGTCGAAGCTGCGCGGGGTGTAGTCGCGCTTGGCGTCCTCGCCGAAGAAGACCTTCACGTGGTCGTCGAAGGAATCGGAGCGGAAGCTGCCCAGCGACTCGCCGTGCAAGGTGACGGCGACGAAATTCGGGCTCAGCTGTTCGACACGCGTGACTTCGAGGTCGCGGCGGTGAAGTTCATGGCGGACGCGCTGGATGCGGCGGACGGGAGCGGTGGTGATCTCAGACATGAGGGTTGGAACATTGGTTGATAATGTCATCCATCATGCGCAAACAAGTTGATATTGTCAACAATAAAGCCAGCCTGGCCGAAGAGGTCGTGGAAAGCGTCCACACCGTCATGCATCGGTTCCGTTCGCTGCAGTTCCAGGCGCTGAAGGAAGCCGCGCATGACCTGAGCCACATGGAGGCCAAGACGCTGGGCTTCTTCGCCTCGCGGCCCGGTGCGACGCAGAGTGAGCTGGTGCAGCATTCGGGGCGCGACAAGGGCCAGCTGGCGCGGCTGATTGCGGGCTTGCGCGAGCGCGGCCTGCTGGAGGCCAGCGCCGACGCGGCCGACAAGCGCAGCGTGCGCCTGCAGGTCAGCGCGGCGGGCAAGGCCTTGCAGCAGCAGGTGCGCAAGCAGGCGCAGCGGGTGTCGGCCCAGGCCGTCAGCGGGCTGGACGAGGCGGAGTGTCGGCAGCTGCTGGCGCTGCTGGCCAAACTCCAAGAGAACCTGGCGAGAGACGGCTCAGGTGATGGGGAATCCGGCAGCGGCGCTTGAGGGCTGCTGCCTGAGCTCAGCCCGCCGCCTTCTCCAGCGCCAGTGCAGCCTCTACTTCGGCGAGCTCGCCCTCGGTCAGCGGCGCCGCCGCGACGATGCCCAGGGCGTCGTCGATCTGGGCCAGCCGGCTGGCGCCGATGAGGATGGACGTCATGCCCGGCTGCCTCAGCACCCAGGTCAGGGCCAACTGGGCCAGGGTCTGCCCGCGTGCATCTGCCAGTGTCTTGAGTGCGCGCAACGCAGCCAGGCGGCCCGGCGTGATGTCGGTGGGCTTCAGGAACCCGCCCAGGGCGGCGCGTGAGTCGGCCGGGATGGCCGAGGAGAGGTACTTCTCCGTCAGCAGGCCCTGAGCCAACGGCGAGAAGGCGATGCAGCCTATGCCTTCGTCGGCCAGCGTTTGCAGCAGGCCGCCCTCGACCCAGCGGTCCAGCATGCTGTAGCGCGGCTGGTGGATGACGCAGGGCGTGCCCAGGCGGCGCAGGATGCCGCTGGCTTCGCGGGTCTGCTTGGCCGAGTAGTTGGACAGTCCGACGTACAGCGCCCGCCCGCTGCGCACGGCGTGGTCCAGCGCGCCCATCGTTTCCTCCAGCGGGGTGTCGGGGTCGGGGCGGTGCGAATAGAAGATGTCGACATACGGCAGGCCGAGCCGCTTCAGGCTGGCATCCAGGCTGGCCAGCATGTACTTGCGCGAGCCCCACTCACCGTAGGGGCCGGGGTTCATGCGGTAGCCGGCCTTGGTGGAAATGATGAGCTCGTCGCGGTGGGCCTGCAGGTCCTCCCGCAACACGCGGCCCATCGTCAGCTCGGCCGAGCCCGGCTGCGGGCCGTAGTTGTTGGCGAGGTCGAAATGGGTGATACCGCGGTCGAAGGCGCCAAGCAGCATGGCGCGGGCGTTGTCGTAGCTGTCGACATCGCCGAAGTTGTGCCACAGGCCGAGCGACAAGGTCGGCAGCAGCAGGCCGCTGCGCCCGCTGCGGCGATAGGGTTGGCGGTCGTATCGCGAGGAATCGGGCGTGTGGCTCATGCGTGGTGCGCGGCACGGGGCCGCTGATGAAGGGGGAGGGCGGGCAGGATGGTAGTTGGCTAGCCTGGCGCGTGTGCCTCTTCTAGCGCCTGCACCAGCGTCGAGGCGGCCCGGGTGGGCCTGGGGTCGTGGCGGTAGATGCAGGCGAAGCTACAGTCATAACTCAGCTCATCGACGGACACGGCGCGCATCCGGCCGGCGTCGACAAAGGGCTGGGCGTAGTGATCCGGCAGGAAGCCGACGAAACAGCCCGTCAGGATCAGCGTGGCCACGCCCTCCTGGTCAGACGCCGTGGCGGCCCGCTCCAGCTTGCGGCGGTGCGTCAGCACGAGGTTGGGCGAGTGATAGCCCAGGCCGGCGAGTTGCTGGCCTCTCAGGTCGGCCCAGCTCCAGCGGTGGTCGGCCGCAAACCACGGGTGGCCGCTGCCGGCATAAAGGTGCATGTTCTCGTTGAACAGCGGCCGGTAGGCCAGGCTCTCCGAGCGGCGGTGCTCGGGGATGACGCCGACCTGGAACTGGCCTGACAGCACGCCCTGCTCGATGTCGGTGATGGTGCCGACGTGAATGTGCAGCTTCACGCCGGGCGCCGTCTGGTTGAACTGCGCCAGCGCGCGGTCGATGTGGCAGGCCGGGTTGCTGACGGTCTTCTCGAACAGCGCCAGGTGCAGGTCGCCGCCGATCTGGTGGTGGATCTCCTCCAGCCGGGCGCGGAAGTCGGTGGTGGCGGACAGCAGCTGCAGCGCCGCCGCGTACAGCTCGGCGCCCTCGGCCGTCAGCGCAAAACCGGCGCGGCCGCGGCGGCACAGCACCAGGCCCAGGCGCTCCTCCAGGTCCTTGATCTGCCGGCTGATGGTCGGCATGCCGACGTTGAGCTCCAGTTCCGCCGCCGCCATGCCGCCGCATTCCACGACGGCCTTGAAGACGCGCAACAGGCGCAGGTCCACGTCGGCAATCTGGCCAGGAATGTTCGCGGTCTTTGGTTTCATGGGTCGGCAAGTAGACATGGCGATGTTGTCATTGTCTACAAGCATCGGCGCCGGCACGATTCGGGGGCAAATCACTCGCACGAGACGCCATGACGCTCACCGCAGACAAAGACCGCCCCGCTGGCTGGATGGACGCCCACTGGATGCCCTTCACCGGCAACCGGGAGTTCAAGGCCAACCCCCGCCTGCTGACCGGCGCCGCCGGCGCCTACTACCGCACCGACGACGGCCGGCAGATCTTTGACGGCCTGTCGGGCCTGTGGTGCACGGGCCTGGGTCATGCCCGCACCGAGATCGTCGACGCCATCAGCCGCCAGGCGCGCGAGCTCGACTACTCACCCGCCTTCCAGTTCGGCCACCCGCTGTCCTTCGAGCTGGCCAACAAGATCGTCGAGAAGATGCCTGCGGGACTGAATCGCGTGTTCTTCACCGGGTCGGGCTCGGAGTCGGCCGACACGGCGCTGAAGATGGCGCGGGCCTACTGGCGTGCCAAGGGCCTGGCAGGCAAGACGCGGCTGATCGGACGCGCCAAGGGCTATCACGGCGTCAACTTCGGCGGCATCTCGGTCGGCGGCATGGTGGGCAACCGCAAGACCTTCGGCCAAGGCATCGAGGCCGATCACCTGCCGCACACCCAGCCGGCCAACGGAAGCTTCTTCAAGGGCATGCCGCCGCAGGAAGGCCCGATGGGCGCGGCCCTGGCGGACGACCTGCTGCAGCTGATCGCGCTGCACGATGCCAGCAACATCGCCGCCGTCATCGTCGAGCCCTTCTCCGGCTCGGCCGGCGTCGTCATCCCGCCGGTGGGTTATCTGCAGCGGCTGCGCGAGATCTGCACGGCGCACAACATCCTGCTGATCTTCGACGAGGTCATCACCGGCTTCGGCCGCGCGGGCGCATGGACGGGCGCCGAGGCCTTCGGCGTCACGCCCGACATCCTGACCGCCGCCAAGCAGATCACCAACGGCGTGCAGCCGCTCGGCGTGGTGGTGGCCAAGCAGGAGATCCACGACACCTTCATGAGCCAGGGCGGGCCCGACTACATGTTGGAGTTCCCGCACGGCTACACCTACTCGGCCCACCCGGTCGCCTGTGCGGCGGGCCTCGCGTCGCTGGACCTGCTGGAGCGCGAGCATTCGCTGGAGCGCGTGAAGGCGCTGGCGCCCAAGTTCGAGGCCGCGGTGCATGGCCTGAAGACGGCCAAGCACGTCGCCGACATCCGCAACTTCGGCCTGGCCGCCGGCATCACCGTCACGCCGCTGCCCGGCGAGCCGGCCAAGCGCCCCTTCGACATCGCGATGGCCATGTACCGCAAGGGCTTCTACGTGCGCTACGGCGGCGACACCATCCAGCTCGCACCGCCCTTCATCAGCACCGAAGCAGAGATCGACACGCTGGTCTCGGCGCTGGGCGACTGTTTCAACGCCACCGCCTAACTTCTCAATTCAAAGCATTCCCGTGATCACCCATCTCATCAACGGCCAGCAGGTCGACGGCGGCAGCCGCTCGGCCGACGTCTTCAACCCCGCCACCGGCAAGGTCGGCGAGCAGGTCCGCCTGGCCGACCGCGCCACCGTCGAATCGGCCATCGCAGCCGCGCAAGCCGCCTTCCCCGCCTGGCGCAACACGCCGCCGCTCAAGCGCGCCCGCGTGCTGACCCGCTTCAAGGAGTTGCTCGAAGCCCATGCCGACACCATCTGCCGCCTCATCACCGATGAGCACGGCAAGGTGCTGGCCGACAGCCTGGGCGAGCTGCAGCGCGGCATCGAGAACGTCGAGTACGCGACCTACGCGCCCGAGCTGCTGAAGGGCGAGCACAGCCGCAACGTCGGCCCGGGCATCGACGCCTGGTCGGAGTTCCAGTCGCTGGGCGTGTGCGCCGGCATCACGCCGTTCAACTTCCCGGCCATGGTGCCGCTGTGGATGTGGCCCATGGCCGTGGCCTGCGGCAACACCTTCATCCTGAAGCCGTCGGAGCGCGACCCGAGCAGCACCCTCTTCATCGCCCAACTGGCCCAGGACGCCGGCCTGCCGCCGGGCGTGCTGAACGTCGTCAATGGCGACAAGGAGGCCGTCGACACGCTGCTGACCGACCCGCGTGTGCAGGCCATCAGCTTCGTTGGCTCGACGCCGATTGCCGAATACATCTACTCGACCGGCACCAAGCACGGCAAGCGCGTGCAGGCCCTGGGCGGCGCCAAGAACCACGCCGTCGTCATGCCGGATGCCGACATCGACAACGCGGTGACGGCGCTGATGGGTGCGGCCTTTGGCTCCTGCGGCGAGCGCTGCATGGCCATCCCGCTGGTGGTGGCGGTGGGCGACGCGACGGCCGATGCCGTGCGCGAGAAGCTCATCGCCGAGATGGCCCGCATGAAGATCGGCTCGGGCCGCGAGGCCGGCTGCGACATGGGGCCGCTGGTGACCAAGGCACACCTGGAGAAGGTGCGCGGCTATGTGGACCAGGGCGTGGAAGAGGGCGCCGAGCTCGTCGTCGACGGCCGCGGCCTGACGGTGGCGGGCCACGAGGCCGGCTACTTCCTTGGCCCCTGCCTGTTCGACCGCGTGACGCCCGGCATGCGCATCTACGAGGAGGAGATCTTCGGCCCGGTGCTCGGCATCGTCCGCGTCGACAGCCTGCAGGCCGCGATGGCCATGATCGACGCGCACGAATACGGCAACGGCACCTGCATCTTCACGCGCGACGGCGAGACCGCGCGCCACTTCACCGACCACATCCTCGTCGGCATGGTGGGCGTCAACGTGCCGCTGCCAGTGCCGGTGGCGTACCACTCCTTCGGCGGCTGGAAGCGCTCGCTGTTCGGCGACCTGAATGCCTACGGCCCGGACGCGGTGCGCTTCTACACGCGCCGCAAGCAGATCACGCAGCGCTGGCCGTCGGCTGGTGTGCGCGAGGGCGCGGTGTTTGCGTTTCCGTCGAGTAAGTGAGGTGACCTGGGCGCCGACGTGGGCCCGGCATGCGACAAGGCAGATCAAGAGCCTCGCCAAGTAGTCCGTCCTATACGTCCTTCGTCCGGTACACGATCGGCGTAATCTCGCCGCAGTAGAAGTGCGACGCGGACTTCTGCGTCACCTTGGCGCTCGCCGGGTAGGTGACCTGCAATCCGCCCTCCGCCAGCCATTGCAGTTCAACCTCGCCGTAAGCGCACTCCGCTACGAAGATGCTTCCTCCTCCGCGCGATGTGCCGACGAGACGCTCCACGTAGACCTGCGTGATTTCCGCGTCCGGCAGACGAAACGCGACAGCTTTTCCGCGCCCATCCGGTGCAGCGGCTTCGTGGCTAGGTGGCGGCTCCGCGTGCTTCTGCCTGCGAGGGCGCCTAGCCTTTGGCTGAGGTGAGAGCAACTGAAGTTTGAGCGCTTCGAGCATGTTTCGACGTCTAACCAACGCTGCACCCGACCATCGCGCGAGGTCGTTTCCGTTGTCGATGACCTCGATTGCTGTGCGCCTGACGTCTTCATTGAGACAGCCGTATGTCCATTGGGTGGCGGCAAGAGCCAGCCAGAACGTCGGTCCATCGTCGGCATCGGCGATGGAGTCGGCCCAGTCCTTCATCAGAATCTCGGCTGCCCTTTCGGCTGTGAGGCCGCGCTGCAAGAGGTCGAGAAAATCCCGTCTGATGTCGCATGCGACATCGTCTCTGAATAGCGCGGCGCCCGACGTTCCCATGACTAGTGTGTGCTCCAGTTTCGGATGCGGAGGATATCGGGCCACTCGGACGTTGGAGGCCCCGATTCTGGGCGCCGATTTCGGCCGATAGCTGACGCCTGCGACCGTCAGCTATCCGGTTGCGAAGCAACTTTGCTTCCGGTGTCGTGGCAAAGACCTATGCGAGGTGTTTGCGTCAAGGGCTACTACCATGGACACCATGCAGGTCGCGTTCCGACTTCGGAACTAAACCTAATGAGCCTCAGCGAAGGCCGGAGTGGTTAACACCCATGGATGTCTCAGAATTTCGAGCAATGTTGCGCCGCGACAAGCTCCTCGTCTTCCTTTGGTGGTTTCCTGGCTGCCTAGTCACCATTCCGCTGCGTGCGCTGTTCAATCTCTTGCCACGAGATTTGTTCACATTTGAACCGGGTGGGGTCTTTGCCCTCTTGGTTTGGGGCGCTATCTGGTTTTGGCTGGGAACGCGAGGCTCCGACGCGAAGTGCCCTTACTGCGGTGGGCGACCGTTCGGGTCGATTCGCCCTTGGTCGCTGCGTCGCATGCGGTGTGCATCGTGCGGCAGATCGCTGTTTGTTTGACGCTTTTCTACGAGCAGATCCGCTGTTGACGATGCCGGAATTGGGCCGCTTGGGAATATCCGGCGGCGCTCTCGCTACGGCACCTGCTTTGGCATCCTTCGCCAGTCCCGCGTCGAGCCGGCATTCGGGTCGATGCCGGCATCGTTGGTGCCGATGATCCTGCCCTGTTCGTTCACCCAGAAATGTTGATACGTGTTGGGCAGCTCGACGGGCGTGCGCGGGTCATGAGGGTTGGCGTAGGTCTGCACATTGCCCAGCGTCTCGCGGAATTGGCGGTTGTTGCGGTCGGTGGAGGCCCCGCGCGCGTCGGTCACGGCCTGCCAGTTCTTCTGCGACCAGGCGCGGTATTCCTGGGCGGCCTGCGCGTAGGCCGTGGAGTTCTGCAGGTTCTGCTGCATCACACCGCGCGCTAAACGCGGCGCCGTCGCTGGTCGCCCAGCAACAGCGCCTACTCGACCGTAGCCAGCACCTTCACACTGCCATCCACCGCCGCCTTGTCGATGTAAGCCACGCTCTTCGGATCCGCTGCCACGGCCTTCTTGATCGCGGCGACGTCTGCCGCCTCCTTGGGCGCCTGGGCCTTGCCCGAGAACACGAGGCGGGCCCACGTGGCCTTGATCTGGGAGAGGTCGCGGCCGGTGGCCTTCTTGTAGAACTCGGCTTTGATGGCCGCTGCCTCCGGCTGGTCGACCGGGTTCAGGGCGGTGTTCTTGCCGAGGAAGACGTCGGAGACCTGGTCCTTGGACATGGGCGCAGCCGAGGGGTGGCCTACGACGACGATGTCGGCGGCGATTGCAGAGGAGGCAGCCGTGAAGGCCGCGAGCAGGGCGGCGCCCGCCATCAGATGCTTGTGCATGGCGCGTCCTTTCAGAAGACGAAGTCGAGGGCGACGGTCGTGATGCCGACCTTCTTGCCCGAGGGGTCGATGACGAGGAACTGCTGGCCGGTCTGGCTGGCGCGTTCGTACTGGGCCTTCAGCGCCATGCCGGTCTTGAAGTCCCAGCGCAGGCCGACGGCGTCGGTGGTTGCCGGGCCGAGGCCGGCGAGGGCCACGCCCGTGTACTTCAGGTAGGAGTGGATGGCGTAGGGCATCCACTCGCCGACACGGTAGCCGGCCGTCACGTAATAGCTGCGGGTGTCGAAGACCTTGCCCGAGGTCTTGCGCATGATGTATTCGGCCATCACGAGCAGGCTGCCGTTGTCGTACTGCGCGCCCACGCCAGTGAAGGCGTCGCGGAAATGGTCGGTCGGGATGAAGGGGTGGGAGACGTAGACGTTGCTCGCGTCCTGCGTGACCGTGTGGCCCAGGCGGAGCTGCCAGTCGCCCTTCTCGGCCGTCACGTTGACGCTGCCCAGGCGCTTCCAGGCGCTGTCGTTGGTGGCCATCCCGAGTTGCGGGCCCAGGTCGAAATAGAGCTTGGCCTTGGCCTGGCCGAAGGTGGGTTGCACCGTCAGGTTGACGTCGCCCAGGCGCACGCGATAGGTGGCCTGCGCGCCGTCGATGGACGTGACCGGGAAGCCGAGATAGGCCTGGGCCGGTGTGCGCACCCAGTGCTGGCTGTAGCCGACGTTGCGGCTGTCCGACAGCATGAAGGCCGGCAGCGCGACGCGGCCGACGCGGGCGCTCAGCTCGTCGGTGATCTGGGCCTGCGCGTACAGCCATTCGACGTCGACCTTGTCCTTGCCGTCGCGGCGCAGGGCCAGCAGCTGGCCGGTGGCCGAGAAGGTGTCGTTGAACTTGGCGGTGGCCTGCACGCCCAGGCGCGAGTCCACGCCGAAGTCGACATTGCCATGGCTGCCCTTGTCCTGGCGCCAGTTGGCGCGGAAGGCGGTGGTGTCGCTGCTGGAGCGCACGGCCGACAGCGTGCCGTAGCCGCCGAAGGTGTATTCGGTGGCGCTGGCGCCGAGGGCAGCGGTGGCCAGGGCGGAGGCCACCGCGAGGCGAAGAATGGGTTTCATCGTGGGGTTCAACGGGTTGTGTGGAGGACCGCCGGGCACAGGCGGCGGCCTGGCTCTGCATCGCTGCGCAGCCCGGCTGGGGATGCGTTGAATTCATCTTAAGACGAACAAAAGTTCGTAAATAGAGGCGACGATGTCGGATGCCATGGCTTTCGTGCGATCCGTCACCGGATGGCCAGATCAAGCATCAAACCGGCCTTAGGCCCGCTGAAAAGGATTGCTTTGGCCATATTTGCACCACATCAGGGCAAATGCGAGCATTGTTCGCACTTCCGGTGAAAGCGTGAGAAGCTGCCTGGATGCGAACAAAGCGTCTCAATAAGATGGCCTTCATTCGCATTTCCACGGCCAGCCAGGAGCGCCCCATGAACTTCAGAACCAAGATCTGGATGCTGCCGATCAGCGCAGCGCTGGTCTTCATCGTCGGCTCGAGCGTCAGCTACGTGGTCGGCTCTCGCACCTCGGCGCAGATGGAGCACCTGCGCGACGTGGACTACCCCTACATGGAAAGCGTTGCCCGCATCGACCGCGGCGCCGAGGAGTTCCGCCTGACGCTGCAGTCGGCCGCTGCCGAGGGCGACGACAGCAAGCTCAAGGAGGTTGAGGATGTGGTGGCCGGCGTGCGCAAGTCGGTGGCCGAGGCCGCCGGGCTCGATGGCAAGGCCGACGCCGCGCGCAGCCTGGGCGGCGCCTTCGACACCTACCAGGGCGCCGCGCTGGAGGCGACGCGGGCGATGCTGGCCCAGAAGGACGCCGGTGACTCGGTCAAGCGCATGCAGACCGGTCTGGCCGATTTCAACCAGCGCCTGCAGGCCGACAAGCAGGTGGCCGCCGAGGCCGTGAGCCAGGCGCAGGCGGCGGCGCTGGCCGGCGTGAAGGCCAATGGCTGGGTGGGGCTGGGCACCGGCATCGTCGTGCTGCTGGTGCTGGGCATGGCCTCGCGCCTCATCCTCGCGTCGGTCTGGCGCGAGCTGGGCGACGAGCCGGCGCGGCTGCAGCGCTTCGTGCAGCGCGTGGCCGACGGCGACCTCAGCAGCGAAGGCGGCGATGCCTCGGTGCCGGGATCCCTGCATGCGGCCGTGATCGCCATGGTCAGCCGCCTGGGCCAGACGGTCAGCACCATCCGGCACGCCACCGATTCCATCGCGGTGGCCTCACGCGAGATCGCGGCGGGCAGCATGGACCTGAACACCCGCACCGAGCAGACCTCGGCCAACCTGCAGCAGACGGCCTCGTCCATCTCGCAGCTGACCGGCAGCGTGCACCAGAGCGCCGAGGTGGCGCGCACGGCTGATGACCTGGTCAGCACCGCCTCGCAGGCGGCGCAGCGCGGCGGCGAGATCGTGGCCCAGGTCGTGACGAGCATGGACCAGATCAACGACGCCTCGCGCAAGATCAACGACATCATCAGCGTCATCGACGGCATCGCCTTCCAGACCAACATCCTGGCGCTGAATGCCGCTGTCGAGGCTGCACGGGCCGGTGAACAGGGGCGGGGCTTTGCCGTCGTGGCGGGCGAGGTGCGCACGCTGGCTCAGCGCAGCGCGCAGGCTGCCAAGGAGATCAAGACGCTGATCGGCGCTTCGGCCGAGAAGGTCAGCAGCGGCAGCCGGCTGGTGAAGGATGCCGGCGGCGCCATGCAGGAAATCGTCGACGGCGTGCGCCGCGTGACCGAGATGATTGGCGAGATCAGCAACGCCGCCCAGGAGCAGGCCTCGGGCATCTCGCAGGTCGACAACTCCGTCAACGAGCTGGACCGAATGACGCAGCAGAACGCCGCGCTGGTGGAGCAGTCCGCCGCCGCGTCGGAAAGCCTGCAGGAGCAGGCGCAGCGGCTGGCCGAAGCGGTGAACGTGTTCCGCGTGAGTGAAGCGGAACCCGCCTGAAGCCTCAGCCGCCCAGCGCGGCCTTCAACCCGCCCCAGGTCTCGCGGAAGAGGCCGGTGTCCATGCGCTTGACGTCACGCACGATGGGCTTGAAGTCCATGTGCGCGAGCACGTCGCGCTCCAGGTCGATGCCCGGCGCGATCTCGGTCAGCTCCAGGCCGTCCTCGCGCAGATGGAAGACGGCGCGCTCGGTGACGAACACGACCTGCTGGCCACGCTGCGCCGCATCGCGGCCGTTGAAGGTGATCTGCTCGACTTGGTTGATGAACTTGCGCGAGCGGCCCTCGGTCTCGATGTGCAGCTGGCCGTCGCCGATCTGCAGCGCCAGGCCGCCGGCCGTGAAGCTGCCGCAGAACACCAGCCGCTTCGTCGAGCGCGTGATGTTGACGAAGCCGCCGCAGCCCACCGGCCGGCCGTTGAACTTGCTGACGTTGACGTTGCCCGCCGCGTCCACCTGGGCCAGGCCCAGGAAGCTCGCGTCCAGGCCGCCGCCGTCGTAGAAGTCGAACTGGAAGCTCTGCTCGATGATGGCCTCGGCGTTGTAGGCTAGGCCGAAGTCGCCCAGCTGCGCCGGGATGCCGCCGGTCACGCCGCTCTCGATGCTCAGCGTCAGCGCGTCGGCCATGCCCTCCTCGGCGGCGACCGACGGGATGCCCGCCGGGATGCCGATGCCCAGGTTGGTGATGGCGCCAAGCTTCAGCTCCATGGCCGCACGGCGGGCGATGACCTTGCGCTCGTCCAGCGGCATGACGGCCAGGCTGCCGGTGGGCACGCGGATGTCGCCGCACAGCGCGGGGTCGAACTGCGTGGCGATGGTCTGCATGTGGTTGCGCGGCTCGGCGACGACGACGTAGTCGATGACGACGCCGGGGATCTTGACGGCCTTGGGGTGCAGCGTGCCGGCCTTGACGATGCGCTCCACCTGGCAGATGACGATGCCGCCGCTGGCGCGCGCGGCCTGGGCGATGGAGAGCTGCTCGAGGATGACGCCTTCCTTGTCCAGCGTGATGTTGCCGTGCTCGTCGGCCAGCGTGCCGCGGATCAGCGCGACGTCGATCTTGGGCGCCTTGTAGTACAGCCACTCCTCGCCTTCGAACTCGACGAGGCGCACCAAGTCTTCGGTCGAGCGGCTGTTCATCTTGCCGCCCTCCAGGCGCGGGTCGACGAAGGTGCCCAGGCCCACCTTGGTGAGCACGCCGGGCGAGCGGCAGGCGATCTGGCGCGTCAGGTGCGACAGCGAGCCCTGCGGGAAGTTGTAGGCCTCGACGTCGCCGTTGAAGACCATCTTCATCATCTCGGGGCCGGTCTGGCCGAAGTGGCCGGCGACGACGCGCTTGATCATGCCGGCGTGGGCGAAGTGCTTCATGCCCGCCGCGCCGGAGTTGCCGATGGCGCCGCAGGCCCAGGTGCTGACCTGCTGCGGGTGGCCGGTGGACAAGAAGTGCTGTTCGAGGGCCGCGAGCAGTTCCTCCGGCAGGCTGGTGACGGCCAGGCCGCCGAGGAAGAGAGTGGCGCCGTCGGGGATGAGTGCGCCGACGTCGGCGGGGTGGATGACTTGCATGGGTTTGACCGGTTAGCGGTTGCGGGAATCGGTGACGCGCAGCACGGTGGCGAGGCCCGTGTCGCCGGCCGCGCAGCCGGTGAAGAGGCCCACACCGCCACCGCGCAGCACTAGTTCCTCGATCAGCTCGATGACGCCGCGCAGGCCTGTTGGCGCCTGCGGGTGGCCCCAGACGAGGGAGCTGCCGTAGTTGTTCATGCGCTCCCACGCGAAGCCGATGTCGGCGGCCAGTGCGAGGTCGTTGACGGCGAAGGGGTTGTGCGTCTTGACGGCATCCAGCTCGCTCGCGGCGACGCCGGCGCGCTTCAGTGCGGCCAGCGCGGCGGGGCCGGGCGCGGCGGGCATGTAGCCGGCCTGCTCGCGGTGCATGCCGAAGCTCAGCAGCTCGATCTCGATGCCGGGCTCCGCCGATACCTCGCGGGCGAACTCGCGCGTGGTGACGATGGCGCCGGCATTGCCGTCGGCCGGGTGGGTCTGGCCGCCGAAGGTGACAGTGCCGCCTTCGAGCACGGGCTTGAGTTTGGCCAGGCCCTCGGCCGTCGTCGGGAAGATGCCCTCGTCAGTCGAAAGCACGCCGGTGCTCTTCTTGAAGCGGCTGTCGGACAGCGGCACGTCGACCATGTAGCGCTTCTGGAAGGCGCGGTCGTCGGCCAGGGCCTGTTGGTACTGCTCATGCCGGCGCAGCTTGACGGCGTGCTGCTGGGCGGTCGTGAAGCCGTAGCGCGCGGCGACGTTCTCGCCGGTCTGCAGCATGGAGTTCTTCGCGTAGGGATCGCGGGCCATGTTGTCCAGCACCCAGCGCTCGGTGATGCCGTAGCCGCCGCTGCCGCTCGGGTCCGGGTATTGCACGACCGGGCCGTTGGACTGGCGGTCGGCCATCACCAGCAACGCGCATTGGGCGGTGCCTTCGCGCAGCTCGCCGGCGGCCATCTGCAGCGCGCGCACGCTGGTGGCGCAGGCCTGCTGAATGGTCGGGCCGGCGACGCGGTCCATGCCCATCAGGCCGGTGACATAGGGCAGGCCGTAGAAGCCGCCGACCTGGGGGTTGGTCACGCCCAGGATGCCGAGGTCGATCGCCTCGGTCGGGAAGCTGCGCGCCGCCAGCGCGTTCTTGCCGCACAGGGCCGCCAGCTGCAGCGCGTTCAGGTTGGCCAGCGAGCCCTGCCACTTGGCAAAGGGCGTGGACCAGTAGGCCCCGTAGGGGATGTAGGCGCTCATGGGATGTCTCCAAACAACTTGATTTCATCGTATAACGATTAAAAGATGTAATCAAGTGGTTGGTTGTATGCGCAATGTCTCCTGCGATGTGTCGAAAATTTAGCTTGAAATGATTCAAACATTGAACTATCATTCAATCCATTGAGTAGTTCAACGACTGAATCAAATGAACCTTGCTGATCCCACCCTGCCGGCGGAACTTCCGGTCGAAGGCCTGCTGGCGACGCTGGACCTGTTGAAGATCAACCGCGCCGGCGCCGTGCTGCATCTGCGCCTGAACCGCGCCGCCAAGCGCAACGCGATCTCGGACGAGCTGATCCTGCAGATCCACACCGCGCTGCTGCACCTGCCGGCCGACGTCGGTGCCGTGCTGATCAGCGGCGAGGGCGCCCACTTCTGCGCCGGCCTGGACTTGTCGGCCTTGGTGCAGCGCGACATCGGCGGCGCGGTGCTGCACTCGCGCAGCTGGCATGTCGCCTTCGATGCGCTGCAGTACGGCCGCGTGCCGGTCGTCGCGGCCCTGCATGGCGCGGTGGTCGGCGGCGGGCTGGAGCTGGCCTCGGCCTGCCACATCCGCGTGGCCGACGACAGCGCCTACTTCGGCCTGCCCGAGGGGCAGCGCGGCCTCTTTGTCGGTGGCGGCGGCTCGGTGCGTGTCCCGCGCCTGATCGGCGTCGCTCGCATGACCGACATGATGCTGACCGGCCGCGTCTACGCCGCTGAGGAGGCCGAACGCATCGGCCTGGTTCAGTACCGCGTCGGCGAAGGCGAGGCGGTGGCCAAGGGCATGGAGCTGGCCCAGAAGGCTGCCCGCGCCGCGCCGATGACGGCCTATGCGGTCATGCATGCCTTGCCGCGCATCGCCGAGCAAAGCCCGGCAGAGGGCCTGTTCACCGAATCGCTGATGTCCGCCGTGGCAGCCAGCACGCCCGAGGCCCAGGCCCGGCTGCAGGCCTTCCTCGACGGCAAGGCCTCCAAGGTGGTGAAGTCATGAGCGCGCCGTTCCGCTTTGCGCGCGTGGCGGGCTGCGTCGAGGCGAGCCTGACGATGCAGGCCGACGGCAGCCAGGTGCTGACGTCGACCGAGCCGCTGGAGGACTACCCGCCGCGCCTGACCGATGTGCTGGAGCAATGGGCCGCGGCCGTGCCTGACCGCACCTTCATCGCCCAACGCGATGCGACTGGCGAATGGCAGCACCTCAGCTACACCGCCATGCTGGCCCGCGCCCGCGCCGTGGGCCAGGCGCTGCTGGACGCCGGCGTCACGGCCGAGCGCCCGCTGGCCATCCTGTCCGACAACAGCCTGGAGCACGCCACGCTGATGATGGCCGCGATGTGGGCCGGCGTGCCCTATGTCAGCGTGTCGGTGGCCTATGCGCTGGTGTCCAGCGACTTCGCACGGCTGCGCCACATCCTCGGCGTGCTGACGCCGGGCCTCATCTACGCGGCGCATGAAGGCTTTGGCCGCGCGATCGCGGCGGTGGTGCCGGCCGATGTGCCCGTGGTGCTCGGTCGCGGCGAACTGCAGGACCGCTCCAGCACACCGTTCGCGGCCATGCTCGCCACCGAGCCCGGCCCCGCGTTGGAGGCCGCCCACGCTGCTGTCGGCCCCGACACCGTCGTCAAGATCCTCTTCACCAGCGGCAGCGCCAGCGCGCCCAAGGGCGTCGTCACGACGCAGCGCATGCTCTGCGCCAACCAGCAGATGCTGCGCCAGTGCATGGCCTTCCTGGCCGACGAGCCGCCGGTGCTGCTGGACTGGCTGCCCTGGAGCCACACCTTCGGCGGCAGCCACAACCTCGGCATCGCCCTCTACAACGGTGGCAGCCTCTACATCGACGATGGCAAGCCCACCCCCAGCGCCTTTGCGCAGACGGTGCGCAACCTCAAGGAGGTCTCGCCCACCGTCTACTTCAACGTGCCCAAGGGCCTGGAGGAACTGGTCAACGCGATGGACCACGACACGGCCCTGCGCGATGCCTTTTTCCGCAAGGTCAAGGCCATCATGTTCGCGGCGGCCGGCCTGTCGCAGGCGGTGTGGGACAAGCTCGACCAGCACGCCATCGCCGCCTGTGGCGAGCGCGTGCGCGTGCTGACCAGCCTGGGCATGACCGAGACGGCGCCGTCCTGCGTCTTCCTCGTCGGCACGCATGCGCGCTCGGGCCACATCGGCCTGCCTTGCCCGGGTGTCGAGACCAAGCTGGTGCCGCTGCAGGGCAAGCTGGAGGTGCGCTTTCGCGGCCCCAATGTGATGCCGCGCTATTGGCGCGAGCCGGCGCTGACGGCCGCTGCCTTCGACGACGACGGCTTCTACCGCACCGGCGATGCGGTGCGCCTCGTCGACCCTGATGATCTCGCGCTGGGCCTGATGTTCGACGGCCGCATCGCCGAGGACTTCAAGCTCTCCACCGGCACCTTCGTCAGCGTCGGCCCGCTGCGCGCGCGCATCACGCTGCAAGGCCACCCCTATGTGCAGGATGCGGTGCTGACGGGCCTGAACCGCGACCAGCTCGGCGCGTTGATCTTTCCGCGCCTGGCGGACTGCCGCAAACTCAGCGGCCTGGGCGCCGAAGCCTCAGCCGCCGACGTGCTGCACCACCCCAAGGTGCAGGCGGTCTTCCAGCAGCTGACCGACACCCTCTACGCCCAAGGCACCGGCAGCGCCAACCGCATCGAGCGCCTGCATGTGCTGGTCGACCCGCCGTCAGTCGAGCACGGCGAGATCACCGACAAGAACTCGATCAACCAGCGCGCGGTGCTGAGCCATCGCGCGGCCCTGGTCGAGGCCCTTTACGCGGGCGATGACCCGTGGCTCATCCGTCCGAACAAACCCTCCAAGGAGACCCCATGAAGATTCAAGACCAGGCCGCCATCGTCACCGGCGGCGGCTCCGGCCTCGGCGAGGCCGTGGCGCGTGAGCTTGCGAAGCAAGGCGCCAAGGTCGCCGTGTTCGACATCAACGCCGCCGGTGCCCAGCGCGTCGCGGCGGAGATCGGCGGCATCGCTTGCACTTGCGACATCACCGACACCGCATCGGTGACCGCGGCGCTCGACGCGGCCGAGGCTGCCCACGGCCCGGCGCGAATCGTCATGAACATCGCCGGCATCGGCACCGCCAAGCGCGTCATCGCCCGCGACGGCTCGCCCGCGCCGCTGGAGGACTTCGAGCGCGTCGTGCGCATCAACCTCGTCGGCACCTACAACGTCATCCGCCTGGCTGCTGCGCGCATCGCCAGGCTGGAAGGCCTGGAAGACGGCGAACGCGGCGCCATCCTGTGCACCGCCTCGGTCGCCGCCTTCGACGGCCAGGTGGGGCAGGAAGCCTATTCCGCGTCCAAGGCCGGCGTCGTCGGCATGACGCTGCCGCTGGCGCGCGACCTGGCCCAGCACGGCATCCGCGTCTGCACCATCGCGCCGGGCCTGTTCGCCACGCCGCTGCTGAAGGAGCTGCCCGAGGAGGTGCAGGCCAACCTGGCCGCCTCCATCCCTTTCCCCAAGCGCCTGGGTAAGCCCGAGGAGTTCGCGGCACTGGCGGCGCACTTCGTCACCAACGGGCATCTGAACGGCGAGGTGATCCGCCTGGACGGCGCGCTGCGCATGGCGCCCCGATAAAACGCTTGCGGCATCATGGCGGGATGGCAACCAAGACCAAGAAGACCGAACTGCAAGCCGGCGTGCTGGACTCGGTGATCGGCTACCGCATCGCCAAGGCCCGCATCACCACGCAGGCCCTGTTCATCCGCCATGTCGGCAAGCCGTTCGCGCTGCGGCCGGTGGAGTTCTCGCTGCTGATGCTGCTGCAGGCCAACACGGAGCTGGCACCCAGCCAGCTCAGCGACGCGCTGGCCCTGTCGCGCCCCCACCTGACGCTGCTGCTGGACCGCATGCAGGAGCGTGGCTGGATTGGCCGCGAGCGCAGCGAAGTGGACCGGCGTTCGCAGCAGGTGCGGCTGACCGAAGCCGGCGCCGCGCTGGCCGCTGAGGTGGCCGGGCGCGCGCCGGACATGGAAGTCGAGCTGCAGAGCGTTCTGTCTGCCGCCGAGCGGGCGATGCTGATCGAACTGCTCGACAAAGTGGCCGCGCATGGCGGCTATGTGCGCGAGGACGAAGAGGCTTAGAACTCCTCGGTGTCGATCTCGGTTTGCGTGGTGGCGTTGTAGCGCGCGCCACTTATCGTCTGGCGGTTGATCAACACATCGAGCCGCTTCAGCGTCGCCGCGTCCAGCTCCAGCTTGGGCGCCGCCATCAGCTCCCACAGGTGATCGGGCTTGGAGGTGCCGGGGATGGGCACGATGTGCTCGCCCTGGTGCAGCAGCCAGGCCAGGGCCAGCGTCGCCGGTGCGCAGTTCAGCCGCGCGGCTTCGTCCTGGAAGCCATCCAGCAGCTTCAGGTTGGCCGCGTAGTTCTCCGGCGAGAAGCGCGGCATGCCGCGGCGGATGTCCTTGGGTTCCAGCTTGCTCACATCGCGCAGCTCGCCGCCGAGAAAACCGCGCGCCAGCGGGCTGAAGGCGACGAAGGCGATGCCCAGCTCGCGGCAGGTGTCCAGCACGGCGATCTCGGGGTTGCGCGTCCACAGCGAATACTCGGTCTGCAAGGCCGCGATCGGGTGCACGGCATGGGCGCGGCGCAAGGTGGCGGCCGAGACCTCGGACAGGCCCAGCGCCCGCACCTTGCCGGCTTTGACCAACTCGGCCATCGCGCCCACGCTGTCCTCCACCGGCACCTTGGCATCCAGCCGGTGCAGATAGAGCAGGTCGATGACGTCAGTGCGCAGCCGCTTCAGGCTGGCCTCGACGCTTTCGCGGATGGTGTCCGGCCGACCGTCGATGACGCGCTGGCCGTTGACGCCGTGCATGCCGCATTTGCTCGTCAGCACGAAGCGCTCGCGGTGATGCGACATCACATCGCCCAGCAGCTCCTCGTTGGCGCCAAAGCCATACAGCGCCGCCGTGTCGAACAGCGTGATGCCGCCGTCCAGCGCGCCGTTCAGCACGGCCGCTGCCACCTGGCGCGAAGGCGGCACGCCATAGGCATGGCTCAAGTTCATGCAGCCCAGGCCGATGGCCGAGACTTCAAAGGGGCCGATGCGGCGTGTCTTCATGCCGCGTTCAGCTGTTGTTCGAGCTGGTGCAGCACGCGGTAGCAAGGCAGCACCTGGGCCACGCTGCTGTTGGGCTCGCGGCCCTCGCGGATGGCGGCGAAGAACTCGCGGTCCTGCAGCTCGATGCCGTTCATGGACACGTCCACTGCCGACACGTCGATCTTGTTCTCCTTGCCGTCGAACAGGTCGTCGTAGCGGGCGAGATAGGTGCCCGTGTCACCGATGTAGCGGAAGAAGGTGCCCAGCGGCCCGTCGTTGTTGAAGGACAGGCTCAGCGTGCAGATGGCGCCGTTGGCGGCCTTGAGCTGGATGCTCATGTCCATCGCGATGCCCAGCGTCGGGTGGATGGGGCCTTGCAGCGCATGGGCCTGCACGACCGGGCTCTGCGCCTGGTAGGCGAACAGGTCGACCGTGTGCGCGGCGTGGTGCCACAGCAGGTGGTCGGTCCAGCTGCGCGGCTGGCCGAGGGCATTCATGTTGGTGCGGCGGAAGAAATAGGTCTGCACATCCATCTGCTGGATGTTGAACTCGCCGGCGGCGATCTTCTTGTGCACCCACTGGTGGCTGGGGTTGAAGCGCCGCGTGTGGCCGGACATGGCGACCAGGCCCGACTGCTTCGCCACGCTGATGACCTCCTCGCCATCGGCCAGCACGTCGCACAGCGGAATCTCCACCTGCACATGCTTGCCGGCCTTGAGGCAGGCCAGGGTCTGGCTGGCGTGCATCTGCGTCGGCGTGCACAGGATGACGGCGTCGACCTCGGGCAGGGCCAGCGCGTCGGCCAACTCGGTGGTGACGTGGCCAATGCCGTACTTGTTCGCCACCTCACGGGTCTTGTCCAGGTCGCGGCTGATCAACGAGACGACCTCGACACCATCGATGTTCTTGATGCCATCGAGGTGCTTGATGCCGAAGGCGCCGGCGCCGGCCAGCGCGACCTTGATCTTGCTGCTCATTACGTGTTCTCCAGGATGAGGTGTCCCACGGCCGTGTTGGAAGCAGGCACGTGATAGAAGCGATGCGCGACTTTCGGAGCTGCGCCGCCGTTGACATCGGCCATTGCGCCACGGGCGATCAGCCACATGACGAGCTCGATGCCTTCCGAGCCGGCTTCGCGCACGTACTCGTCATGCGGCACGCGCGACAGGGCGTCGGGCTCGCTGATGAGGCGGTCCAGGAAGCGGTTGTCCCACTCGCGGTTGATGAGGCCGGCGCGTGGGCCTTGCAGCTGGTGGCTCATGCCGCCGGTGCCCCAGATCTGCACATTCAGGTCCGGCCCGTAGGACTCCACCGCGCGGCGGATGGCCTGGCCCAGCATGAAGCAGCGGCGGCCCGATGGCACCGGGTATTGCACGACGTTGACCGCGAAGGGGATGACGGTGCAGGGCCAGGCGCCCTTGACGGGATCGGGCTGGCCACACATCAGTGACAGCGGCACGGTGAGGCCGTGGTCGACGTCCATGCGGTTGACGATGGTGAGGTCGAAGTCATCCTGGATGACGCTGTGCGCGATGTGCGAGGCCAGCTCCGGGTGGCCGATGACCGGTGGCACCGGGCGCGGGCCCCAGCCTTCGTCGGCCGGCTCGAAGCGCGCGGCCGTGCCGATGGCGAAGGTGGGGATCATGTCCAGGCTGAAGGCCGTGGCGTGATCGTTGTAGACGAGGAAGACGACGTCCGGGCGCTGCTCCGCAAGCCAGCGTTTGGAGAAGTCGTAGCCGGCGAAGACGGGCTGCCAGTAGGGTTCGGTGGTTTTGCCCAGGTCCAGCGCCGCGCCGATGGCGGGCACGTGCGAGGTGTAGACGGAAGCGGTGATGCGGGCCACGGTTACTGGCCTCCCTTGGGGGTCTTGCCGGCCTGACCCTGGGGCTGCCGGTGCGCCTGCGCATCGCCGTCCTCACCGATGCGGCGGTTGCCCTCTACCGAACGACCACCTGACACCATCATGTTGCGGTATTCCTCTTCCGTCATGCCCGTCATGCTGCCCGCCATCTGCTGGAAGCTCTTGCCATCGGTCGCGCCGATCTTGGCCAGGAAGTAGATGTTGCCGCCGAGCCGAATGCACTCGTTGAGGTCGCGAGCCACCACGGCGGCCTTCTGCGCGTCCGTCATCGGCCACTCGTCCAGATAGGCTCGCTCATCGGCCTTGAAGCGGGCGCGGTTGTCCGCCTTCATCAGCGACATGCAGAACTGGTTGAGCCAGTAGCCCTTGCGGGACTGCTCGGCGTCGAAGATGGTGGTGCCGGGGATGTCGGTGTAGGACTTGTCGAGAGGCATCAGCTTTCCTCCGGCCAGTAAAGGCGCATCGGGTTGGTCACCAGCAGCTGGCGTTGCAGCTCGGGCGTCGGCGCGATTTGCGGAATGAAGTCCACCAGCAGACCGTCGTCGGGCATGTGGTCCTTCAGATTGGGGTGGGGCCAGTCGGTGCCCCAGAGTACGCGGTCGGGGAACTCGTCCATGACGCGGCGGGCGAAGGGCACGACGTCACGGTAGGCGGATTGCTCGCCATCCAGCGCGCGTGGCCCGGTAACGGACAGGCGCTCGGGGCAACTGAGCTTGCTCCACACATTGGCGTGCTCGCGCATGAACTTCAGGAAGAGCTCGAACTCAGGGCCGTCCACCGGCTTGCTCACGTCGGGCCGACCCATGTGGTCGACGACGACGGTGGTGGGCAGGGCGGTGAAGAAGTCCCACAGCTCGGGCAGGTCGGCGGCCTCGAAATAGATGACGACATGCCAGCCCAGCTTGGCGATGCGTGCAGCGATCTCCTGCAGCTCGTCCTTGGGCGTGAAGTCCACCAGCCGCTTGACGAAGTTGAAGCGCACGCCGCGCACGCCGGCCGCGTGCATGCGCTGCAGCTCGTCGTCGCTGATGCCGCGTTTGACGGTGACGACACCGCGGGCTTTGCCGTTGGAGCTTTGCAAAGCATCGATCAGTGCGCTGTTGTCGGCGCCATGGCAGGTCGCCTGCACGACGACGTTGCGCGCAAAGCCGAGGTGGTCGCGCAGCGCGAACAGCTGTTCCTTGCTGGCGTCGCAGGGCGTGTACTTGCGTTCCGGCGCGAAGGGGAACTTCTCGCCGGGGCCGAACACATGGCAATGCGCGTCGACGGCGCCAGCGGGCAGTTGGAAATGCGGCTTGCTGGGGTTGGCGTACCAGTCCAGCCAGCCGGGGGTCTTGGTGAATTCCATATCAGTCGATATAGCGCAGGCCGGCCTTCTCGAGCGGCTCGCGCATCTTGTACATGTCCAGCCCGAGCACGCCCGAAGCCAGCTTGGCGCGCTTCTCGCCTTCGAAGCTTTCGCGCTTCAAGGCCGCTTCCAGCGTCTCGACGGCACGCGCCGCCGGCACGCAGACGACGCCATCGTCATCCGCCACGATGACGTCACCCGGCGTGACGAGCATGCCGGCGCAGACGACGGGGATATTGACCGAGCCGATGGTGGCCTTGATGCAGCCCTTGCTGCTGATGCACTTGCTCCACACCGGGAAGCCCATCTGCTGCAGCGTCTTCACGTCGCGCACACCGGCATCGATGACGAGGGCGCGCGCGCCGCGGGCCTGGAAGGAGGTGGCGAGCAGGTCGCCGAAATAGCCGTCCGTGCATTCGGCGGTGATGGCCGCCACGACGATGTCGCCAGGCTGAATCTGCTCGGCCGCGACATGCATCATCCAGTTGTCACCCGGGTGCAGCAGCACGGTGACGGTCGTACCGGACACCTGAGCGCCTGGGTAGATGGGCCGCATATAGGGCTTGAGCAGGCCGACGCGACCCATGGCCTCGTGCACGGTGGCCGAGCCGAGCGCGGCCAGGCCGTTGGCGGCGGTGCGGTCGGCGCGCTGGATGTTGCGGTAGACAACGCCAAGTTCGTACATGGTCAGAGGCCTTTCGCTTTCAGTTGCGCATCCAGGCGCGGGAAGACGCGGCGGGCATTGCCCTCGTAGATGGCGTGGCGCTCCTCGTCGTTGAGGTTGGCCGTTGCCCCCACATAGCGCTTGGTGTCGTCGTAGTAATGGCCGGTCTCGGGGTCGATGCCGCGCACCGCTCCGATCATCTCGCTGGCGAACAGGATGTTCTTGACCGGGATCACGTCGGTCAACAGGTCGATGCCGGGCTGGTGGTAGACGCAGGTGTCGAAGAAGATGTTGTTCAGCAGGTGCTCGTCCAGCAGCGGCTTCTTCAGCTCCTGGGCCAGGCCGCGGAAGCGCCCCCAGTGGTAGGGCACCGCGCCACCGCCGTGGGGGATGAGGAACTTCAGCGTCGGGAAGTCCTTGAACAGGTCGCCCGTCAGGCACTGCATGAAGGCCGTCGTGTCGGCATTCAGGTAGTGCGCGCCGGTGGTGTGGAAGCAGGCATTGCAGCTGGTGGAGACATGGATCATGGCCGGGATGTCCAGCTCGACCATCTTCTCGTAGACGGGGTACCAGTGGCGGTCGGTCAGCGGTGGGCTGGTCCAGTGGCCGCCGGAGGGGTCGGGGTTCAGGTTGATGCCGACGTTGCCGTACTGCTCCACGCACTTGACCAGTTCGGGAATGCAGCTTGCCGGGTCCACGCCAGGCGACTGCGGCAGCATGGCAGCCGGCACGAAGTGGTCGGGGAAGAGCTGGGCCACGCGGTAGCAGAGCTCGTTGCAGATGGCGGCCCAGGTGCTCGACGTCTGGAAGTCGCCGATGTGGTGGGCCATGAAGCTGGCGCGCGGGCTGAAGATGGTCAGGTCCGAGCCGCGCTGCTTCATCAGCTTGAGCTGGTTGGTCTCGATGGACTCGCGCAGCTCGTCGTCGCTGATCTTCAGGCTGCTGGCGCTGGGCGCCTTGGACGGGTCCTTGAGGCCGGCGATCTGCAGGTCGCGCCAGGCGCCGAGTGCCGCCGGCGCGGTCGTGTAGTGGCCGTGAACGTCGATGATCATCAGAGCTTCTCCTTGTTGTCAGTGCGCCAGTGCTGTGCGGGCGTTGCGGTCATCGGCGAAACCATCGGCATCGCGCTTGATCCACAGCGCCGCGGCGGCCAGGGCGCCGGGCACGGCCAGCACCAGGAAGACGGTGCCAATGCTGGCATGCATGGCGCTCAGTTGCGCCACCAGCAGCGAGCCCAGGATGCCGCCGAAGCGGCCGATGCCCAGCATCCAGGACACGCCGGTGGCGCGGGCATTGGTGGGGTAGAAGGCCGCGGCCAGGGCCGGCAGCGACGACTGCGCGGTGTTCATCAGCACGCCGGCCAGGAAGACGCAGACGACCAGTGCGCCGACGTTGCCCGTCATCTGGCCGATGGACCAGATGGCCACCGAAGTCAGCGCAAAGCCCAGGGCCACGATGCGGTTGGGCTCGACGCGGTCCATCAGCCAGCCGAAGAACACGGCGCCGACGCCGCCGAGGGGGAAGAGGGCGGAGATCAGCGTGGCGGTGCGCGGCTCGATGCCGGCCTCCTTGAACAGCAGCGGCATCCAGTTGATCAGCGCGTAGAAGATCACCAGGCCCATGAAGTAGGCCACCCACAGCATCAGCGTGCCCAGGCGGTAGGAGCGTGCCAGCACCTGGGCCAGGCCGCCGCGTTCGTTGGTGACGACGCGGGTCTCGCTGAGGGTGAAGCGTTCGATCTGGTGCACCTGCGGGCCGGCGATGCGGGCCAGCGCGGCGCGGATGCGCTCGACCGGGTGGCGGCGCGTGACCATGAAGCGCACCGACTCGGGCAGCAGCAGCAACAGGCCGACCGTCAGCAGCAGCGGCGCGATGCCGCCCAGCACCAGCACGCTCTGCCAGCCCCATTGCGGGATCATCCAGGCGGCCAGGAAGCCGCCGAAGGCCGCGCCCAGCGGAAAGCCGCAGAACATCAAATTGGTCAGCGTGGAGCGACGCGCGGTGGGGCAGTACTCGCTCATCAGCGTGACGGCGCTGGGCATGGCCGAGCCCAGGCCCAGGCCGGTAATGAAGCGCAGCACGCTGAGCTCCGTCAGGTTGGTGGCGAACGCCGAGGCCAGCGTGGCCACGCCGAAGAGCAGCACCGTCACCGTCAGCACACGCTTGCGGCCCAGCCGGTCGGCGATGGGGCCCGATAGCAGCGCGCCGGCGGCCAAGCCGAACAGAGCGGCGCTGAGCACCGGGGCCAGCATGGGCTTGGTGACGCCCCAGTCCTTGATCAGCGATGGCGCGATATAGCCGATGGCCGCGGTGTCGAAGCCGTCCAGCAGCACGACGAAGAAGCACAGCGCGAAGACCACCCACTGCCAGCCGGACAGGGGGTGGTCGTCGATGAGGCGCTGCACGTCCACGGCACGCGTGCCGGGAGCGGGGATGTTCGAGGTCTGCAAGCTTGTCTCCTGTTGTCGTTGAGGTCAGCGCGCGTCAGGGGCTGCGCGCATGCCGTGTTGCTGTTTGAGCGATTCGGTGGCGGGGCCGGCCATGAAATCCAGCAGCGCCTGGGCCGCCTCGGGCTGGGCCGCGTTGGCCATGACGGCGCCGCTGAAGCGGGTGACCATGTCCACCGCTGCCGGCATGCCGCCGAGCAGCGTGATGCCAGGCAGGTCCATCAACTCGCTGTATTGCTGGAAGCCCAGTTCGACCTCGCCGGTGGCCACCAGGCTGCCCACCGGCACGCCGGGGCGGGCCTGTACGAGGCGGTCCTTCAGCGCGTCCATCAGGCCCCAGCGCTCGAAGAGCTTCATCAAGCCGGTGCCACTGGGTCCGGTCGAGTAGCCAATGCTGCGGGCCTGCAGCACGGCGGCGCGCAGGGTGGCTTCGCTGCCGATGTCGGGGGGTGCGGCGCCGGCGCGAACGGCAAGTGCGACGCTGGAGTCGGCGATGGCGCGCACGCTGCCGGGCTTCAGCCGGCCGGCGGCGTCGAGCTTGGTGATGGCGTCGCTGGCCAGTACGACGACGTCGAAGGCCTCTCCGTCCTGCACGCGGCGCGCGGCGTCCACGCCGCCCACCGACTCCATATGCACGGCGGGCGCGCCGGTCTGGGCATGGGCTTGCGCCAGGGCCGTCAGCAGATGGCGCGTGGCCATGGACGAGATCAGGGTGAGGGCAGTGCTCATGGAGGGTGATTCTTCGCAGTGCAGCCCTGTCACGCTAGGTCTGGCTGCTGCTAGCAGCTATAGCGATCCGGCATGGGCTCTGCCAAGATGCGGGCATGACGTTGAACCAGATCGAGTACTTCATCCAGGTGGCCGAGCACGGCAGCTTCAGCAAGGCGGCCCTGGTGTTGAACGTGGCCCAGCCGGCGCTGAGCCGCCAGGTGCGGGCGCTGGAGACCGAGCTGCACGAGACCCTCTTCCTGCGCAACGGCCGCGGCGTGGAACTGACTGAAGCCGGGCGGCGGCTGCTGGAGCATGGCCAGGGCATCCTGCACCTGGTGTCCCAGGCGCGCGACGACCTCAGCGCCCACCGCAATGAGCCTGTCGGCCAGATCGTCGTGGCCATGCCGCCGACGCAGGCGCGCATGCTGACGCTGCCGCTGATCGAGGGCTTCAAAGCCAGTTGCCCGCGCGCCCGCCTCGTTGTCATGGAAGGTTTCTCGACCCATCTCACCGAGTGGTTGGTGTCGGGCCGCGCCGACCTGGCCCTGGTCTACAACCCCGAGCCGCTGCCGTCGCTGGAGATCCTGCCGCTGCGCGAGGAGCCCTTGCTGCTGCTGAGCCCGGCCGACGCAGCGCCGAGCGGGCCGTTGAGCTGGAGCGAGCTGTCGCGCCTGCCGCTGGTGATGCCGCAGCGCGGCCATGTGTTTCGCAAGCGCATGGAGGAGGCCGCGGCCATGGCCGGCGTGCAACTGCGCGTGGAGTGGGAGGTGTCCAGCGTGCCGGCCATCCTCGACCTCGTCGCCGCCGGCCTGGGCCATGCCACGCTGGGCGCGGACGCACTGCGGGCCTTCGAGCACCCCGAGCGCCTGGCCGTCACGCCCTTCGAGGCCGGCGACGTGAAGACGACGCTCTGCCTGGTCACGCCGGCGCTGAAGCGCTCAACGCCGCTGACTCAGCGCACTGCGGCCTTGTTGATGAAGCTGGTCCGTGAACCGCGCCCTCACCAGGGCAAGCCGACGTAGTTCTCCGCCATCGAGGTCATAGCGGCCTCGGAGCTGACGACGTATTCCAGTTCGGCGCGATGCAGCTTGGCGTCGATCTCGGGCTCGTGCGGCAGGTTGTGCATCAGGCTGGTGAACCACCAGGAGAAGCGCTCGGCCTTCCAGATGCGCGACAGGCAGCGGGCGGAGTAGTGCTCGATGCCGGCTTCACTCTTCTCGCGGTAATGCTCGATGAAGGCCTGCGACAGGTAGTGCACGTCGGACGCGGCGAGGTTCAGCCCCTTGGCACCCGTGGGCGGCACGATGTGGGCAGCGTCTCCCGCCAGGAAGAGGCGGCCGAAGCGCATGGGCTCGGCGACAAAGCTGCGCAGCGGCGCGATGCTCTTTTCCAGCGACGGGCCGGTGACGAGAGATGCAGCCGCCGCCGGATCCAGGCGCGAGCGCAGCTCGTTCCAGAAGCGCTCGTCGCTCCAGTCGCTGGCCTGCTCGGTCAGCGGTACCTGCAGGTAGTAGCGGCTGCGCGTGCTGGAGCGCATGCTGCACAGCGTGAAGCCGCGCTCGTGGCGGCCATAGATCAGCTCGTGTGACACGGGCGGCGTGTCGCTGAGCAGGCCCAGCCAGCCGAAGGGGTAGACCTTTTCGTGGGTCTTGATGGCCTCGGGCGGCACGCTGGCGCGGCTGACGCCGTGGTAGCCGTCGCAGCCAGCGATGTAGTCGCACAGGATCTCGATGCGCTCGCCGTCCACCGTGCAGCGCGCACCGGGTTGGTCGCCGTCAAAGCCGAACAGCTCCACGTCGGAGGCTGAATACAGCGTCTGCTCGCCCACCGCGGCGCGCGCTTCCATCAGGTCGCGCGTCACCTCCGTCTGGCCATAGACCATGACCGATTTGCCGCCGGTCAGCCGGCTCAGGTCGATGTGATGGCGCTGGCCGTCGAACATCAACTCGAAGCCGTGGTGCACCAGGCCCTCGGCATGCATGCGCGAGCCGACACCGGCCTGGTCCAGCAGGTCCACCGTCGTCTGCTCCAGCACGCCGGCGCGGATGCGGCCGAGCACGTAGTCGCCGGTCTGGCGTTCGACGATGGTGTTGGCCACGCCGGCCTTGTGCAGCAGTTGGCCCAGCAGCAAGCCCGAGGGCCCCGCGCCGACGATGAGCACCTGGGTGCGCAATGTCTTCATGTCTCGCTCCACTGTTCTTTGATGCCACGGAGCGTAGGCCTGCGAGCTTGAGCGGGCAATGGACGGCAGGAACGTGTACTTGCACAATTCGAACCTATGCCAAAGGTCCTGCCCATCACGTCGCCACCGCTCTATGAGCTGTATGGCGAGATGGGGCGGGATGCGGCGCTGGACGGTCTGCACATGGAGTCAATCGCCGACCGCAGCCGATTGCACAATTGGGAAATCCAGCCGCACCGGCATGGGACGCTGGTGCAACTGCTGCTGATCGAGTCCGGCCTCGCCCACGTGCAGATCGACGGGCAGCTGCTGGAGCTGCAGGCACCGGCCGTTGTCTGGGTGCCGATGCTGGTGGTGCATGGCTTTGCGTTCTCGCCGGAGACGCAGGGGTACGTCATCACGCTGGACCAGGCGCGGGTCAGGAGCTTGGTCGGCAACTCACGTGGGTTGTGGGAAGGCCTGAGTGCCTCGCGCGCCGCTGCGCTGGAAGTCGGATCACCGCAAGGCCAGACGCTGCTCGCGATGGCCCGCGCGCTGCGCGACGACTACGCCGGCACCTCGCCCTGGCGTGCCCAGGTGCTGGACGGCGCCGTGCTGATGGCTGCGGCCTTGGTGGCCCGGCTGCCACCGCTGGTTGCAGAAATCGTCGAGGCCGCCGAACCCGAGGGTCGGGCCATGCAGCACCTGGCGCGCTATCGCGAGCAGGTCGAACGCCATTACCGCAGCCACCCGACCCTTGACACCCTGGCTGCGCCGCTGGGCATCACGACGACGCAGCTGAACCGCCTGTGCCGCCAGCATCTGCGTTGCTCGGCGCTGGACGTTCTGCATCAGCGCCTGCTGCTGGAGGCCAAGCGCGAGCTCGGCTACACGACGCTGCAGGTGCGCCAGATCGCCGATGGCCTCGGCTTTGCCGACCCGGCCTATTTCACGCGCTTCTTCCTGCGGCTGACGGGGCAGTCGCCGAGCGCCTGGCGATCGGAGCGCTAGAGCTGCAGCTTGTCCCGCAGGTCGTACCAAAGCGCCCCCATCGCCGTCAGCGGCACGCGCAGCAGCCGGCCGCCCGGGAAGGGGTAGTGAGGCAGCGTCGCGAACGCATCGAAGCGCTCGGCCTGGCCGCGGATGGCCTCGGCCAGCACGCGGCCGATCAGGTGGGTGAAGGTGACGCCATGGCCCGAGCAGCCTTGCGAGTAATAGATGTTGGGTGCGAGCCGTCCCACCTCGGGCAGGCGCGACAGCGTCAGCAGGAAGTTGCCGGTCCAGCCGTAGTCGATGCGCACGCCCTTGAGCTGCGGGAAGGTCTTGAGCAGCTTCGGCCGCACGATGGATTCGACATGGGCCGGGTCACGCGCGCCGTAGATGACGCCGCCGCCGTAGATCAGCCGGCGGTCGGCCGACAGGCGGAAGTAGTCGAGCAGGAAGTTGCAGTCTTCCACGCAGTAATTGCTGGGCAGGATCTCGGGGAAGCGATCGCCCAGCGGCTCGGTGGCGACGACCTGGGTGCCGCAGGGCATGGAGCGCGCCGCGAGCTGGGGCTCCAGGCCGCCGAGGTAGGCGTTGCCTGCGACGATGACGAAGCGCGCCTTGACGCTGCCCTCGGCCGTGTGCACGACGGCGGGATCGCCGCGATCGATGCGCACCACGGCCGAGTCTTCATGGATGACGCCGCCCAGCGACTCGAAGGCCATCGCCTCGCCTTGCGCCAGCCGCAGCGGGTGCACATGGCCGGTGCTGCGGTCCAGCAGCGTGGCGCGGTAGCGGTTGGTGCCGACGGCGGCTTCACTCGCTTGCGCGTCCAGCATCTCCAGCTCGCGGTGGCCGAAGCGCTCCCACAAGGCCTTGTGATGCTCCAGCTGGCGCACCTGTCGCGCGGTGATGGCCGCGAACATGCCGCCGGGCTGGAAGTGGCAGTCGATGCCATAGCGCTGGATGCGCTCCTTGATGATGGCTGCGCCCTCGAAGGCCATCGCGCCGAGCGCGCGTGCCGCAGCCGTGCCGTGACGGGCCTCGATGACGTCCAGGTCGCGCGAATAGCTGTGTACCAGCTGGCCGCCATTGCGGCCCGAGGCGCCCCAGCCGACGCGCTGGCCTTCCAGCACGATGACGCGGTAGCCAGCCTCGGCCAGGTGCAGCGCGGTGGAGAGGCCCGTGTAGCCGGCGCCGATGACGACGGCGTCGGCCTCGACGCTGCCTTGCAGCCTGGGGCGCGGCGGCTGCGGCAGGCCGCTGGCCGCATAGAAGGACGGCGCGTGGCCGCCCGTGGGTTGGGTCGTTGTCTGCATGATCTTCAGCCGGCGATGCGCAGCCAGGTGGTCTTCAGCTCGGTGTATTTGTCGAAGGCGTGCAGGGATTTGTCGCGCCCGTTGCCGCTTTGCTTGAAGCCGCCGAAGGGAACGGTGATGTCGTCGTCGTCGTACTGGTTGACGTGGACGGTGCCGGCACGCAGTGCGCGCGACACGCGGTGGGCACGGTCCAGGCCACCGGTCCAGACGCTGGCTTGCAGGCCGTAGGGGCTGTCGTTGGCGATGGCAATCGCTTCGGCTTCGGTGTCGAAGGCGATGACGCTCAGGATCGGGCCGAAGATCTCTTCGCGCGCGATGCGCATGCCGTTGTTGACCGAACGGAACACGGTCGGCTCGACAAAGAAGCCGCCGCTCTCGGTGCGCGTCTGCCGGCCGCCGAAGGCCAGTGCCGCGCCTTCGTCCTGGCCGGCCTGCACATAGCTCAGCACCGAGCGCATCTGCGTCTCGTCGACCATCGCGCCCATGGCCGTCGTCTCGGCGAGCGGGTCGCCGGGAATGTGGCGCCGCGCCTCGTCGCACAGCAGCGCCACGCACTCCTCCACCCGCGAGCGATGCACCAGCACGCGCGTCGGCGCATTGCAGGACTCGCCCTGGTTGAAGTACACGCTGCCGGCGGCGGTGCGCGCGGCGCGCTCCAGCTCGGCATCGGCAAACACCAGATAGGCCGACTTGCCGCCCAGCTCGTTGTAGACGCGCTTCAGGTTGGACTCGGCGGACGCGGCCAGCATGCGCCGGCCAATGCGGGTGGAGCCGGTGAAGCCGATGGCATCCACGTCCATGTGCAGGGCCAGCGCCTCGCCAGCCTCGTGGCCGTAGCCCGGCACGACGTTGAGCACGCCCGGTGGCAGGCCGGCCTTCAGCGCGAGATCGGCCAGGCGCAAGGCGGTGTAGGGCGACTTCTCGCTGGGCTTGAGCACGACGCTGTTGCCTGCGGCGAGCGCCGGCCCCAGCTTCCACGCCGCCATGATGAGCGGGTAGTTCCAGGGCACGATGGCAGCGATGACGCCCATGGGCTCGCGAGTCACCAGTGCCAATGCGTTGGCGGCCGTGGGTGCGATCTCGTCGTAGATCTTGTCGACCGCCTCGCCATACCAGGCGATGCAGTTGGCGGTGGAGGGCACGTCGACCGCCAGGCTGTGGCCGATGGGCTTGCCCATGTCCAGCGTCTCCAGCAGCGCAAGTTCTTCCTTGTGGGCCAGCAGCAGCTCGGCCCAGCGCTGCAGCACGCGCTTGCGCTCGCGCGGCGGCTGGTTGCGCCAGCGGCCGTCGTCGAAGGCGCGGCGTGCGGCGGCCACGGCGAGGTCGATGTCGTCGGCACGGCCACGGGCCACGTCGCCGAGCAGGCGGTTGTCGATGGGGGAATGCTTGGCGAAGCTCTCGCCGCTGACGCTGTCGCGGCGCTTGCCGTCGATGAGCGCGCGGCCGTCAAAGCGCAGCGCGGTAGCACGGGCGTGCCAGTCAATGGTGTCAGTCATGTTGGAGGCCTCAGACGTGAAGCAGCAGGTGCTCTCGCTCCCACGGCGAGATCACCTGCATGAACTCGGCGTGCTCGATGGCCTTGACCTCGGCGTAGACGTCGACAAAGCCTTGGCCCAGCACCTCGGCCAGCGCCTTCTCGCCCTTCAGTAGGTCCAGCGCTTCGCCCAGGCTGCGCGGCAGGCCGTACTCGCTCAGGTAGGCGTCCCCGACGCATTCCTCGGTGGGCTTGAGCTTTTGCGTGATGCCGAGGTAGCCGCAGGCCATGGTCGTGGCCAACGCGATGTAGGGGTTCACGTCGGCGCCGATGACGCGGTTCTCGATGCGGCGTGCGGCGGGCGGCGACAGCGGCGAGCGCAGGCCGACCGTGCGGTTGTCGATGCCCCATTGCGTGTTGATCGGCGCCGCCGTGAAGCGGGCGAGGCGACGGTAGCTGTTGACGTAAGGCGCCAGCAGCGCGAGCGACGCCGGCAGATAGCGCTGCAGGCCGCCGATGAACCAGTAGAACTCGTCGCTGGCGCTGCCGTCGGCATTGCTGAACAGGTTGCTGCCGTCTTCCGTGCGCACGATGCTCTGGTGCACATGCATGGCGCTGCCGGGCTCGCCGGCAATCGGCTTGGCCATGAAGGTGGCATACATGCCGTGGCGCAGGGCGGCCTCGCGCACCAGGCGCTTGAACAGGAAGACTTCGTCCGCCAGCCCCAGCGGCTCGCCGTGGAAGAAGTTGATCTCCATCTGGCCAGCACCGATCTCGTGGATCAAGGTGTCGACGTTGAGCCCCATCTTTTCGCAATAGGCGTAGATGTCCTCGAACAGCGGATCGAACTCGTTCACCGCATCGATGGAGTAGGCCTGGCGCGAGGTCTCGGCGCGGCCGCTGCGGCCGACCGGCGGCTTGAGCGGCAGGTCAGCGTCGGTGTTGCGCGCCACCAGATAGAACTCCAGCTCGGGCGCCACCACCGGGGCCCAGCCTCGTTCGGCATACAGGGCGCAGACGCGCTTGAGCACAGAGCGAGGCGCAAAGGGCACGAGCTGGCCGTGGCGGTCGTAGCAGTCGTGGATGACCTGCACCGTCGGGTCCTGCGCCCAGGGCACGAGGCGGGCCGTGGCCGGGTCGGCACGCAGCTCCATGTCGTGGTCGGTCGAGGCGATGACCTCGGTGTAGCGCTCGGTGCTCGGCGCCTCGCCGGTGACGCTCATCGCGATGGCGACCTCGGGCAGGCGCATGCCCTTGTCGGCAGCAAAGCGTTCGCGCGGCAGGATCTTGCCGCGGGCCAGACCGGTGAGGTCGGGCACCAGGCATTCCACTTCGCCGACGCGTTGCTCGCGCAGCCAGTGGCTCAGGGTGTTGAAGTCGTGGGGTTGGGAAGGCATGGGGATTGTTTGAGCGTGGGTGGCCCACGGCCGGCGGCCGTGAGGTGAAGCAAGCAGCTCAGAGATCCGGTGGCCGGTGCAGGTCGCGCCAGTCCTGGCAGGCCGCACCGAAGGCCTTCAGGATGGCGAGTGACGCGGCGTTGTCGGCCGCCTGCCACTCGGGATGCCATTGCAGGCAGAGCGCAAAGCCGCTGCCCACGGATGCGGCCTCGACAAGGCCATCCGGCGCGCGTGCTTCGACGCGAAGGCCGGGGGCCAGGCGGTCAATGCCCTGGCCATGGATGCTGTTGACGATCAGTTCATCGCCCAGCAGTCGGGCGAGCAGGCCGCCGGGTTCCAGATGCACGGCATGCGACGGGCCGTACTGCACGCCCACCGGCGCGTCGTCGTCGGCGCGGTGGTCGGCCAGGCCTTGCTGCTCGTGCACGGCCTGGTGCAGGCTGCCGCCGAGGGCCACATTGGTTTCCTGGAAACCGCGGCAGATCGCCAGCAGCGGCAGGCCGCGGGCCAAGGCGAGGCGGATCAGCGGCAGCGTCCAGGCGTCGCGCAGCGGGTCCAGCGGCAGGGTCTCGTCATGCACCTCGGCGCTGAAGTGCGAGGGGTGCACGTTGGAGGCCGAGCCGGTCAGCAACACGCCGTCGGCCAGGTCCAGCCAGGCTTCGAGTTCGTCCGGGTGCGCGGCGGGCACGACCAGCGGATAGGCGCCCGCGAGGCGCACCGCCTCGACGTATTTGCGGCCGACCATGTGAAAGGGGTGCTCGCCGTACATGCGATTGCAGGCCGGCAGCAGCACACGCGGTGCGTTGCGTGGTAGAGCCACGGCGATGGGTGTCGTTGGCGAGTTCATTTCAGGATGTCGCCCAGGCAGAGGTATTTGGTCTCTAGGTAGTCGTCGAGCCCTTCGCGGCCACCTTCCCGCCCCATGCCCGATTGCTTGATGCCGCCGAACGGCGCTTCCGCCGTCGAGATGAGGCCGGTGTTGATGCCCACCATGCCGTACTCCAGCGCCTCGCCCACGCGCATCAGGCGGCCGATGTCGCGGGTGTAGAGGTAGCTCGCCAGGCCGAACTCGGTGGCGTTGGCGGCTGCGATGGCCTCAGCCTCGGTGTGGAAGCGGAACACCGGCGCGATGGGCCCGAAGGTTTCCTCGCGCGAGCAGCGCATCGCGGCCGTCGCGTTGGCCAGCACCGTGGGGGCGTAGAAGCGTTCGTCGACGCGCTCGCCGCCGGTCACCAGGCGAGCGCCGTGAGACAGCGCATCGGCCACATGGGATTCGACCTTGGCCAGTGCATCGGCGTCGATCAGCGGGCCTTGTGTGGACTGCGGGTCAAAGCCGCTGCCGGGTCGCAGGTCGTGTTTCACGCGCGCCGCCAGCCGCTCGACGAAGCGGTCGTAGATGCCGTCCTGCACATAGAAGCGATTCGCGCAGACGCAGGTCTGGCCGGCGTTGCGGAACTTGCTGAGCAGAGCACCCTCAACGGCGCTCTCCAGGTCGGCATCGTCGAAGACGATGAAGGGCGCGTTGCCACCCAACTCCAGCGATAGCTTCTTGATCGTCGGTGCGCACTGGCGCATCAGGATGCGGCCCACTTCGGTGGAACCGGTGAAGGACAGGTGGCGCACGGTGGGGCTGTCGCACAGGGCCTGGCCGATGGCGATGGAGCGCTCGCCGTCGGCCGTCAGCACATTCAGCACGCCGGCCGGCACGCCAGCGCGCTGGGCCAGTTCGGCCAGGGCCAGGGCCGACAGCGGCGTCTGCTCGGCCGGCTTGACGACGACGGTGCAGCCGGCGGCCAGGGCCGGGCCGACCTTGCGCGTGATCATCGCGATGGGGAAGTTCCACGGCGTGATGGCGGCGCAGACGCCGATGGGCTGGCGCATCGTCAGCAGGCGCTTCTTGGCGTCGCTGCTGGGGATGATCTCGCCGCAAGCGCGCCGCGCCTCCTCGGCGAACCATTCGATGAAGCTGGCGCCGTAGAGCACCTCGCCCCAGGCTTCGGCCCAGGGCTTGCCCTGCTCGGCGGTGATCAGCGTGGCCAGGTCGCTGGCATGCGTGTTGATCAGCTCGAACCATTGGCGCAGCACGGCGGCGCGCTCCTTGGCCGGCTTGGCGCGCCAGGCCGGCAGCGCGCGTTCGGCCGCGGCGATGGCCTGGCGGGCCTGATCGACATCGCAGTTGGCCACGTCGGCCAGGCATTCGCCGCTGGCCGGGTCCAGCACGGCGAAGTGCTGCTGCGGCGTCGGCCACAGGCCGTTCACCAGGGCGGAGGTCTTCAGCAGCGCGCCGTCGTTCAGCCGCTGCAGCAGGGTGGGGTTGATCACACAGCCTCCTCGGTGAGGGCTGCGGCGAGCGCGGCCAGCGCAGCGTCGAACTGCGCGTCGGGAATGGTCAGCGGGTAGAGGAAGCGGATGACGTTGCCGTCCACGCCACAGGTCAGCAGCAGCAGGCCGCGCTTGAGGGCCGCCTGCTGCACACGCTTGGCGACGTCGGCGGTGGTGAACTCGGCAGCAATCATGGAACCGACGCCGCGCACCTCGGTGATCGAGGCACAGGCCTGTGCATGCAGAAACGCCGTCAGCTTTTCGCCCAGCGCCTGGGCGCGGTGGCAGAGGTCTTCTTCCTGCAGCACGTCCAGCACCGCATGGGCCGAGGCCACGGCCAGCGGGTTGGCGGCGTAGGTGCCGCCCAGGCCGCCGGGCGCAGGAGCGTCCATCAGGTGGGCGCGGCCGCAGACGGCCGACAGCGGCATGCCGCCCGCGAGGCTCTTGGCCATCGTGATGAGGTCGGGCCGCACCGCATAGTGCTGCATCGCGAACAGCTCACCGGTGCGGCCGAAGCCGGTCTGGATCTCGTCGGCAATCAGCAGGATGCCGTGCTCGTCGCAGACGCGGCGCAGGCCCGACATCAGTGCCGGCGGCGCGACATTGAAGCCGCCTTCGCCCTGCACCGGCTCGATGATGATGGCTGCCACACGCTTGGCCTCGATGTCGCACGCGAAGAGCTGCTTCAGCGCCGCCAGGCTGTCTGCCACCGTGACGCCGCGGCGCTCGCTGGGGAAGGGCAGGTGATAGACATCGCCGGGGAAGGGCCCGAAGCCGACCTTGTAGGGCACGGTCTTGCCGGTCAGCGCCAGGCCCATCAGCGTGCGGCCGTGAAAAGCCCCGCCGAAGGCGATGACGCCGCTGCGGCCGGTGGCACAGCGGGCGATCTTGATGGCGTTCTCGACGGCCTCGGCGCCGGTCGTGAAGAAGGCGGTCTTCTTCTCGCCGTCGATGGGCGCGACGGCGTTGATGCGCTCGGCCAGCGCGACGGCGCTCTCGTACGGCACGATCTGATAGGCCGTGTGCGCGAAGCGCTGCAACTGTTCTTCGATGGCGCGCACGACACGTGGATGGCGGTGGCCAGTGTTGAGCACGGCGATGCCGCCGGCGAAGTCGGTGAACTCGCGGCCTTCGACGTCCCACAGCGTGGCGTTCTCGGCACGCGCGGCGTAGAAGTCGCACATCACGCCTACGCCGCGCGGGGCGGCGGCGCGGCGGCGTTGGTCAATTTGTTGGTTGGACTGCATGATGTTTCAAGGGCTCTCGTGGGCCACGAATAACTTGCGGGTGGGCTGCACCACTTCCCAGCTGCCGACAAAGCCGCGCGGGATGACGAAGCGGTCGCCGGCGCGCAGCGTGTGGGCGTTGCCGTTGGCATCGGTCAACACGCTGACGCCTTCGAGGATCTGGCAGAACTCCTCCTCGGTGTAGGCCACGCGCCAGGCGCCGACTTCGCTGTGCCAGTGGCCAGCGCTGAAGTTGCCGGTGGCGTCGACGTAGTGCAGCCACAGCGTCTGCAGCGGGTTGCCGGTGATGAGCTTCTCGGCCGGCAGGTGGTAGCTGCGCGGCTCGACGGTGTTGGTTAAGCGGTGCATCACACGTGGAGCAACAAGTGCTCGCGCTCCCAAGGCGAAATCACCTTCATGTACTCGGCGTACTCGATGTCCTTGATCTCGGTGTAGACGGTCACGAACTCGGGGCCGAGGATCTCGGCGAGGTCGGGCGACTGGCGCAGCAGTTCGACGGCTTCGCCCAGGCTTTGCGGCAGCTCGTGCTTGCCCAGGTAGGCATCGCCGGTGCACTCGGCCGTGGGGGCGATGCGCTGCTTGATGCCGAGGTAGCCGCAGGCCAGCGTTGCGGCCAGGGCCACATAGGGGTTGGCGTCGGCGCCGATGACGCGGTTCTCGATGCGGCGGTTCTGCGGCGAGGCGATGGGCGAGCGGATGCCCACGGTGCGGTTGTCGGTCCCCCATTGCAGGTTGACCGGCGCGCCGAACTTGGCTGCGAGGCGGCGGTAGCTGTTCACATACGGCGCGAACAAGACCATCGCCGCAGGCAGGTACTTCTGCAGGCCGCCGATATACCAATAGAACTCGTCGCTGGCGCTGCCGTCGGGCTTGCTGAAGAGGTTGTTGCCGTCCTTGGCGCTGACCAGGCTCTGGTGCACATGCATGGCGCTGCCGGGCTCGCCGGCGATGGGCTTGGCCATGAAGGTGGCGTACATGCCGTGGCGCAGGGCGGCCTCGCGCACCAGGCGCTTGAAGAAGAAGGTCTCGTCGGCCAGCCGCAGCGGCTCGCCGTGGAAGAAGTTGATCTCCATCTGGCCGGCACCGATCTCGTGGATCAGGGTGTCGACGTTGAGTTCCATCTTTTCGCAGTAGGCGTAGATGTCCTCGAACAGCGGGTCGAACTCGTTGACCGCATCGATGGAGTAGGCCTGGCGCGAGGTTTCGGCGCGGCCGCTGCGGCCGACCGGCGGCTTGAGCGGCATGTCGGGGTCGACGTTGCGCTCCACCAAATAGAACTCCAGCTCGGGCGCCACCACCGGCACCCAGCCCTCGGCCGCGAACAGGTTGCAGACACGGCGCAGCACCGAGCGCGGTGCGAAGGGCACGAGCTGGCCGTCGGCGCCGTAGCAGTCGTGCAGCACCTGCGCGGTGGGGTCGGTGGCCCAGGGCACGATGTGCACGGTGCTGAGGTCGGGCGTGAGGTGCATGTCCCGGTCGTTGGCCGAGATGACGTCGTAGTACGGGCCGTCTTCAGGGAAGTTGCCCGTCACGCCCATGGCCACGATGGCCTCGGGCAGCTTCATGCCGCGGTCCTCGGTGAACTTGGCGCGCGGCAGGATCTTGCCGCGGGCCACGCCGGTGAGGTCGGGCGCCAGGCATTCCAGCTCGGTCACGCCGTGCCGGTCCAGCCACTGCTCGAGGTTGGCGAAGGTCAGCAGTTCTCGTTCGGTCTTGTTCATGGTGAGGCTCAAAGCAGATCCAGCAGTCGGTACCAGGCCATGCCCAGTACCAGGGCCGGCGTGCGCAGCAGGCGCCCGCCGGGAAAGCGCCGGTGGCGCAGTCGTGAGAAGAGGTCGAAGCGGCCCGCGTCGCCGGCCATGGCCTGGGCCACGATGCGGCCGGCCAGGCCGGTCAGCGCCAGGCCGTGGCCCGAGAAGCCCTGCAGGTAGTACAGGTTGCTGTCCAGGCGGCCGAAGTCAGGTGCGCGGTTCATCGTGATGTCGACGAAGCCGCCCCAGGCGTACTCGACCGGCAGGTCGCCCAGCTGCGGGAAGGTCATGACCATGCGGCGGCGCATGGTTTCGGCCAGGTCGGCGGGCGTGCGCGTGCTGTAGCTGACCTCGCCGCCGAAGAGCATGCGGTGGTCGGCCGTCAGGCGCAGATAGTCCAGCACGAAGTTGGTGTCGCACACCGCCGCGCGGCTGGGGATCAACGCGTTGGCGCGCGCCTCGCCCATGGGTGCGCTGGTGATGATGTAGGTGCCCACGGGCATGATGCGCGGCTCGAGTTGCGGCGCCACGCCCTGCAGATAGACGTTGCCGGCCAGCAGGGCCTGCCGCGCGCTGACCTGGCCTTGGGCCGTGTGCAGCGTGACGGTGGCGCCGCGCTCGATGCGCGTGACGGGGCTGTGCTCGTGGATGCGCACCCCCGCCTGCCGCGCCGCGCGGGCCAGGCCGAGGGCGTACTTCAGCGGGTGCAGATGGCCGGAGCGCGGGTCGTAGATGCCGCTGTCGTAGCGTGGGCTGTTGACCCAGCGGCGCATGTCCTGCGGGGCGATGCGCGGCATCTCGTAGCCGTAGAGGCGCTCAATGCGGTCGGCCCACTGCGACTGCGCGCGACCCTTGCGCGGGTTGGTGGCCACGCCGATGAAGCCGTCCTGCAGGTCGCAGTCGATGTGGTGCTGGCGGCAGCGCTCTCGCACCAGGTCCAGCGCCTCGATGCTCATGTCCCACACGCGGCGCGCGTCGTCCAGGCCAAGTTGGGATTCGATCTCGGCCACGTCGCAGGCCAGGCCGTGGATGAGTTGGCCGCCGTTGCGGCCGCTGGCGCCCCAGCTGACTTCCTTGGCCTCCAGCAGCACGACCTGCAAGCCTTGCTCGGCCAGGTTCAGCGCCGCGCACAGGCCGGCCAGGCCCCCACCCACCACCGCCACGTCGCACTGCACGCGCTCCTGCAGCGGGGGCTGCGGGGCGGGGCGCTGTGTCGTCGCGGCGTAGTAGGAGTGCCGGCTCAGCTCGAGGTCAGACTGGAGGAAGTTCATGGCGCACGCTGCGCATTCAGTTCGGTGAAAAGAGGAGTTCGCCGATGGCGTGCTCATCCGGCGCCGAAGCGTCGAAGGGCATGTCGCCCCAGGCCATGCGCTGGGCGGCCAGCGGGTCGTTCTGCACGCGCGGTGAGAGGCCCAGTTCCATCGTGGCGCGGTGGGCCGTGTCGTAGCGCGGCCAGTCGGGCAGGTCGGCCGCGCTGGGCGCGCCACCATGGGCGAACGCCGTCCAGGCCTGCTGCATGCGCTGGGCCAGCAGCTCGCGGCCCTCGCAGCGGCCGGTGAAGGCGAGGGCGCTGGGGTCTTCCAGCGCGCCGAACAAAAAAGGCAGCTCCATCGCGTGGGCCGACTGGTAGGGCGCGACCTCGGAGGTGGAGCGGTAGTTGAAGAGATACATCCACACCGGCTGGGTCTTGCACAGGTGCTCGGCCAGGCGGATGGAGGGCAGGCGGAAGACGATGTCGCCGGCGAGCTGGATGCGGCCGTCATCGTTGAAGCCGTAGACGGCTTCGATGTCGTCGCTGCGCTCACCTGCAACGTCTCTCAGTTGCGCGGCCAGCGACTCAGCCGGCTTGCGCAGCAGGGCCACGTCCTCGATCTCGGTCCAGAAGCGGATCTCGTCCAGCGTCGTGCCGATCAGTACGGGCACGGTGCTGCCCCTGCCGTCGCGCAGGCGGTCGATGGCGTGCTGCTGGAGCACGACACCGTCGACCGTGGGCCAGAAGGCGTTGTCGGCCACGCCGGAGTCGAACAGGCGCTGCTGCAGGGCCAGCAGGTCGGCCGTGCGCAGGGACTGCAGCTCCATCACGGTCTGGGCATCGGCCAGTTCCATGAAGGCCCGTGTTGCTTCCGCCGCGCGTGCCGAGCTGCGGCCCAGCTGTGGCGACATACTCTGCACGATGGCCTTGTGGAACAGCCCCTGCGCGGCCGGCATGCCCATCAGCATGGCCACGCTGGCGCCGCCGGCGGACTCGCCGAAGACGGTCACGTTGTCGGGGTCGCCGCCAAAGGTCGCGGCGTTCTGCCTCACCCAGCGCAGCGCCTCGACCTGGTCCAGCAGGCCCAGGTTGCCGCTCTCGGCAAAGTCGGGCCCGCCCACTTCGGCCAGATACAGGAAGCCGAAAGCGCCCAGCCGGTACTGCACCGTGATGACGACGACATCGCCCCCTGCCGCCAGCGCCGCGCCGTTGTACCAGGCGTTGCGGGCGCTGCCCTCGATCAGCGCACCGCCGTGCAGCCACACCATCACCGGGCGGCGCCTACCGTCCAGCGCGGGCGTCCAGACGTTGAGCGTCAGGCAGTCCTCGTGGATGACGTTGTTGCCGTTCTCGGTGACGTCAGTGCCGGCCAGCTGCGGGCAGGCCGGGCCGAAGTCCTGGGCCTCACGCACGCCATCCCAGGCCGCGGCCGGTTGGGCGACGCGAAAGCGCCGTGGGCCAACCGGGGGCAGCGCGTAGGGAATGGCGCGGAAGGACAGGGTGCCCTGGTCATGCACGCCGCGCAGCAGGCCGGTGGAAATGGCCGCCTCGGGGCGCGGTTGTGCGCTTTTCAGGACGTGTTCGATCAGCCGCAGCTGGCGCGCGGCGCTGGAGGGGGACGACATGGGAACTTAGAACTTGTAGGCCGCGTTGAAGCCGACGGTGCGCGGGCGGAAGGTGGCGGCCTGGAGTGCGGGGGTGTCCGCGGTGCGCAGCAGCGTGGTGCGCGTGTTGAACAGGTTGTTCACGTACAGCGAGAGGTCGACGGCGCCCATGCGCAGGCCGCTGTTCAGCGACACGTATTGCGTCGCCGGCGCTTCGTACAGGCCTGGGCGGTAGTCAAGGTTGCCGGCCGGGCCGGTTCGCTTGTAGCTGCTGCCGTATTGGTAGTCGCCGCGCACATAAGCGCGCCAGCCCTCGGCCGTCGCCCACGAATACTCGGCTCCCAGCGTCACGTTGAAGCCGGGGATGGGCAGAGACTGGCCCTTTTGCGACAACGTGACGCCGGTGCCCACATTGCTGCCGTTGCCGTAGATGGTCTCGGTGTACTTGGCGTCGGTGTAGGCCAGCGTGGCCGACAGCAGCAGCTGGCGGGTGGCGCGCAGCTGCAGTTGCAGGTCGCCGCCGACGCTGCGTGCATGGCCGGCGTTGGCCGTGAAACCGAACAGGCAGCTGGGCAGGATGGAGCTCGTCTGGATGTTGCTCCAGTCGACGTAGTAGAGGGAGCCAGCCACTTCCATGCGCTGGTCGAGCAGGCGGCTCTTGTAGCCGATCTCATAGCTCCACAGCGAGTCGCCCTGGTAGGTGCGCGGCACGTCGGCCACACCCAGCGCCGCGAGGCTCGGGCCGCATTGCGGCACGGTGGCGTAGGACGGGTTGGCGCCGCCGACGCGATCGCCCTTGGCGGCGCTGGCATACAGCAGCGAGGCGTCGGCCAGCTCATGGCTGATGGCGAGCTTGGGCAGGTTGCTCTTGCCTTTTTGCTTGCCGTTGAAGTTGATGTCACCGCCGGCGAAGGGGCCGTTTTCCAGCGTCTGGAACTCGAACTCGTTGCGGCCGACGCGCAGGCCCAGGGTCAGCGTGGTCTTGGGCTGGACCTTGATGTTGACCTCGCCGAAGACGGCCTTGCTGCGGTCCCTCAGCGTGTCGTCCTCGGTGTAGGGGTACTCGCCGTTGGGGCCGGCATTGGGCATGCCGAAGATGAAGATGGCCGGTGCGCCGAAGGCCGTCAGCGTGATGGGATCCAGGCTGCCGATGATGCGCTGGCTCATGGTCTGGTGGGCACGCGACAGGTAGACGCCGGCGACCCAGTTGAACTTGCTGTCCGCCGACTCGTTGGACGACACGCGGAACTCTTGCGCGGCATTGCGCTGGTTGGTGGCCTGGGTGCTGCGCAGCACGTAGTCGGGGAAGCCGGGCAGCACTTCGACCGGGCCACCGGTCATGCTGCGCGGGTCGCCGGTGACGCTGGCGGGGATGACGTAGCTGAGGTCGTCGAGGCGGTCCTGCTTGCGGTCGTAGTAGGACGTGACGGACTTGAAGGTCAGGTCCTCGGTCTCGTACGTGACCGACAGGGCCGACAGGCTGAAGCGGTCCTTGGTGGGCTGGCGCAGCTTGTTGTAGGTGTTGAAGTGGCCGGCATCCTCGTAATAGATGTTGCGGTCCTTCTCATGGGTGCGCTGCATGTAGATGGACGGCGCGATGGTCAGCTCGGCGGTCGGCTTGATCAGCAGCGCGGCGCGGGCGACGGTGGCCTCGCTCTGGTTGCTGTCCTCGTCGTTTACCGCGCCGGTGGTGCGGGTGACGTGGTTCATGTAGCCGCCTTCCTGCTTGTGCCAGATGCTGGCGCGGAAGGCGACGCTGCTGTTGATGGGGCCGCCCGCGGCCACGCCGGCCTGGTAGGACATGTCGCCACCCTGCGTGGCGGCGATGCCGGCCTTGGCCTCGCCGCTGAACTTGTCGAAGCGCGGCGTGGGCGTGATGAAGCGGATGGCGCCGCCTTCGGCGCTGGAGCCGAACAGCGTGCCCTGCGGGCCGCGCAGCACTTCCACGCGGTCCAGGTCGAAGACCTGCGGGTAGGCGGTGCCACCGGTCAGCACGCTGAGGTTGCGGATCTGGATGGCGGCGTCGTCGACGTAGACGGCGGTGGTGGCTGCACCGGCGTTGGAGGCGATGCCGCGGATGGCGATGTTGGGCGTACCGAAGGGCGTGGTGGACGGCGTGGCGCTCAGGCCCGGGCTCAGGCGGCTCAGGTCCTGGATACCGCTGACGCCTTGTTTGTTGAGCTGGTCCAGGCCGATGGCGCTGAGGCTCATGGGCACCTGCTCGGCGAACTGCGGGCGCTTTTGCGCGGTGACGACGACGCGCGACAGGCCGACGGTTTCGCCGTCGTCCTTGGCTGGTTCCGCCGCAGCGGTCTGGGCCCAGGCAGCCGGGGTGCAGCACAGCAGGGCCGCGGCCATGGCGACGACGGAGGGGCGTGCCAGGGAGGCGGAAGAAGAGACGGAAGGATTCATGGAACCTCTCGAATGATTGATGTTGTGATTCGCGACTGCCTCGCCGTCCGTACTGCTTGAAGGTGGGAAGCGGCTGGATTTGAGGTTAGCCAGAGGGCTCTCGCGACGCTTGTATGAAACGGGGGATTTCTGCGTGGCCCCGTCATGGCTGGCTTTCAGGCGCCGTGGCAATCAGCGCGGCGGATGCCGGGCTGCAGCGTGGCGCTGGCCGTCTGGCCGAAGTAGCGGCGCACCGCACGGCTGCCGTGGGGCGCGTCGTAGAAGCCGGCCTCCAGCAGCGAGTCCTCGGCGTCGTGCACGCCGATGCGGTTGGCGTCGATCAGGCGGTGCAGTCGCGACCACATCTGGTAGCGCGACAGGCTCATGCCCGCGGCCTCGCGGAAGGCCTTGCGCAGGTGTTCGGGCGACCAGCGCACGCGCTCGGCGAGCTGGGCCACGCTGAGGCGGCCGGCCAGGTCTTCGCGCAGCAGCGTGGCGGCCGTGCGCAGACGCCAGTCGACGTCGGGCTCGGGAGCTTGTGCCATCAACGCGGCGCGCAGGCGGGCGACCCAGGCGAGCACGGCGCCGCGGTCGGCGCCGCCATGGCACAGGGCCTGGAACCAGTCGGGTTCCCAGCCGGGCAGGGCGGGTGGGCCCCAAGCCTGCAGCGCGCGGGCCTGGCAGAGCTGGGTCAGAGCCCGGCCCGCCGGGCTCAAAGGGTCGAAGTAGAGGAAGGCGGCGCCGATGTGTTGCTCGGTGCTGCAACTGCTGCTGCCCGCCGCGTGCAGCATGGCGGACGCACACAGCGGCGCGGCGGCGGCGTCACCCTGCACATGCAGCTCGCTGCCGGGCTGGGCCAGCAGCAGGCAGGGCGCAGCCATCTCGGAGTGCGAATAGCTGCCAGATGCATCGACGTAGAGCAGCCAGTCGTCGCCGACATAGGCGGCGGCTTCAGCAGTCGTCGTGATGAGCCGGGCACCCATGGTGATGCTCGCTTCAGACCAGGCGGTAGATGTCGAGCGTCACGCCGTCTTCGCTTTCGTAGCGGATCTCGCCGACGAAGACCGATTCGTTCAGCCAGGCATAGCGCCCGGCCGGTGCCTGGAAGACGGGCGTGCACAGGCAGCGGTAGAGCTCGGGGGCGGGCGGCCAGGCCGGCAGGTCGCGCTCGTTGATGCCGGGCGCGTAGCGCAGCAGCGCGCGGTTGCTGACCTGGATGACGGTGCCGTCGTCGGTGCGCAGGCAGTAGCGTGCGTCCGGCTGGCCCACGCCGTCGCGGCGCTCCAGATACCAGTCGGCGCCGCCGGGGATGACCTCGCCCCGCAGCGTCGAGCCCTCGAAGCGGCCGCTGACGATGGGGTAGTTCAGGCGCCGGCCTTCGGGGAAGTCGCCCACGACGACTTCATCGCCGCAGACGACGTCCAGGCGCATGACCCAGGCATTGGCCAGCGGCTCGATGGTGCGCGACAAGTTATTTGCTTCGGACATGCGTTTCTCTCTCAGTCGAAGCGGAACAGATCGATGCGCACTTGGCCCAGCGCGGGGTAGTCGACACGGCCCGCGAACACCGTCTGGTTCAGCCAGGCATAGCGGCCCTGCGGGGCTTCGAACACGGGCACGCAGTGGCAGCGGAAGGGGCCTTCCTCGCTCGGGGCGCCGTCCGGGCCGGGAGCGGCCCACAGCAAGCCGCGGTTGTGGATATTGATGAGCACACCGTCATGGGTGCGCAGCGCGTAGCGGGCATCCAGCACGCCCACGCCATCGGCGCGGCGCAGGAAGCGGTCCACGCCCGGCAGCACTTCGCCGCCCAGGTCCAGGCCGATGAAGGTCCCGCCGAGGATGGGGTAGTTCTCGCGCAGGCCGTCGTCCGTCTGGCCGATGGCCTGCAGCGGCGCGCACTGCACATCCAGGCGCATGACCCAACGGCTGTTCAGCGATGCAGCGGCGGTGGTCATGCAGCTTCCCGGGCCGGTGCGAGCTGCTGGTTCAGCGCTTTGATCATCTCCAGCGTGTCGATGTTGATCGCGGCCACGGCGTGCGGCGGCGACGACTGCTTCACCACCACCAGGCCGGTGTCGAAGTTCATGTACAGCGTCTGGCCGTGGATGCCGATGGCCAGCAGCGCCTCGCCGTTGAACACGTACCACTGGCTCTTGTACGAGAGCCGGCCGATGGGCGCGAACTCGGGGTTGCGCGCAAAGATCTCGGGATCGCTGCCGGCCAGCAGCGTGTCGATGACGGCGGCGGGGATGACCTGCTCGCCATCCACGCGGCCGCGGTCCAGCAGCATCTGGCCGAAGCGGCCCATGTCGCGCAGCGTGGCGCTGAAGCCGGCGCCGGCCACGCCCCGGCCGAGTGAGTCGGCGATGAAATAGCCGTCGCGCTCGCAGCCCAGGCGCCCCCACACCTGCGCCAGCAACTCGTGCGCGGCCACGCCGGTGGCGCGCTCCATGACCCAGGCCAGCACCTCGGTCACGGCGGTCACGTAGTCGAAGAAGCCGCCGTGCTCGCCCTTCTTGCGCAACCGTGGCAGGAAGTTGTAGAGGCTGTCCAGGCCGGCGTACTCGGCGGGCGGCTCGCCCAGGTCGTCGGCATACGGGGGCGTCAGGCCGCAGGCCATGCCGAACTGCGAGCTCTCGGAGCGCGGGTCCTCGTAGTCCTCGGTGTAGTGCAGGCCCACGGCCATGTCCATCAGCTGGCCGACGGTGGCGTCGCCGAAGGCGCTGCCGCGCAGCTCCTCGACGATGTCCTGCGCGAGCAGCGTCTCGTCCAGCCGGCCCTCATGGACCATCCACTGCGCCAGTGTGCCGATCAGCGACTTGGTGACCGAGAACATGATGTGGCGCGTCTGCGGCGTGTGCTCGTTCGCGTAGTGCTCGAAGAGGATACGCCCGTGCTGCAGCACCAGGAACCCGTCGGCATCGCTCGCAACCAGGTGCTCCGCCAGCGAGACCTCAGGCCCACCCACGCTGCGAAAGCGCAGGGCAGCCAGGCTCGCGTCCTCTTGCCGCGGCAGCTCGCGCGGCTGGCCCGCGGCCGGCACGTCGATGGTGGGCAGCAGGCGGCTGATGTGCTGGAAGCCCCAGCGGTGGAAGGGCGGCCGCATGAAGTTGCGGCGCGTGACCTGCGCGGCGGGCGCTGGCGGGAAGCCGTTCATCAGCCCCTGTTCACGCCAGCTCGTGGGCGGCTCTGCGCGCACGCGCTCATAGCTGGCGCGGATCAGCGCGGGGATGTCGACGGGCGGGTGGGACATGGTGCGAAGGCTTTCGGTGAGGACCGCAGGCTCGCGATCCAATGTGAACTGTTGTTCGCATTTTATGAACATCAGTTCGCATCTTGATGTCAGGGTTTTCGCGGATAAGTGTGTGCGCCTTCGTGATCTGAAAACACGAGCCGTCCGCCGCCGCGGGGAGTTCGTGCAGTATTCATCGCCAATGGAGCAATTGCCGTCCCATCGAGGTGCGGCGCGCGCCGCCACGGCGCAAAGCCGGCAGGCTGGATGGCGCAAATCGGCCGCCCTCGACGAAGCAGGGAAAACACAGACTTGTATATGAACCAAAGTTCATATTAAATGGATTGCAGTGACGGGCGTGTGCTGCTCGCTGCATCTGCAGCCGTGCAGTCATCCGCCTGATCAGCCAGCTCTTAGCCAGCCTTCATCGCCACAGGATTGCCCTCCATGTCTTCCGCTGTTCTCCCCAACCAAGGCCCGTTGGGCCGGCCACAGTCCTCGCTCTTCACCGCCGCCATGGTGATGCTGGGCTGCGTGGCATTCACCTTCTTCCTGTGCACGCCGCTGCTGGTGGCGTTCATGGCGCAGCAGTGGGGCTTCACGCCGTCGCAGGTGGGCTTCGTCGTGACGGCGGACACGGCCGGCAACACGCTGGGTGCGCTGGCCGTGGCCAAGGGCATCCGCGGCTGGCCGATGCGGCGAATCCTGGGCCTGGGCATGCTGGCCATGATGTGCGGCAACGCGGTCATCGGCCTCGGGCTGGGCATGCCGGTGTCCATCGCCGGTGGCTTGATCGCCGGCCTGGGCAATGGCGTCGTCAGCGGCTCGGCCATCGGCTTCCTGGCCTACAGCCGCGAGCCCCAGCGCAACATCGGCTTCCTGGTGGTGTGCCAGAACCTGTACGCGATGGCGCTGATGGCCGTCATCCTGCCCACCATCGGCGGGCAATGGCTGGCCAGCGGCGCGTTCTTCTTCATCGCCGCGGTGGGCATCGTCTGCCTGCCGGCGATGTTTTTGTTCAAGCGTGGCGAGACCATCCCCGCGGCCTTCCGTGACGGCAAGGTCAACAAGGCGGGCGTCTACCTGACGCTGCTGACGCTGTACACCTGCTACACCGGCGTGGGCGTGATCTGGACCTTCCTGGCCACGCTGGCCGAGAGCCAGGGGCTGGACAAGGAATACATCGGCAAGATCCTGGCGATTGCCAACTTCGCGTCGCTGGGCGCCTGCTTCCTCGTCAAGGCGATGGCGCGGCACAGCTTGTTCGGCTGGAGCCGCTTCGTCGTGGCGGTGTCCGCGTTAGGTGCAGCAGGCCTGGCGATGCCGCTGACGCCCACCAGCTTCGCGGTGGCGACGATGGCGTTTGTGGGCTGCTGGACGCTGACCGGCGTGCTGGTGCCGACGCTGTTGCCGGTGTTCGACCCGGTCGGCCGCCACGCCGCGCTGACGCCGGCCATCCTGGGCCTGGGCTATTCCACCGGCTCCTTCATGGGCGGCATCGTGGCCGAGGCGGCGTCGCCGCGAATGGCGTTCATCGTGGCGGCGGGTTGCATCGCGCTGTCGGCCGTGCTGCTGTTCGTGCAGCGCTACTTCGTCACCGCACCGAGTGCGCCGCAGCTGCCGGCAGATCTGAAGCGCTCGGTGGCCTGAAGCCACGCGCTCCGTGGGCCCGCTTCGGCGGGCCTTTTCGTTTGCGCGCTCAGGCCGCGCGGGGCACCAGCAGCCGCGTGGCCAGTGCCACCAGGCACACGCGGATGTCCGCGGCCATGCGCTCGTGGTCCACGCCGGGCTCCATCTGGGCCGAGGCCATCAGGTGGTGGCACATCAGCGGAATGGTGCGCGCCACGGAGCGCACGTCTTCGCTGTTGGCTTGCGGTGCGTAGAACTTCAGCGCCGACTCCATCGACTCGCCGACGCGCTCGCCGTGGCGAAAGACCATCTGGTGCAGCGCCGGCATGGACATCACCATGCCGAAGAGGGCGCCGATGCCGGGCTGGTCTTCGTAGACGACGCGGGCGCGCTCCATCTGCTCGTTCAGGTAGGTGAAGAAATCGCGGTTGCCGCCGTGGCGCGGATGCACGGAGTCGACGGCATCGAAGACCCGGGTCAGCCAGGCCTCCAGCAGCGCCGCAATGATGGATTCCTTGTTCGGAAAGTAGCCGTACAGCGAGCCCACCGACAGCCCCGCGGCCACGGCGATGCGCTTGGTGGACAGTGAATCCAGCCCGGCCCGGCGGATTTCGTCATTGGCCGCGCGCAGCACCGCCTGCACCGTCTGCTGGCTGCGTGCCTGCTGCGGAATGCGCCGCACGGACACGCCTTTGCGTTGGCGCGGTGTCAGGGCCGGCTCGTCGGCGGGGGCTGCCGGCTCGGGCGCCGGCTTCTTCTTGGTGGGCATGCCGGCATCGTATCCAAGGGCTGTGGCCGGGCCGTCGGTGGGCACCCGGGCGGGCTCGGTGGCGGCGGATGGCCCGGCCTGCTGAGTGGCTTCGTCGGCATTTGTGTTAGTGCGAACAATAGATCGCATATTGGCAACCTCATCACCCGGAGGATTTGCCGCTGACGCATTCGATTCACCCGGAATTTTGCTCATCGGTCTGCCCATCTTGCTTTGACTAAATATGAACTTAGTGTCGCATTGAAGGCGGCGCTGAGCAGTACTTTGCAACCCTCGGATGCAAAGGCCCTCGCCAGGGCGATTGACGATCATCTGGAGCGCAAGCGGATCACCCGGAACGTCGGAGTGCACGCCGCACTGGGAGTGCCGGCGTTCTGGATCTCAGCGGGCAGCCACCGCAGCGGCCATGCCGCCCCAGACTTCAGGCGGGCAGTGGATGTCACCGTTCGGGTAGCTGACGCTGGGATGGCAGTCGTTGCGAATGAAAACCGGGCCGTCGAGATCGACGACGTCGCAGAGCTGGCCGAGCACGAAGGCTGGCGCCATCGCGATGCCCGTGCCGGCCATGTTGCCCACCATGACCTTCATGCCGAGCTGGCGCGCACGCGAGGCCATCATCAAGCCCTCGGTCAGGCCGCCGCATTTGTCCAGCTTGATGTTGACGACGTCGAAGAGTCCGCGGATGTCTTCGAACTCGTCCAGGTTCAGGCAGCTTTCGTCGGCCGCCGTTTCCAGCGGGAAATCGATGACCTGCATGTCGGCCTCGCGGCCGCGTGCGAAGGGCTGCTCCAGCAGCCTGACGTCGGCGTCCACCAGCACCGGCAGCAGCCGCTCGATGCTGGCCGGGGCGTAGCCCTGGTTGGCGTCCACGCTCATCCACACGTCCGGCCGCGCCGCGCGCACGGCTTGCACGCGGGCGATGTCCAGCAGAGTTTCGCCGGTCAGCTTGAGCTTGAGCGCCTTGGCGCTGCTGTAACCGACCGCGCCGGCCGCCATGCGCTCAGGGGTGTCGGCGCCCAGCGTCATCGTGGACATCCGCGGCCGCGGCGCAGCCATGCCAGCGAGCTGCCACACCGCGCAACCGGCGCGCAGGGCATCGAGTTCCCACAGCGCGCAGTCCACGGCGTTGCGGGCACCGCCGGGCGGTAGCAACTCGCGCAAGTCCTGGCGCGACAGCCCGGCCTCGATCTGCGGGCGCACGTTCTCCAGCGTGGCGAGCATGTGGGCAGGGCGGTCGTGCATGTAGTACACGCCGGCGCTCTCGCCCCGGCCAACCCGACCCTCGGCGCTCAGGGTGACGTTGAGCACCGGCACCTCGGTGAAGGTGTAGCCCGAGATGTGGAACGGCTCGCTCAGTTGCAGGGCGCCCAGGCGCAGGCCGAGCGACATCGAAGGATGCAGGGGCAAGGGTGTTCTCCGTGAGGTGGCGTGACGCGCCGCCCTCAGGCCGCGCAGCCGAGGTCGACCGCGAAGCGGCGAGGCGCCAGGTCCTGGGCCCGCAGGCCCAGCGCGGCCACGTCGTCGGGCAGCGGCTTGCCCATGGCGAGGCTGGCCGCGGCGCGGCCGAGGGCCGGGGCGGTCTGGATGCCGTAGCCACCCTGGCCCGCGCACCAGAAGAAGCCTGGCGCGGTGGGGTCGAAGCCCACCACCGGGCTGCGGTCGGGGCTGAACACGCGCAGGCCTGCCCAGCGGTGGCGCACGCGGCGAACGGCCTGGCCGGTCAAGGTTTCGAAGCGGTCCACTGCGATCGCCACGTCCAACTCCTCGGGCTGGGCGTCGCAGGGCGGGCTGAGCGTCTCGTCGGCCGGCGAGATCAGCAGCAGGCCGGCGTCGGGCTTGAAGTAGTGGCTCTCGTCGATGGTGATGACGGCGGGCCAGCCGCTGGCGTCGAGGCCGCCGGGCACGTCGATCAGCGCGGCCGTGCGGCGCATCGGCTGCAAGGGCACAGGCGCAATGCCGGCCAGCCGGGCCACGGCATCGGCCCAGGCGCCGGCGGCGTTGACCAGCAACGGCGTGCGAAGGCTGCCGTTGCTCGTGTGTGCCAGCCAGTTGCTGCCCTCGCGCTCCAGCCCGCGCAGCGGCGTGTCCAGTTGCAGCCGAACCCCGGCGGCCTGGGCCGCGCGCAGGAAGCCCTGGTGCAGGGCGTCGACGTCGATGTCTGCCGACCCGGCGTCCAGCAAAGCGCCTGCGACTTGCTGGCGCTCGAGGATGGGCACGCGGGCGAGGGTCGCTTCGATGTCGAGAAGCCGGGTCTCGTGCAGCACGTCCGGGTCGGCGCGGAAGGCGTCGCCGAGGGTTTGCTGCCCGGGGCCGATGAGGAACAGGCACTCACGCGGGCGCAGCAATGGGTGTGCCACGAAGCCCGGGGGCGGCGCATCGAAGAAGGCCCGGCTGGCGCGCGTGAGCGCCCGGATGGTGGCGTTGCCGTACAGGGCCGAGTACAGGGCGGCCGAGCGGCCCGTGGAGTGATAGCCGGCATGGGCTTCCGCCTCGAGCACGACGACCTCCATTCCCGGCGCCAGTGACGCTGCCATGGAGGCGCCGGCGATGCCGCCGCCGATGACGACGCAGTCGACATTGCGAATGATCGTCACGATTGAATTTTCAACAAGTTTTCCATAACGGAAAAAATGTACCATTAGGACATTGATCTAGCAACAGCAGTCCTTTCATCCCCAGCCTTCCTGGAGCGTCTGTGAACCCTCTGCCCAATTCGCCGATCTCGCCAATCTCGCCGGCTTCGCCCAGCCTTTCGTCTGGCGTGCCGTCTGCATGGTTCGGCCAGCCGCGCGGGCTGACCTTCCTGTTCCTGACCGAGATGTGGGAGCGCTTTTCCTTCTATGGCATGAGCGCACTGTTGATCTACTACATGACCAAGCAGCTGCAGTTCGGCCAGGCCGACGCGTCGCTCATCTACGGGCTCTACACGGGCGGCGTCTACCTGACGCCCATCGTGGGCGGCTACCTGGCGGATCGCTGGCTGGGCCGGCGGCGCGCCATCGTCATCGGCGGCAGCCTGATGGCGCTGGGGCATTTCGCGCTGGCCTGGGAGTCGCTGTTCTACCCCGGGCTCGTGCTGATCGCGCTGGGCAACGGCCTGTTCCTGCCCAACCTGCCGAGCCAGGTGGGCGACCTCTACCCCAAGGACGACCCGCGCCGCGGCGGCGCCTACAACGTCTACTACGTGGGCGTGAACCTCGGCGGCCTGCTGGCGCCGCTGGTTTGCGGCACGCTGGGTGAGGTCTACGGCTGGCACTGGGGCTTCGGCGCGGCGGGCGTCGGCATGTGCCTGGGCCTGGTCATCTACCTGGCCGGGCAGCAGTACCTGCCTGCGGACAAGCCATCCGCGGCGCCTGCGCCCGCGCCGGTGGCCGGCGCCGCACCGGGTATCTCGGCCTTCACGCCGCTGCTGCTCGTGGCGCTGGCGGTCATCGTGTTCCGCAGTGCCTATGCGCAGAGCGGCAACACGCTGGCGGTCTGGGTCGACACCCGCGTGGACCTGCGGGTTCTCGGGTTCCTCGTGCCGGTGACGTGGGTGCAGTCGCTCAACCCGCTCTTCGTCTTCATGTTCACGCCGCTGCTGGTGCGTGCCTGGCGGCGCGCGGCGGCACAGGGGCGCGACCGTGCGCCGCTGGCGAAGATGGCGCTCGGTGCGGCGGGCGTGGCCGTGTCCTACCTGCTGCTGGCGGGCGTGGCGGCCACTGCTGGCGAGCAGCGCGTGAGCGGCCTGTGGCTGCTGCTCTTCTTTGTCGTCTACACGGGGGCCGAGCTGTACATCCTGCCGGTCGGCCTGGGGCTGTTCGCGCGGCTGGCGCCCGTGGGCATGGGTGCGACGGTGATCGCGGCCTGGTTCCTGGCGGCCTTTGGCGGCAACCTGCTGTCGGGCGTGGTGGGCCGTGCCTGGGTGTGGCTGGGGCCCGCAGGCTTCTTCGCGCTGCTGGCTGCGCTGGCGGCAGCGGCGGCAGTGGCCCTGCTGGCGCTGGCGCCGCTGTTGAGTCGCGTCGAGCCGGCGCGCTGACTCAGGCGGCCGTCAGCGCCTGGGCGCGCGGGCGGCCTTCGCGGGGGCGCGCTTGGCCGCCGCCTTGGCGGGCACCGGGGCCGGTGCCGCCTCGGGTGCGCTCATGCGCTGAGACGCCTCGAGGAAGGGCTGCGTGACCGTCTCGACCTGGCCGTTGCGCGGTGCGCAGGCGGCGACGAGGCGGCAGGGCCCGTCGGCGGCCTTGAGGTAGGCGTGGCCCATGCCGCTGTCGAAGAAGATGGAGTCGCCCGCACGCAGCACGACGGGTGCGTAATGCTCCGAGTGGAAGGCGATCTCGCCTTCCAGCACGTAGGCGAACTCTTCGCCGGGGTGGCGGATCAGGTCGCCGAATTCGGCCTTGAACTCGTCCAGCGTGCGCGCATGCATCTCGGCGATCAGCGGGGTGAAGCGCTTGTTGAGCAGCTCCGTGGCCAGGTAGATCTGGTGGTAGCTCTGCGTGGCCACGGCCTGGCCCTCGCCGGCGCGCTGCACCACGCGCCGGCCGCTTCCGCCGGTTTCGGGTGCGGCATTGCGGCCTGGCGCTTCGGCCAGCAGTTCGGCCATGTCCACGCCCAGCCCCTTGCTCAGCAGCGACAGCTTGTCATAGGACAGCGAGACGTTGCCCTTCTCCAGCTTGGACAGCGTGGACACCGCCAGGCCGGTGCGCGAGCTCACGTCGCTCAGCGTCAGGCCCAGGCGCTTGCGCACGCTGCGGATGTGGTCGCCGGGGGAGGTGGTGAGATTGGCCATGATCGACGGGGCTACTGATTTTTCCATCTTAGCCACTGCGCCGGCGCACGCCGCTCCCCGATTGCCCTGAGTCGCGTCTGGCCTGGATAGAAAATATAAGGGTTACACCGATTGGAAATAAATTTCCAAGATGGAAACTTTGCGCTCTACATCGACCTGCTTTTCCAGGAGTTGCTCATGAGCCGCCCTTATTGCCGTAGCCGTCCCCTCAGGCGTTCGCCCTTCGTGCCGGTGCTGCTGCCCTGCGTGGCGGCCCTGTATGCCTCCGCGGCCTGGAGCCAGGCCGCCGCGCCCGACGAAGCCAAGGCAGCGCGGGAGGCCGCGGCCGTGCAGCAGCTGGAGACGGTCACGGTGACGGCCACGCGCCGCCGCGAGCCGCTGCGCGACGTGCCGCTGCGCGTGGAGACGCTGAAGGTCGAGTCGCTGGAGCGCTCGGGCGCCGGTTCGCTGGCCGACTACGTGGGCACGCTGCCCGGCATCGACGTGATGAGCGACGGCGGCCCCGGCCGCGGGCAGGTCAGCATCCGCGGCGTCAATGTGGGCAGCCTGGCCACGCCCACGGTCGGCACCTACGTCGACGAGGTGGCTTTCGGCTCCAGCACGGCCTTCGTTGGCGAGGCCGTTGCGGCGCTCGACATGTCGCTGCTCGACCTGCACCACATCGAAGTGCTGCGCGGCCCCCAGGGCACGCTCTACGGCGCCGGCGCCATGGGCGGCCTGATCAAGTACGTCACCAACGAGCCCGACAGCTACGCCTTGTCCGGCAAGGCGGGCCTGGCGGTGCGCGGCATTCGCGGCGGAGCGCTGGGCCACACCGAGAACGCTGTCGTCAACGTGCCGCTGAGCGAGGGCGTGGCCGCCATGCGCGTGGCGCTGTTCAACGACCATGACGGGGGCTACATCAAGGCAGTCGGCCGTGCGGCGGCTGATCACGCCAACGACGGCAACACGCGTGGTGGCCGCGTGTCGCTACTGCTGGAGCCGACGAGCAAGCTCAAGCTGCGCCTGACGGCCACCCAGCAGAACATCCAGCGCAACGGCACCGCCGTCGTGCAGTACGACGTGGCCACCGGCGAGCCGATCAATGGCGACCGGACCCACAAGGTGTCCACCGCCGAGCCCTACGAGGTCAAGACCCGCCTGGTGTCGGCCGACGCCGAGTACGACCTCGGCTGGGCGCGTCTGAACGTCATCGGCTCGTCGCAGCGCTTCGACGCCGACACCATCCTGGACGCCTCCGACATCGTCGGCAGCCCGGCCTTCAGCTTCGTGCAGCTGCGCAACGACACCCACCTGCGCAAGCAGACCCAGGAAGTGCGCCTGACCTCCTCGCGCGGCACCTTCGAATGGCTGCTGGGCGTTTATCACAACAAGGAAAAAGGCGCCCGCAACCAGCGCCTGTGGGGGCAGATGGCGGCCGATGGTTCCGAGGCGACGCTGGTGACCAGCGACCAACCGTCCAACTACGAGGAAAACGCCGTCTACGGCGACGTCACCTACAACCCCACGCCGGCCCTGTCGTTCACGCTGGGTGCCCGCGTCGCGCGCAACAAGCAGATCTACGAGACGCTGACCAACGGCGTCAACGATTTCCCGGCAGCGCTGCACTCCAAGGACAAGTCCAACACCTACCTGCTGACCGGCCGCTACTCGCTGGACAAGGTCAGCAGCGTCTACTTCCGCGCCGCCAGCGGCTACCGGCCTGGCGGCCCCAACCCGCCGGCCATCGACGAGAACGGCCAGGTCATCCCCGGCGCGCCGACGTCCTTCGAGCCCGACACGCTGTGGAGCTACGAGGCCGGCTACAAGGCCGACCTGCTGGACAAGCGGCTGTCCATCGAGGTGGCGGTGTTCGACATCCGCTGGGACCAGATCCAGCAGCCCATTCCCATCGGCGCCACCACGCTCACCGGCAACGCCAGCAAGGCCGAGATCAAAGGCGTGGAGCTGGCGGTCCGATACGCGCTGGACAGCCAGTGGAGCCTGGACGGCGCCCTGGCCTTGACGGACCCCAAGCTCAAGGAAGACGCGCCCAAGCTCGGCCCGGCCGGTTCGCGCCTGACCAACTCGGCCAAGGTGTCGGCCTCCTTCAGTGCGCGCTATGCCTACAGCCTGGCCGGCAAGCCTTCGTACAACAGCCTGACGGTGCGGCACGTGGGCCAGCGCAACGCCGGCTTCGACAGGGTGGGCACCGCGGTGCCGAACTACAGCCTGCCCGGCTACACGCTGGTGGACGCGCAATGGGGTGTGGACTTCGGCACCTGGCAGCTCTCGGCCTTCGTGCGCAACCTGACCGACAAGCGCGCCCTGCTGGGTGGCGACACGGCCCTGACCGCTTTCGGTGGCCCGCTGCGCGTCACGCTCGCACAGCCGCGCACCGTGGGCGCCGCCCTGACCTACAACTTCTGACACGTCTATGAACAAGCTGTTTTATGGGCTGCGCCTGCTGGCGCTCGCCTTCTGCGCCGGCGTGCTGGCACCTGCGTCCGCGCAGACGCCGCCGGCCCTCACCGCCACCGATGCCGAGGCCTTCATCGACGGGCTGATGCCCACCGCGCTGAAGACTGCGCGCGTGCCTGGCGCCGTGGTCGTGCTGGTCAAGGACGGCAAGCCCCTGGTGCAGAAGGGCTATGGCCTGGCCGATTGGGACAAGAACATCCCGGTCGACCCGAAGAAGACGCTGTTCCGCCCCGGCTCCGTGTCCAAGCTCTTCACGTGGACGGCGGTCATGCAGCTCGTCGAGCAGGGCAAGCTCGATCTGGACGCCGATCTGAACAAGTACCTGGACTTCAAGATCCCGGCGCGCAACGGCAAGGCGCTGACGCTGCGCCACGTGCTGACGCACACGACCGGTTTCGAAGAGACCGCTCGCGACCTGCTGACGTACGAGCCCATCACGCCGGATCTCGGCAAGGTGCTCAAGGGCTACATCCCGCCCTACGTCTACGACCCTGGCACGACGCCGGGCTACTCCAACTACGCGACCGCGCTGGCCGGCTACATCGTGCAGCGCACAAGCGGCAAGAGCTTCGACGACTACCTGGACCAGCACGTCTTCGCGCCGCTGGGCATGAAGAACTCGACCTTCCGCCAGCCGCTGCCGGATGCGCTGAAGGCGCAGATGTCCAAGGGCTACGTGACCTGGGACGAGAAGCCCAAGGGCTTCGAGATCATCAGCATGCCGCCAGCGGGCAGCATGTCGGCCACCGGCGAGGACATGGGCCGGTTCATGCTGGCTTTCCTGCAGCAGGGCAAGCTCGATGATGGACAGGGTGGGGCGCAGATCCTCAAGCCCGAGACGGTCAAGCTGATGCACGGCCAGCTCACGCGGCCGCTGCCGGGCCTGCTGGGCATCGGCCTGGGCTTCTACGAACAGAACATCAACGGCCACCGCGTGCTGGCCCACGGCGGCGACACCGTGCTGTTCCACAGCGACCTGCTGCTGTTCGTGGACGACGGCATCGGCCTGTACATCTCGGTCAACGCCGCCGGGCATGAGCGCCAGGGCGCGTGGCTGCGCGACAAGCTGTTCGAGGCCTTCGCCGACCGCTATCTGCCGGATGCGCGCCCGGCCACCAAGCCCGCGGTGGACGAGGCCACGGCCAAGCAGCATGCGCAGCAGATGGCGGGTGCCTACCGCAACACGCGCCGCGAGGACTCGACCTGGCTGTCGGTGTTGCAACTGCTGAGCCCGGTGAAGGTCCAGGCGCTGGAAGACGGGCGCCTCTCCATCGAGCTGGCCGGCGCGCGCAGCAACTATCGCGAGGTGAAGCCCTACTTCTGGGAGGAGGAGCACGGCAAGCGCCGGCTGCAGGCCGTCGTGGAGAACGGCAAGGTCAAGCATTGGGGCCTGGAGCCCTTCGTCTTTGCCTTCATCTTCGAGCCGGTGCCCTTCATGGCCAGCCCCACGGTGCTGCTGCTGGTGGGTGCAGCCCTCGTCGCGCTCGTGCTGACGGCGCTGCTGTGGCCCGTGGCGGCCCTGCTGCGTCGTCGGCATGGCGTGTTGGTGCCGCCGCCCCGGCCCGTGACCTGGGTGCGCGGCGCGAGCGTGCTGGCGCTGGTGGCCCTGGCGCTGTGGGGCTGGGTGGTCATGCTGCTGGAGGACCTGGGCGACACCACGCTGCTGCTGCCGGTGGCGCAGCTCACGCTGGCGGTGGCCGCCCTCGGCGGGTTGCTGGCGGCCGGCTGGCGGGTGCGTGACGCCTTCAAGCAGGGCGGCAAGGCCGCGCGGGCGCTGGCCGTCGTCTGGGTGGCTGCCTTCGCGGTGCTGCTGGCAGTGGCCAGCTACCACCACCTCATCGGCTTCAACCAGAACTATTGATCGGGTCGGCCCACCCGTTGTCGCAAGGAAGTTCGATGAGTTTCATCAGGAGAGCAGGCGTTGCCGGGCTGCTTGCGATGGCGGCAGCCTGGGCTGCGGCCCAGCCCGCCGCAACGCCCGCAAGCCAGCCGCTGGATGCGGCCGACCTGTCGGCATGGCTGGACGGCCGCGTTCCCTACGCCCTCAAGGCGGGCGACATCGCTGGGGCCGTGGTCGTGGTGGTCAAGGACGGCAGGGTCCTGCTGCAGAAGGGCTATGGCCTGGCCGACGTTGCTGCCAAGCTGCCGATGGACCCGGAGAAGACGCTGGTGCGACCCGGCTCCACCTCCAAGCTCTTCACCTGGACGGCGGTGATGCAGCTGGTGCAGCAGGGCAAGATCGATCTGGATCGCAGCGTCAACGACTACCTGGACTTCAAGATCCACGAGCCCGTCGGCCAGCCGATCACGATGCGACACCTGATGAACCACCGCGCCGGGTTCGAGGAGGGCTTGAAGGACCTGCTCGGCTACGACCCCGCGCAGGCGCAGACCACCGAGCAATACCTGAAGCGGCACCCGCGCCCCTTGCTGTTCGCGCCGGGCGAGGTGCCGGCCTATTCCAACTATGGCGTGGCACTGGCGGGCTACATCGTGCAGCGGGTGTCCGGCGAGCCCTTCGAGGCCTACGTCGACCGCCACATCTTCCAGCCGCTGGGCATGCGCCACAGCACCATGGCGCAGCCGGTGCCGGCTGCGCTGGCGCCCTTGCTGGCCAAGGGCTACCGCACGGCCAGCGATGCCGCGCCGTCGCCCTTCGAGTTCGTCATCACGGCCCCGGCCGGCAGCGCGTCCGCCAGTGCGGCGGACATGGGCCGCTTCATGCTCGCCCACCTGCAGCAAGGCCAGCTGGGCGGCTACGCGCTGCTGAACCCGGCCACCATCGCCCGCATGCACAGCCCGTCGGAGCCCCGGCGCCCGGGCTTAGCGGCGATGGCTCACGGCATGTTCTCCTTCACGCAGAACGGCCGCGAGGTGCTGGGGCACGGCGGCGACACGGTCGTCTTCCACACGGAGCTGAACCTGCTGCCGCGCGAGGGTGTGGGCATCTTCTTTTCCTTCAACAGCGTGGGCAAGGACGCGGCTGTCTACGGCGCGCGCAAGGAGCTGTTCGACGGCTTCATGGACCGCTATTTCCCGGCACCACCCCAGGTCGACCCGCCCGCGCTGGCCTCGGCGGCGGTCGATGCCCAGCGCATCGCCGGCCGCTACCAGAGCTCGCGCCGGGTCGAGCACGGCTTCCTGAGCGCGCTCTACCTGCTGGAGCAATCGGTCATCACCGCCAAGCCCGATGGCAGCATCGAGGCCCCCGCCGGCCCGGGTGCCGGCATGGCCGCTTTTCGCGAAGTGGCGCCGCAACGCTGGCGCAAGGTGGGTGGCACGCAGGAGCTGCTGCTGACCGAGGTCAACGGCGTCAAGACCGTGCTGGACAGCGACAACCCGGTCTCCGTGATGCAGGAGGCATCCTGGCTGCGCTCGGCACCGCTGACGTTGACGGTGCTGACGCTGTCGCTGCTGGTGTTGCTGGCCACGCTGGCGCTGTGGCCGCTGGCGGCCCTGCTGCGCCGCGCGGACCGCGCCGCCAGCGGAGCCTCGCCCGAGCTGGGTCGGCTGCGGCGCTGGCAGCGGCTGGCCGTCGGCGTCGATGTCGTCTACCTGCTGGCCTGGTTCGCGCTTATCAAGCCGGTGCTGAGCACCGACCTGGGCCTCTACAACACCGGCAATGACTGGCTGGTGGGCCTGCTGCAGCTCAGCGGGCTGCTGGCGGTGGCAGCGGCGGCCGCTGGCACCTGGGCCGCGTGGCGCATGTTCCGCGTCGACGTCTCGCGCCTGGCGCGGGCCTGGGGCGTGCTGGTGGCGCTGGCGCTGCTGGGCGTGGTGTGGATCGGCGTCGTGGGGCAGTTGATGAGCCTCAACCTCAACTACTGAACCGCAGACTGACTGACCAAGGCTCTCATGAAGTTCTTCATCGCCCACCTCGCCACCGAGACGAACACCTTCGCCGCCGCGCCCACGGGCCTGGGCGGCTTCGAGGAGTACGGCATCTTCCACGGCGACGCCAGCCGCCGCGCGCCCGACGGCACGGGTGCGTTCATGCGCTTCCTGCGCGAGCTGATCGAGGCCGACGGCCATGAGGTCGTGGAAAGCCTGTGTACCCTCGCCCAGCCGGCGGGCCGCACGGTGCGCAGCGTCTACGAGGCGCTGCGCGACGAGATCCTGGCGGACTTGCGCGCGGCCCTGCCGGTGGATGCCGTGCAACTGCTGCTGCACGGGGCCATGGCCGCCGAGGGCTATGACGACTGCGAAGGCGACCTGGCGGCGCGCATCCGCGACATCGTCGGGCCGGGCGTTGCCATCGGGTTGGAGCTGGACCTGCACTGCCACTTCACCGCGCTGATGCACCGTTCGGCCGACGTGATCGTGGCCTTCAAGGAATATCCACACACCGATACCGAGGACCGCGGCCGCGAGCTCTACCGCCTGCTGGTGGACACGGCCGCGGGCCGCGTGCACCCCGCTACCGCCGTGTTCGATTGCAAGATGATGGGGTTGTGGCACACCACGCGCGAGCCGATGCAGTCCTTCGTGGCGCGCATGCAGGCCGTCGAGCGCCAGCCCGGCGTGCTGTCGGTGTCGCTGGGCCACGGCTTCCCGTGGGGCGATGTGCCGGAGGCCGGCGCCAAGCTCTGGGTGGTCACCGACGATGACGCCGCGCTGGCCCGCGTGCTGGCCGATCAGCTGGGCCGCGAGTTCTGGCAGCTGCGCGAGGCCATCAGCCCTGTCACGGCCGGCATCGACGAGGCGCTGGACAACGCGCTTGCGCTGGTGGAAGGCGAGGGCGGCCCCGTCGTGCTGGCCGACATGGCCGACAACCCGGGCGGCGGCGCGGCCGGCGACAGCACCTTCATCCTGCAGCGGCTCATCGAGCGCCGTGTCTCCAACGTCGTGCTGGGCGCGCTGTGGGACCTGGGCGCCGTGCACATCTGCAGGGATGCGGGCGTGGGCGCGGAGCTGAACCTGCGCGTGGGCGGCAAGTGCGGGCCGGCGTCCGGCATGCCGGTGGATGTGCGCGTGGTGGTGCGCGCCATCGTCGAGAACCACACGCAGAGCGCGCTGGGCACGCGGGAGCGGCTGGGCACCTGCGTGTGGGTCGAGACGCTGGGCGACGCGAAAGGCGTTCACCTGCTGCTTTCCTCCATCCGCACCCAGACCTATGGCACCGACGCGTTCACCGGCATGGGCATCACGTTGGAGGACAAGTCCCTCATCGTCGTGAAGTCGACCCAGCACTTCCACGCGCAGTTCGCGCCGCTGGCCAAGGCGGTGTACTACGTGACCACGCCCGGCGCCATCACACTGGATTTCGCAGCCATCCCGTTCCGGCTGCGCTCGCTCGACTTCTGGCCGCTCGTCGCCAACCCGCATGGCTGAGTTTTCTTGAACCCGACCTAATACATGCCATGACCTGACAGGTATCGCGGCGCAGACTGCACGGACGATGAACTCCGTGGATCACTGCCCCATGCCTGCAACCCCAGACACCACCGCTCCCGCCGCGCCGGACTGCCGCGTCGTCGAGCTGCGCCAGTACACGCTGCATCCGGGTCAGCGCGACACGCTGATCGAGCTCTTCGACCGCGAATTCGTCGACAGCCAGGAGGCGGTGGGCATCCGCGTGCTCGGCCAGTTCCGTGACCTGGACGACGGCGACCGCTTCGTCTGGCTGCGCGGCTTTGCCGACATGGCCGCGCGGGGCGACACGCTGCCGGCCTTCTACGGCGGCCCGGCCTGGGCCGAGCACCGCAGCGCGGCCAACACCACCATGGTCGATTCCGACGACGTGCTGCTGCTACGCCCGGCGTGGGACGGCGCCGCGCTGCCGGCCCAGACGCGCGGCGATGGCCCCACCCAGGGCCTACTGCGCGCGCTGGTGCTGCACCTGAAGGCGCCGGCCGACGACGAGCTGCTGGCCCTGTGCCGCGGTGTCGTCTGCAACGAGGCCCGCATGCAGGCCTGGTACGTCACCGAGCCTGCGGCCAACAACTTTGCCCGTCTGCCGCTGCGCGAGGGCGAGCCGGTGCTGGTGGGCCTGGCGATGTTCGATGACGTTGCGGCCGGTGAGGCCTGGGCACGCGAGCTGGACGCCCGCACCCAGCCCTGGCTGGCCCGCCCGACCCAGAGCCTGCGTCTGGCACCCACCGCCCGTTCCGCCCTTCACGCCTGAAACCCCATGAACACCGCCATGAACATCCCATCCACACCGCAGGACTTCGACTTCTTCATCGGCCACTGGAAGGTCAGCCACCGCCGCCTGAAGGAACGCCTGCTTGGCTGCGAAGACTGGGAGAGCTTCGAGGGCCGCTGCCGCATGTGGCCGCTGCTGAATGGCCTCGGCAACATCGACGACAACGTGTTGGAACTGCCCACCGGGCCCTATCGTGCTGTGTCCATGCGCACCTTCGACCCGGCCACGGGCCAGTGGGCCATCTGGTGGGTGGACGGCCGCAACCCGCACCGCCTGGACCCGCCCGTCGTCGGTGGCTTTGCCGATGGCACCGGTGAGTTCCAGTGCGACGACGAATTGCGCGGCCAGCCCGTGCGGGTGCGTTACCGCTGGACGGACACCGCCACCCCCACCCCGCGTTGGCAACAGGCCTTCTCGGCCGACGGCGGCGAGACCTGGGAGACCAACTGGGTGATGGACTTCGAGCGCCTGCCCGACACCGGGACTGCGGCCTAACGCTGATGTACGCGAGCTGGCTGGGAGATCCAGGCCAGCAGCGTGCGCACCAGCTGCCGCGGGTCGATGGGCTTGCTGACGTGGGCGTTCATGCCGGCGGCCAGGCAGTCCTGCACGTCGTGCTCCATCGCGCCGGCCGTCATCGCGATGATGGGCAGGCGGGCATGCTGGGGCATGGCGCGGATGAGCCGGGTCGCCGTCAGGCCATCCATCTCGGGCATCTGCATGTCCATCAGCACGGCGTCGAAGGTCTCGTGTTTCAGGCGCTCCACGGCCTCCAGGCCGTTCTCGGCCACCTCGACTTCCAGCTTCACCATGGCCAGGAAGGCCATGGCCACCTGCTGGTTGACTGGGTTGTCCTCGACCAGCAGCACGCGGGCGCCGTGCAGGGGCCGCAGCGTCTCGGCCAGGTCGGCCATGCTGCCGCCGGCGGCGGCTGCAGCGGCCGGCTGCTCGCCGCGCTGCAGTTGCATCAGGGCATCGAACAGGCGCGACGGCGTGACGGGCTTGACGAGGACCTGCGTGTCGGCGCGGCCTTCCAACTCCTCGGCGACTTGCTCGCTTGCATGCAGGCTTCCGAGGGCGATGACGGCTGGTGCCGGCGCACCGCGCTCGGCCGCGATGCGCCGGGCGGTGTCGACGAAGTCCGCGCCGGCCGTCTTCCAGTCCAGCAGCAACAGCTCGTAGGGGTGGGCGGGGTCGGCCTGGCGCAGGCGGTACAGCGCCTCGTCGCCGAAGGAGGCCACGCCGACCTGGAAGCGCCAGCTCTGCAGCATCTGCTGCAGGATGAGGCGCTCGGTGGGCTGGGCGTCGACGACCAGGGTGCGCATGCCGCGGATGCGGTGCAGGTCGATGCGCTCGGCACCCGGCTTGGCCTTGCCGAAGTCGCAGGTGAAGGAGAAGGTGCTGCCCTGGCCCGGCAGGCTGCTGACCTCGAAGCTGCCTTCCATCAACTCCACCAGGCGCTTGCAGATGGCCAGGCCCAGGCCGGTGCCGCCATAGCGTCGGGCGATGGATGCGTCGGTCTGGTCGAAGACGTGAAAGAGGCGGCCGACCTGCTCGGGCGCCATGCCGATGCCGGTGTCGTGCACGCTGATGCGCAGCCGCATGCGACCGTCGTGCTCGCCGACGAAGTCCGCCCGCACGACGATCTCGCCGCGTGGCGTGAACTTGATGGCGTTGCCGACGAGGTTGTTCAGCACCTGGGTCAGCCTCAGGCTGTCGCCCACCAGGCGGTGGGGCAGGCGCTGGTCGAACTCGAACAGCAGATCCAGCCCAGCCTCCTCCAGCCGCGCAGAGAACAGATGGCCGACGTTCTCGATCAACTCCTCGGGGCTGAACTCCTCGGCCTCCAGCGTGATCTTGCCGGCCTCGATCTTGGAGTAGTCCAGGATGTCGTTGAGCAGGGTGAGCAGGGCCTTGGACGAGGTCTGCACCTTGCCGAGGTAGTCGCGCTGGCGCCCGTCCAGCCGCGTTTCCAGCACGAGGTTGGTCAGGCCGATGATGGCGTTCATCGGCGTGCGGATCTCGTGGCTCATGCTGGCCAGGAAGAGGCTCTTGGCCGCGTTGGCGGCCTCGGCCTGATCGCGCGCCACGGCCAATGCCGCAGTCTGGCGGTGGTCGGCCTCGTAGCTGCGAAAGAGCTGCGCGTAGAGGGTGCTGTTCTCGAACAGCAACTCCAGCAGCACCACCGAGCAGGCCAGCAGGCCGTAGATGCGGCCGGCGTAGAAGCCCAGGTCGAAGCGGGCGCCGTTCAGCATGGCCGACAGTGCGATGTCGAACAGCCAGGTCAGGCTGACCACCATCAGCCACAGGTCCAGCACCGTGCGCGGCCGCTGGCGCCACAGCGCGGCCAGCGCCACGAGGCTGAGGGCCCAGACGCAGCCCACGGTGATCTGGAAGGCCAGTGAATAGCGCCCGCCCACCAGCAGGTCGGGCAGCCAGGCGTTGCCCAGCGTGGCGAGGGCGACGCAGGCGGCTGCGGTGGCCAGCGTGGCGGCAGGCCAGGCCAGCGCCCGCACTGCCTGGCGGGGCTGGCTCTTCAAGGCGATGTAGCCAAGCACGAAGAGCGGGAAGCAGCCATGCCACAGCATGTAGAGCCAGACCGTGGTCTGCGTCGTTGCGCCCAGCAGGCCGCTGGTGCTGAACAGGCCGGGGAAGGTCAGCGTATGGGCCGTCGTCAGCACGGCCGTGAACAGATAGCCGCAGCCCAGCACCATCAGGGCCTGGGAGCGCAGGATGCGGTACTGGCCGAACAGCAGTACGGCCGTGATCAGGTCGGTCAGCACCAGGGCCGACTGGTAGATGGGGATGAAGGCCGGGATCGGCGCCAGCTTCAGCTTGGCAAACGGCACCAGCGCGGCAAACACCGCCACCGACACCAGCGCGACGACGAGGGCATGGCGACGCTCACGCGGGCCTGCCGGCTGATCCAGCAAGAAAGCCGGCCCGGTTGGGGCCGGGTCCGCCTCGGAGTGGGCACCGCTCTCCCGGAGCAGGCTGCTTGCTTCCACATCGGCTCCCTGCCGCGCCAAACTTCAAGGGCGCTCGCTAACAGGATAGTCGAAGTGCGTGACGACCCGCTCAAGATGGCGGTTTGCAGTCGTTACGCCGAGTGGCGCGAGCGGGTCATGTCAAGTCTTGCGGGCCGAGCGCCGGGCCGCCCCAAGCCGGCCCGCCGTGGGCGATGTGCTTGCGGCTGAACGCCGCAAGCATCGCCGTCCCCTAGGGGGACCGCCCGCGTACCCGCGGGCGAGGGGCTTCATTTAGCGGCATTCACGATCGCGCTGATCAGGCTGGGATAGGTCTGAACGCCGGTGTTGCGGTCAAACAGCCCCATGCTGTGGTTGGCGCTGGGCGAGCCGGCATCCCACCACACCGGAATGGCGCCATGCGTCCAGGCCGAGCGGGCGACGTAGCGCGCCCAGTTGGTGCGGTAGGTTTCGGCGCCCGCATGCTCGGTGCGCCGGATGGCGCCGAACTCGCCCAGGATGACCGGGATGCCGGCATCGACGAAGCGGGTCTTCATCTTCTGGAACTGCGCGTCCACAAAGGCCTCGTTGGCCCAGGTCTCGGTGGCCGACGCGTCCGTCGCGGCCGCGCCCCATTGCCAGATGTTGCTGTTCTCGTTGAGCGTGAAATCGTAGGGGTCGTAGAAATGCACCTCCATCATCAGCCGCTTGGTGGCCGAGTCGTTCGGCACGGTGGCGAAGTTCACCGTGTGGTCGATGTTGGTGTTGAATCCCTGCACGACGAGATGGCGGGCCAGGTTGCCGCCGCCCGTGGCGCGCACGGCGTTGACGAAGGTCTGGTTGAAGCCGTTCTGCACCGTGTAGTACTCGACGGTGGGCGTGCCGTAGTCGTTGGTGACCATCACCTCGTTGGTGCCGGCGAACAGCAGCGTGTCGTCATAGCCCTTGAAGTTGTTCGCGATCTGCGTCCAGAACTTGGTGATGCGGGCATTGGCCGTGGCCTGGGCCGCATAGGTGGGCTGCATCCAGCCACCGTCCCAGTGGATGTTGATGATGGCGTAGAGGCCGGCGTTCTTCGCGTAGTTGACGACCTGGGTCGCACGGGTCATCCAGGTCGCGCTGATGTTGTCGTTGGCATCGGCGTACTGCTTCCACGACAGCGGGATGCGCACGGTCTTGAAGCCGGCGGCCTTGACGGCGTTGAAGAGGGCCTGCGTGGCAAGCGGGTTGCCCCAGGCGGTTTCGCCGCCGATGGCCTCCAGCGAGTTGCCGAGATTCCAACCCGCGCCCATCAGCTTGGAGAGCTGGAGGCTGGTCAAGTCGCGCATGCCGGGCACGGTCACCGCGAAGGCCTGCGTCGTCTTGGCGCCGCAGCTGTTGGTGTAGGTCGCGGTGGCCGTGCAGCTGGCCTTGGCCGTGAGGCTCTGCTCGCGGGCGGTTCCAGAGCTGCCGCAGCCGCTCCAGGCCCAGCTGCCGCCGGAGTTGGGCTGGGGGCCGAGCGCGATGGCGGTCCCGGCGGCGACGCTCGTGGACGCGGTCTGCGTCCAACTGCTGCCGACCTTGATGTAGGGCGTGACGGCCGTGGGGTTGCAGGTTGCAGCGACGGCGTCCGGCCGGCCAACCAGCGCGAGCGCCAGCAGGCACAACGAAGTCCAGATTCTTGATTTCATGGTTTTGTCTCCTGGGGTGGAATGCGGCGCGGCACCTCGTCTCGGGCACCTGCGCCAGGGGTACGGGCGCTGCTCTCCCGGCAGCGCTCGATCTCGGAAGCTTTCAGCGGCGACGTCGCGTGGCGAGCGCCGCCAGGCCCAGGCCCAGCAGCAGCGCCGATGTGGGCTCGGGCACCGGTGCGGCGGCGGCCATAGCCTGGGCCGAGACGGTGATCCACAGCTGGCCCCAGGCGGCGTCGGCGCTCGGGTTGTCCCAGTACACGCTCAGCGTCGTGGGCGTGTCGGTCTGGCTGAAGTCGGGCGAGTCGAAGGCCCAGGCCTGGCTGCTGTCAAAGGCGCCACCGGTCTCGTTCGCGATCCCCAGGCTGGCGGTGGCTTGCGCCAGGCCGCCGTCGGCTGCGGCGGAGAGACCGTCGAGCTGGGCGGTCACGACGATGCGTGTACCGGCACCGGCCATCACGCGGCCGCTGAAGATCTGAGAGATGGCCCAGGCAGACAACCCGTCGGCCGCCGTTGCGCTCGCCGATCCCGCCGCGCTGCTGAGATCGGCTGCGCTGCTGATGGCCGCGTTGGCCTGCGTTGAGCCGAAGAGCGCCTGGGCCGACAGCGCGTCGCCCAGCCAGCCCAGCTGCTCCTGGCTGTTCAGCGGGTCGGGAATCTGCGCGCTGGCGCTGGAGGTGCGCGCCACCCAGTCGACGTTGTTGACCACCCAGACCCAGGGCCAGTTGCCGTCGTTCGGCGTTAGGTCGACGACGTCGACGCGAACGTGGGACAGCGAGGCGCTGGCCGTGGCCGAGTGGGCCAGCGGTGCCATCAGGGACAGGAACAGGCAAAGCAGCGGCTTCGCCTTGAGAAGGCGTGATGTGTTCATGGTGAGTGGGGTTGTGCTGTCAGCTCGCCGCGTCGACGAGGGCCTTGATCAGCTCGGGATACACCTGCGCGCCGGTGCTGCGGTTGAACAAACCCATGCTGTGGTTCTCGGTCGCGGCGCCGGCGTCCCAGTAGATGGGCACGGCGCCGTGCGTCCAGGCCGAGCGGGCGATGTATTTGTCCCAGGCGAGGCGGTAGGCCTCGGCACCGGCGTACTCGGTGCGGCGCATGGCGCCGAACTCGCCGAGGATGACCGGGATGCCCTTGTCGACATAGCCCACCTTCATCTTCTGGAACTGGGCGTCCGCGTAGGCCTCGTTGGCCCAGGTCTCGGTCGCCTTGGGGTCGGTTGCGCCGGCGCCCCATTGCCAGATCGCGCTCTTCTCGTTGAGCGTGAAGTTGTAGGGGTCGTAGTAGTGCACTTCCATCATCAGCCGGTTGGCTGCGGTGTCGGTGGGCATGACGGCGAAGGCGAGCGTGTGGTCGATGTTGGTGTTGAACCCTTGCACGACAAGGTGGCGCAGGGCGTTGTTGCTGCCGGTGGCACGCACGGCCGTCACGAAGGCCTGGTTGAAGCCGTTCTGTACCGTCACGTACTCGGCCTTGGGCGTGCCGTAGTCGCCTTCCACCATGACCTCGTTGGTGCCGGCGAACAGCAGGGTGTCGTCGTAGGCCTTGAAGTTGTTGGCGATCTGCGTCCAGAACTTGGTGATGCGGGCGTTCGCCACGGCTTGGGCGGCAAAGGTCGGCTGCATCCAGCCGCCGTCCCAGTGGATGTTGATGAGGGCGAACAGGCCGGCGCTCTTGGCGTAGTCGACGACCTGCGTGACGCGGGCCATCCAGGTGGCGCTGATGACGTCGCTGGCATCCGCGTACTGCTTCCACGACACCGGGATGCGCACGGTCTTGAAGCCGGCGGCCTTGACCGCGTTCATGAAGGCCTGCGTCGTCGCCGGGTTGCCCCAGGCGGTTTCGCCACCGATGGCTTCGAGCGAGTTACCGAGGTTCCAGCCCGAGCCCATCAGCTTGGAGAGCTGCAGGCTGGTCAGGTCGCGCATGCCGCTGGGTGCCGGCGCTGGGGCCGGTGCGGGCGCTGGCGCGGGAGCCGGAGCCGGAGCCGGCGAAGCTGCGGCTTCCGCGCCGCCGCCGCCACAGCCGGTCAGCGGCAACAGCGCAATGACTACATGGCGGCGCCTCATGCGCCCACCTTCTTCAGGCTCAGCAGCACGACGTCGTGGCTGCGCAGCTTCAGGTTCACCGTGGCCGTGCCGGCGGGGCCGACAACCAGCTCGCGTTGCAGCTCGGGCTTGTCCGTCGTCAGTGCCTGCAGCTCGGCCAGTTGCTTGGCATCGAGGTTCTTTGGCGAGCCCATCTTCAGGTAGGCGGTGTGGGCATCGTTGAGTTCGTAGCCCGTACGGCGTTGCGTCAGCTGGTAGCGGCCGGGCGGGAGATGGCGCAGTTCGACAGTGGCGGTGCCGACGTCCTTTGACGGCCGCGGCTTGCCGAAGAAGCTGCGGTTGCTGACTTTCTGCTCGGTGTTGCGCCAGTCCCAGACGATGGCCTGGAGTTGCTGGCCGTCCGTGGCCGCCCAGGTCTGCTCGTCGTTCGTGGGCACCTGCTTGCCCTGCAGCGCCGCCAGGTATTTGTAGGCGAACCAGGTCGGCTTGCGCACGCCTTCGCGAGTCATCAGGCCGAAGCCGCCGTGGAAGGGCGCGTCCGGCGGACCGGGCTCCTCGAACAGGTCGCTGTAGACCCAGTAGCTCATGTGCTGGGCCAGGCCCTGGCTCTGCTTGAGCTTGGTCAGCACATAGGGCGCGCTCATATAGCTGTCGTGCACGAGGTCGCGCGGGTTGTAGCTGGTGCTCCACTCGGTGAAGAACATCGGCAGGCCGGGCAGGTGCGAGGCCTCGATCTCTTTGCGCACGCGCTTCACGTCGCCGATGATGGCGTCGGGCGTCGCCAGCAACATCAGGTCTTCCTTGCCGAACTCGTCCAGGAAGCCGCCGTCCACGCCGTAGGTGTGCACGGTGATGAAATCGACGGGCGTGTTCGTCACCTTGGCATGCGCCAGGAACTCGGGCACCCAGGCCGCGCCGGCCGTGGACGGGCCGCCGACCAGCAGCTGCGGGTCGATCGCCTTGATCGCCTTGGCCGTGCGTGTGTAGAGGTCGAAGTAGGCCTTCTGGTCGGCACGCTCCCAAAAGCCGTCAAGGTTGGGCTCGTTCCAGACTTCGAAGTACCAGCTGCGCACCTCCTTCTGGCCGTAACGCTGCAGCAGGTGGCGGGTGAAGGCGTCGATCAGCGCCACCCAGCCGGTGGGCTCGGGGTGGGAGGTGTTGCCTTCCCAGTAGAAGATCTTCAGGTCCGACGTTTTCAGCGCCAGCGGCGTGAAGCCCAGCTCGACGAAGGGCTTGATGCGGCGGGCCAGCATTGCGTCGTAGAGCTTGTCGATGCCGGTGAAGTCGAACACCAGCTGGCCAGCGGCGTCGCGCGTCACCGTCTTGAACACGTCGTGGAAGATGGCGTGGAAGCGCAGGTAGCGGAATCCCAGCTCGTCCACCGTCGTCTTCAGTTGCGCCAGCGCATCCTCGCGGTAGGTCGTGCCGGGGTAGTCGGCGCCGACGCAATGGTCGAAGAAGCGGTCCAGCGGCTGCTTGGCTTCGGCGAGGTCCAGCACGATGCGGCGCTGAGGTGTGGCGGCGAACGTCATAGGGCTGACAAGGGGAAGGGTGGCAGCAGCCAGGAGTTGGCGGCGGCGGAGGGAGCGAAGCGAAGTCACGTCGGGAGTCCTCTGTAGACGAAGTTGCGGGCGCGCACCTCGCCGGCGCCCGCGCTGAACAGCGCAGGGCGAAGGCTGACGAAGCCGCCGAAGACGTTGTGATGCAGGCCGGAGACCTCCATCTGCCAGGAGTGCTGTTTCCAGGTCTTGCCGCCGTCGTGCGAGTAGTGCCAGGTGACGACGTTCTCGCGGTTGACGACGCGGATGTGGACACGGCGCGTCACCATGGCTTCACGCATCCACGAATGCTCCTGGCCGTAGCCGTAGGTCAGCATCTGCGTCGTGCTGAAGGCGATGCCGACGTGGCCGCGCTCCTCGTAGAACAGCGCCAGGCCGCCGTGGCCATCGCCGCTGATCTCCAGCTCGACCGTGACCTCGTAGCTGCGGTCGCCGCACGCGCAGGTCAGCGGCGAGGAGTCTGGCAGCGCCTTGCCCTTGCCGCGGATGACGAGGGATTTTTCCTCGAAGCGCAGGCGCTTGGCTTCGTCGGGCCCGGGCGCGTGGAAAGCCCATTGCAGGCCGAGTTTGCCGCTGGAGAAGTCGTCGGACAGTGCGAAGCCCGCCTTGCTCGGCTTGCCACCGCGCGGTTTTGGCAGCGGCCTGTCCAGCGTGCCGCCCTTGGCGCGCAGCCAGCCGTCCTTCGTCCATTCGACGGGCTCCAGCAACGCCTGTCGGCCCAGCGTTCGCATGCCGTTCTCGTAGCCGTGATAGACCATCCACCAGTCCCCCGCCGGCCCCTCGACGACGCTGGCATGGCCGCGCGACCACCAGGGTTCGTCGATGCTCTTCGTGCGCACGATGGGGTTGTTGGGCGCGTCTTCCCACGGCCCGTGCACGGAGCGCGCGCGGGCCACGGTGACCATGTGGCTGGTGGGCGGCCCAGCGGTGCCGCCTACCGCCGAGATCAGGTAGAACCACTCGCCGCGCTTGAGCAGCTTGGGGCCCTCGGGCGCGAACATCTCGACGACCCAGTCCTTGGGGTACTGCCAGGGCTTCCAGGCGTTGTTCTCCAGCGCGCCGTCGGTGGCCAGGCCGTCGTCCTTGAGCCGGATGCGCCGGCCGCCGTTGACAAAGAGGTAGCGCTTGCCGTCCTCGCCCACCACGTGGCCGGGGTCGATGCAGCCAGGCACCTTCAGGTCGATGGGTGCGCTCCACGGGCCGCGGATGTCGTCGGCGTGGATGACGTAGATGCCCGTGCCGGCGTCCTGCAATACCGGGATGTAGATGTAGAAGCGGCCCGCGTGCTTGATGAGGTCCATCGCCCACACGGTGCCGATGGGCTGCGTGAGGGCCGCGGTGATCGGCGTCCAGTTCACCAGGTCCTGCGAGTGCCAGATGACGGCGCCCGGGTAGGACTGGAAGGACGAGAACGTCATGTAGTAGTCGGCACCGTCCTTCAGGATCGTTGGGTCGGCGTGGTCACCGGCGACGATGGGGTTCAGGTAGGTGCCGTTGCCGAGGTCCGCCTTGCGTTGGCCTTCGATGCCGGCGCCGGCGCGCGGCGCCGCGATGGCGGGGATGGAGGCGCCGGCGAGCGCAGCCTGCACGGCCATGCGGCGGGACATCGTCATACCTTGCCCCGCACCGCTTCGAGCTTGCCGCGGATCTCCAGCATGCGCGCTTCCGTCAGCGGGAAGCGCAGGATGGCGATCAGCGCCAGCACCAGGCCGATGACGGGGATGCCCGACAGCAGGATGCGGATCCAGAACAGGGACTCCGGCGTCTGGATGTCGTGCTTGGCGTCGAAGCCGGTGAACTGCAGGATCCAGCCCGACGCGCCCACGCCCAGCGCGATGCCGACCTTGGAGATCCAGGACTGGCAGGCCGAGAACGAGCCCTCGCGGCGTTGGCCGGTCTGGTATTCGTCGTAGTCGACGACGTCGCCGATGGTGGCGGCGTACAGCGTCCAGAAGCCCGCGCCGGTGAAGGCGACGAAACCGCAGGCGAAGAGCTGCAGGTAGGGCAGTTCGGGGTCGTACAGCCACCAGTCACCGATGAAGGCGCAGATGGCCAGGCTCAGCACGCAGGCCAGGCCCGTGCGCTTGCCGAAACGGCGCGCGATGCCGGAGAAGAACGGGATGCCCGCGAAGCCGAAGGCCATGCCGGCCAGGCCCATGGCGGTGTTCCACTTCGTCGCGAGCACGATGTCTCCCTTGCAGACGTAGTAGACGGTGGCGTAGTAGCCCAGAGCGCCGACCATGGCGGTGCCGATGCTGTAGGCCAGCGACATCGTCAACACGGCGCGGAAGGGCTGGCAGCGCAGCGTGCGCCACAGCGTGTCGGCCAGCGGGATGTGGGTCTGCGTGCGCGACACCAGCTTCTCGTAGTAGCGCTCGCGCACCAGCAGGAAGATGGCGATGGACACCGCCACCATGATGGCGCCGAGGATGCTGGTGTAGACCTGGGCGCCGCGCAGGATGTCGGGTTTGCCGTTGGCGTCGTTGAAGATGGCCAGCGTCGTGAACTGGGCGGCGAAGAACATCGCCAGCTCCGGCCCCTTCTGGATGGCGTTGCGCACGGCCATGACGCTGGTGCGCTCGTGATAGTCCGGCGTCATCTCCGCGCCGAGGCTGACCCAGGGCATGTTGAAGCAGCTCATCACCGGCACGTAGATCACCATGCTGATCAGCATGAAGCTGAAGTACTGCATGTCGGTCCAGCCCTTGCCGACGGCGAACATCAGCGGCAGGCCGATGCCGGCGAGGATGCCGCCCACGAGGATGAACGGGCGCCGGCGCCCGTACTTCGTGCGCGTGTTGTCGGAGAGCCAGCCGAACACCGCATCGGAGCCGGCGTCGATGAAGATCTTGATGGCCTGGACCGTGGAGATCAGCCCGGGGGCCACGCCGAGGAAGATGTTGAACACCTGGAAGGCCAGCGACGCATAGAGCCAGTGGCCCCACATGTCGAGGATGGAGCCCAGGCCGAAGCCGATCTTCTGCTTCAGCGGCAGGCGATCGGCCCGCGCCATGTGGAGGGTGGCGGTGTTCACAGGATCCTGCGTGCTTTGATGATGTCGGCGTAGTACAGGGCGGACAGCTTGGGCGTGCGCACCTGCGTCTCGTAGTCGCAGTGCACGATGCCGAAGCGGCGCTGGTAGCCGTCTTCCCACTCGTAGTTGTCGATGAAGCTCCACAGGAAGTAGCCGTGCAGCGGCACGCCGTCGCCGATGGCGCGGTGGGCTTCGCGCAGGTGGTTGCGCAGGAAGTCGCGGCGGTGCAGGTCCAGCACCTCACCGTTCACCACCGGCTCGTCGTTGTAGCCGCAGCCGTTCTCGGTGATGTAGAGCGACTGGTGGCCGTAGAGCTCATGCGCGAAGCGCGTGGCCCAGTAGATGGACTGGGGCACCAGGCGCAGCCAGGGGCTGTCGGCGCGCGGGTAGTTCACCGGGTTGGGCAGGGCGTCATACGCCGCGCCGTTCTTGCCGGCGCGCACATAGGTGCCGGTGTAGATGTTCAGGCCGAGGTGGTCGGTCGGCAGGCTGATGAGGTCGAAGTCGCCGGGCTCGACATGCGGCGCGTCGGCGCCAGCGCGGGCCAGGTAGTCCGCCGGGTAGTGGCCGGCATGCATGGCGCCCAGCACATGGGCGTTCTTCTCCAGGAACCAGGCTTTGGCCGCTTCGATGTCGGCCGGCGTCTCGGTGACAGGGATGCAGACATCGCAGTTGTCCGTCAGGCCGACCACGGCGCCGGCGCCGCCGAACTCACGCACCGCGCGCACGCCATGACCGTGGCACAGCAGCGCGTGGTGGAAGGTCTGGTTGACGACGGCCGCGCTCTCGGTGCGGCCCGGCGCCTTGGTGCCGTAGCCGTAGGCCAGCTGCGTGAAGCAGCGGATCTCGTTCATCGTGATCCAGTGCTTGACCTCGCCCGCGAAGGCCTTGACGACGGTGTCGGCGTAGCGGCCAAAGGCGTCCACCGTGACTCGCTCGGTCCAGCCGCCGCGGTCTTCCAGCGATTGCGGCAGGTCCCAGTGGAAGAGGGTGACCCAGGGCGTGATGCCGTGCTTCTTCATGCTCGCGAAGAGGCGGTGATAGAAGTCCAGGCCGGCCTGGTTCAGCTCGCCGTCGCCGTTCGGGTAGATGCGCGGCCAAGCCAGGGACAGGCGGTAGCTCTTCAGGCCCAGCGAGGCCATCAGCGCGAAGTCCTCATCGAAGCGGTTGTAGTGGTCGCAGGCGATGTCCAGCGTGTCGCCGTCATGCACCTTGCCGGGCTGGCGGGAGAAGCGGTCCCAGATGGATTCGCCCTTGCCGTCGGTGAAGGCGGCACCCTCGATCTGCGGGGCGGCGGCGGCAACGCCGAAGACGAAGTCGGCGGGGAAGGGGCTGGAGTACGTCAGGGAAGAGGTCATGGGGTACTTCGCTGCGCGCCGTCAGGGCGCCAGCATCGGGGTCAGGGTGGCATCCAGGCTGCGGGCCCAGATCTCGTAGCCTTGCGGACTGAGGTGCAGCCAGTCCGGCAGGATGTCTTTGGACAGCGTGCCGTCCGGATTCATGAGCGCGCGGCCGATGTCGAGGAAGACGACCTGGCGGCCATCGGCGAGCGCCGGCAGCAGTGCATTGATCTTGGCGTTATGCCGGCGCGTCAGGTCGTCGGGCTTCTCGCCGCGCGGGAACAGGGCCAGCAGCAGCACCTTGGCCTGGGGCTGGCGTTGGCGGATCTCGTCGAGGTTGCGCTTGATGCCGGCGACGGTGAAGGCCGGGTCTTCGAGTCGATCGCCGGTGTTGTTGGTACCGATCATCACGACGACGGCCTTCGGGCGCATGCCGTCCAGCTCGCCGTGCTGCAGGCGCCACAGCAGGTTCTCGGTGCGGTCGCCGCCAAAGCCCAGGGCGACGGCGTTGTGCTTGGCGAAGTGCGCGGCCCAGGCGGCCTTACCCTCGTTCTCCCAGCCCTGGGTGATGGAGTCGCCGAGGAAGACGAGGTCCACACGCCGGCCGGCCTCGCGATGCGCGCGGATCTCTGCCAGCTTGGCCTCGTGGCGCGGCAGCCACCACTCGACGGCCCAGGACTCCTGCAGCCGCTCGGGCGTGACGGACTGGGTGCGGTAGTCGGGGCAGGAGGTCGTCGCCTTGCCGCGCTTGTTCAGGCGCAGGTTGGCGATCTGCAATTCGCCGCTGCCCGTGCCTTCCAGCGTGAAGGGCACGTTCACGGCGCTGAAGTCATCGCCCTCGCGCCAGAAGCACTTGAGCGCCAAGGACAGGTGCTGGCGGCCTTTGCCAATCAGTTCGCGGCCGGCAAACAGAAAGGGCACCATGCGTTCGCAGTCCTTGCCGCAGCCGAGCTTGAACTTCATGCCGCCGTTGGCGAGGTCGACGACGTTCAAGTCGAACTCGACGGTGCCTTCGGCGAGGTAAGGCCGCAGGTCCAGCGGCGCGCCGTCCTGCCAGCGCGCCTGGGCGATCCAGGTATTGCTGAACTGCAGCGTTACGGCGCCGTCGTCGCCGCGGCGGGCGGCGACATGGCTGTTGGGCACGCGCGGGTTGGCCGGCTTGGGCACGGTGACGCGGTCACCGGTGAGCTTGGCCTCGCCTTCGAAGTCGGTGACAGCGATCTGCCAGCCCTTGGCAGGCCGGCCGACATCCAGGTCCATTGACTGCGCTGTCAATGGCAGCAAGGCAGCGAGAGCGAGCAGGAGAAAACGATTCATGTCAGAGAAAGTCCTTGGCTTGCAGCGTGCGCGACTGGCCGGGCTTGAGCTTCAGCTCGACGACGCGCTCGCCCAAGCGAACACGACCGCCGCCAGCGCCGGCCACCGAGCGCACGGTGGCGCTCGTGACGCGGCCGCGTGCCCAGGCGATATCGACCTCGAAGCCGCCGCGTGCGCGCAAGCCCTTCACAGAACCCTCGGGCCAGGTCGCAGGCAAGGCGGGCAGCAGGTCGATGACGCCGTCCTGCGATTGCACCAGCATCTCGGCGATTGCGGCGGTGGCGCCGAAATTGCCGTCGATCTGGAAGGGCGGGTGGGTGTCGAAGAGATTGGGATAGGTGCCGCCTTGGTGGACCTCGGCGCCCGGCCGAGCTGCCGTGGCGCCGGGTTGGGCCAGCAGGCCGCGCAGCAGGCGGTGGGCGTGGTCGCCATCGCGCAGCCGTGCCCAGTAGGCCATCTTCCAGGCCATGGACCAGCCGGTGCTGACGTCGCCACGCGCGTCCAGCGTCTTGCGCGCGGCGGCAGCGAGCTCGGGTGTGCGCTGTGCCGAGATCTGGCGGCCGGGGAAGAGGGCGAACAGGTGAGACACATGGCGGTGCGTGTCGCGCGGTGTGTCCAGTACGGCGTCCTTCAGCTCGTCCTGCCATTCGAGCAACTGGCCCCAGCTGCCCACGCGCGGGCCGGCAAGGCGGTCGCGCAGCGACAGCGCATGGTCGCGCGCTACGCGGTCGCCGAGCACGTCGGCGGCCTGGGCGGTGTTGTCGAAGTGATCCCACAGGATCTGCTGGTCGTAGGTGACGCCGTCGGCCACCGGGCCGTGCTCGGGCGACCAGCCGTTGGGTGCGACGAGGCGGCCATCGGGCCCCGCCTTGAGCCGGTCTTCCCAGAAGTCGCTGACCTCCTTCAGCACCGGCCAGGCCACGTGCCGCAGGAAGGCCTTGTCCTGCGTGAAGGCGTAGTGCTCCCAGAAGTGGCGGGCATACCAAGCGTTGCCCGTCATGTTCCACAGATAGCCCAGGGCGCCGAAGGGGTTGGTTTCGGTGCGCAGCGTCCAGCCGCGCACGGGCTTGCCATCCGCGGTGAGGAAGGTCTCGACGGGCGGCTGCATCGAGTTGTCCCAGGGCGGCGTCTCGGGGGGAAGCGCTTGGGCGTCCTTCAAGGCCAGCGCCGCGCGCTCGGCAACCGGGCGGCGCCACATCGGCACGAGGTTCCGCACAAAGGCGTGCAGTGGCCGCGCTGTCTCCGCCAGGTTGGTCGGCTCCGCCGGCCAGTAGTTCATCTGCAGGTTGATGTTGGAGTGGTAGTCGCTGTTCCACGGCGGCGTAAGGCTGTCGTTCCACAGGCCCTGCAGATTGGCAGGCAGCGAGTTGCGCGAACTGCTGACGAGCAGGTAGCGGCCGTACTGGAAGTACAGCGCCTCCAGCTCGGGGTCACCGCCGCTCCTTGTGTACGCGGTCAGGCGCGCGTCGGTGGTCAACGCGCGGCGTTCGGCCGGGCTGCTGCCGAGGTCGAGCTGCACGCGGCCGAGCAAGGCCTGAACGTCGCGCTCATGCTCGGCGCGCAGTTGGGGCCAGGGCTTGGCGGCGGCAACTTGTGCCTGCACGCGCGGTAGCGGCGCGGCGCCGTTGACCCGGCCGGCCGCGTAGCTCGTGCCTGCGCCCAGGATGATGGTCAGCGAGTTGCAGCCACGAAACACCAGCGTGTTGCCATCGCTGGCGACGCTGCCACCTTCGTGCTGCACGCGCAGCTGGCTGGCGTAGGCCAGGCCGTTGGGCAGCGTGCCCACAGCGGTCAGTGTCTGGTTGGCGGCGCTGAGTGCGGCGCCATGGTGGTCGGTCAGCGCGATGCGGCCGTTGTAGCGGCCGGGCTGGTCGGCGCTCAGCCGCCAGGCGATGACTTGGGCCGGGTGGCTGGCAATGGTCTGGCGCTCGAAGCGCACGCCCGCCTGGTTGTACGTCAGGCGGTGGCGGGCCCGTGCAATGTCCAGCTCGCGGCGGTAGTCGCTCACGGGCGACTGCGCGCCGTCGAGTTCCACCACCACGTCGCCAAACGGCTGGTAGGCGCCCATGGCCTTGGCGTCGCCCGTCCACAGCGTGATGTCGTTGAACTGCAGCCGGTCGCGTGCAACCTGGCCGAACAGCATGGCGCCGAGGTGGCCGTTGCCAACGGGCAGGGCCTGTTGTTCCCAGCCCTGGGCCGTGTCGGGTGCGGGTTGGTCGTAGCGCAGCACCAGCTCGGCGGCCTGCAGCGGCAGCGCGATGGCGAGGCAAAGGGCGAGCAGTGATGCCCTCATACGCGCGGCTTGCCGATGATGACGCCGCGGCCTTCCGGCGCGAGGTAGACGATGCCGAACTCCAGCGGGTCAGCGGCCAGCGCGTTCAACCGGCCGTAGCGGTGGCGGTCGTCGTTGATGCGCTGCCAGCTGGCGCCGGCATCGATGGAGCGGAACAGGCCTTCGACGGGGTCGCCGTTGACGAGCACGCGGCCCCAGACGTAGACGGCGTGATAGCTCCCGCCTTCGGCCGCCTTGCCGATGGCCACGCGCCAGGGCTCGACGACACCGCGCAGGCCCTGCGCCTTGGCGTCGACGCCGGGGAAGTGCAGCAAGCCTTCGGGCAGTGCCAGCCAGAGGTCGCGCAGCTTGCCCGACGCGCATGCGAGCTGGGCCGTCTGCCAGCTCTGCAGCTTGGGCAGGCCGGTGATGCCAGGCTGGAAGCTGGCGCCGCCGTCGGCGCTGACGAGGATGCGGCCGTTGGCGCGGTCATGCACATAGAAGATGCCTTCGACGGCGCGGTCGGCCACCGGCATGAGGGCGACGTCGCGTTCGGCTGGCCAGCCCTGGCTGACAGCCCAGGTCTTGCCGCGGTCGCGAGAGAACAGCGCGGCCTGCTTGTCGGGCACCCACAGGAAGAAGCCGCCCTTGGCCGACACGGCGACCTGGCCGGTCTGCGCGTTCCAGCCCTCGGGCGTCTTGGTGTTGCGCGACGACGGGCCGAAAGGCCGCCAGCTCGCGCCGCCGTCGGGCGACCAGTAGCCGCCGTTGGCCGCCGCGTCGGACGTGCGCGCGACGATGCCGGGGTTGAGTTCGGCATAGGCCACCGAGCGGCAGCTCTCACCGGCGGGCAGGAAAAGGCCGTTCTTCGGGCCCTGGCCGATGTCGTCCCAGGCGGCGCCGGACACATCGCCCATGGCTGCCAGCAGCGAGGCGCCGCCGGACGGGCTCTCCAGGCCGAGCGTGGCAGTCTCCTCGAGGTTGTCGACCGTGAACGCCCAGTTGACCTTGGCCGCGCCGAGGTTGGCCGTCATCCACAGCCCATAGCCCGTGCCGTAGACGGCACGCTCGCCGTCGTGCGGGTCGATCTTGATGTCTGCCAGCCAGTGGCCTTGCTTGTGCTGCGTCTTGCCCTGGTAGGCCTGCAGCCAGGGGTGGGTGCTGGCGTCGAAGGCGGAGCGCGGGCTCAGCGGTGCCCAGCTCGCGCCGAAGTCGTCGGAGACGTAGATCTCGTCGCCGGCCGACCAGCGCTCGATGGTGGACACGACGAGGCGGCCGGGGCGCTTGGCATCGACGTCCAGGCCGGAGTAGCCGAAGGGCTGGGCGGAGGTCGGCTTGACGGGCGTGATGTCGCGCCAGCGGCCGGCCGGCTCGCGGTGCCAGACGCTGCCGGTCTTGGCGTAGCTGGGGTTGACGACGGCGTTGTTCTCGCCAGCGGCGAAGCTGACGTAGAGCGAACCGTCCGGCCCGAAGGCCGCGCGCTGTGGCGCTTGGGCTGGCAGCTCGGCAATGCGCGTGAAGCTGACGCCGTCATCGTTGGAGACGAACAGGCCGGGTTGGTCGTGGCTGCCGACGTAGACGGTGCCCTTCTTCGGCCCGAACAGCACGAGGGACACATGCTTGGCAGGGAAGCCGCCGAGCTTGGAGAAACGCTGGCCGCGGTCGGTGCTTTGCAGCAGCCCGTCCTGCGTCGTGCCGAGCAGCAGACGTTCGGGGCGATTGGGGTCCACCTGCAGACGCTCGCCGGTGCCACGGCCAGGGCCGTTGCCCATCAGCTTGAGGCCAAGTTCGTGCACCGCCCAGGTCGCGCCGCGATCGTTGGAGGCGAGCAGCGCCGCGCCGCGCGCCCATTGATGCGTGTACAGGCCGCAGGCGGCGTAGACGCGGTTGGCGTCGCTCGGGTCGACGGCGAGGCTGAGCACGCCCATCAGGTCCGAGTCGGCCTTGTTCAACTGGTCCAGCAGCGGCAGCCAGCGCTTGGCCGCCGGGTCGAAGCGGTAGGCGCCGCCGATGTCGGTGCGCGCGTAGAGCAGGCCCTGCTCGCGCGGGTGAAAAACGAAGCCATCGATGAAGCCGCCGCCGCCAAACGTCAAGCTGCGCCAGTCGTAGGCCGGCGCGCCTTCCGCGCCCCAGGCCGGCAGGCCGAGCAGGCCCGCTGCCTGCAGCAGGTGGCGGCGATGGATCACTTGGCGCGGCCCATCTTGACCTTGAGCATGACGGGCTCGGACGGCAGGTTCAGGCCGTAATCGACCTGGTCGCCGTTCCAGACGCGCTCCATGACCCAGCGGCCTTTGTCGTCGAAGCGGCCCTGTTCGGTGCGCAGCATGAAGCCGTTCGTGCCGGGTGCTGCTTCCATGCGCACGCGGGTGCGCTGGCCGATGACGATGAACTCGTCGTCGCCGATCTGCGCGATGGCGACGCCGCCGCCGGGCTGTTCGGTGCCGGCGGGGACCTTGTCGGTCATCTTCCAGCTGGTCTCGCCGAACTGCCATTCGCGGTAGCTAAGCTTGGCCAACCAGCCGGGGAACTCCAGAACCTGCGGTTTGCGGTCATCGCCCTCGGCCGCGCCGCGCGTGCGGCCGTCGAAGGCCCATTGCGCCCATTGGCGCTGGATAGGCGCGAACATCTTGAACACGCGGCCGAAGGGCTCGACCATCGTGTGGTCCGTCGCCGTCGAGCCGAGCGGGAAGTTGCTGTAGTTGAAGTAGTCGATGCCGAATGGCGCCACGCCCAGCGCGCCCTTGCCGAGCACGGCGTAGAGGTGGCGCGCATAGATCGCCGAGTTGCCGATCTCGGGCACCCACAGCGCGTTGTCCGCCCGTTGGAAGAGGCCCAGGTTGGCATTCACCTGCGCGGACTCGGCGTTGTAGATGTCGGGCGCGACGATGTCGAGGGCGGGGGCAGCGGCCTTGTAGATGTCGATGACGTCATGCGTCGGGCCACCGCTGGCGAAGTCCTTGTTCCAGGGCTTGGGCGGCTGGTCCAGGGGGTTGCGCAGCGCGTTGTTGACGTACATCGGCAGGTCGTAGACGGCGCGACCAGCGGCAGCGATGTCACCGATGTAGCGGGCGATGGCCCAGGCGTGGAAGTACTCGTCGGCGTAGTCGCCGTAGACCTCGCGCCAGGTGCCCGACGCTGCAGCCACCGGCTTCTTGCGCGCCAGCACGGCGGCCGGCACGGGTTGCTCGAAGGCGGCCTGCGCGGCGGGCGCGAAGTCGCGCACCAGGTCGTAGGTGCCGACCTCGTTCTCGACCTGCACCATCAGCACGGTGCGCTCGGTCGAATCGATCTTCTTCAGGTGCGCCATCAGCGCGACGAAGGCGCGCTTGTCGGCCTTGAGCGTCTCGACGCCGAAGGGGCTCAGGCTGTAGTTCGGCTTGCCTTCGCGGTCCAGATTGGCCGGGAAGCGCTTGGGATTGAGCTTGACCCAGGCGGGCGTGTACTGGGCGCTGGTGTTCTTCCAGGTGGCGAACCACAGGATCACCAGGCGCTGCTTGTGCTCGCGGGCCTGCTTCACCAGCACGTCCACGAAGCTGAAATCGAACTTGCCCTCCTCGGGCTCCACCTGCTCCCAGGCCACCGGTATCAGCACCGTGTTGGCCTTCACGTCCTTGGCGGCGTCCCATACGGGCTTGAGCGCGGCGGGGTAGTTGCTGGAGTTGTGCGCCTGGGCGCCCAGCATCAGGAAGGGCTTGCCGTCGACGAGCAGCGCGTGCCGCCCGTCGCGGGTGACGAGGCGGGGCGCCTCGGCGGCGAGTGCGGCTTGCGTGGTGAGCAGGCAGGCCAGTGCCGCCGCGGCAGCCGAAAGGAGGGTGGTTGTCTTCATCGGAATCCAGGGATTGCGAAAAGGTCCGGCGACCCGAGGGCCGCCGGACCGTGGCCAGGCTCAGAAAGAGTAGCTGGCTTGCACCGAGTAGCGGCGACCGGTGTAGTTCACGCCGCGCGTCATCATGCCGATCTGCTGCTGCATCAGCTGGCGCGCCACCGTGTTGCCCAGGTTCTGCCCTTCCAGGCTCAGGCTGAAGTTGTCGAGCACGCGGTAGGTGATGCCGGCGTCGATCTGGCCGTAGGCGTCGCTCCAGGTCGGCAGCGCCCAGGCGACGCTGTCGCCATTGGCCAGGCGGCCATCGCCACCGCGCGTGCCGTTGACGTTCACGCCCTGCAGGTACTTGGAGCGCCAGCTGTAAGCCACGCGTGCCGAGACCGGACCCCAGTCGTACAGCAGCGCCAGGTTGTAGGCGTGCTTGGACAGGTTCTGCAGCGGCAGGTCACCGAAGGTACGGCCGTCGGTGTCGCAACCGTTGATGTTGAGGTTCAGGTTGTCGGCGTTGGTGCTGGTACCGGCGCAGTAGGCACTGAGGACCGGGCTCTTGAGCTTGGTCTTGCTGTCCACGTAGGTGTAGTTGGCCTGCACACCGAAGCCCGACCAGAAGCCCGGCAGCATGTCCAGGTAGCGCTGGAAGGCGACTTCCATGCCGCGGGCGTGGCCGTTGGCGCCGTTGACCGGCGAGGTCACCGTGAAGTTCAGCGGCGTGTTGTTGGCCGTGTCGCGCAGCGCCACCGTTTGCGCCTGGTTGACGATGACGTCCTTCAACTGCTTGTTGAACACGGCCACCGTCAGCGAACCGTTCTTCGAGAAGTACCACTCGCCGGTGAAGTCGATCTGGTTGGACTTGATCGGCTTGAGCATCGGGTTGCCGTTAGCCGAACCCGCCAGGTTCACGCTGTCGATGACGACGGTGTTGCCAACCGTGTGCTGCGTCGTCGTCAGCGTCATCGACGTGTAGGCCTGCAGCTGCGAGAAGTCGGGCCGCGTGATGGCCTTGCCGAGGGCCGCGCGGAACTGCAGCGCATCGCTGAGCTTGTAGCGCAGGTTCAGGCTGGGCATCACGTCGACATAGTTCTGCTCGGCGTTGATGGGGCTGCTGAAGCTCTGGATGGTGGGCACGGTCACGCCGCCCTGGCTCTGGCCGGGCTGGATCGAGGTCGCCTGGTTGGCGAACACGGTGTAGCCCTTGGCCTTCATCTCGGTGCGCACGGCGCGCAGGCCGACATTGCCGTCCAGCGGCGTGCCCGAGTCGTTCAGGTCAAAGCGCAACTGGGCGTAGCCGGCCTGGCTGCGCTCGTGCTGCTCGTTGGTGCCGGCGGGGTCGGTGCCGAAGCTGGCAGGTGCCCAGGCCGGGCAGCCGCTGCCCCAGCCTGCGGCGGCGGTCTGCTCGGCGCACAGGATGTCGTGGTACTTGTGCAGCGCGGTGTAGCTGTTCGGGTAGTCCTTGGCCAGCGACACGGCCGGCACATAGACGCCCGGCACGCTCTGGCCGCCGAAGAAGTTGGTGAACGGGTGCAGGCTGACCGGCGCGTTGAAGCGCGGGTCGTTCAGGCGCGCCACATGGTTGATGTCCCAGCCCTGTTGCCAGGTCTGCGTGATGGCCGCCCAGTTGTAGCCAGGCACGGTGTTGGTGGTGGTTGCGTCGCGCTGCGTCAGGCGCACGCCGAACTGCAGGTCCTGGAACACCGGGTGGTCGAAGTTGACCTTGGCGTCACCGCGCCAGACCTTGGATTCGGCCTTGCTGCGGTCCAGGTGTTCCATCGTGAACGCCCAGTAATAGTTGCCCAGGTCCTTCAGCGCGGCCAGGTCGGTCGCGTCGAAGACGACGCGCGGCGTCGAGCCGGACAGGTCCAGCGTCTCCTTGGGCATCTGCAGGCCGGTGGCCACCGTGGAGTCGAAGGCATTGGTCGTGGACTTCACCACTTGCAGGTCGGTGCTGAAGCTCCACTTGTCGTTGGCCTTCCACTTCAGGTTCCAGCCCAGGTCGCGGGTCTTGGAGTTGCGCGACATGTAGCGCGTGTCGGCACCGAAGTTGACGCCGCCATCGGTCGGTGCCGTCAGCGTGCCGGTCAGCAGGTTGCCGCTGGTGCCATAGGTGGCTCCGGGGGAGATCTTCAGGTTCCAGGGGTTGGCACTCGAGAACAGCGCGTTCTCGTCCCACTGCATCTTGTACTTGGACTCGAAGTAGGTCAGCGAGCTGCTGACGTCGTCGTTCTTGTACTGCAGCGCGCCGTAGGTGCCCTTGCGGGTGCGCTCGAAATTGGAGTCACGCCACTGCGCGCCCTTCGGAACCCAGTGCGTGCCGTCGACCTTGAAGTAGGGCTCGACCTGCCAGAGGTCGGTGCGGGTGCTGCTCTCGCTGTGCGCCAGGCTCAGCAGCGCGCCGAACTCGCCGAGGTCGGTCTTCCAGCGGTTGGACACCAGGCCCGACACGGCCGGGCTCCACTTGCCTTGCAGCTGGTTGTAGTTGCCGCTGGCGGTGATGCCGCCCTTGAAGCCGGCGTAGTCGAAGGGCAGGGCGGTGCGCAGGTTCACGAGGCCGCCGATGGCGCCTTCGATCTGCACGGCCGACGGGTTCTTGTAGACGTCCACGGCGGACATCAGCTCGGGCGGCACGTCTTCGAAGTTCAGCGCGCGGCCGCCGTTGGCGGAGAAGGTGTCGCGGCCGTTCACTTCGGAGCGGACATAGGACAGGCCGCGGATGTTGACGCTGGAGCCTTCCACCGAGTAGTGCTCGGGGTCGCCCTTGGACATGGTGCGGTCGATGGTCACGCCGACGACGCGCTGCAGCACTTCGGTGATGGAGCGGTCGGGCAACTTGCCGATGTCGTCGGCGACGATGGTGTCGACGATTTCGTCGGAGTCCTGCTTGAACTTCTGAGCCGACTGCAGGGCCGCGCGGCGGCCGCTGACGACGACGGTCTCGATCTTCTGGGCTTGCTGGGTTTTGGCTTCGGGGGCGGATGCAGCCGCCGCGGGGGCGGGCGCGGTCTGCGCAAAGGCCATGCCGCTGCAGAGCAGGGCGGCCTGGGCGGCGGCAATGGAGATGGCGGTTCGGCGGTACTGGTTTTTCACTGTGTCTCCTCTCGTTGTCATGGGGCTCTTGGCCTGTGTCTTACAGCTGGTTCGGCGGAAAAAGGGCAGGGGTCAACATCGCCCGGGTCGACGGGCGCGTGGCGTTTGAGCGAGGGTGTTCGTCATTGGCAGCGTTGTCGGTCCGGGTGTGCTGGGCGGCGGGGGTGGTGAATCGGGTGTGGGGCGCTCAGCCGCAGAAGCGGTTGACGAGGTTCTCGAAGACTTCCTGGCGGCCCGACACGGGCGCCACGTCGGTGTTGCCGGCGAGCACCTGGTCGGCCAGTTGGTCCAGCGTGCGGCGGCCTTGCAGGATGTCCTGGCCGAAGGGGGTGTCCCAGCCGGCGTAGCGGCCGTCGACGGCAGCCTTGAGGCGCCCGTCGGTGACCATCTTTTCGGCGATCAGCAGGGCCTGGGCGCAGACGTCCATGCCGCCGATGTGGCCGTGGAAGAGGTCGGCCGCGTCGATGCTCTGGCGGCGCACCTTGGCATCGAAGTTCAGGCCGCCCGAACCCAGGCCACCCGCCTGGAGCACGTGGTACAGGGCCACGGCCGTCTCGGGCACGTTGTTGGGGAACTGGTCGGTGTCCCAGCCCAGCTGCGGGTCGCCGCGGTTCATGTCCAGGCTGCCGAGGATGCCCAGCGCCCCGGCGGTGGCGATCTCGTGCTCGAAGCTGTGGCCCGACAGCGTGGCGTGGTTGGCCTCGATGTTGACCTTGACCTCTTTCTCCAGGCCGTAGCGCACGAGGAAGCCGTAGACCGTGGCGGTGTCGAAGTCGTACTGGTGCTTGGACGGCTCGCGCGGCTTGGGCTCGATGAGGATGGCGCCCTTGAAGCCGATCTTGTGCTTGTACTCAACCACCATGGTGAGGAAGCGGCCGAGCTGGTCCATCTCCTGGCCCAGGCGCGTGTTCAGCAGCGTCTCGTAGCCCTCGCGGCCGCCCCACAGCACGTAGTTCTCGCCGCCGAGCTTGAGCGTGGCGTCCATCGCATCGCGCACCTGCAGCGCGGCCATGGCGAACAGCGCCGGGTCGGGATTGCTGGCCGCGCCCGACATGAAGCGGCGGTGGCTGAACAGGTTGGCCGTGCCCCACAGCAGCTTCAGGCCGGTGGCCTGCTGCTTCTCGCCGAGCACGTCGACGATGCGCTGGAAGTTCTCGTGGCTCTCGCGCGGCGTGGCGCCTTCGGGGGCGACGTCGCGGTCATGGAAGCAGTAGTAGGGCGCGCCGAGCTTGGCGAAGAACTCGAAGGCGGCGTCGGCCTTCAGCTTGGCGAGTTCCATGGGGCTGCCGCCCTGGAACCAGGGGCGCTCGAAGGTGGCGCCACCGAACGGGTCCAGGCCGGTCCAGACGAAGTTGTGCCAGTAGCAGGTGGCAAAGCGCAGGTGGTCTTCCATGCGCTTGCCCAGGACGATGCGGTCCTTGTCGTAATGCTTGAAGGCCAGGTCGTTCTGGCTGTCGGCGCCCTCGAAACGGATGGGCGCGATGTCGTGGAAATAGCTCGTCATAACGGAAAGGTCAGGCACCGCGCAGGCGGCGGTAAAGGTCACGGAAGCGCGCCAGGCGAGGGGCCAGGAGCGCATGGCGTTCGGGGTTGGGAGAGAAGCGGGCCGCGATGTCGGGGCGGGTGCAGGCCTGCTCGATGCGGCCACCGGCGGCCAGCCAACCGAGGCGTGCCGCGCCCAGTGCGCCACCGGCTTCGCTGCCGGTGTGCACGACGATCTCGACGTCCAGCGCGTCTGCAATCAACTGCGCCCAATAGGCACTGCGCGAACCGCCGCCAACAAGGGAGAGTTGCTGCACTTCGGTACCTGCGGCACGCAGGGCGTTGAGGCCATCGGCCAGGCCGAAGGCCACGCCTTCGAGCACGGCGTAGGTGCAGTCGGCGCGGTTGGTCTGGCCCTTCAGGCCATGGAAGACGCCGGGTGCGAACGGGTCGTTGTGTGGCGTGCGCTCACCGGCCAGATAGGGCAGGAAGATGGGCGCGTTGACTGCGCTGTCATTTGGTGAAAGTTCAGCCAGCAATGTTGCTTCATCGGCACCGACGAGATTGCAGAACCAGCGCAGGCAGCTTGCGGCCGACAGCATCACGCTCATCTGGTGCCAGCGCTCGGGCAGGGCGTGGCAGAAGGCGTGGACCGCTGAGGCGGGGTTGGGGCGGTAGCGGTCGTTGACGACGAAGAGCACGCCCGAGGTGCCCAGCGAGATGAAGCCATCGCCCGGCTGCGTGGCGCCGATGCCGATGGCGCTGGCCGCGTTGTCGCCTGCGCCGCCGGCAACCACCACTTCCGCGCTCAGGCCCCAGGCCTTCGCCAGTTCGGGCAGCAGCACGCCGCTCGGTTCATTGCTCTCGACAAGGCGCGGCATCTGCGCACGCGTCAGGCCGCAGGCCGCCAGCAGCTCGTCGGACCAGTCGCGGCGAGCCACGTCCAGCCACAGCGTGCCGGCCGCGTCAGACGGCTCGGAAACCTTGTCACCCGTCAGTTGCAAGCGCAGCCAGTCCTTGGGCAGTAGCACGCTGGCCACGCGTGAGAAAACTTCGGGCTCGTGCTTCTTCACCCACAGCAGCTTGGGTGCCGTGAAGCCAGGCATCGCGAGATTGCCGGCGATCTCGTGCAGGCGCGGTGCGGCAGCCGTCAGCTCGTCGCACTCGGCATGGCTGCGACCGTCGTTCCACAGGATGGCGGGGCGCAGGATGGCATCGCTGTCATCGAGTAGAACGGCGCCATGCATCTGGCCTGACAGGCCAATGCCACGCACCGCGGCGAAGGCCATCGGATGGGCGGCGCGCAGCTTGGCGACGGCGGCCTCGGTGGCCTGCCACCAGTCGCTTGGCGCTTGCTCGGACCACAGCGGCTCAGGCGACGACAGCGTCAGCGCGCTGCCCGCCGTGCCGACGATACGGCCCTCGCCGTCGAGCAGCAGCAGCTTGACTTCGGAGGTGCCGAGATCGATGCCGAGGAACATCAGGCGGTCTCCTCGGCGTCTACCAGCGCCACGCTGCCGCTGTCGGCCAGCGGCAGGCCGGGGCGGGTCAGCCGAAAGCGCGCCAGCGCGGCAGCGCCAACGGCGACGGCGTTGGCACCGAACATCGAAGTGCGCACCGTTGGCGGCGGCAGGCTGGCCGCAGCGGCGTAATCGAGCAAGGTGTCCAGCGCCGGCTTCAGGAAGGGCTCACCCAGCTCGACGACCGAGCCGCCCAGCACGATGCAGGCGGGGTCGTAGGCGGTGGCCAGGTTCTGCAGCAGCACGCCGAGGTAGCGGCCGGCGGAGGTGACGGCCTTCAGCGTCTCGGGGTCTTCGTCGACGAGATGGGCGCGCACCTCGGCCAGCGAGCGCAGCGCCGTGCCGTCCTCGCTGCCACCGAGCATGGCGCGTGTCGCAATCAGTGCTTCAGCGCAACCACGGCGGCCGCAGGAGCAGCGTGGGCCGTTGAGCTGCAGCACCATGTGGCCGACCTCGCCGGCAAAGCCACGGCTGCCGGTCAGCAGGCGGTCGCCAACGATGACGCCGGCGCCCAGGCCCTGGTTGATGGAGACGTAGAGCAGCGGATCGGACGCCGGCGCGGGGTTGAACTCCATCTCGCCCAGGGCCGCCACATCGGCTTCGTTCTGTATGAAGAGGGGCACGCCGGCGAGCGAAGTGTCTTGCAGCTTTTCGCCGAGCAGGGCGCCGAAGGGGATGTCGCGCCAGCCGAGGTTGGGCGCGAAGTGCAGCACGCCGCGCGCCTCGTTGACGCCGCCCGGCAAGCCCACGCCGATGCCCAGGATCTGCTGGCTGGCGTCGAGCTGCTTGCGCAGCTTGAGCAGCGCCGCGGCCAGGCTTGCGATGCAGGCCTTGGCCGTGCGGCTGGCGCCGTAGTTGGCCACCGTCCAGGCCTGCACTTCGCCGGTCAGCGAGGTGGCGACAACGCGCACGGACTCGATGCCGACCTCGGCGCCGAGCAGCAGCAGCTTGGCCGGATCGATGAAGAGAGGGGTGGGGCGACGGCCCAGGTCGCCGGTCGCGACGACCTCGCGTTCGGCCAGCCAGCCTTCGACGATCAGCTCGCGCACCAGCATGCTGACGGTGGACTTGGTCAGGCCGACGGCCCCGGCCAGGTCGGCACGCGACAGGCCCGGGTTGGCACAGAGGTGCCTCACCAGCGCCATGCGATTGATGACCTTGAGCAGCTGTTGGCTGCCTGCGGCTTCGGCCTGCATTTGTCTCCTAGTAGTGCCCATGCTTTGATGGGCTTGAGGCCATATTAGTTCGGCCATCGAACGAAGTAAATACGGTAAAAGCCCCTAGCGCGATGCGGCTCGGCTCGTCGAAGATCGCGCCGCCCGCCGGTCCCGGTGAGGCTCATAAAAATCTTGGCCCAGAGACAGCCATGCCCGATTCCTCTATCCGCAAGATCGTCATCGTTGGCGGCGGCACCGCCGGCTGGATGGCCGCCGCGCCGCTGGCGCAGCGCTTTGCGGCGGCCGGCAAAGGCGCCTGCGAAATCGTGCTGGTCGAGTCACCCGACATCGGCACCATCGGCGTCGGCGAGGCCACGCTGCCGCCCATCCGCGCTTACAACCGCACGCTGGGCCTGGACGGCGCCGACTTCGTCAAGCGCACCCAGGGCAGCTTCAAGCTCGGCATCGAGTTCCGCGACTGGGGCCGTGTCGGCCACCGCTTCTTCCATGGCTTTGGCGACTTCGGCCCGGCCATCGACAACCGCGCGCCCTGGCAGCACTGGCTGCGCCTGTCGCGCATCGCGGACGGGCTGCCGAGCTACGAGGACTGGTCGACATCTACCGTCATGGCCAAGGGCAACCGCTTCACGCCGCCCGAGGGTGGCGCGCCATCGGCGGCCAATGCCTATTCCTTCGCTTATCACTTCGATGCCGGCCTCTACGCCGCCTACCTGCGCGAGTACGCGATGGAGCGTGGTGCCCAGCGCATCGAAGGGCTGATCGTCGACGTCGAACTGCGGCCCGAAGACGGCTTCGTCGCCGCGGTCAAGCTGGCCGACGGCCGCCGCATCGATGGCGACCTCTTCATCGACTGCTCGGGCTTTCGCGCGCTATTGATCGGCGGTGCGATGCAGTCGCCCTTCGAGGACTGGACCGCGCTGCTGCCTTGCAACAGCGCCCAGGCCGTGCCCAGCGAACGGGTGGAGCCGCTGACGCCCTTCACGACCTCAACGGCCAGGGCAGCCGGCTGGCAATGGCGCATCCCGCTGCAGCACCGCACGGGCAATGGCCATGTCTATTGCAGCCACTTCATCAGCGATGACGAGGCGGCGAGCACCTTGCTGGCGGGCCTGGACAGCAAGGCCCTGGACACCCCGCGCCAACTGCGCTTCACGACCGGCCGCCGCAAGCAGGGCTGGGTCAAGAACGTCGTCGCCATCGGCCTGGCTTCAGGCTTTCTGGAGCCGTTGGAGTCGACCAGCATCCAGCTCATCATGGACGGCGTCGGCCGCCTGATCCAGTACTTCCCGGACAAGCAGTTCAAGCCCCATCTGGCGGCCGAGTTCAACCGCCGCATGGCCCTGCAGTACGAGTCCATCCGCGACTTCATCGTGCTGCACTACAAACTGACCGACAGGCGCGACTCCGAGCTGTGGCGCTACTGCGCGGCCATGCCCATCCCGGACTCGCTGGCCCACCAGATCGAGCTGTTCCGCAGCGCGGGCCGTGTCGCCATCTTCGACCCCGAGGGCTTTGCCGAGCCGTCCTGGGTCTCGCTCTTTTTGGGCCTGGGCCTGCAGCCCGAGAGCCACGACCCCTTCGTCGACCACATCGACCCCGAGGCCCTGCTGCAGCACTTTGCTCGGCTGCGTCAGGCCATCAACCAGACCGTGGGCGCCATGCCCGGCCACGGCGACTACATCGCGCGCCATGTGAAGGCGCCATCCCTTTGAGGAGTTTGAGACAGCCATGAAGTTCACTGACGGACAGTGGATGCTTCAGCCGGGCGTCGCCGCGCACTACGCGGCCGAGGCCTATGCCATTGAAGTCCACGAAGACCGCCTCGTCGTGCTCGCCACGACCCGCCCCATCAAGCACCGTGGCGATACGCTGCAGGGCCCCACGCTGACCGTGACGCTGAGCTCACCGCTCGAAGGTGTCATCCGTGTCAGCGTCGAGCACTACGTCGCCTCGAGCGCACCGCGCCTGCACATCCCCATGGTCGGCGCCGGCAAGCCTGGCGTGCAGATCGAGAACGGCGAGGCCAAGGCCACGCTGACCTCGGGCGCCATCTCGGTCGACGTGAAGAAGGGTGAGGGCTGGGGCCTGGTGTTCCGCGAAGGCGACCGCATCCTCACCAAAAGCGACTGGCGCGGCCTCGGCTACATCCAGTACGCCGGCAAGGGCAACCACGTCCACGAGCAGCTGAGCCTGGCCGTCGGCGAGAACGTCTACGGCCTGGGCGAGCGCTTCACGCCCTGGGTCAAGAACGGCCAGATCGTCGAGAACAGCAACCGCGACGGCGGCACGGCCTGCGAGCAGGCCTATAAGAGCGTGCCCTTCTACCTGACCAACCGCGGCTACGGCGTGCTCGTCAACGAGGCCGGCCCGGTGTCCTTCGAGGTCGGCTCGGAGAAGGTCGCCCGCGTGCAGTTCAGCCGCGAGGGCGAAAGCCTGGACTACTGCGTCATTGCCGGCCCCGATCCCAAGGCTGTCTTGACCCGATTGACAGCGCTGACAGGCCGCGCGCCGCTGCCGCCGGCCTGGAGCTTCGGCCTGTGGATGACGACCTCGTTCACCACGCAATACGACGAAGCGACGGCCACCCATTTCATCGACGAGATGAAGCGCCGCGACCTGCCGCTGGCCGTCTTCCATTTCGACTGCTTCTGGATGCGCGAGTTCCAGTGGTGCGACTTCGAATGGGACCGCCGCGGCTTCCCCGAGCCCGAGGCGATGCTGGAGCGTCTGCATGCCAAGGGGCTGAAGATCAGCTTGTGGATCAACCCCTACGTCGCGCAGAAGTCGCCGCTGTTCGCCGAAGGCGTGAAGCACGGCTACTTCATCAAGCGAACGAACGGGCTGACCTTCCAGACCGACCAGTGGCAGCCCGGCATGGCCATCGTGGACTTCACGAACCCCGCCGCCAAGGCCTGGTACCAGAGCCACCTGCGCCGCCTGCTGGCTCAAGGAGCCGATTGCTTCAAGACCGACTTCGGCGAACGCATCCCGAGCGAGGGCGTGACCTACTTCGATGGCTCCGACCCCGTCGAAATGCACAACCTCTACGCGCTGCACTACAACCAGGCCGTGTTCGAGCTGCTGGAAGAAGTGCAGGGCAAGGACGCCATCGTCTTCGCGCGCTCCACCTATGCCTCGGGCCAGCGCTTCCCGGTGCACTGGGGCGGCGACTGCTGGTCCACCTTCGAATCCATGGCCGAGAGCCTCAGAGGCGGCCTGTCGCTCACCTCCTGCGGCTTCGCCTTCTGGAGCCACGACATCGGCGGCTTCGAGGGCAACCCGCCGCCGGCCGTCTACAAGCGCTGGATCCAGTTCGGCCTGATGTCCTCGCACAGCCGCCTGCACGGCAGCAGCAGCTACCGGGTGCCATGGCTCGTGGACGAAGAGAGCTGCGACGTGCTGCGCGAATTCACGCGGCTCAAGCATCAGCTCATGCCCTATCTCTACGCCAAGGCTCACGAGGCGACCGAGACGGGCGTGCCGCTGATGCGCGCGATGCTGCTGGAGCATCCGCAGGACCCGGCCTGCGCGCCGCTGGATCGGCAGTACCAGCTCGGCGAGAGCCTGCTCGTCGCGCCGGTGTTCCAGGAGAGCGGCGAGGTGGACTTCTATTTGCCTGAGGGCAGGTGGACACACCTGCTGTCCGGCGAGAAGAAGCAGGGCGGCCGCTGGCATCGCGAGACGCATGGTTACTTAAGCATGCCGCTGTACGCCGCACCGAACAGCGTCATCGCCTGGGGCGCCGAGACCGAGAAGCCGGACTACGACTACGCCTGCGGCACGGTGCTGCGCGTGTTCGAGCTGGACGACGGCGTGAGCGCGGCCTTCACGGTCGTGGGCCTGGACGGCAGTGTGGCGGCGCGGGGCACGGTTGCTCGCTGCGGGTCGCAGTACATCGCGACGGTCAGCGAAGGTGCGTTGCGCGACTGGTGCCTGGACGTCGACGGCAAGCGCAGCCCGGTGCTGGCCGATGGCGCTTCGCTCAGCTGGAACGCCTGACCGGCAATCCGGCACTCAAAGCCGGTGGACACGCCTGCCCAGGCTGTCCACCGGCTCATTGCTTGATGGAGTGATCATGGCCTGGCGTCGCGTTCTGTTGATGGTTTTGCTGGCCGTCGCCAGCTTGGCCGAGGCCAGCCCGCGCGAGCGCCTGTCGCTCGACCAGGGCTGGCTCTTCCATTTGGGCGACGTGCCCACGCCGCCCATCAAGGGCCACGGCGCTTCGTACAACAGCGCCAAGGCTGGCTCCGCGCAGGGGGCAGCGGCGCACGACTTCGACGACTCCGGCTGGCGTCGCCTGGACCTGCCGCACGACTGGGCGGTGGAAGGCGGCTTCGACGCCAACGAGAACATCTCCCAGGGCTACCGCAAGCGCGGCATCGGCTGGTACCGGCGCTACTTCCAGCTGCCGGCATCGGACCGTGGCCGCCACATCGAGCTGCAGTTCGACGCCATCGCCACGCACAGCACCGTCTGGGTCAACGGCAATGTCGTCAACCGCAACTGGTCGGGCTACAACGGCCGCAACATCGACATCACGCCCTATCTGCGCTACGGCGAGGACGTGAACAACATCGCTGTGCGCGTGGACGCCGACGCGCAGGAAGGCTGGTGGTACGAAGGTGCCGGCATCTACCGGCATACCTGGCTGGTCAAGCGCAACGCTGTGCACATCGCCACCGACGGCATCCACGCCAACCCGGTCAGCAGCGACGGCAGGCGCTGGTCGCTGCCGGTCGAGATCGAAGTGAACAGCAGCGGCCGCGCGGCGCAGGATGCCGAGGTGGAGGTGACGCTGATCGACCCCTCCGGCAAGGAAGTCGTGCGCTCACGCAGCAAGGTGCGTGTGCAGCCGTTGGGTAGCAGCACCGCGAAGCTGCAACTCGCCATCCAGCGGCCTGAGCTCTGGACGTTGCAAGACCCCAAGCTCTACCGCGTGCGCGCCCGCCTGATCGCGGGCCAAACGCTGGACGAAGCCGAGACCACGACCGGCTTCCGCACCCTCCGCTTCGACGCCGACAAGGGCTTTTTCCTGAACGGCCTGCCGGTCAAGCTGCAGGGCGTCTGCATCCACCAGGACCACGCCGGTGTCGGCGTCGCGGTGCCCGAGGCCATCTGGGCCTACCGGCTGCGTCGCCTGAAAGACATGGGCGTCAACGCGATCCGCTTCGCCCACAACGCGCCGGCCGCCGAGGTGCTGGACCTGGCCGACCGCATGGGCTTTCTCGTCATGGACGAGAACCGCAACTTCAATCCCTCGCCGGACTATCTTCAGCAGCTCACCTGGCTCGTGAAGCGCGACCGCAACCACCCCAGCGTCATCCTGTGGTCGGTCTTCAATGAAGAGCCCATGCAGGGCACCGAGGTGGGCTACGAGATGGTGCGTCGCATGGTGGCCGCCGTGAAGGCGCTGGACGCGACCCGCCCCGTGACCGCCGCGATGAACGGCGGGCTGTTCTCCGACATCAACGTGTCGCAGGCCGTGGACGTGGTGGGCTTCAACTACCAGATTGGCGAGTACGACCGCTTCCACAAGGCCAACCCCAAGCTGCCGCTGACCAGCTCGGAAGACACCTCCGCCTTCATGTCGCGCGGCGAGTTCAAGACCGACCAGGGCAAGCACCTGATGGCCTCCGACGACAGCGAGGCCGCCTACTGGGGCAACACGCATCGCCAGGCCTGGAAGGCTATCGCCGAGCGGCCCTTCATCGCCGGCGGCTTCGTCTGGACGGGCTTCGACTACCGCGGCGAACCCACGCCCTTCGAGTGGCCTAGCGCGGGCTCGGTGTTTGGTGCGATGGACTTGTGCGGCTTTGCCAAGACGGCTTTCTGGCTGCATCGCGCGCAGTGGGTGAAGCCGGAGCAGCAACCCGTCGTCAAGATCGCACCGCACTGGAACTGGCCGGGGCTTGAGGGCCAGAAGCAGCGCGTCATGGTGCTGAGCAATGCGCCGCGCGTGCGGCTGCTGCTGAACGGCAAGCAGGTGGACGAGCGAGACGTCGACCCTTACGAGATGGTCACCTTCGATGTGGTCTACGCGCCCGGCAAGTTGGAAGCCGTCGCACTGAAGGGCGGCGCCGAGATCGCCCGCGACGTCGTCGAGACCAGCGGCGCGCCCGTGCGCCTGCTGCTGACGCCCGACCGCAGGGCACTGGCTGGTGACGGGCTGGACGCCATGCCCGTCACCGTCAGCGCCCTCGATGCCCAGGGCAGGCCGGTGCCTACCGCGAACCTCAAGGTGCGCTTCGAGCTGAGCGGCGCAGCCAGCGTCATCGGCGTGGGCAATGGCGACGCGAACTCGCACGAGTCCGAGAAGGCCAGCGAGCGCAGCCTCTACAACGGCCTCGCCCAAGTCATTCTGCAAAGCCGGCGCGCTGGCAGCGGCGAGGTCAAACTGCGTGCGGTGGCCGATGGCCTGCAGCCCGCCGAGATCACGCTCGCGGTGCAAGCCGCGACCACACCGCCGGCCGTGGCCGCGGCCGAGCCGGTGACGCAGCTGCTGTACTGGCGCATTTCGCCTGCGCAGGCGCAGCGGCCCGACCCCAACGTGCAGCTCGCCGACAACGACATGAACACCTGGGGCTGGGGCGAGGTGCCGATCAAGCAGGCCGCCGAGTCGCCGGCCTGGCGCCTCTACCGCACCGACTTGCGCCTGCGCGCCGACCTCAACGACGGCCGCGCCCGCCTCGTGTTCCGTGAGCTGGCCGGCAAGGCCCAGGTGTGGCTTGCCGGCGTGAAGCTGGGCGAGAAGACGAGCGCTGCGCCGGCCGAGTTCTCGGTGCTGCTGCCGCAGGGCGCCACGCAGCGCCAACTCACCGTGATGATCGAGTCCGATCCCGCGCAGCCGTCGGGTGTGCGCGGCAAGGTCGTCGTGGTGAAGCCATGAGGCGCATCAAGTCGTTGCTTCTTGCGCTGCTGCTGTTCTGCGGCGGCCATTCGTTGGCGCGGCAGGTCACTGCGCTGGACGATGGCTGGCGCTTCCTGCGCGCCGACGCGGCCGGCGCCAGCGCTGCCGACTTCGACGACGCCTTCTGGGCGGCGGTGCGCCTGCCGCACACCTGGAATGGCATTGACGGTGAAGCCGGCGGCGCCTACTACCGCGGCCCCGGCTGGTACCGGCGCGAGCTACAGTTGCCGGGGGCTAGAGCGCTGCGCCACTTCCTGCAGTTCGACGGCGCCGCGCTGCGCGCCGAGGTCTGGGTCAACGGCCAGCTCGCCGGCCGGCACGACGGCGGCTATGCGGCGTTTCGTATCGATATCACGCGCTGGCTCGTCGCCGGACGCAACCGCATCGCCGTGCGCGTGGACAACGCCACGGCCCAGCATGTCGCGCCACTGGGTGGCGACTTCACCGTCTCTGGCGGCCTCTACCGTGGCGTGAAGCTGCTGGCCGTGCCGGCCGCGCACTTCGACCTGCTCGATGACGGCGGGCCGGGTGTCTACGTGTCGGCCACCGAGGTCAGCGCTGACAGCGCCCAGCTGACGCTGCGGGCCCGCGTACGCAACGACGGCGCCGCGGCCCGGCCGCTCGGGCTGAACCTCAGCCTGCGCGACGCCGCCGGCCGAGTCGTCGCACACAGCCAGCAGACGCTGCAAGCTGCACCCGACGCTACCGTCGTGACCGAACAGCCCTGGACCGTCCAGCGCCCCCGTCTCTGGCAAGGCCCCGCTGACCCCCACCTCTACACGCTGACCGCCGAGCTGCGCGACGGCGCCGATGTTCTCGACACCGTGACGCTGCCGGTCGGCCTGCGCAGCGTGCAGATCGACCCGCAACGCGGCCTGCTGCTGAACGGCCGGCCGCACGCGGTGCACGGCGTCAACCTCTTCCACAGCGGCCGCCCGGGCCAGGGCCTGGCCGTCAGCGATGCGCAGATCGATGAGGACTTCCGCATCCTGGCCGAACTGGGTGTCACCGGCCTGCGTTTCGTGCACTTCCAGCACCCGCAGCGTGCCTATGAAAACGCCGACCGCGCCGGCCTGCTGACCTGGACCGAGATCCCGCTGAACTCGGCGATGGACGAGGGCGAAGCTTTCCGCGCCAACCTGGCCCAGCAGCTGCGCGAACTCATCAAGCAGAACCATCATCACCCGTCCGTCTTCATCTGGGGCGTGGGCAACGAGGTCTACCGGTCGGACGACGCGGTGGTCAAGCTGCTGGCCGACATGAGCCGCCAGGCCCACGAACTCGACCCGACGCGGACGACGGCCTACGCCCACTGCTGCGCGCCCGACGACCACGCGATGGCGCGGCAGACCGACGTCATCGGCTTCAACCGCTACTACGGCTGGTACGACGGCCAGTTCGGCGACATCGGCCCCTGGGCTGACCGCGTGCATGCCGCGACGCCGGCGCGCCCGATGTCGCTGGCCGAGTACGGCGCCGGCGCCAGCGTGCTGCACCAGCAGGACCCGCCACAGCGCCCCAAGCCCACGGACCGCTGGCATCCCGAGCAATACCAGGCGCTGTTCCATGAGGCCTACTGGCCGCAGATTGCCTCGCGGCCCTGGCTGTGGGGCAGCTTCGTCTGGGTCGGCTTCGACCTCGCCTCGGCCGGTCGGAACGAGGGCGACCGCCCCGGCATCAACGACAAAGGCCTGGTGACCTACGACCGCCAAACGCGCAAGGACGCCTTCCTGTACTACCAGGCGCAGTGGAGCCGGCAGCCCGTCATCCACATCGCCAGCCGCCGCACCACGCCGCGCGCGGCCGGCCGCGTGGACATCAAGGTCTACGCCAACGGCCGCAGCGCCGTGCTCAACATCAACGGCGTCGACCTGCCCGCACAAACCGTGCAGGGCGGCGTCGCTACCTGGCCCGGCGTTACGCTGCGGCCCGGCCGCAACCGCCTGCAAGCCCGTGGCGACAACGGCGCGGCCGACCACATCAATTGGATCGTCACTCCATGAACCGACAGATGCTTTGCGCCGGCCTGCTGGCCGCCAGCGTGACTCACGCTCAGGCTCAAACCGGCGAGATCGCCGTCAACCAGATCGGCTACCCGCCCGGTGCCGCCAAGGTCGCCGCCGTGCCCGCTGTTGAGGCCGCAGGCTTCACGGTTGTCGATGCCGCCACCGGCCGCACCGTGCTGCGTGGCCGCCTCGGCGCCGCCGCGCGCTGGGAGCCCGCCGGGCAGGACGTGCGCCTGGCCGACTTCTCCGCGCTGAAAGCACCGGGCAGCTACCGCCTGCACGTCGACGGCCTGGCCGATTCGCCGGCCTTCGTCGTCGCTGCCGACGCCTACGCTGCCGTGAACGCCGCGGCCATCAAGGCCTTCTATTTCAACCGCGCCAGCACGCCGCTGCTGGGCGTGCATGCCGGCCGCTGGGCACGGCCCGCCGGGCATGCGGACGACCATGTGCTGGTGCACGCCTCGGCCGTCGGCCCCGGCCGGCCCGAGGGCACGGTCATCAGCGCCCCCAAGGGCTGGTACGACGCCGGCGACTACAACAAGTACATCGTCAACTCCGGCATTACCGTCTACACGCTGCTGGCCGCGTGGGAGCACTATCCGGCCTTCTTCAAGGCGCAGAAGCTCAACATCCCAGAGTCCGGCAACGGCGTGCCCGACGTGCTGAACGAGGCGCTGTGGAACCTCGAGTGGATGCTGGCCATGCAGGACCCGGCAGACGGCGGGGTCTATCACAAGCTCACCAACAAGGGCTTCGACGGCGTCGTCATGCCGGCCGACGCCACCGGTGAGCGCTACGTCGTGCAGAAGGGAACCGCGGCTGCGCTCGACTTCGCCGCCGTCATGGCCCAGGCCAGCCGCGTGTTCGCTGCGTTTGAGAAAGAGCGCCCGGGCTTGTCGGCCCGCATGCGCACCGCCGCCGAGCGCGCCTGGGGCTGGGCGCAGGCGCACCCGAAGGAGGTCTACAAGCAGCCGCCCGACATCCGCACCGGGGGCTACGGCGACGACAAGCTCGACGACGAATTAGCCTGGGCCGGCGCCGAACTCTGGGTCACGACGGGCGACGCGCGCTACCGGCCGGACCTGGACAAGCTCGCCATCAACGTGCCGTCCTGGGGCGATGTGAAGGGCCTGGCATGGGTAACCCTAGCCCACCACCATCGCAAACTCGGGGAAAATGACAGCGTTGTCGTCAAAACACGAGTCATGACCCTTGCGGATGAATTGCTAGCCACCTGGCGGGCCTCGGCCTACCGCGTGGGCATGCGTGCGCAGGACTACGACTGGGGCAGCAACTCCGGCGTGCTGAACCGCGCGCTGATGCTCATCCAGGCCTACCGCTTGAAGCCCAAGCCCGAGACGCTGGCCGCCGCGCAGGCGCTGTTCGACCACGTGCTGGGCCGCAACCCTCTGGGCCAGTCCATGGTGACCGGCTTCGGCAGCAAACCGCCGCTGCACCCGCACCACCGCCCGTCGGAGGCCGACGGCGTTGACGCGCCGGTGCCCGGCTTTCTCGTCGGCGGCCCCAACCCGGGCCGGCAGGACCAGAAGAACTGCCCGGCCTACCCGTCGGCGCTGGCGGCCCTGGCCTACATCGACCACTTCTGCAGCTATGCCAGCAACGAGGTCGCCATCAACTGGAACGCGCCGCTGGTGTACGTGTCGGCCGCGCTGCAGGCGTTGACGCCACGCCCTGCCAAGCACGCTCACTGATCGTCAAAAAGAAAACGGAGACCGCATGTCCTCGACCTCTCGCCACCCGCTGACCTGGGTGCCCTCGCTCTACCTGGCCATGGGCTTGCCCAACGTGATGGTCGGGGTCGTTGCGGCCATCATCTACAAGAACCTCGGCATCTCCAACGAGGACATCGCGCTCTACACCTCGCAGATGTACCTGCCCTGGGTGCTGAAGCCGCTGTGGGCGCCGCTGCTGGAAAGCTACCGCAGCAAGCGCTTCTGGGTCATCAGCATGGAGTTCACGATGGCCGCCGCGCTGGGCCTCGTGGCGCTGTGCCTGCCCATGGAGGGTTTCTTCAAGCTCTCGCTGGCCTTCTTCTGGATCGTTGGCTTCGCGTCCGCCACGCAGGACACCTGCGCCGACGGCGTATTCATGACGACCGTCTCCAAGACCGACCAGGCGCGCTACTCCGGCCTGCAGGGCATGTGCTGGAACATGGGCGCCGTCGTCGCTTCGGGCCTGTTCGTGTCGCTGACGGGCTACCTGCACAACCACATGGGCATGAGCTGGGTGCAGTGCTGGGTCATCGTCGTGCTGATCGCTGCCGCATCCATGGCCCTGTTCGGCCTGTGGCACGTGCGCGTGCTGCCGCCGGGAGCGCCGTCCACGCTGCATGGCCGGGGCCTGAGTGGTGGTCTGGCCGCCACGGCCGAAGCCTGGGTCACGCTCTTCCAGAAGCCGCAGATCTGGATGATGCTGGCCGTCATCTTCTTCTACCGTTTCGGTGAAGGCTTCATCGAGAAGTTCGGCCCGCTCTTCCTGCTAGACAGCGTCGCCGCCGGCGGGCTGGGCCTGGACAACGAGTCGCTGGGCCACATCAACGGCACGGTGGGCACGCTGGCCTTCATCGCGGGCGCCTTCCTCGGCGGCTTCTTCGTCGCCAAGCGCACGCTGCCCCGCAGCTTCTTCACGCTGGCCCTGGTGCTCAACATCCCGCACCTGACCTACTTCTACCTGGCCCAGACGATGCCGACCGACACGGCCACTGTCGCCGTCATCGTTGCCATCGAGAAGTTCGGCTTCGGCATGGGCTCGGTGGGCCACATGCTTTACATGATGCAGCAGATCGCCCCGGGCCCCTTCCGCATGGCCCACTATGCGATGGCCACCGGCGTCATGGCGCTGACGAAATGGGGCACGGGCAGCGTCAGCGGCCTGCTGTGGAACTACGTCAACCACCAATACGTGAGCTTCTTCGGCTGGGTGCTGATCTTCTCGATCCCGCCGGTGATCCTGGCCTGGCTGGCACCTTTCCCGCACGACCACGAGGAAGCCGCCGAGTTCAGCGGTGAGGCCGCCCCGGTCGGTGGCCACTGATGGGGCTGCTGCTGAGCATGGTGCTGGCCACCGCCGCCTCCGCGCCGGCCTGCGGCGCCGACGTGCTTGGCACGTCACGCACGTTGACGCTCAAGCGCGAGGCCGCGGCCTGGGGCAAGGCCCAGCACGCTGCGCTGCCAACGCTCGCACCGGGCGAGGTCGTGCTGACCTTTGACGACGGCCCCCGCCCCGAATCCACGCCCGTCGTGCTGAAAGCGCTGGCCGATCAGTGCGTGAAGGCCAGCTTCTTCATGAACGGCGAGCCGCTGCGTGCGCACGCGGCGCTCGCACGTCAGGTGCGCGACGCCGGCCACACGGTGGGCATGCACGGCTACCGGCACGAGCACTTCTCGCAGTTGCCGCCGGCCAGGCAACTGGCGGACCTGGACGCCATGGTCGCCACCTACCGCGCGGCCTTGGGTGCCGAGCCAGCGGCCTACCGTTTCCCCTTCCTGGAGGAGACGCCCACGCTGTTGAAGGCGCTGGCCGAGCGCAGCATCGCCGTCATGTCCATCGACGCCGGCGCCGAGGACTGGCTGCCCGACCAGACGCCGCAGATGCTGGCCGACAAGCTGCTGGGGCAACTGGCCAAGAGCGGCGGCGGCATCGTGCTGCTGCACGACGCGCAGGACCAGACCGCAAAGGCGATGCCTTTCCTGCTGCAGGCGCTCAAGGCTAACGGCTACCGCGTCGTGCACCTGAGCTGGAGCGACGCGGCGCGCTGAGCCGTTTTCGACAGTCTTGTCGATCGCGTTGCGGATTCGAGTCCGGCTCAATCAGGCACGTCGGTCCTCAACCCGCCAGCGTCGGATAGTCGGTGTAGCCCTTGGCTCCAGGCGTGTAGAACGTGTCCGGCGCAGGCGCATTCAACGGCGCGTCTTGGCGCATGCGCTCGACCAGGTCCGGGTTGGCGATGAAAGGCCTGCCCATGGCGATCAAGTCCGCGCGGCCGTCGCCCAGCGCCTGCTGTGCGCTGGCTTTGTCGAGCCCACCGGCGAGGATGAAGGGGCCGTCGAACGCCGCTCTCAGATCCGCCTTCAGCTTCGCCGGGACGGGCGGGGCACCCATGGCCGAATGGTCCAGGACGTGGACATACATGAGGCCGAGTGCGGAGAGTTGCTGGACGAGCGCCAGGTACTGTTCGTCCACGCCTTCGAATGCGCCGGTGCTGTTGACCACGCCGCGAGGTGACAGGCGGATGCCGACTCGCTCGGCGCCGATCTCCTTCACGGCAGCGCGGGCGACCTCCAGCACCAGCCGGTTGCGCCCTTCAGCGCTTGCTCCGTAGCCATCTGCGCGACGATTGACATTGGCGTTCAGGAATTGCTCGAGCAGGTAGCCGTTGGCCGCGTGCAATTCGATGCCGTCGAAGCCGGCTTGCATGGCAAGTCGCGCGGCCGTCGCGTACTCGCCGATCACGGCCTTGATGTCGGCCTCTGTCATGGCGCGCGGCGGCGTATGCGGCTGGCTGCCCTGCGTATCGGTCCACATTTCTCCGGGGCAGGTCTCGGGAGAAGGTCCGAGCACTTCCGCGCCGGCCGGCAGGTTGGCCACGTGGGACACGCGGCCGGTGTGCATCAGCTGCACGACGATCTTGCCGCCCTTGGCGTGCACGGCGTCGGTCACCAGCTTCCAGCCTCGCACCTGGGCGTCATTGAACAGGCCCGGAATGCGCGCGTAGCCCAGGCCGTTGGGCGACGGTGAGGTGCCTTCCGTGATGATGAGGCCGGCGGTCGCACGCTGGGCGTAGTAAGTGGCCATCAAGCTGTTGGCCGTGTTGTTGTCGCTCGCGCGGCTGCGTGTCAGCGGCGACATCACGGTGCGATTGCTCAGTGGAGTGGCGCGCAGGGAAAAGGCGTCGAAAAGCATGGCGTGTTCTCGGGGGGAGTGGAATGAGGCGGGGATTGGCGGTGGCGTTCAGTCGGCTGGGTCAACCGATCCGGTAGCGGGCGGCTGGCGTTCCAACTTGGGTATTCGCGAACAGTTCGGAGCGCGCGGCTTCGTATTTCTCCCAAAGACTTGCGTCGGCGACCGATGGCCAGGTGACCGTTTCGCCTTGGTCAAAGCCCGCAAGCGCCGCATCCACCATGTGCTCGGTCGTCATCACGGACGCCTTGTTCAGGGCCGACAGCGGGACACCCGACGCATCCCAGAGTTCGGTGGCAGTCGATGCCGGAAGGACCAGTTGGACCTTCACCCCGGTTGCTGCAAGTTCCTGCTGCAGACCCCTGGAGTACTGCAATACGAAGGCCTTGGTGCCGCTGTAGACGGCGCTGATCGGCAGCGAGTGGATGGCCAGGACGGAAGCGATGTTGATGATCACGCCCTGGTTCCTCGCCACGAACGCGGGCAGCACGGCCTGGCTCAATCGGGTCAGTGCCGTGATGTTGAGGTCGATCTGGGACTTCGCGTCGTTCGCAGACGTTTGCGCCGCCGGCCCCAGTCGCGCCACACCGGCGTTGTTGACCAGGACGCGAAGGTCCTCCTGGGTGGCCAGAATCGTCTCGATCCGCGCCAGGTCTTGGTCCTGGGTCAGGTCGGCGACGACGGCCTTGGCTTTGATACCGTGCGCCTTGGAGAGTTGGGCGCTCAGCGCTTCCAGGCGATCAGCGCGCCGGGCGACAAGAATGAGGTCGTAGCCGCGCGCAGCGAGACGGTCTGCATAGACGACGCCGATGCCGGAGGAAGCCCCCGTGATCAGCGCGACTTTCCTGGAGTTGACATGGGTCATTGATCGGATCCAAATAAAATTGAGTACTCAACCAAACAAGTTGAGGGCTCAAATGTAGGATCTGCCAGGCGCAGCTTGCAGATAGTGCAGTACTCAACCATTATGCGAACATGGGAATTTCCGCACCAATCGTTGAAGCAGAAAACGGCCCGGGTATGCCGACCGCTCATGAGGACGACATGCTGGGCGGCCGCGTCTGTACGAATACGGCGCTGCGCCTTGCTGCCCGCCGACTCGGCCAGTTGTATGACGAAGCGCTTGCGCCGTTGAACCTCAAAGCCACGCAACTCGCGCTCATCGCAGAAATCCACAAGCTGATGGGCGCAGACCGGCAAGGGCCGACGCTGCAGGACCTTGCGAACCGGCTCGCCATCCAGCTCTCGGCGCTGACCCACGCGCTCAAGCCGCTGGTGCGGGACGGCATCGTTGAGTTGCGCCAGGACGCCCAAGACAAGCGGATCAAGCACGGCGTTTTGACCCCGCTCGGCCAGGCGCGGCTTTCAGAAGCCGTGGTGTTCTGGGCTGCGGCAAACGACCAGGTGGAAGCCACGCTGGGCCCCGTCTCGGCGGCGAACTTGAGGGCCCTGGCTGATCAGGTGGCTTCCGACACATTTCTGGTCGCATACAAGGCGGCTGAAAAAGCTTCGGCGCCGCCCGTCGTCCCCGACGCTGCCCAGGTCGATGAGGGCGGACCAACGTAGTCGCGGGCCGGCACCGTGGCGACCGTCCACGGGTTTGTCCCGCGTTGGCGGGCTTGCCAAAATGCTTGACGCATGAACTATTGATTTCTAAAGTGGTGCAATGCGCATCACCTGCATTGGCGGCGGACCCGCCGGCCTCTACTTCGCACTGCTGATGAAGAAGGCCGACCCGGCACACGAGGTGCGTGTGCTGGAGCGCAACCGCGCGGGCGACACCTTTGGCTGGGGCGTCGTGCTGTCTGACCAGACCGTCGACGCGTTGCGCGAGGCTGACCCGGAGACCGCCGAGCAGATCAGCGAGGCCTTCAACCACTGGGACGACATCGCCGTCCACTTCCGCGGCCGCAGCATCGTCTCCAGCGGCCACGGCTTTTGCGGCATCGGCCGCAAGAAGCTGCTCAATCTGCTGCAGGCGCGCTGTGAGGCGCTGGGCGTGGAGCTGGTCTACGAGACCGACGTGGCCGATGACGCGGAGATCGACGCCGATCTCATCATTGCCGCCGATGGCCTGAACAGCCGCATCCGCCAGAAGTACGCCGCCACCTACCAACCCGACGTCGACCTGCGCGCCTGCCGCTTCGTGTGGCTGGGCACGACCAAGCTCTTCGACGCCTTCACTTTCGACTTTCAGCAGACGGAGTGGGGCTGGTTCCAGGCCCACGCCTACCGCTTCGACGCGATGCACTCGACCTTCATCGTCGAGGCGCCCGAAGACGTCTGGCGCGCCGCCGGCATCGAGGCGATGAGCAAGGAAGAGGGCATCGCCTTCTGCGAAAAGCTGTTCGCCAAGGTGCTGGACGGCCACCCGCTGATCTCCAACGCCAGCCACTTGCGCGGCTCGGCGTCGTGGATCCGCTTCCCGCGCGTCGTCTGCAAGACCTGGGTGCATCACAACGGCAGCGCACCGGTCGTGCTGATGGGCGACGCGGCTCACACGGCGCACTTCTCCATCGGCTCAGGCACCAAGCTCGCGCTGGAAGACGCCATCGACCTGGCGCGTGACATTCAGGCGCATGGAGACCTGCAAACGGCGCTGGACGCCTATCAAGCCACCCGTAGCATCGAGGTGCTGCGCATCCAGAATGCTGCGCGCAACTCCACCGAGTGGTTCGAGAACGTCGAGCGCCATGCGCGCCTGGCGCCCGAGCAGTTCGCCTACTCGCTGCTGACCCGTTCGCAGCGCATCTCGCACGAGAACCTGAGGCTGCGCGACGCTCGCTATGTTGGCGAGTTCGAAAATTGGCTGGCGGCGCAGAGTGGTGTGGACGCCCAGGTGCCACCGATGTTCACGCCCTTCAAGCTGCGTGACGTTACTCTGAAGAACCGCGTCGTCGTATCGCCCATGGCCCAGTACAGCTGCGAGGACGGCATCCCCGGCGACTACCACCTGGCCCACCTCGGCGCGCGGGCGCTGGGCGGCGCCGGCCTCGTCTTCGCCGAGATGACCTGCGTTTCGCCAGACGCGCGCATCACGCCCGCCTGCCCCGGCCTGTGGAACGACGCCCAGGGTGCGGCCTGGCAGCGCATCGTCGAGCATGTGCACACCAGCAGCAGCGCGCGCATCGCGATGCAGCTCGGCCATGCCGGCCCTAAGGGCTCGACCCGCGTGCCGTGGGAGGGCGAAGACCTGCCGTTGCCCGACGGCAATTGGCCGCTGATCTCGGCCTCGCCGCAGCAATACCTCGACGGCATCAGCCAGGTCGCGCGAGCGATGACGCGTGCCGACATGGACCGCGTTCGAGAGGACTTCTTGAGTGCCGCCCGCCGCGCGGCCGATGCTGGCTTCGACTGGCTGGAGCTGCACTGCGCCCACGGCTATCTGCTGTCGGCTTTCATCTCGCCGCTGACCAACCGGCGCGACGACGACTACGGCGGCTCGCTGGACAACCGGCTGCGCTACCCGCTGGAAGTCTTTGCCGCGCTACGCGAGGTCTGGCCACTGGATCGGCCCATGTCCGTGCGCATCTCGGCCCACGACTGGGTGCCCGGCGGCACGATGCCTGAGGACGCCGTCGCCATCGCCGCCGCGTTCAAGCAGGCCGGTGCGGACCTCATCGATGTGTCCTCCGGCCAGGTCAGCAAGGCGCAGAAGCCGGTCTACGGCCGCATGTTCCAGACGCCGTTTTCGGAGAGCATCCGCAACCGCGTTGGCATCGCGACCATGGCCGTCGGCGCCATCTCCGAGGCCGACCATGTCAACAGCATCATTGCCTCCGGCCGCGCCGACCTCTGCGCCATCGCGCGGCCGCACCTGGCCAACCCGGCCTGGACGCTGACCGAGGCGGCGCGCATCGGCTATCGCGGGCCCATCGGGCTGGAATGGCCGAAGCAGTACCTGTCCGGCAAGAGCCAGCTGGAGCGCGAGTTCGAACGCCAGCGCGCCGGCAACGTGGCGGCGGCCGAACAGGCCAACAAGGCATTGGGCGTATGAAACACGCAGTGGTTACCGGTGGCGGGAGCGGCATTGGCGCTGCGGTGGCGAAGCGGCTGCTAGCCGACGGCTGGCGCGTCACGCTGATGGGGCGCAGCCATGAGCGCCTGCTGGCTCAGCAAGCGACGCTGGGCGGCGTCGCCATCCAGGTCTGCGATGTGTCCGACGAAGCCAGTGTCACCGCCGCCTTCTCGGCCGTGGGCGACGTAGACCTCCTCGTCAACAACGCCGGCCAGGTCGAGACCGGGCCGCTGCACAAGACCTCGCTGGAACTCTGGCAGCGCCTGCTCAACGTCAACCTGACTGGCACTTTCCTGTGCAGCCGCGCGGTGCTGCCGGGCATGCTGGCGCGCAAACAGGGCCGCATCGTCAACGTGGCCAGCACGGCGGCGCTCAAGGGCTACGCCTATGTCGCTGCTTACTGCGCCGCCAAGCACGGCGTGCTGGGGTTGACGCGTGCGATGGCGCTGGAGGTGGCCACCAAGGGCGTGACGGTCAACGCCGTCTGCCCCGGCTACACCGAGACAGACATCGTCGCGAATGCCGTCGACACCATCGTCGCCAAGACCGGCCGCACGGCCGAGCAGGCGAGGGCGGAACTGGCCAAGGCCAATCCGCAGGGCCGGTTGATCCAGCCTGAAGAAGTCGCCGACACGGTCGCATGGCTCATCGCCAGCCCCGGCGTCAACGGTCAGGCCATCGCGGTTTGCGGCGGGGAGACGATGTGAGCGCCGCGCGGCCGTCCGGAGGCGCTCAGCTCCCGCTTGGCGGGACAGCGCGAAGCGCGAAGGGTGCCCAAGTTGTCGACATCGACCTGGAAACGCGGTTGTCGGACGACGACCACCAGGCGCTCAAGCTCTGGCTGCGCCTGCTGTCCTGCACCACGCGCGTGGAAGACCAGATCCGCCAGCGCCTGCGCGCCGACTTCGGCACCACGCTGCCGCGCTTCGACCTGCTCGCGCAGCTGGAGCGCCACCCCGATGGCCTGACCATGCGCGAGCTGTCCAAGCGCCTGATGGTGACGGGCGGCAATGTGACGGGCATCACCGACCAACTCGAAGCCGAAGGCTTCGTGCTGCGCGAGACCCGCGCCGACGACCGCCGCAGCTTCATCGTCAAGCTCACGCCCCAAGGCCGCCGCCAATTCAAGCGCATGGCCGCCACGCACGAGGGCTGGATCGTCGAGCTCTTCGCCGGCTGGACGCCCGCGCAGAAGACCCAGGTTCAGGACCTGCTCGCGACACTTAAAACGCACCTGTCCAAGGACAACACGCCATGACCCCGCACCTGATCTCCGGCAACAGCCAGAGCCTGGCCGGCTACGAGCCCCAGCACTTCGTCTGGCAGCAGCAGGGGGCCGTCGGCCTCATCACGCTGAACCGGCCCGAGCGCAAGAACCCGCTGACCTTCGAGTCCTACGCCGAGTTGCGCGACCTGTTCCGCCGCCTGAGCTATGTCGACGACGTGAAGGCCATCGTCATCCAAGGCGCCGGCGGCAACTTCTGCTCCGGCGGCGACGTGCACGAGATCATCGGCCCGCTGACCGGCATGAGCATGCCCGACCTGCTGGCCTTCACACGCATGACGGGCGACCTCGTCAAGGCCATGCGTGCCTGCCCCCAGCCCATCCTCGCGGCCATCGACGGCGTCTGTGCCGGCGCGGGCGCCATCATGGCCATGGCGTCGGACCTGCGCGTGGGCACGGCGCGCAGCAAGACGGCGTTTCTCTTCACCCGCGTCGGTCTGGCCGGCTGCGACATGGGCGCCTGCGCCATGCTGCCGCGCATCGTCGGCCAGGGTCGAGCGTCGGACCTGCTCTACAGCGGCCGCAGCCTGGGCGGCGAAGAGGCACTGAACTGGGGTTTCCTGAACCGCATGGTGGTGCCCGAGCAGCTGCTGGATGAGACGCTGAAATGGGCCAGCGACATTGCGGCAGGCCCCAGCTTCGGCCACGCGATGACCAAGCGCATGCTGCATCAGGAATGGTCCATGGGCGTGGACGAGGCCATCGAATCCGAGGCCCAGGCCCAAGCCATCTGCATGATGACCAAGGACTTCCACCGCGCCTACGAGGCCTTCGTGGTCAAGCAGAAGCCGGTCTTCCAGGGGGATTGAGATGAGCCATCTCGACTGGCCCTTCTTCGACACCAAGCACCGCGAGTTGGCGAACGCGCTGGACGCGTGGTGCACCGAGAACCTGCAGCACGTGGACCACGACGGTGACGTGGACGGTGAATGCCGGCGTCTTGTCGCGCTGCTCGGCAAGGCCGGCTGGTTGAACCACGCCGTGGCCGGTGAAGGCCAGGCCATCGATACGCGTGCCATCTGCCTGATCCGCGAGACGCTGGCTAAGCACGATGGTCTGGCGGACTTCGCCTTCGCGATGCAGGGCCTGGGCTCGGGCGCGATCTCGCTGCAGGGCACGCTGGCTCAGCGCGAGCGCTACCTGCCTCGCGTGGCGAGGGGCGAGGCGTTGTCGGCCTTCGCACTGTCCGAACCCGAGGCCGGCTCCGACGTGGCCGCCATGCAGTGCAGCGCCACCGAGGACGGCGACAGCTACGTGCTGAACGGCGAGAAGACCTGGATCTCCAATGGTGGCATCGCCGACTTCTACGTGCTGTTCGCCCGCACGGGCGAAGCCCCCGGCTCGCGTGGCATCTCGGCCTTCATCGTCGATGCCGACTTGCCGGGCTTCGAGATTGCCGAGCGCATCGACGTCATCGCGCCGCATCCGCTGGCACGTTTGCGTTTCACGAATTGCCGTGTGCCCAAGAGCCAGATGCTGGGTGCGCCTGGCGAGGGCTTCAAGCTGGCCATGCGCACGCTGGATGTCTTCCGCACCTCCGTCGCCGCCGCTGCGCTGGGCTTTGCGCGGCGCGCGCTGCAGGAGGGTTTGAACCAGGCCAAGTCGCGCCCCATGTTCGGCGCCCGCCTGGCCGACCTGCCGCTCACGCAAGCCAAGCTGGCCGATATGGCCTGCACGGTGGATTCGTCGGCGCTGATGGTCTACCGCGCCGCCTGGCTGCGCGACCAGGGCAAGACCATCACCAAGGAGGCCGCGATGGCCAAGCTGATGGCGACCGAGGGCGCTCAGCAGGTCATCGACGCGGCGGTGCAGCTCTTCGGCGGCCGTGGTGTGCGCCGTGGCGAGATCGTCGAATCCCTTTATCGCGAAATCCGTGCGCTGCGCATCTACGAGGGTGCCAGCGAAGTGCAGCAGCTGATCATCGGCCGCGAACTGTTGAAGGCCTGAACCATGCACCCATCGGCCCACCTGGATACCTTCGCAAGAGACCACCTCCCGCCGCAGGACCAGTGGCCGGAGCTGGTCTTCGATCTGCCAGAGCTGCAGTTCGGCCCCAAGCTGAATGCAGCCGCTGAGCTGCTGGACCGTTGGGTCGAGCAAGGTGAGGGCGCACGGCCCTGCGTCCAGGGCGCTGGTGTGCGCTGGACCTATGCCGAGCTGCAGGCCGAAGCCAACCGCATCGCCAACGTTTTGGTCGACGAATTCGGCGTCGTACCCGGCAACCGGGTCCTGCTGCGCGGTGCGAACACGCCGCAGCTGGCGGCCTGCTGGTTCGCCGTCATGAAGGCGGGCGCCATCGCGGTGGCGACGATGCCGCTGCTGCGTGCGGTCGAGCTGGGCAAGGTCATTGCCAAGGCCGAGGTCACGCATGCGCTGTGCGACGCGACCCTGGCCGATGAGCTCGTCGCGGCCCAGTTGCAGAACCCCGTGCTGCGAGGCATCTGCCACTACCGCAGCTCAGAGCCTGATGGCCTCGAAGCCCGAGCGGCCCGCCAGGCCGCCACCTTCACCAACATCGACACGGCCAGTGACGACTGCGCGCTGATCGCCTTCACCTCGGGTACGACCGGCCAGCCCAAAGGCACGATGCACTTCCATCGTGACGTCATCGCCATCTGCCGCTGCTGGCCGGTGCACTGCCTGCGCGCGCAGGCGAGCGACGTCTTCATCGGAAGCCCGCCGCTGGCCTTCACCTTTGGCCTGGGCGGCCTGCTGCTCTTCCCGATGAGCGTGGGTGCGTCCGCGGTACTGCTGGAAAAGCCCGCGCCCGACTTGCTGCTGGCTGCCATCGCCCAGCACCGCGCGACGGTCTGCTTCACGGCGCCGACGTCGTACCGCGCGATGGCGCCGTTGGTGGGCCAGCACGATCTCTCGTCCCTGCGCAAATGCGTCAGCGCTGGCGAGGCCCTGCCGGCCGCGACGCGCGCGTTGTGGAAGCAGGCCACGGGCATCGAGTTGCTTGATGGCATCGGTGCCACCGAGCTGCTGCACATCTTCATCTCGCACACCGAGGAAACGGCCAAGGGCGGCGCGACCGGCAAGCCCGTGCCCGGCTACCAGGCCTGCATCCTCGACGACGGCGGCCAGCCGCTGCGCGCGGGCCAGGTCGGCCACCTTGCGGTGAAAGGCCCGACCGGCTGCCGCTATCTCGCCGACGAACGCCAGCACCAGTATGTGCAAGACGGCTGGAACCTGACCGGCGACTCCTACCTCATCGACGACGAGGGCTACTTCGTCTACCAGGCCCGCACCGACGACATGATCATCTCGGGCGGCTACAACATCGCCGGCCCCGAGGTCGAGGCCGCGCTGCTCAGCCACCCCGCGGTGGCCGAATGCGGCGTCATCGGCGTGCCCGACGAAGAACGCGGCCAGCTCGTCAAGGCCTTTGTCGTGCTGCGCGAGGGCCATGCAGGTGACGTGAAGGCCCTGCAGGAGCATGTGAAGGCCACCATCGCGCCCTACAAATACCCACGCGCCATCGAGTTCCGCACCAGCTTGCCGCGCACCGAGACGGGCAAACTGCAGCGCTTTAAGCTCAAAGCCTGACCCCTTCCAAGGAGACCCTGCGCATGAAGAAGATCTTTGCCGCCGTCACCCTCGGCCTTGCCTTGCTCCCCGCGGCCCAGGCCGCCGACAAGCTCAAGGTCGGCTTCCTGAGCACGCTGTCCGGCCCCGGTGCCGGCCTGGGCGTGGACATCCGCGACGGCTTTGCGCTGGGGCTCAAGCACAGCGGCGGCAAGCTGGGCGGCCTGCCTGTCGAGGTGGTCACGGCCGATGACCAGCAGAACCCCGAGGTTGCCAAGCAGAGCGCCGAGCGCCTGATCAAGCGCGACAAGGTCGACCTCATGACCGGCATCGTGTTTTCCAACATCATGCTGGCCGTTGGCCCCGCGGTCTTCGACGCCAAGATTCCCTACATCAGCGCCAACGCCGGCCCGTCGCAATACGCGGGCGAGCAGTGCAACCCTTACTTCTTCAACGTCGCCTGGCAGAACGACAACCTGCACGAGGCCGTCGGCAAGACGGTGACGGAGAAGGGCTTCAAGAAGCTGGTGCTGCTGGCGCCCAACTACCCGGCGGGCAAGGACGCGATGACGGGCTTCAAGCGTTACTACAAGGGCGCCGTCGTCGAGGAGATCTACACCAAGCTCGGCCAGCTCGACTACGCGGCTGAGCTGGCCCAGGCCCGCGCCGCCAAGCCGGATGCGATGTACATCTTCCTGCCCGGTGGCATGGGCATCAACTTCATCAAACAGTTCGTCGGCGCGGGGCTGTCCAAGGACGTGACGCTGTTCGGCCCGGGCTTCTCGGCCGACGAGGACGTCATCAAGGCGGTGGGCGAGCCCATGCTGGGCATGTTCAACAGCTCGCACTGGGCGCATGACATGGACAACGCGGCGAACAAGAAGTTCGTCGCTGATTTCGTCAAGGACTACGGCCGCCTGCCGTCGCTGTATGCGAGCCAGGGGTATGACGCGGCGCTGCTGATGAATGCGGCGGTGCGTGATGTGAAGGGCAAGGTCGAGGACAAGCCGGCGTTGCTGAAGGCAATCAAGGCTGCCAAGTTCGAGTCGGTGCGCGGGCCTTTCAAGTTCAACAAGAACCAGTACCCCATCCAGGATTACTACCTGCGCGTCATCACCAAGGACGGCCAGGGCCGGGTGACGAACCGGACGCTGGGCAAGATCTTCACGCAGCATGAGGACGCCTACGCCGCCTCCTGCAAGATGAACTGAGGATGGACTGGATCCTGGTCACCGAACAGGCCTTGAACGGCCTGCAATTCGGCCTGATGCTCTTCCTGCTCGCCGCAGGGCTGACCCTCGTGTTCGGCATCATGGACATGATCAATCTGGCCCATGGCTCGCTCTACATGGTGGGTGCCTACCTGGCTGCGGCGGTCGCTGCGGCCACGGGCTCTTTCCTGCTGGCTGTCGTTGCGGCGCTTGTGGGCACAGCCGTCCTCGGGATGCTGCTCGAAGTCACTCTGCTGCGAAGGCTCTACGCCCGCGACCACCTCAGCCAGGTGCTGGCGACGTTCGCACTCATCCTCATGCTCAACGAAGGCGTCCGCATCCTCTGGGGCGACCAGCCGCTGATGCTGAATACGCCCACCGCCCTGTCCGGCCCGGTCGAACTACTGCCGGGTCTGTTCTACCCGGCCTACCGCCTGCTCATCATCGGCGTCGGCCTCGCTGTCGCGCTGCTGATGTGGCTGCTCGTCACCCGCACCCGCGCCGGCATGTGGGTGCGTGCCGGTGCGTCGAACCGCCAGATGGCAACAGCCATGGGCATCGACATCAGCAAGCTGTTCACCGCCGTGTTCGGCCTGGGCGCCGCGCTGTGCGCGCTGGCCGGCGCGCTGCTGGGCCCGCTGCTGGCCGTGCAGGTGGGCATGGGCGAAAGCATCCTCATCCTGGCCTTTGTCGTCATCGTCGTCGGCGGCATCGGCTCGGTGCGCGGCGCGCTGGTGGGGTCGCTGTTGGTCGGCGTGGTGGACACCGCCAGCCGCACGTTGCTGCCGGCCGCGCTGCGCCAGCTCGCTTCGCCCGAGGTCGCGTCCAACCTCGGTCCGGCACTGGCGTCCATCCTCATCTACGTGCTGATGGCCGCCATCCTGTTCTGGAAGCCTCGCGGCCTCTTCCCGGCCCATGGCTGAAGCGCGCAGCCTCCACCACCGCGGGCTCGGCGCCTGGGCGTGGCCGCTGCTGGCCCTGCTCGCCGCACTGCCGCCGCTGTTGCAGGCCGTGGGCCTGGAGTTCTACACGGTCGTCGCGACGCGCATCCTTATCTTCGCCATCGCGGCGTCCAGCCTCAACCTCATCCTCGGCTTCGGTGGGCTCGTCAGCTTTGGGCACGCGGCCTACATCGGCCTGGGCGCCTACACGGTGGGCGTGCTGATGGATGCGGGCGTTACGTCGGCCTGGGTCGCGTGGCCGGCAGCTTGTGTTGTCAGCGCCCTCGCAGCGGCAGTTATCGGCGCCATCAGCCTGCGCACGCGCGGCGTCTACTTCATCATGATCACGCTGGCCTTTGCCCAGATGTTCTATTTCCTGGCCGTGTCGCTGAAGGCCTATGGCGGTGACGACGGCCTGCCGCTGGCGCAGCGTTCGGTGCTGGGCCTCGGGCTCGACCTCAAGGACGACGCGAGCTTCTACTGGGTGGCGCTGCTGCTCTGCGCCGCTGTCATGGCGGGCCTGCAACGCCTGATGAACTCGCCCTTCGGCTGGCTGCTGCAGGGCGCGCGCGAGAACGAGGTGCGCGTGGCCGCCGCGGGCGGCCGCGTGTTCGCGCTGCGTTGGCAGGCCTTCGTGCTCGCGGGTGCCATCGCGGGCCTGGCGGGTGCCATGCTGGCGAACCTGAACGGGCTGGTGTCGCCGCACCTGATGCACTGGTCGCAGTCCGGCCAGCTGATGGTCATGGTCATCATTGGTGGCGCGGGTGCGTTGTGGGGCGGCCCGTTGGGCGCGCTGGCGCTGCTGCTGCTGGAGGAGCTGCTGTCCGGCTACACCCTGCATTGGCAGTTGGGCTTGGGTGCGCTGCTGCTGCTCGTCGTGCTGTACGCGCCGCGCGGCTTGGCTGGAGGCTGGCGTCGTGCTTGAGGTCAAACAACTCGTCAAGCGCTTTGGCGCCTTGGCCGCGACCGATGGTGCGAGCTTCGAGGTTCGCGCGGGCGAGCTGCATGCGCTGATCGGCCCCAACGGCGCGGGCAAGACGACGCTCATCCACCAGATCTCCGGCGCGCTCGCTCCCGACTCGGGTGCCATCGTCTTCGACGGCCAGGACGTCACGCGGCAGGGCATGGCCCGCCGCGTGCAGGCCGGGCTCGTGCGCAGCTTCCAGATCACCAGCCTTTTCAAGCCCTGCTCGGTGCGCGACAACCTCGTGCTGGCCGTGCTGGCACGGCGCGAAGGTGCGCCGTCCTGGTGGCGAAGCGCCTGCGCCGATGCTGCCGCGCACGACGAAGCGGATGCCCTGCTCGCGCGCGTCGGCCTGGCACCCCAAGCCGACCGCATCGCCGGCGAGCTGGCGCATGGCGAACAGCGCCAGCTCGAAGTCGGCCTCGCCCTGGCCGCGCGGCCCCGCCTGCTGCTGCTGGACGAGCCACTGGCTGGCATGGGGCCGGATGAATCGGCTCGCATGGTGGAGCTGCTGCTGGCGCTCAAGCGCGAAGGCCTGACGCTGCTGCTCGTCGAGCACGACATGGACGCTGTCTTCCGCCTCGCCGACCGCATCTCCACGCTGGTGGCCGGCCGTGTCATCGCCAGCGGCTCGCCCGCCGAGATCCGCGAGCATGCCGAGGTGAAGCGTGCTTACCTTGGCGACGAGTTAGAGGCGGCCGCATGAGCGCTGCGCCGGGCCGCCCCAAGCAAGCTCGCTCCCGCTTGGCGGGACAGGCCGCAGGCCGAAGGGTGCACCAGTGACTGCCTTGCTCGAAATCAAGGACCTGCAAGCCGGCTATGGCGCCAGCCAGGTGCTGTTCGGCCTGGACCTCTCGATGAAGGCGGGTGAGGTCGCGACGCTGCTGGGCCGCAACGGCATGGGCAAGAGCACGCTGCTGCGCTGCCTGTGCGGCTGGATGGCGCCCAGCAGCGGCCGCATCGTCTTCTGTGGCCAGGACATCACCGGCTGGCCGGCCGACCGCATCGCGCGGCTGGGGCTGGCACTGGTGCCCGAGGGGCGGCAGGTGTTCCCCAACCTCAGCGTGCACGAGCACCTGCGCGCCTTCGCGGCCAACCGCAGCGGCGCGGTCGAGCCGTGGACGGTGGAGCGTGTCTATGGCCTCTTCCCCCGCCTGGCCGAGCGCGCGGGCCACATGGGCCAGCAGCTGTCGGGCGGTGAGCAACAGATGCTGGCCATCGGCCGGGCTCTCGTCACCAATCCGCGCCTGCTGGTGCTGGACGAGGCGACCGAAGGCCTGGCGCCCTTGGTGCGCGAGGAGATCTGGCGCTGCCTGGACCTGCTGCGCGCCGCGGGCCAGACCATCCTCGTCGTCGACAAATACGTGCAGCGGCTGATTCGCCTGGCCGACCACCACACCGTCGTCGAGCGCGGCCGCGTCGCCTGGGCCGGCCCGTCGGCCGCGCTGGCGGCCGAGCCGGCGCTGTGGCAGAAGCATCTGGGGGTTTGATGATGAGCGCCTTCGCCTTCCAGCGTGAACAGCTCGTGCGCTTCGGCCACTGCGACCCGGCCGGCATCGTGTTCTACCCGCGCTATTTCGAGATGCTCAACGAGCTGATCGAGGACTGGTTTGCGCACGACCTCGGTCTGCCCTTTGACGTGCTGATCGGGCAGCGCCAGATCGGCATGCCCACGGCACAACTGGACACGCGCTTCCTGCGCGTCAGCCGCCATGGCGACCGCCTTGCGCAAACCATCCGCATCGAGCGCCTGGGCGGTGGCTCGATGACGCTGCACATTGCCTTCGAAGGTGACGACGGCACGCGCGTCGAGTTCACGCAGGTGCTGGTATGCACCTCGCTCGCCACACATAAGCCCCAGGCCTTTCCCGCCGATCTGCGTGCCGCGCTGGAGCGCTCGCTCGCCGCACAACAGGAGACAAACACATGAGCAACAGCAAGCAAATCCTGCAGCCCGCAGGTTGGACCCAGCCGCGCGGCTATGCCAATGGCGTGGCGGCACAAGGCCGCCAGGTGTTCGTGGCCGGCCAGATCGGCTGGAACGAGTGCTGCGAGTTCGACAGCGACGACTTCATTGCTCAGGTGCGCCAGACCCTGCTCAACATCCGCGCCGTGCTGGCCGAAGCGGGCGCCGCGCCCGAGCACATCGTGCGCATGACCTGGTACCTCCTCGACAAGCGCGAATACATCGCCCGCGGCCGTGAGGTGGGCCAGGCCTACCGCGACGTGCTGGGCCGCGACTACGGCATCGCGATGAGCGCCGTGCAGGTGTCGGCGTTGATGGAGGACCGGGCCAAGGTGGAAATCGAAGTCACGGCCGTCGTGCCGGATGCGCCGGCCTAAAAAGCGTCATTCCAGCTTGAAGTCCGGATTGATTCGAACGGTTGTGTTGGCCTGCAGCCTCTTGATTTCGGCGTCTAGGGGTGGGCCCAGGCGTTGTTGAGCCAAGTGGTTAGACACCCGCTGCCTAGTTTCTGATATTGGTGCGCCTTTGAATTGATTTTTATATGTTCGAATGAATGAATCGATTTCGGATTCAGAAGGTTTTATTTTTGAAAGCACGACTTCTTCCATATACAACCCTCCTAATGCATGTGCTGAGGCAAGTTCTTGAAGTGTCGTGCAATAAAAGTCATTAGCCTTGTTGCCCAGCGCTGTATCCAGTTGGTACTTGGCCGCGACCGTTCGCTCCTGAATATCCCTATGCTGCGCAATTCCAATGCGAAGGGCAGCCTGGGACTGCATCTCGATTTGTGCTGCAATGCTATGTAGATTTTCCTTCGGTGCTCGCAAATAGACAGCGTGTAGAAGTCTGATAAATTGTCCTGAGATCGGCTTGTCATTTACCCACAGCGCCGTAATCGATGGCGGCGGTGAGTCGACATTGCAATCTGCTGCAATTGCGCTTTCGCACAAGAACGTCGCAAGAGCGACGGCAAGATATTTGATTGCAAGTTGCATATATCTGTATCGCGAACGAATCAAGCACGCTCAAACAAGTGGTCATTCAATCTAAGCCAACACCACCTCAATCCCCCGCCCCCTCAACTGATCCACGATGGCCTGATCCGCCCCGGTGTCGGTGATCAGCATGTCCAGTTGTTCCACCGGCGCGATGACGGACAGGTTGCGTTTCATCAGCTTGGACGCGTCCGCCACGGCGACGACCTGGCGGCTGATCTTCATCATCTGGGCGTTGAGCTGGGCTTCGAGCAGGTGCGGCGTCATCAAGCCGATGTCGGGGTCGAGGCTGTCGACGCCGAGGAAGAGGCGGTCGGCGTACAGGCCCTGCAAAGCCGCCACGGCTTGCGGGCCGGACAGCGAATAGGAATTGGGCCGCAGCTGGCCGCCCGGCATGATGAGGTTGACGTGCGGCACCGTCGCCAGCAGGGCAGCGATGTTGAGTGCGTTGGTGATGACGTTCAGCGACGTGAGGCGCAGGCCGCGGATCTGCTTGGCGATCTCTTCGGTGGTGGAGCCCGAGTCGAGCAGGATGGTTTCGCCGTCGCGGATCATCTTGGCGGCCTCGATGGCGATGCGGGCCTTCTGCTCGTGGCGCAGCTTCTGCTTGACGCCGATGGGCACTTCCTCGGTGTCGCGCTGGGCCAGCGCGCCGCCATGGGTGCGCAGCACGGCGCCGGTGGAGGCCAGCGAGTTCAGGTCGCTGCGGATGGTGACGACGGAGGTGCCGAAGCGCTCGGCCAATTCGTCCACCGTGACGCGGCCCTGCGTCTGCACCAGTTCGCGGATGAGCCGGCGCCGCTCGTCGATGAGCAACGGGCTTTCGGTTTTCGCGGGGAGTGAGAGGGAGGCGGGCATGCGGGGGCGGAAGGCGGGGCCGACTTTCGAATGATATCGACGGCTCAGCCGTCGAGCCGCGCCAGCGCCTCGGGCGAGAGCGGCCGGCCACCCAGGCGCGCCGCGTACAGCGCCGCGCCAAGCTCCGGCCCGAAGCGCGGCGTCTTCAGCACTGAGCCCGGCAGGCGCCGCGCCAGCGCGGCTTGCAGCGGCCCCAGCACCAGCTCGCCGGCCGCGAACACGCCGCCGGAATAGGACACGGGCACGGCCTGGATGCCGGTCACGCCCAGGTTGCGGGCGACGCCGGCGGCGAGAGCGGCCAACTCATCGCCAGCGCGCACGAGCAACTGACGGGCCTGAACGTCGCCGGCGTGGGCGGCGGCCGTGGCCAGGCGGGCGACCTGGGCCAGTTCGCTGCGCGCGGCGCTGCCGTTGATCTCGCCGCAGAGGTCGAGGTCGTGCTTCAGCTCGAAGTGCTCACGCACCAGGGCCAGCAGCGGGCCGGGCTCGGCGCGGCAGTCGGCCATGCGCGAGAACAGCGCCAGCACCTCGCGAGCCAGCCAGTGGGCCGAGCCCTCGTCGCCAAAGACCTCGCCCCAGCCGCCGCAGCGCGCGCCGCGGCCCATCCATTCGCCGTAGGCGATGGAGCCGGTGCCGGCGACAAGGCTGATGCCGTCGGCGCCAGCGAGCGACCCGGCCCAGCTGCAGATCATGTCGTTGCCGATGCGGCTGTGTGGCACCACACCGGCCAGCAGCGCGTCGAAGGTGGCGAGCAGCTCGCTGTCTTCGCCATGCGCGGGCAGGCCGGCGAAGGTGTAGCTGACGTCGCTCGCGGTGACGCCGGCCTGGCGCAGCGCGGCCTGCACGCCGTCGCGCAGCAGGGCGCGCAGCGCGTCGAAGCCGATCTCGATGTAGTAGCTCGTCGTCGACTCGTGGCGCGCGAGCAGGCGGCCGATCTCGTCCACGAGGACGAAGGCGGTCTTGGTGCCGCCACCGTCGATGCCGAGGAACATGGAACTCATCCTTGAGGCTGCTGGTTCACGGGGTGGATGGTGACACCGCTGACGACGCGGGTCACGGTGCCCGAGGCGCTGGGGTTGTCGGGCGTGATGCCGAGCTGCAGCGAGGCGAGCAGGGCCAGGCATTGCGCGAACACCAGGGCCACCGGGGCCAGGGCCAGGTCGGGCGCGCTGGCGGGCAGGGCCAGGCGCACGTCGTCGGCATGTGGCGCTTCAGCGCCATTCAGCGCGGTAGTGCGCAGCGCCAGCACGCGGGCCGGGCCTTGCTGGCGCAGCTCGCGCAGCAGGTCGAGGTCGTACTGGCGCGTGTAGGGGTCGTTGGACAGGACGATGACGACCAGCGTCTTGTCGTTGAGGATGGTCTTGGGGCCGTGGCGGAAGCCCAGCGTCGAGTCGGCCATGGCCACGAGCTTGCCGTCGGTCAACTCCAGCATCTTCAGCGCGGACTCGCGGGCCAGGCCCAGCAGCGTGTTGCTGCCGAGGAAGACGAAGCGCTCGAACGGCTTGTCGGTCAACGCGTAGAGGCGGTCGACTTCGCCTTCGGCCAGCGTCTGCGCGGCGCGAGCCAGGTCGGCCACAGGGGCCAGGGGCAGGCCGAAGGCCCAGACGGCGGCCAGCAGCATGCCGCTGAAGCTGGACGTCATGGCGAAGGCGCGGTCGTTCGTCTCGTCAGGCAGCAGCAGCACCCGCGCATTGGCCTGGCCGGCCATGCGGCGGTTCAGCGTGCCGTCTGCCGCGCAGGTGATGACGAGGTGGTGGCAGGTCTTGACGAAGCGGTCGGCCAGCTCCACGGCGGCCAGGCTTTCGGGGCTGTTGCCGGAGCGGGCGAAGGACACGAGCAGCGTCGGCACTTCGGGCTGCAGGCATTGCTCGGGGCTGGAGACGATGTCGGTCGTCGCCAGCGCCTCGACGCGGATGCCCGAGTGGGCGCTGAGGTGGCGCAGCAGGGCCGGCGCGATGCACTGGCCGATGAAGGACGAGCTGCCGGCGCCGGTCAGCACGATGCGCAGCTGGGGCAGGGCGAGCAACGGCGCCAGGAAGGCGTCGAGGGCGGGGCTCTCGGCTTGCAGTTGCTCGTAGACCGTCTGCCAGACGGCGGGTTGATGAGCGATCTCGCGGGCCGTGTGCGTGGCGCCGCGATGAGCGAGGTCGGTGGGGTCGAGATGGAGCAGAGTCATGTTCAGGCGGCGCAAGCGTGCAGGTAGGGGCGCAGGGCTTGGACAGTGCCGTCGCGCAGCAGGGAATCGGTGTGGGTGGTGATGCGGCCATCGCGCACGGCCTCGTACTGGCGGGGCAGGTACTGGCTGAGCAGCGTCAGCGGCGGCGGTGCGGCGTCCAGGCGGGCCAGCATGGTCCGGCAGGCCTCGCGCACGGCGGGGTGGGCCCAGTAGTAGCGGATGCGGTCGCTCAGGGAGTAGGACAGGTCGACGTTGAGTCGCTCCGGATCCTGGTAATAGCCACGCCAATGCTCGGGCTCGGCGCGCATGACGCCCAGCACGGTGTCGACCAGGCCTTCGCCCTTGCCGACCCATTCGCGCTCGACGGCGGCAAGCGCCCACAGCGTCTCGCGCAGCGCAAAGGTCACGCCGGGGCCAACCTTGAGGATGGCGAAGTGGTCGCGGGCCAGCTGGGCCAGGCGCTCGGGGGTCTGGTAGTCCGTCGAATGGGCTTCGAAAACGAGGCCGGGCTGGCTCTCGATGAAGGCACTCAAGGCGCGGGCCTTCTCGGGGCGGTAGTCGATGACCTTGTGGTGGTCGAACTCCACGCCGGGTTGCACGACCATGGCGACGACGCGTTCCCAGGCGGCTTCCAGGCCGGCGCGCTGGAAGGCGACACGGTGCAGTTCCAGCGTGGACGCGGCGGCGTCGGGCGAGGTCACTTCCAGCTCGCCCAGGTCTTCATGCGCGCCACCGGGCACAGGCACTTCGGTGCCGATGACGTAGACCGGCGGGTCGCCGCGATCGGGCGACTGCAGCCAGGCCGTCTCGGCCGCGCGGCACAGGCGCACGGCGCGGGCGGCGATCTCGGGTTCGGGCAGGGGCAAGGGGTCACCGGCGCAGCTCATGGAGCAATCCAGATGGATCTTGCGGAAGCCCGCGGCCACGTACTGCGCCACCATCACCTCCGCCTTGGCCATGGCCGCATCGGCCGGCAGCTTGCGCCAGGCGTTGGGGCCGAGGTGGTCGCCGCCGAGCAGCAGCAGCTCGGGCGCCAGGCCCTCGGCTTCGGCCAGGCCTTGCACGTAGCGGCGGAAGTCCAGCGGCGTCATGCCGGTGTAGCCGCCGTCCTGGTTGACCTGGTTGGATGTGGCCTCGATGAGGGCCGGCCGGCCCTGCGCAGCGCATTCACGCAGCGTGGCGGCGATGACGACGGGGTGGGCGGAACAGACCGACGGGATGCCGACGGCCAATGAGCCGCTGGCCGCTTGCTTGTGGCGGCGCACGAGGTCGAGCATGAGCTTCATGCGGCGTCTCCTTGAACGGGTTGGGAAGAGGAAGAGGGGGTTTCGGGCTGCAGCGCCAAGAGCAGCGCGGCCAGCAGGGCCAGCGCGACGCCGGCCAGCTTGGCTCCGCCGGGCGCGGTGCCGCTCAGCGCCATCGAGAGCACGGCGGTCAGCAGCGGCGCGCCGGCGTTGACCAGCGGCGACACGACCATGGCCTTGCCGTAGCGGAAGGCGTAGACGAGCGTCAGCGCGCCAATGGCGTTCAGCACCTGGGTCACGGCGGCGAGGCCGGGGCCTTGCCAGCCCCAGTTGATGGGCTGGGAGAAGTCGGTCATCGCCAGCGCCACCGGCACGCAGGCCAAGGCACCCACGGTCATGTAGAAGAAGATGCTCTCGGCGCTGCTGCCTGCGTTGGCCAGCTTGATGAAGTACGCCTGCAGGCCCCAGGCCACCAGCACGACGAGCGCCAACACGAACCACAAGCCCAGGCCTTGCCCGCCTTGGCCGAGCTGCAGGTCAAACAGCGGCAGCGAGCACAGCGCCAGCAGGATGCCCGCCACGCCCAGCCGCCCGGTGCGCTCGCCCAGCAGGCCGAAGGACAGCGCGATGGTGAGTGCCGGCGACAGCGACACGATCGGGAAGATCAGGTAGGCCGGGCCGGACTGCACCGCGCGGAACAGCAGCATCTGGCCACCGGCGCCCAGAAGGCCCACGGTCAGGCCCAGCACGACGGAGCGGCGGTCGCGCTCGATGCGCCAGCCGCTGCGCGCCAGCACGATGACGGCGGGCGGGATCATCGTCAGCGCCCACACGACATAGATCAGCGTGTCCGGAAAACCATGCTCCGACGGCAGCCCGGCGAAGGCGCCCCACACACCCCAGAGCAGGGTGGTGGTGAGGGCATGGAAGAGCCATTTGCTCTGCATGAGGGAGATCTTTCGGGTTGCGTGCAGTCAACGGTGTCTGCTTTCGTGTGAAAGCATAAACGAACGAAAACGAAAACACAACGACGAAAACACCTTCGTATGCCAAATTCCGAGAGTGAGGGGCGAATCCCTATATAGCTCGCACTATTCCCTCTATGTCAGCGGGGTGGAAGGCTTTCGTGGCATGATTCATCGAAAGCATTCGGCATCGGTGAAAACTCTATACGAAATCAAACGAAAGAATTCGTAGACTTGCGTCAAGCCGACTCGGGGCACCTTCCGGGGCCGGCACAACGCACCGGGGGGAGCTGCCCCGGCACCCATCCGCAGATTGCTTCTTGCTGCCCTGAAGGCAGCCACGACACATAAAAGGAACCGTTCGATGAGTCCTCGCCTGCAACCCCGTTTTGCCCTGCACCCGCTGACCGCGGCCGGCCTGCTGGCCCTGGCTGCATTCGGCGCCCCGGCCTTCGCCCAGGAGGCCGCCAAGACCGACGCCGACAACACGCTGGACCGTGTCGAAGTGACCGGTACCCGCGCCAGCCTGCAGAAGTCCCTCGCCCTGAAGCGCAATGCCGCCGGTGTGCAGGACAGCATCAGCGCGACCGAGCTGGGCCGCTTCCCCGACAACAACGTGGCCGACTCGTTGAGCCACATCACCGGCGTGTCCATCTCGCGCACGGCCGGCGGCGAAGGCCAGAAGGTCAGCATCCGCGGCTTAGGGCCCGAGTACACGATCACGACCTTCAATGGCCGCCTGCTGGGCACCGACAGCGCTGGTCGCTATTTCGCTTATGACGTGCTGCCTGCTGACGTCATCAGCGGCGCCGACGTCGTCAAGTCCACCCAGGCCTCCCTCATCGAAGGCGCCATCGGCGGCCTGGTGAACCTGCGCTCCGCCAGCCCGTTCGACCAGAAGGGCCAGCGCGGCCTGCTGCGCGTGGAGGCTGACCGCAACCAGATGAGCAGCCTCAACGGCACCAAGGTGTCGGGCACCTACAGCAACACTTTCGGCGACACGGTGGGTGTGCTGCTGGGCGTGGTCTATGCCAAGCGCGACGTGCGCACCGACACGGCTGGCAACGACGGCGGCTGGAGCCGCAACCCTGCGCCGAACAAGCCGGAGCTCTTCTGGCCCTGGGGCAACACCTGGGGCGGCAATATCGACCCCAACGGCAATGGCCAGTTGGACCTGGACGAGGAAGGCCTGATCGCCCCGGGCCAGTTCCGCTTCGGCACCATCATGGAGAAGAAGGAGCGCATGGCGCTCTCCGGCAAGGTGGAGTGGCGGCCCAGCAGCGACGTGAAGATCGTCGTCGACGGCTTCAAGACGCGGCTCGATTCGCCCCAGGTGGGCTACCAGCTGTCGTTCTACCCGCTGTACGCACCGGGCCGCTGGTCCAACATGAAGATCACCAACGGCGTGGTCACCGACTTCACGCTGGCCAATCCCAACCCGGAAATGGCGCTCAACCCCGAGCTGCTGAACAAGACCGAGTACCGCGTGGTGGACACCGCGCTGTACGGTGCCAACGCGGAATGGAAGATCTCGCCGACGCTGAAAGCGACCGGTGACATCTACGAGTCCACCTCCAAGCGCCACTCCGGCGGCAACGACAGTTATGTCGTGCTGCGCATGAACCAGCCCAACGTCACGCGCATCCAGCTGACCGGCTCGGCCGTGCCCGATGTGAAGACCACCTTCGCCGACGGCCGCGACCTGCAGACCGGCCTGGCGCAGGGCCTGTTCAAGCCCAGCGACTTCAACACCCACTACTACAGCCGGGCCGGTGACAACATCGACGACAAGATCGATGGTGCGAGCGGCAACCTCGAGTGGAAGCTGGACCGCTTCTACATCGACCAGCTGAAGTTCGGCCTCAGCCAGACCAACCGCAAGAAGTCGCGTGACCTGATCAACAACGCGTTCAATGCGGGCGACGGCCACTACTCCGGCCAGAACGCGATCAACGTCGGCACGCTGGGCGGCAACGTCATCAACCAGACGCTGAGCCCCAACGGCTTCCTGGACGGCGTCAGCGGCAACTTCCCGCGCAGCTTCCTGGGCTTCGATGTCAACAACTACGCAGACGCCCTGAAGGCGTATGACGGCAAGCCGCGCCCTGGTGGCGGCGTCTACAGCTCGGCCGCCTCCGCCCCGGCCTGGAACCCGCTCGAAAGCTACCGCGTGACGGAGAAGACGACCACCGCCTTCGTGCAGGCCGACCTGTCGGGCGATGGCTGGAACGCGGATGCCGGCTTGCGCTTCGTGAGGACCAAGACGACCGCCCAGGCCTGGGACGCCAAGATCACCAACATCATCGAGAACGGCGCATTCAACTACACGGCCGTGTATGCAGCGCCTTCGGTCGTGCAGCAGGAGACCAGCTACAGCTTCGCGCTGCCGTCGGTCAACTTCACCTGGCTCTTCACCGACGCCTTGCAACTGCGCCTGGGTGCGGCCAAGACCATGGCCCGCCCGTCGGTGGACAAGCTGGCGCCCACGAGCACGACGCAGAGCATCTCCTGGGGTGACTTCACCCAGGTCTTCGGCGGCAACGCCGAGCTCAAGCCCTACAGCGCCCGCCAGGTCGATGCATCGCTGGAGTGGTACTACGCCAAGGACTCGGCGCTCACCTTCGCCGTCTACCAAAAGAACATCAAGAACCAGATCACCAGCATCTGGCTGACGGGCCAGGACATCGGCGCTCCGGGCGGACGGCTGTTCAACATCAGCAAGCCCATCAACGGCGACAAGGCCTTGGCGCGCGGCTTCGAGATCGGCCTGCAGCACCTGTTCGACAACGGCTTCGGCGTGCGGGCGCAGTACACCCGCAACAAGTCGCGCAGCTGGGTGGGCGGCGAGGAGCGTGCGCTGGAGGGCATCGCGCCGGCCACGTCGTCGTTCGGCGTGCTGTACGAGAAGGGCCCCTGGAGCATGAGTGCCACGGCCGACCACACCGACGCCTTCGTCACCGCCACCAACGTGCTGGGCGCCGGCTTCAACGAGCGCGCCAAGGCCGTGACCTGGGCGACGGCCCAGATCGCCTACGAGGTCAACAAGTGGCTGCGCATCAGCCTGGAAGGCAACAACCTGACGGATGCGACGCAGGAGTACACGCTGGGCAACGACAGCGTCAAGCTGCCCCAGGGCTACTACCGCTACGGTCGCTCGTTCACTGTGGGCGCAAGCCTGAAGTTCTGATGCAGAAACGAGGCCCCTCGCCCAGTCTCGCGCCGCTGAACGCGGGCAAGACTGGTCGGTCCCCCGAGGGGACGGCGATGCTTGCGGCATCGAGCCGCAAGCACATCGCCAGCGCGGGCCGGCTTGGGAGCGGCCCGTCGCTCGGCCCGCAAGACCCGGATTTGGATTGCTGATGAGAAACCTGTTGTCTCTCCTTGCCGCCCTGCTTGCTGGGGCGGCTTTTTCTCCCGCTTGTGCCGCAGACGCGCCGAGCTACACGATGGCCGACTACAGCCGCGTCGTGAAGGTTGACGCCCACCTGCACCTGCACAACCCCGACCCGGCCTTCATGGCGGCGGCCAAGCGGCAGAACTTCAAGGTATTGACGATCAACGTCGACTACCCGGACTTCCCGCCGCTGGACGACCAGCAGCGCGTGGCGATCAAGCTGAAGGAGCAGTTCCCGCAGAACGTGGCCTGGGCAGCCAGCTTCTCGGTGGCCGGCTCGGACAAGCCCGAGTGGCTGCCGGCCACGCGAGCCCGTATCGACGCGTCGATGAAAGCCGGCGCCGTGGGTGTGAAGGTGTGGAAGAACATCGGCATGAGCCTGCGCGGCGCCGATGAGAAGCTGGTGATGATCGACGACGCCCGCTTCGCGCCGCTGTTCGACGACTTCGCCAAGCGCGGCATCCCGCTGCTGGGCCACCAGGGCGAACCGCACAACTGCTGGCTGCCGCTGGAGAAGATGACGGTCAACAATGACCGCGAATACTTCAAGGCTCACCCGCAGTACCACATGGCCCTGCACCCCGAGATGCCCAGTTGGGAGGCGCAAATGGCCACGCGCGACCGCATGGTGGCGGCCCACCCGGGCCTGCGCTTCATCGGCGTGCATCTGGCTTCGTTGGAGCGCGACGTGGACGAGCTGGGCGCTTTCCTCGACCGCTTCCCCAACGCCGTGGTGGACGTGGCCGCGCGCATCGGCCAGCTGCAGTACCAGAGCCAGAAGGACCGCGAGCGCGTGCGCCGCTTCTTCATCAAGTACCAGGACCGCATCCTGTACGGCAGCGACATGTCGCAAGCGCCCGACCAGGACGGCGCCGCGCTGGGCCGCGAGGCCGAAGGCGTGTGGCGCATGCACTGGCGCTACTTCAACACCGCCGAGAGCTTCAAGGTGGCGGATCTCGACAAGCCCGTGAAGGGCCTGGCGCTGCCGCGCGCGGTGGTGGACAAGCTGTATCGCACGAATGCCGAGCGCGCTTTCTCCGGCGCCTGGGGTGCCCAGCGATGACGGCACGCCGTGCCTTCCTGCAGTGGCTGGGCGCTGCGCCGCTGGCCACGCAGTTGCCGCTCGCTCAAGCCGCCGAAGGCAAGGGCCACGTGCGCGTGCAGGACGCCGCGCTGTCGCTGCAGTTCGACGATCAGATGCGCTGCCGCGTCGTCAGCTTGGGCAGCAAGCAGCCCGTCATGCTGACGGGCTTTGACGCCAGCGAACACCTGGTGGTGAAAGGCAAGCCGCTGACCCGCTTCGCGCTTCAGCAGGCCGAACCCGGCAAGACCGCCACCCCTTTCGGCGCCGCCCAGACGCTGCGCCTGGTCGGGCGATCGACCGACGGTATCGAGAAGCGCCTCACCGTCACGCTGCTGGACGAGCACCCCGGCGTCGCGCTGCTGGACGTGAGCTACGTCAATACCAGCGACAAGCCGCTGGCCATCGACGCCTGGGTCAACGCCGCCCACCGCCTGGCTGCAGCACCGCGCCACGCGGGCGGCTGGTGGACCTACTCCGGCGCCAGCCACGCCGACCGGCGCGACTGGGTGCAGCCCGTCAAGCGCGGCTTCGAGCAGCGCAACTTCATGGGCATGAATGCGTCGGACTATGGCGGCGGCACGCCCGTCGTCGATGTCTGGCGACGCGATGTCGGCCTGGCCGTTGGCCACCTGGCACTTCAACCGCAGCTCGTCGCGCTGCCCGTGAAGGCCAGCGGCGACCAGGTCGACATTTCTCTGCGTAGCGACGCACCGCAGACGCTTGGCGCCGGCCAGACGCTCACCACGCCGCCCACCTTCATCGCCCTGCACCGCGGCGACTTCTTCGTGCCGCTGGACCGCTACCGCCGCCTGATGGCCGCGCAGGGCCTGGTGGCGCCCGAGCCGCCTTCGAGCGCTTACGAGGCGCAGTGGTGTGCCTGGGGCTACGAGCGCGACTTCTCGCTGGACTACGTGCGGGCGACGCTGCCCAAGGTGCAGGAGCTGGGCTTCAAGTGGGCCGTGCTGGACGACGGCTGGCAGGTGAAGACCGGTGACTGGACGCCCGACCTCGCCAAGTTCCCCAAGGGCGAGGCCGATATGAAGGCACTCGTTGCCGACATCCACGCCCGCGGCATGAAGGCGCGGCTGTGGATCGCGCCGCTGGCCGTCGCACCCGGCAGCGACGAGCTGCACGACCACACCGACCTGCTGCTGCTGGACAAGGACGGCGCGGTGCAGAACGTGACGTGGTGGAACGCCTTCTACCTTTGCCCCGCCTACGAGAAGACGCAGGCCCGCCTGGCCGCCACGGTCAAGAAGATCATTGGCGACTGGGGCTTCGACGGCCTCAAGGTGGACGGCCAGCACCTCAACGGCGTGGCTCCCTGCTTCAACCCGGCGCACAAGCACGCGCGGCCGGAAGACGCGGTGGAAAAACTCGCCGATTTCTACAAGGTCATGCACGCCTCGGCCCACGCGGCCAACCCGGAAGCCGTGGTGGAGGTGTGCCCCTGCGGCACCGGCTATGCCTTCCACAACATGCCCTTCATGGACCAGGCGCCGGCGTCCGACCCGCTGTCCAGCTGGCAGGTGCGCCACAAGGGCAAGACGCTGAAGGCGCTGATGGGCCCGTGGTCCGCCTACGCGGGCGACCATGTCGAGCTGAGCACCGGCGGGCAGGACTTCGCCTCCAGCGTCGGCGTGGGCGGCGTGGTGGCCACCAAGTTCACCTGGCCGGTGGACCCCAAGCCCAAGGACTCCTTTTTGCTGACACCCGAGCGCGAGCAGCACTGGCGCCAGTGGGTAGACCTCTACAACCGCCAGCGCCTGGCCGAAGGCCGCTATCGCGGCGAGCTGTATGACCTGGGCTTCGACAAACCCGAGGCCCACGTCATCGAGCAGGGCGGGGCGCTGCATTACGCCTTCTATGCCGAGCGCTGGGACGGCTCGGTCACGCTGCGAGGTCTTGGCAGCGGTCATTGGAAGTTGCGCGACTCCCTGACTGGCAAGGCGCTTGGCGTGGTCACTGCCGACAAGCCCACGCTGGCCGTCCGCTTCACGCACAGCCTGTTGATCGAGGCACGGCCCGAGGCGCCCGACGCGCTGCCCGTTGCGTTCGCTGGCCGTGTGGCGCAGGTGGGTGCCGACGGCTTCCCGCTCGCATCGCTATGGGCTGACGCGCCCACCACCTTCTTCCGCCACGACTGGCAGGGCAAGGCGCTCGCCGGCCCGCAGTCCACCCGCGTGCAGTTGCTGCGCGGTGCGGGCCAGCTCTACTTGCGCTTCATCTGCAAGTTCGACGCGCTGAGCACGTTTGAGCGCGCCGGCTCGGCCACCGACATCTGGCCGCTGTGGGAGCGCGACGTCGTCGAGGTCTTCCTGCAGGCACCGGACCGCGCGGGGCTCAAGAGCTATCGCGAGGTCGAGGTGTCGCCCAACGGCCTGCTGCTGGAGATCGCCGTCGAGGCCTCGGGCAAGAAGCGCATCGTTGGCGAGAGCCGCGCGAGGGCGCAGGTCGATGCGAAGCACAAGGTCTGGACGGCCGAGCTGGCCGTGCCCATGCGAGGTGGGGAAGACGGCTGGCGCCTGAACCTGTTCCGCGTGGAAGGGCAGGGAGGCCAGGGCAAGGACCGCGTCTATTCCGCCTGGAGCCCGACCAAGACCGCCACGCCCGACTTCCACGTCCCGGCCGCCTTCGGCCGTCTGCTGCCCGCCGCATGAAACTGCTTGCCCTCTCCCTGCTCGTCTCGCTGTCGGCCCAGGCCCAGCAGACGCTCGCGCCCACCGGCCGCTGGCAGCACCAGCCGGTTGGCAGCGCGCCCACGCCGCCGATGGGCTGGTCCAGCTGGAACGCCTTTCGCGTCGACATCACCGAGCAGAAGGTGCTGGACTCGGCCAAGGTCATCGTTGATTCTGGCCTGGCCGGCGCGGGCTACCGCAGCATCAACGTCGACGACGGCTGGTGGCTGAAGCGCCGCACGAGCGATGGCCGGCTGCAGGTGCGCACGGGCCTGTTCCCGAGTGCGGCGACCGGTGGCGACAAGGGCAGCTCGCTGCGGCCCTTCACCGACAAGATCCACGCGATGGGCTTGAAGGCGGGCATCTACACTGACATCGGCCGCAACGCCTGCTCCCAAGCCTACGACGCCGACAGCCCCAACCTGCCCGAGGGCACGCATGCCGAGCGCGAGGTGGGGCTGATGGGCAACATGCGCCAGGACGTGGCGCTGTTCTTCGGCGAATGGAACTTCGACTACCTGAAGGTGGACGGCTGCGGCCTGTCCTCCTATGGCCGCGACCGGCCGCATGTTGCCTCGGGCCAGTACCGCGAGTACAAGCCGACCATCGTCGAAGGCAACATCAACCAGTCCGACGTCGAAGGCACCAAGGCCCTCTACGCTGGCCTGAAGCAGGCGCTGCACGAGGTACGGCCACGCGGCGATTACGTGCTGTCGGTGTGCCTGTGGGGCACTGTCAATGTGCGCAGCTGGGGGCAGGACTACGGCACCATGTGGCGCAGCAGCCGCGACATCGCCAACAGCTTCTCGCAGATGGTCCACAACTTCGACACCGTGGCCACGCGCGAGTTCTACGCCGGCCCCGGCCGCTGGAACGACCCCGACATGCTGGAGATCGGCAATGGCGACTTCGACGGCAACCATCTGCTCGAAGCCCGCACCCACATGGGTCTGTGGGCCATCGCGGCCGCGCCGCTGATGATCGGCACGGACCTGTCGAAAGCCTCGCCTGCGCTCATCGATGTGCTGAAGGCGCCCGAGGTCGTCGCCATCAACCAGGACCCGGCCGGCCATCAAGGCGTCATCGCCTATGCCGACAGCGACCGGCAGATCCTTGTGAAGACGCTGGCCGATGGCCGCAAGGCCGTGCTGCTCTTCAACCGCACCGGCGCGCCCGCCAAGTTCACGCTGACCGCCGAGCATCTGAAGATGGATGGCATCAAGCCCATTGCGCTGCGCGACGCCTGGGCGCGCGCCGACGCGGGTGCCTTCACCGGCCAGCGCGAGTTCGAGCTGCAGCCGCGCGAGGCACTGCTGTTCACCGCCACCGGCAAGCACCTGCTGCCGCGCGGCTACTTCGTGTCCGAGCGGCCGGGCCAGGTCTACGTGGCACGCGACGGCATTCGCGCGCTGGAGCAGGACCCGATTGGCTACCGCGCGCTGGCGTCGTGGTCCACCACCGACAACGGCGGCACGCGCCCGGCCTATGCCGGCTGGGGCGGGCCTCGTGCCGATTCAACGCCGTATGACGAGGCGCTGCGCATCCAGAACGTTGCCTTCCGCCATGGCGTGGGTGCGCTGGCTGACTCGCGGTTGCAGGTCAAGCTGCCGGCGGGTTCGCAGCGCTTCACGGCCAAGGTGGGCGTGGACGACTCGACACGCGGCAAGACGGCCGGCGTCAGCTTCGAGGTCTGGGGCGATGGCCGCCGGCTCGCGAGCACTGCACCGATGAAGTTCAACCAACCGGCGCGCGAACTCAGCGCCGACCTGCGTGGCGTGAAGCTGATCGAGCTGATCGCGCGCCAGCACGGGGCCGACACCACGGGCCCTGTCGTCGTGACCTGGGGCGACGCTCGCATCGAGTAGTCGCCAAGCACACCTCTCTTCCCTCGCCTTTTTGGCACCGGTCGCGCCGGTGCCCCGGCCGCGTTCGCGCTGACGTGGCCCGGCCCCTCCCGTCCAGCGCTCAGTCGTTCATCAGGAGAACCCGATGCACTCCATGCGTCCCTGCCCCTTGCCCCGCTCTCGCACCGGGATGAAGCTTGCCTTCCCGCTTGCGTTGCTTGCCGCCTGGCCCGTCGCCGCGACTGCGGCGCCCCTGGTGTCCAACCCCCTGGGCGCCTGCCTGGAAGCCAAGGTGGACACCTGGGACATCCGCCTGGCCACGTGCAACGCCAGTGCGCTGCAGGACTTCGCTTTCACGCCGGTCAGCACGGGCAGCAGCATCTACACCATCAAGAACGCACAAGCCAATCTGTGCGTCGCTGCCACCGGCACCAGCTCCGGTTCGTTCGTGGAGCTCAACACCTGCCAGCCCAGCCAGACGGGCCAGCGCTTCCAGACGGTTCCGCTGGCGGGCGGCTCGACGGCCCAGCTGAAGCTCGCGGCCAACAATCTCTGCCTGACCGCGCCGACCCAGGTGGCCCAGGTCGGCTTCTCGGTCGCCACGTGCAACAACGGCAATGCGAACCAGGCCTGGCGACTCGCCGCGCCTACCCCAGCGCCCACGCCCGCACCGACACCGGCCCCCACGCCGGCGCCCACCCCGGCGCCCACGCCGGCACCGACCCCAGCACCAACGCCCGCACCCACGCCGGCACCGACGCCGGCGCCCGCTCCGGTTGAAACGAGCTTCACCGTCAGTACGGCGGAGATCGCCAACCCGGAGCGAGGCATGTACGTGTGGGCGGCCGACAACCTGCTGCTGTGGACGCAGGCCGACGCCGATTCGCAGTTTCAGGCCGGCTACCGCGTTGTCTATGCCGCCGTGCGGCTGGACGCCTATGCCGCCACCACGCTGCCGGCCAGCCTGCTCACGCAGCTCTCGGACGGTTTCGCGAAGGCGCGCCGTGCCGGCTTGAAGCTCGTGCCGCGCTTCCTCTACAACTACCCGGCCAACGAAACCGAATACCGGAACGTGAAGGACGCGCCGCTGGCGCGCGTGCTTGGCCACATCGACCAGCTCAAGCCCGTGCTGACGGCCAATGCCGACGTCATCGCCTACCTGCAGGCCGGCTTCATCGGCGCCTGGGGCGAATGGCACACCTCGTCCAACAACCTCACCGACACCAGCCCCCGCACGCAGATCCGCGATGCGCTGCTGGCCGCCTTGCCGTCGGACAGGTTCCTGCAACTGCGTTACCCGGCCTACCTGATGCAGTGGGCGCCGCAGGTGCCGAGCTGGCGCGACGGCTCCGCGGCCTCCCGCATCGGCGCGCACAACGACTGCTTCCTGGCCTCGGCCACCGACGTCGGCACCTACAGCGAAGACGCCGCCACGCGCCAGACCGAGCGCAACTACATCGCCTCGTTGTCGCGCGTGGCGCCCTTCGGCGGGGAGACCTGCAACCCCGCTGACGAGGAGGGCGCGGTGCCACGCACCAGTTGCACCGACATCCTGGCGGAAGGCAAGCAGTTCGGTCTGACCTATCTGAACAACGACTACTACCGCGACCTGTTCCACACCAAGTGGGAGGCACAGGGCTGCATGGCGGAGGTCAGGCGCAGCATGGGCTACCGGTTCGAGCTCGCCACGCTGCGGCACAGCTCGGCGGTCACGGCCGGGCAGTCGGGTGAGCTCCTCATGACGGTGCGCAACACCGGCTGGGCGCGCGCCTTCAACCCGCGTGCGGTGCAGCTGCTGCTCAAGCATCGAACCACGAGCGCCGTCGTGCGCATCGCGCTGCCGGCGGTCGACCCGCGCGGCTGGCTGCCCAACAGCACCAGCACTGTGTCGGCGGGGTTCACCGTTCCAGCGGGAACGCCGACGGGCGCCTATGACGTGCTGCTTGCGCTGCCCGACGGCGCCACATCGCTCAGCACCGACGTGCGCTACAGCGTGCGTCCCGCGAACGCGGACAACGCCGCCAAGGCCCAGGCATGGGATGCGGCGCTCGGCGCCTTCCGCGCGGGAACCACGATCACCGTCCGTTGATGAACCTTCTTTAGGAGAAACGAATGTTCGACTTTCGATTGAAGCCCGCCGCCGCGGGCCTGCTGACCGGCCTGGCCGTAACCCTGGCCGGTGCGGCGCCGACCAACTTCGGCCTGGTGGCCTACTGGGGCGAGACCGCCAGCACCTACGGCGGCCAGGTGCCGTCGGGTGCCTATGTCGTCATCAACCCCAACAGCGGTGCGACCGGGCTGAACGCCAGCCAGGTCACCAACTACAAGGCCGTCATCGCCAACATCCGCGCCCAGGGCGGCAAGGTGCTGGGCTACATCGCCACCGGCTACAACACCAACACCACCGATGAGGTCGCACGCTACAACGCGATCTCGGCCAACCTCACGGCGTACAAGACCACGCTGGGCGGCGTGGACGGCTACTTCTTCGATGAGGCCGCGTATGACGACGCGGCGCTGACCGACGCGCAGAAGTGCAACGGCACGCCACCGAAGTGGAGCGCCGTGCGCGCCAAGATCTCGGCGGCGGGCACCGGCGGAACGGTGGTGTGGAACGCAGGCTGGCCGGGCGCCAGCAGTTGCTTCGTCAGCGCGGCCACGTACGGCGAGCACGTCGTCATGTACGAGGCGGGCTACAGCGACTACGTCAACGCCGCCAGCTGGCTCAACGGCGGCGTGCAAAACCTCGCCACCTCGCTGGGCGTGAAGACCTGGCTGCTCGTGCACTCGGCCACGCAGGCGCAGATGCAGGCGACGCTGAAGGGCACGACGGCGAACTACGTCTTCGTGACGAGCATGACCTACAACCCCAGCCTGCCTTGGGGCGGCCCGATCTGGAACTACACGCCCACCTACTGGGGCAACGAGACGCTGTCGGGCTCCGAGCGCTGGTGCCTGAAGAGCTTGAAAACTGGCGGCACCTGCTGAACCGAGGACACATCACCATGAAGCATCTGAAAACCCTTTTGGCCACGCTGGCCCTCACCACCGCGGCGCCGTTCGCATCGGCCATCGAGATCATCGTGCCGGCGTATTTCTATCCATCGTGGATGCCGTCGCAGAACGAATGGCACCAGCTGACCTGGGCTGCTCAACAGGGCGCGCAGGTCACGGCCATCATGAACCCCGGCAACGGGCCGGGCACGGCGTCCAACAGCGACTACATGGCCTCGGTCAACGAGTTCCGCGCGGCGGGCGGCAAGGTGCTGGGCTATGTCTACACCTGCTACGGCGTCAACCACTGCACGCCTGAGGTGCCGCCGACGCGCTCGACCAGCGAGGTGCTGGCGGACGCGCAGAAGTATGCGAACTGGTACGGCGTGGACGGCGTGTTCCTGGACGAGATGGCGACGCAGCAGGGTCAGCTGCCGTTCTATCAGACCGTCAGCAACAGCCTGCGCGCCGCCCACCCGGGCTGGGAGATCGTCGGCAATCCTGGTGTGGCACCCACCGCCGGGTACACGGCCGTGGCGAACACGCTGATGAGCTTCGAGGGGGCCTACAACGCCTTCGTCAACGGCTCGTTCCTGAGCGGGCTGACGAATGCCGCATCGACCGGCGCCATCGTGCACGGCGTGGCGACGGTGGCCGAGATGCAGCAGGTGATGGGGCTGGCCAAGCAGTACGGGTTGGGGGCGATCTACATCACCGACGGGACGATGGCGAGCGGGAATCCGTATCTGCATCTGCCGAGCTACTGGGCCGCCGAGGTGGCAGCCGCCGCGGTGCCCGAGCCCGAGCAAGCGGCGCTGCTCGCAGCCGGCCTGGCGCTGCTGGCCGTGCTGAGGCGTCGCCGCTCGGCCTAGGGCGGTCAGGGACGTCAGCCAAGCGGGGTCGGTGGGCAGTAAGTCGGTTTCTGCTGCAAATCGAACCCCTACCCACCCCGCCGATGATTTGCAGGCATGCGCCCGGGCAGGCGTAATCTCCGTCTATCAACACTTGGCACGGCGCTGCCGCCAGCTTTGGGCCCCATCGTGAGGCCGGCTGGCAGCGGCTCCGATGACCGGACAGGAGACAAGCATGCTGGCGCAGACAACCCCATCCGGCCCGCGAGCCGAGCGCATGGACGAAGTCGTCAAGCTGGTGCGAAACCGCGCCAGCGAGGACCAGCGCGAGGCGCTGGTGGACTTCGTGCAGCGGTATTTCGGCCAGGTCGACCCGCAGGAGCTGGCCGAACGGCAGGTGGCCGACCTGTACGGCGCGGCGGTATCGCACTGGAGCTTTGCGCGCAAGCGCGAGCTGGGCCGGGCGCGTGTGCGGGTGTTCAACCCGACGATCGCCGAGCATGGCTGGCAGTCGACCCACACCGTCATCGAGATCGTCAACGACGACATGCCCTTCCTGGTGGACTCGGTGACGATGGAGGTCAACCGCCACGGGTTGACGCTGCACCTGATCATTCATCCGCTGATGGCGGTGAATCGCGATGCCGACGGTACGTTGCAGGGGCTGGCCGCCGACGGCGTGCGCGAGTCCTTCATCCATGTCGAGGTTGACCGCATTCCCGAGCCCGCCCGGCTCGAAGCGCTCGCCGCCGACGTGAGCCGGGTGCTCGACGACGTGCGCTCGGCAGTGGCCGGCTGGCGGGCCATGCGCCAGCGCATGCTCGATATCGTCGATGACCTGGAACGCCAGGCGCCGCCGCTCGCGGCCGAGGAACTGGCCGAGGGCCTGGACTTCCTGCGCTGGCTGGCCGACAACCACTTCAGCTTCCTGGGCTACCGCCGCCACGGCCTGGCCAGCGTCGACGGGCAGGACATCTTGACCGTCGTGCCCGACTCGAGCCTGGGCATCCTGCGCGACGCGGCGTCGCTCGATGCGGTGGCCGCCTTTGCCGCACTGCCGGCCGAGGTGCGCGCGCAGGTGCGCCGGCCCGAGCTGCTGGTGGTGACCAAGTCCACCGCCCGCTCCACCGTGCACCGGCCTGGCTACCTGGACTACGTGGCCGTCAAGCGCTTCGACGCCGATGGCAATGTCTGCGGTGAAGAGCGCTTCCTGGGCCTGTTCACCTCCACCGCCTACAGCGCCAACCCGGCCGACATCCCGCTGCTGCGGCGCAAGGTGGCCGACGTGGTGGCGCGCGCCGGCCTGCCGCCGGGCGGCCATGCCGGCAAGGCCTTGATCAACATCCTGGAAACCTATCCGCGCGACGAGCTGTTCCAGACCAGCAACGACGAGCTGCTGCAGACGGCGGTGGGCATCCTGCACCTGGGCGAGCGCCAGCGCTTCAGGCTCTTCGTGCGGCGCGACCCCTTCCAGCGCTTCATCTCCTGCCTGATCTACGTGCCGCGCGAGCACTACACGACCGAGCTGCGCCAGAAGTGGCAGGCCATCCTGCTGCAGGCCTTCAACGGCAGCGGCTCCGAGTTCACCGTGCATCTGTCGGAGTCGGTGCTGGCGCGCATCCAGATGACCGTGCGCACCCAGCCGGGCCATATCCCGCCGTTCGACGTGCGCGAGCTGGAGGCGCGCTTGGCCGCGGCCGCGCGGCGCTGGGACGACGACCTGAAGACGGCGTTGATCGAGGCGACGGGCGAGGCCCGCGGCGTGCAGTTGCTGCGCCAGTTCGGCAGTGCCTTCCCGGCCTCCTACCGGGAAGAGTTCGATGCCCGTGCGGCGGTGCCCGACGTGGAGATGATGACGCGCCTCAGCGACGCCGAGCCGCTGGGCATGAGCCTATACCGGCCTCTGGAGGCCGCGCCCGGCCACCTGCGCTTCAAGCTGCTGCGCCGGGGCGAGCCGCTGACGCTGTCGGACAGCCTGCCCATGCTGGAGCACATGGGCATGAAGGTGCTGGACGAACTGCCCTACCGCATCGCGCCGCAGGACTCGGCGCCGATCTGGATCCACGACTTCGGGCTGAAGTTGAGCCGTGCCGACACCGAGGTGGAGGTGGACGCGCTGCACCAGGTGTTCGAGAACGCCTTCGCCGCCGTGCTGCACGGCGACGTCGAGGACGACGACTTCAACCGCCTCGTCGTGGCCGCCCGTCTGACGGCGGAGCAGATCGTGGTGCTGCGCGCCTATGCCAAGTACATGCGGCAGATCGGCTTTGCGCTGTCGCAGTCCTTCATCGAGGCCACGCTGGCCGCGCATGCGGGCATTGCTGGGCAGCTGGCGCGCTTGTTTGAGCTGCGCTTCGACCCGGCAGGCGGCGCGAATGCGGAAGCCCAGGCCGCCGAGCAGGTCAAGGCCATCACGGCCGCGCTCGAGCAGGTGGACAACCTCTCCGAGGACCGCGTGCTGCGCCAGTATTTGGCGCTGATGCTCGCCACCACGCGAACCAACTTCTGGACCCGCGACGCCGCAGGCCAGCGGCGCAGCTTCCTGTCGTTCAAGTTCGACTCGTCCAAGGTGCCAGGCCTGCCGGCGCCCAAGCCGATGTTTGAGATCTTTGTCTATTCGCCCCGCTTCGAAGGCGTGCACCTGCGCGGCGGCCGGGTTGCGCGTGGGGGCTTGCGCTGGTCGGACCGGCCGGAGGACTTCCGCACGGAGGTGCTGGGCCTGGTGAAGGCGCAGATGGTGAAGAACATCGTCATCGTGCCGGTGGGGTCCAAGGGCGGCTTCGTGCTGAAGAAGGCACCGCCGGCCAGTGACCGCGAGGCCTTCATGAAGGAAGGCGTGGCCTGCTACCAGAACTATCTGCGCGGCCTGCTGGACATCACGGACAACCGCGTCGGCGACAAGATCGTGCCGCCGCCGCAGGTGAAGCGCTACGACCAGGACGACCCCTACCTCGTCGTTGCCGCCGACAAGGGCACCGCGACCTTCTCGGACTACGCCAACGGCATCAGCAAGGAATATGGCTTCTGGCTGGGCGATGCCTTCGCATCAGGCGGCTCGGTGGGCTATGACCACAAGGCGATGGGCATCACCGCTCGCGGCGCGTGGGAGTCCGTCAAGCGCCACTTCCGCGAGATGGGCGTGGACACGCAGACGACCGGCTTCACGGTGGCGGGCGTGGGCGACATGTCGGGCGACGTGTTCGGCAACGGCATGCTGCTGTCGCGCCACATCCGCCTGCTGGCGGCCTTCGACCACCGCCACATCTTCCTGGACCCGAGCCCGCAAGCCGAAGCGTCCTTCGTCGAGCGCGAGCGGATGTTCAAGCTGCCGCGTTCGTCCTGGGCCGACTACGACACCGGGCTGATCTCGGCCGGCGGTGGCGTCTACCCGCGCAGCGCCAAGTCCATCCCCATCACGCCCGAGGTGAAGCAGGCGCTGGGCATCACCGCCGACGCGATGACGCCGACCGAGCTGGTCAACGCCATCCTGAAGGCGCCGGTCGACCTCATCTACAACGGTGGCATCGGCACCTACGTGAAGGCCGCGACCGAGACCCACGCGCAAGTGGGCGACCGCGCCAACGACGCGCTGCGTGTCAACGGCGGTGAGCTGCGCTGCAAGGTGTTTGCCGAAGGCGGCAACCTCGGCTGCACGCAGCGCGGCCGTATCGAGTTCGCGCTCGCCGGCGGGCGCATCAATACGGATGCCATCGACAACTCGGCGGGTGTGGACACGTCGGACCACGAGGTCAACATCAAGATCCTGCTGGGCCTGGCCGTCAGCGAGGGCGAGCTGACCGACAAGCAGCGCAACACGCTGCTGCCGCAGATGACCGATGACGTCGCCGCGCTGGTGCTGCGCGACAACGTCTTCCAGACCCAGGTGCTTTCGGTCACGGGCCACATGGCGCCGCAGCTGATGGATGCGCAGGCGCGCTTCATGCAATACCTGGAGAAGGCCGACCGGCTGGACCGTGCGATCGAATACCTGCCGTCCAACGAGGAGATCGCCGACCGGCGCGGCAAGGGCCAGGGCCTGACCAGCCCCGAGCGTGCGGTGCTGCTGGCCTACAGCAAGATCTGGCTCTACGACGAGCTGCTGGGCTCCACGCTGCCCGACGACCCCTGGGTGTCGACCGCGCTGGTGCGCTACTTCCCGCCGCTGCTGCAGGACAAGTTCAGCGGCTACATGCAGCGCCACCCGCTCAAGCGCGAGATCATCGCCACGCACGTCACCAACAGCATGATCAACCGGGTGGGCAGCACCTTCGTGCACCGTCTGCTCGAGACCACGGGCGCGCGCGCGTTCGAGATCGTGCGCGCCTACCTGCTGAGCCGCGAGATCTTCGGCATGGTGAGCCTGTGGCAGGGCATCGAGGCGCTGGACAACAAGGTGGCCGATGAGATGCAGTCGCGCATGCTCATCGACACCAGCCGGCAGCTGGAACGCGGCACCAAGTGGTTCCTGCGCTCCAACCGGTTGGTGGACGACATGGGCGCCACCATCGAGCACTTCACGTCCAATTTCGGCAAGCTCGCCGCACGCCTGCCGCAACTGCTCGACGCTGACGAACGCGCCCGCGTCGATGCGGCCGCGGCGGCCTATGTGGCTGGTGGCGTGCCGCGCGAACTGGCCGAACGAGTGGTGACGTTCGGCACGCTGTACGCGACGCTGGACATCGCCGAGATCGCCGGCAGCGCACGCTGGCCGGTGGAGCTGGTGGCGGCGATCTACTTCGATCTCGCCAATCGCCTGGGCATGCCCTGGCTGCGCGACAAGATCACCGCCCTGCCTGGCGACCAGCATTGGCAGATGCTCGCCAAGGGCGCCATGCTCGACGACCTGTGGGGCCTGCAACGCTCCATCACCGGCGCGGTGCTGGCAGGCGGTGGCGGCCACGAGTCTCCGACCGCCCTGGTCGAGGCCTGGCAGGCCAGCAACGGCCGCACCATCGAGCGCGCCGAGCAACTGCTCGGCGAGCTGCGTGCGGTGCCTGCGCCGGATGCAGCGATGTTGTCGGTGGCGTTGAGAGAGTTGCGTGGTTTGACGTAGGCGGGCCGCTCATCGGCAGCTCGGCGCCCTTGACCGAAACTCGTTCGGCTCGATATCGCATAGGCAGCACTTACTAGGGATATCGCCGTCAGCGCCAGGTGCAGACACTCCGCCGATGTTGAGTCTGCGCGCGCAGTTGCTGGACTTCCTCGATTCGACGCCCTACGCACAGGCGGGTGTCCGGTTGGAAGTGCGCGTGATGGCCGGCTGGCTTGAGCGCGTGTTTCCGCCCCAGGTGCCGGGCGGGCCGCCACCGACCAAACCGCCCACATCCATCCTGATCGTGGACTACGACGAGTCTCGCGCCGTGGTGCTGCAGGTGCAGGGCACCACGGATGCCGCCGGGCGCGTGACCTTGTCGGTAGACGCCAGCGCGGCCTTTGCGCAATGCGCCGCGTTGCGGCTGAACGGCGCCCCGCCCGATGGCGTGCAGGCACAGTTGTCCGCGACCGCCGACGTCTATGGGCTGGCACTGCCCACCGCCGAGCGCTTTGCCGCTTTCGACACGCCGAACGCCACCCGCGACCTGGTGATGCTGGCCGACCCCGCGCGGCTGATCGTCGGCGACACCTCCGCCACCAGCACGAAGCTGTGGTTCCAGTTGCATGCGGCGCCGCGCCCGGGCGACCGTTTCGTCTGCCTGCTGTCGGTGCGCGGCTCCAATGCCGCACCGCGCCGCGTGGGTTTGGCCTTCGACGCCAGCCGCGTGCTCACGACGACGACGACGTTGTCGGGCCTCACTGCTGCCACGCCGCACGACATCGAACTGCGCCTGGTGCAGGCGGACGCGGTCGAGCACGTCATCGCGCGCGGCAGCGTGCGCACGCTGCCCGCCGACCCACGGCGCCTGAGCATCGCCTTCGGCTCCTGCCACCTGCCGGGCGCACCGACCTCGCTCAACCGTTGGCAGGCACTGGCCGCGCGCACCGACATCGACCTGGCCTTCCTCATGGGCGACCAGATCTATGGCGACGGCATCGAGAAGGTGTTTTTCGATACCAACGACTGGAACGAACGCTACGCGCGCCGCTACAACCAGCTGTGGGCCTACCAGCCGGTGCGCCGCGTGCTGCGCTCGCGGCCCATGTACATGGCGCTGGACGACCACGAGGTTGTTGACGACTGGGGCACCGAGCCCGTCGACACCACGCGCGAGGCCGCCGGCCTGCGCGCCTACCGGATCTTCCAGCAGCAGCACGGCCCGATGGGCCTGGGCACGCGGGTGGACTACGGTTTTCGCCGCGGGCCGGCCGCCTTCTATGTGACCGACAGCCGCACGGCACGCGGCAAGAGCGCCACCTTCCCCGTGATGGGCCAGGCGCAGTTCAACCGCCTGCAGGCTTGGGCGCGCTCGGACGAAGTGCGCACGGCCGACCTGGTGTTCGTCGTCGTGCCCGTGCCGCCGGCCATGCTGCCGATCGCGCAGCTGGAGGAGTTGGCCAGCGCCCTGGCGGCGCCGGTGGGCGGCGTGGGCGGCGGGCTGCTTGGCGCGGTGGTGGGGGCGGCAATAGGCTTCGTCGTCGGCGGCCCGGCTGGCGCGGTGGTGGGTGCCGAGGTGGGCGCGGGCATCGGCGCCTTCGCCGGTGCCGTGGGCACCAAGGTGTACTACGAGCACCTGGAAGACACCATCACCGAGCCCGACCTGCGCGACGCCTGGACCTACGACAAGAACCTGCCCGACCTCGTACGGCTGATGGACGTGCTGTTCGACGTCGCCAACGACATCGGCGCCGACGGCAAGCCCGGGCCGCGCCCCAAGGGCGTGTTCGTGCTCAGCGGCGACTACCACTTCGGCGCCATCCACCTGGTGCGCTCCACGCGCACGGACGGCGGCCACGACCATCGCAACAACCCCGCGCTGGTGCAGATCACCAGCTCCCCCATCTCCAAGCCCGCGGTCGACACCGACCTGATGCTGACCGCCGCAGCCATCGTCAGCACCGACGACGAGTTCAAGCTCGACGACGACCACTACCGCGCGCGCTTCGTCGGCCACCTGGAGCAGCGCAACTTCGGGCGCGTCGAGTTCGAGCAGGTGGGCACCACGCGGCGCTACCGGGTGCAGATGTACGTGGAAGGCGAGACCGACGCCCTGGCCGAGCTGTTCGAGATCGACCTCGACGCGCGGCCGGTGACCATGCGCAACCTGGTGGGCGAAGTGCTCATCGCGCGCGGCAAGCTCACGCTGCTTCGCGTGCATGACATCGGCGGCGGCTTCGGCCCGGCCGTGGACCGCATCGACGGCGAAGTCATCGTCGCCGTGGACGGCGCACCGGGCTGCAACTTTGGCTTCCAGCTGCGCAAAGACGCCAACCTGGCGGCGCGCCAGCGCATGCTCGCCCTGCTGCGAGACGCCTTTGCGCACGACCGGCCGATGCAGATCGAATACCTGCGCACCGGCCAGCACAACGGCACGCTCATCCGCGCCACCGAGCTGGCGGCATGATTGAAACGAACTGACGAGGACGCTGCCATGGCACTGCTCAACACCTCCGGCAAGATCAAGATGCTGCGCGTCAACGAAGTTGGCGACCGGTTCGGGCCTGCGGCCGACTTCATCCAGGCCGAAGTCATCGTCCAGCTCGAACAAATGACCGGTGACATCGCCTCCGGCTTCAACCTCCGCGTCGACGCCAACCAGCCCGTGCGCCAGGGCATGCTCGATCTGCTGCGCGACGCCTTCAACAACGGCTGGCGCGTCCACTTCGACCACAACGTGCCGGCCGGCAAGGCCAAGGGCACCATCATCCGCGTGTGGGTCACCAAAGACCCCGTGCTGCCCGGCGGCGGCCTTGTCAACCCGGGCCTCGTGTTCGGCACCATCGGCCTCACACCCGTGGCCCCGACGGGTCCGTTAGCCCCGGCAACGCCAGTCGCCCCGGCACCCAAGGTCGTCAAGAGTGCCGCGCGCCGCGGCAAGAGCAAGGCCTGACGCCGCGCTTCAAAGCGTCAAGAGCGCCAGGTACGCCGCGCCGCAGGGCAAATGGAAGGCCTTTCCCGAGGCCTGCTCACCGCCGCGCGCATCCGTACTCTTGACTACGGCCGCAGCAGCGAAGAACTCGCCGCGGCCGAAGCAGCGCTGAAATAATCTGGGCCGTGGCGGCCTGCCGCTGAGAATGGATCGTCTGAAGCTTCGCGAAGTCTTCGCGGCAGGTTTTGCAGGGGGAAGCGGCAGCAGGCTGCCGCAGTCGAGGATCAGGCCAAGACCACAACATGCCCGGCAAACCAGATGGCGTATTCATCTCGTGCGTCTCCGACGAGTTCGAGAAGGACGGTTCACCGTTTCCCGGCCTGCGAGGGCAGTTGCGTGGCTACCTCGCGCGCACCCGAATCAACGTGCGGGTGCAGGAAGACTTCCCGCAAGCGGCTGTGGATACGGTCAAGAAGCTGGCCGACGAGATCCGCCCGCGAGCTGTTGTCATTCACCTGGTCGGCGAGAAGCCCGGCGCCATTGCCGCCCCCGCTGCAGTCGAGGAGTACCTGAAGGCCGAGCCCGAATTCCTCGCCAACCATCCCGAACTGCGGGCCGCCCTCGGCGACTTCTCCGGTATCAGCTACACGCAATGGGAAGCCTTCATCGCCCTGCATCACGGCATTCCGCTGCTCGTCTATGACACCGACAAAGCATCCGCACAACAAATGCACCTCTACCGGCTGAAGCTCGGTCGACGGCACGCCGCGAGGATTGAGAGCGGCACCGACTTGCTCGGGCAACTCATTGGTGACTTGCACGACATCCTGCCGGTCGTCCCCCAATTCACTCGCAAGATCTCCGGCACGCAGTTGGCAAAGCACGCTCCCAAGGTGCTGTTTGGTCGCGAGACGGAGTTGGCGGCGCTCGACGCGGCCTGGGCGAACGGGACGCTGAACATCTACACCCTGGTGGCCTGGGGTGGGGCGGGCAAGACCTCGCTGGTCTTCCACTGGGTACAGACCCGCTTGGCGGCCAAAGGCTGGCCCGGCGTCGAGCGGTATTTCGACTGGAGCTTCTACAGCCAGGGGAGCGACGAAAGCCGACAGACCTCCGCCGACCTGTTCATCGCCAAAGCCCTCGAATTCTTCGGGGACCCCGATCCGACCAAGGGCGGGCCACATGAACGGGGCGAGCGGCTGGCGGGGCTGATTCGCCAGCACCGCACGCTGCTGATCCTCGACGGGATCGAGCCGCTGCAATACCCGCCAAACGACCCGCAGGCCGGGCGGCTGAAAGACCCCGCGCTCGAAGCGCTGCTGCGCGAGCTCGCCGCCGACAACCCCGGCCTGGTCGTCATCACCACGCGCGAACACCTGACGAACGTCGAGGCATACGCCACCACTGAGGAGCAGAGGCTCGACAAGCTGGCCAAGGAAGCTGCCGTATCCCTGCTGCGGCACCTTCAGATCGTCGGCACCGACGAGGAGTTGCACGCCGCGTGGCAAGACGCCGGCGGCCACGCACTCACGCTTAGCCTACTGGGGCGCTTCATCGCCGACGCCTATGAAGACCGCGACATCCACCACTACCGCGAGGTGAAGTTCGAAGCCGTGGACCGGGAGCACCAGGGGCGCTCGGCGTTCAGAGTGATGGCCGCCTACGAGCACTGGCTGTGCAGCGGCGGGCCGGAGCGCCAGCGCGAACTTGCCGTGCTGCGGCTGACCGGCCTGTTCGACCGGCCGATGTTGAAGACTTGCCTGCAAGCCCTGCGGGCAGAGCCGGCGATTGCGGGGCTGACCGACGCGCTGGTAAAGCTGACACCGCAGCAGTGGAACATCGCGGTGAAACGGCTGAGCGAGGTGGAACTGCTCTCCGTCTCGCCCGACGCGATCGACGCCCACCCGCTGATCCGCGAGTACTTCGCGGCGCAGTTGAAGCGGGAGCAGCCCGAGGCGTTCCAGGCGGCCCACTCACGGTTGTTCGACTACTTGTGCGAGAACACGCCGCACCGCCCGGACGGCATCGACAGATTGGCCCCGCTCTACGAAGCCGTCACTCACGGCTGCCTCGCCGGGCGACAGCAGGAGGCGCGCAAGAACGTCTACATCGACCGCATCCTCCGCGGCACGGGAAACGACGGTTTCTACAGCACGAGAAAACTCGGGGCCATCGGGGCCGACCTTGCGGCGGTGGCGGCCTTCTTCGACGAGCCGTGGAGCCAAGTGTCGCCGAACCTGACCGTAGCCGATCAGGCTTGGCTGCTGAACGCGGCCGCCTACCGCCTACGCGCTCTCGGCCGCTTGACCGAAGCGCTGCAGCCGATGCGTGCGACGCTGAAAATCAACGTGGCGAACGAGGTATGGGAGAACGCGGCAGTGGGTGCCAGCAATCTGAGCGAGTTGGAGGTGACGCTGGGCCAGTTGCCGGACGCCGTGGCCGACGCCCGTCAATCGGTCACCCATGCCGACCGGAGCGGTGATGCGTTCCAGCGAATTGGCAAACGCACCACGGCGGCGGATGCCCTGCACCAGTCCGGCCGGCGGGCCGAAGCAGGCGCGCGCTTCGCCGAGGCCGAATGTCTGCAGCAGGAATGGCAGCCGCGGTTCGACCTGCTCTATTCGCTGCAAGGCTTCCGCTACGGCGATTGGCTGCTCGCCCCCGCCGAGCAGGCCGCGTGGCAGTGCTTGCTCGATCAGCCCCTCTCAATTTCCAAATCTCAAGTCTCAGATGGCCTTGCCGAGGTCGAACGCCGTGGAAACAAGATGTTCGAATGGCGATTGCCTGTGGACCCGCTCCTCGACATCGCCCTCGATCACCTGACGCTCGCCCGCGTCGGGCTGATCCGGGCGATGCTGGACGCCGATCCCACGAAGCCGCAGCCGACGCTCGACCTGCCGCACGTCGCCGCCGCCGTCAACGGCCTCCGCGCCGCAGGGCAAATGGATTACCTTCCCCGAGGCCTGCTCACCGCTGCGCTCTATCACTACGTCCGCGGCCAGCCTACCCTCGCGCAGAAGTACCTAGCCGAAGCCCAGCAAATCGCCGAGCGTGGCCCGATGCCCCTCTTTCTTGCCGACATCCACCTGACGCGCGCCCGCCTCTTCAGCGACCGCGAGGCCCTCAGCCAAGCCGCCACGCTCATTCGCAACCTCGGCTACGGCCGCCGCAGCGAAGAACTCGCCGCCGCCGAAATCGCCTTGGCCTCACCCGGATGACTCACGCCCTCCCGACGACCGGCGCAGCGCGTTGTGGCTGGCGACGAAAGCGCCCGAGAGATGACGATGTCCGCAGTACCTCTGCAACCCGTCCTTCAACGCTTCCCGGTTCGGCCAGACCGACGAATGCTGGTTGCCAGTGAGCGTGACTTCGGCTGTCGGGGGCCAAGGACTGCAACCGCTGCAATGCGGCCAGCCAAGAAAAAGCGGGGCGGTTGACCATTTCTGGCCAACACACCCCGCTCTCTACTCAAGCCGCCAAGGCCGCCCGCGCCGGCACTTCGGCGTAGTGGCCCAGCTGCATCGTGAACTGCGCGCGACCGGAACTGATCGCCCGCAGATGCCCGATGTAGCCAAACATCTGCTCCAGCGGCACGTGCGCCGTCACGACGACCGCGTTGCCGCGTGCGTCCTGGCCCTGCACATGGCCGCGCCGGCGCAGCAGGTCGCCGATGACGTCGCCCAGGTAGTCGGCCGGCGTGATGACCTCGACGGCCATCACCGGCTCCAGCACCACGGGCGCCGCCTTCAGCACCGCCTCACGCAGCGCGGTCGCTGCCGCCAGCTCGAAAGCCAGCGCCGACGAATCGCGCACGTGATGGCTGCCATCCACCAGCACCGCCTCGAAATCCACCAGCGGATAGCCTGCAAACGGCCCGGCCTGCGCGGCCTTGCGGATGCCTGCCTCGATCGCCGGGATGAACTCGCGCGGAATCGCGCCACCCACCACGGTGTTCTCGAAGCGGATGCCCGTGCCACGCGGCAACGGCGCCACGCGCAGCGTCAGCTCGGCAAACTGGCCCGGGCCGCCGCTTTGCTTGCGGTGCAGATGGCGCACCTCGGCCACCGCCGCGATGGTCTCGCGGTAGGCAACCTGAGGGCGACCGGTGGCTACGTCCACGCCGAAGCGCGAGCGCAGTTTCTCCACCGCCACTTCCAGCTGCAGTTCGCCCATGCCGGACAACAGCGTCTGGCCCGAATCGGCGTCCTGGCGCAGGCGCAAGGACGGGTCTTCGCGCACGAGCACGCTCAGGCCCTTGGACAACGCCGCAGCGTCGGTCTGCTTGCGCGGCTCGATGGCGACATCGATGACGGCCTCGGGCACGACGATGCTTTCCAGCACCGCCGCGTCCTTGGCAGACGCCAGCGTGTGGCCGGTCAGAACCTCCTTCAGGCCCACGACGCCCGCGATGTCGCCCGCGACGAGTTCGTCGCGCTCGACGCGCCGGTCCGCATGGATCTCGTACAGGCGTGACACGCGCTCGGCCTTGCCGGTGCTGGCATTGAACACCGTGTCGCCGCGCTTGAGCTTGCCGCTGTAGACACGCACGAACACCATCGCGCCGTGGTCGTCGGCGGTCAGCTTGAAGGCGAGGGCAGACAGCGGGCCTTCGGTCGTCGCAGCGCTGGGGCCTTCACCTGGACTGGGCAGATAGGCCACGACGGCATCCAGCAGCGGCTCGACGCCGCGATTGCGGAAGGCGGAGCCGGCCAACACGGGCACGAAGGCGCCCGCGATGGTGCCGCGGCGCAGGGCCGCACGCAGCGCGTCCAGGGGCAGCTCGGCGCCGCGCAGCCAGGCGTCCAGCAGCGCGTCGTCCTGCTCGGCAGCCGCTTCCAACAGGCGTGCACGGGCAGCCTCGGCGGCGGGCAGCAGCTCAGGCGGGATGGTGTCCACACGCGGTGGTGCCGAGGCGTCGTCGCGGTCCCAGACCAGGGCCTGCATCGTCAGCAGGTCCACCACGCCGCGGAAGTCGCCTTCCGCGCCGATGGGCAGTTGCAGCGGCAGCGCGCGCACGCCCAGGCGTTCCTGCAGGGACGCAACCACGCGCTGGAAGTCCGCGCCTACGCGGTCCAGCTTGTTGACGAAGGCCAGGCGCGGCACGCGGTACTCGTCCGCGAGGCGCCAGTTGGTCTCGGTCTGGGGTTCGACGCCGGCCACGCCGTCGAAGACGACGACGGCACCGTCCAGCACGCGCAGGGAGCGGCGCACCTCGATGTTGAAGTCGATGTGTCCGGGCGTGTCGATCAGGTTGATCTGCGTGCCGTTCCAGTGAACGGTCGTGGCCGCGCTGTGGATGGTGATGCCGCGGGCGCGCTCCTGCGGGTCGAAGTCCATCGTCGTGTTGCCGTCATTGACGTCGCCGATGCGATGGTTTTCGCCCGTGTAGAACAGGATGCGTTCGGTGGTGGTGGTCTTGCCGGCGTCGACGTGGGCGATGACACCGATGTTGCGCAGCTTGCGGAGGTTGTTCGAATTCGAGTTCATGGTGGATTCCTGATGCGGTGACTGTTGCCAGCCCCCGGTGGAACCACCTGGCAGGGCTAGCGCAAAGGCAGGACGCCGAAGCGCACGAGCGACGAGCAGGGCTCAGCCGCGCTCCGGCGCTCGGGAATCGTGGCGATCAGCTTGTCGAAGGTGCGCATGCGCATGGCTTGAGTCCTAGGTCAGAAAAAACAAAACCCCGGGAGGTGCGAGCCTGCCGGGGTTGGGTTGACCGGAAGGCGTGGCGCCTTCCGAACACGGTCGAAGGGCGCTCAGGTGTTGAGGCGGGCTTGGATCGTGTGGTTGAGCTTCATGATGGGAGCGATTGTGGGGCTGGTCGAAATGTCGGGCGTTGCGTAGGGATTTCAAGCCCGCAGCGGTGTGGCCGCCAGCTGGGCCGTCGTCGCGTTGCGGTAGGGCGCGCAAAGCTGCTCGACGTAGGCCTGGTGCTGCGGCAGCCCGGCCACGGTGCGCGAAACCTTGAGGTGGATGTCGCCGAGGAAGTTGCTCAGCTCGTCCTTGCCCATCAGGTCGGCCACCGGGTGGTAGCGCTCGGGCGTGATGCCCTGGCCCATCATGACCTGGATCCAGGAGTTCTCGGCGAACAGCTCGTCGCTGGTGCGGAAGACGCGGCCGGTCTCGCGGAAGAGGTCGATGCGGTGGCGCAGCGTGGCGGGCAGGTCCATCTCGCGCACATGCTTCCAGAGCTTGGAGTCGGTGCGCTCGTTGACGGTGTAGTGCAGCACGATGAAGTCGCGGATGTGCTCCAGCTCGCGTTTGGACTGCAGGTTGAACTCGTCGACGTCGGACTGCTGGATGCCGCCCTGCGGGAAGGTCTGCATCAGGCGGATGGCGGCGCGCTGGATGAGGTGGATGCTGGTGGACTCCAGCGGCTCGACGAAGCCGCTGGCCAGGCCCACAGCAATGCAGTTGCGATGCCAGACCTTGTCGCGCTGGCCGGGCAGGAACTTGAGCACGCGCGGCTGGATCAGCAGCTCGCCCTCGACGTTCTTCTTCAGCACCTCGGGCGCGTCGGCGTCGCTGAGCTCCTTGCTGCTGTAGACCAGGCCGTTGCCGACGCGGTTCTGCAGCGGGATGCGCCATTGCCAGCCGAAGGGGTGGCAGATGGAGCGGGTGTAGGGCCAGGCCTCGCGCACCGAGGCGGTCTGCACTGCCACGGCGCGATCGCACGGCAGCCAGTAGGACCAATCCTCGTAGCCCACGCCCAGGGTCTCGCCGATCAGCATGGAGCGAAAGCCCGTGCAGTCGATGAAGAGGTCGCCGTCGATGCGCGAGCCGTCCTGCATCACCAGCGCGGTGATGTCGCCGTCCTTGCCTTCGGGGCCGTCCTGCAGCACCGCGGCGATCTTGCCCTCGATGCGCTGCACGCCGTAGCCCTCGCTCATCGCGCGCAGGTATTTGGCGTAGCGGCCGGCGTCCATGTGGTACGCGTAGTTCAGGCCATTGCGCGGCAGATGGGCGAAGCGGTTGGCGTAGGCGGCGACCGTTTCGGGGTTGTAGTCGGTGTAGGTCTTGGACAGGCCTTCGGCGCGGCCCTTGAGCCAGAAGTGCTGGAAGCCGGCGCTCCAGTGGTCGGTGCCCGTCGAGCCGAAGGAGTGGAAGTAGTCCTGGCCGATGTCCTTCCAGCCCTCGAAGGCGATGCCGAGCTTGAAGGTGGCATTGGTCGCGGCCATGAACTCGGCCTCGTTGATGCCGAGCAGGTTGTGATACGTGTGCAGCGCGGGAATGGTGGCCTCGCCGACGCCGACGGTGCCGATCTCCTCGGACTCGACGAGCTTGATGTCGAGCTGCTTGCCGAGCAGCTTGCCCATCAGGGCGGCCATCATCCAGCCAGCGGTGCCGCCGCCGGCGATGACAACGCGACGGAAGGAGGTCTTGGTCGTGTTCATCGTTTCAGTTGGGTCAGGAGTTGCGCGCGAGCCTGGCGCGAAAGGGTGTCGTCGATGGGGCCGAGCAGGCCGCGGGCGGCCTCGGGAATGTGAGCCCAGGTGGACTCATCGGCGTCGAAGACGAAATGCTGGAAGTGGTGCTGCCAGACGCGACGCTCCTTCTCGGGGAGGTCGCGCAGCGTCATCAGCGCCAGGTGCAGGGTGCTCAGCGGCGAGTCGACGTAGTCGGGCGTCTGGCGCCACCAGGCGTTGATGAGGAGGTTGACGGGCGCCAGCCCCTCGATGTGGTGGAACCACATGCTGGGGATGAAGATGGCGTCACCGGGTTCGAGCTCGGCCACCTCGCCGGCGTCCAGCGCACGGGCGAAGCGCGGGAAGCGCTCGAAGTCGGGCTTCTCGAAGTCCACCAGGCTGACGGGTTGGCCGGCGGGCGTCGGGTCCAGCGGGCCCATGTAGAGGTTGCCGATCTGCTCGGGCGGGAAGACCGTGAAGCGACGCCGGCCGGCGGCGACAACGGCGAGGTTGTCCGGCAGGTCGTAATGGGCGGCGATGCGGGTGCGATTGCCCAGCCACAGGCTGACGAGAGCGTCGCGCTGGCCCAGGCCCATCACGTTGGCGTCGAGGAAGCTGGGCAGGATGGCCTCGACGGTGGTCGAGCCGACGTAGAGGGCGGGCGGCTCGGGCGTCTCGGCCAGGCCGAGCAGGCCGGTGAGCACCTGGTCCAGCGTGGCGGCATAGCGGCTGAAGTTGAAGCCCGTCAGCGTCTCGTCGGCGTAGAAGACCCGGCCGCGGGCCTCGGGCGCCAGCTGGAAGAGGCCGATGCGCACACCGTTGTACAGGCCCATCAGATAGCGGGCCAGGGCCTCGTCGGACTGGCGCGCCGCCTGCACCACCGGCCAGTGCGCGAAGCCGCCGCGCACGACGTAGGGCCGGTCGCCGGTCAGCAGCTCGGCGGGCAGGTTGTCCGGGTCGAACGGCCCGTTCCAGGCGGGTACTGCTCGCATGGGTCTACAGGCGGCTTTGTCGCTCGACGAGGCCTTGCAGTTGCTGCAGCGAGGCGATCTGCATGTACATGGGCAGCAGATGGCCTTCGCGCGCCAGGGCCTCCAGCGCGTCGCCGTGCAGGGCGGCCAGGCGCTCCTCGTGGATGGTGAAGAGGCCTGACAGGCGGCCCGGCTCGCCGCTCGTCGATTCGATGTCGATGACGAAGGGCTCCAGCAGTTGGTGGCGGGTCAGCGCCTCGATGAAGACCGGCAGGTGCTGGGCCTGGGCGTGCAGGTGTTCCATCAGCTGCACGACATGGTCGAGGTATTCGCTGAAGCCGCCGTGGGGCATGAAGATGGCAGTGCCGACCTCGCCCTCCTCGGGCCGCACGATGCGCGGGCTGTCCATGTCGATGTGCAGCTGCAGGGAGTCGTCGGGGGCGCGGCCGATCATGAAGGGATCGCGCTGCAGGGCCATGGGCACGACCGGGGCGTCCCAGCGGCCATCTTTCAGGAAGAGGTTCTGGCCCTCCTCCAGGCCGAACAGGGCGACGGGCTGGAAGCCGGCGTCGCCGTCGACCAACTGGAAGACGATAGGGAAATGGGCCTGCAACTGGCGGAACTCGGCCGGCAGGGCCAGGGCCGATTGGCGGGCGTCGCCCAGGGCGGCGGAGCGCTCGGTGCGGACGCGCAGATGGCGGTGGTTGACGTTGTCGAGCAGGGTGGGGCGGGTCATGTCTCGGCGTTTCTGATGTGGTCGATCAGGCTGCGGTGGCCGGGCAGGCCGGGCACGAGGCGGCGAGCCTGGCGGGCGGCTTCGTCGAAGGCGGCCTGGGCTGCCTGTAGTTTGGTGGTGGACAGGGGCTGGGTGTCAGGGCGGAAACCCATGCCGTAGAGCACGTACTGGTAGCTGGCCGAGGGGAAGACCTCGTCGATGCGGCCGAAGTCGTGGCGGGCCGGCGCGCGCAAGCGCCACATGGGCAGCAGCTCGCGCAGATGCTCGGGCCAGCTGGCCGGGTCGCGGTGGGCGCGCCAGTAGTCGCTGTCGTCGCGCTGGCTGAGCGCGTAATGCAGCTTCAGGAAGTCGATGACGCGGGCCCAGCGGTAGCTGAAGTCGTCGTTGAAGCGGCGCGCCACGGCGTTCATGGAGGCGCGCGTCATCGGCAGCTCGTCGCACAGCCGCTGGGCGGACAACTCCACGAGTGCCAGGGCCGAAGCCTCCAGCGGCTCGATGAAGCCGGCGGACAGGCCGATGGCGACGCAGTTGCGTACCCAGAACTGCTGGCGGTAGCCGGGGTCGAAACGGATGGAGCGCGGCGTGGTGCGATCGGGCGGCGCGCCGGTGGCGTCGAGATAACTCTGCAGGGCCGCATGGGCCTCGTCGTCGCTGGCGTGGGCCCGCGAGTAGACGCAGCCAACACCGCGCCGTGAGGGCAGGCCGATGTCCCAGATCCAACCCTTGGCCCAGGCGGTGGCGATGGTGACCGAGGCCAGCGGCGCGTCGGCCAGGGCATAGGGCACTTGCACGGGCAGGGCGGCGTCGTTGAAGAGCACGTCGCGCTCGCTCTTCAGCGGCACGCCGAAATGCTGGCCGATGAGGCGGGAGGTGAGGCCGGAGCAGTCGATGAAGAGGTCGGCCTTCAGTTCGCCGTGCTCGCGGGTCTGCAGGGCGGCAATGTCGCCGTTCTCATGCGACACGACGGCGTCGACATGGTCGATGACGTGGTGCACGCCCAGCTTGGCGACCGCATGCTCGCGCAGCAGCTGGCCGAAGAGGCCGGCGTCGAAGTGATAGGCGTAGTTGGCGACGGCCGCGAAATCGGGCGTCTGCACCTGCTTGGGCGCGCGGCCGGCTTCGCAGACCTGCACGGAGGGGCTGACGACGTCGGCAAACGGCCTCGTGCCCTGAGCGGCCAGCCAGGGCTGCACCAGGTCCACGTCGCCATAGCCGACGGGCAGCATGAAGGGGTGGTAGTAGCGGTCGCCTTCGGCGCCCGGCGCACCGCGGGCCCAGCCGTCGAAGCGCGAGCCCTGCTTGAATGAAACCTGGCAGCGGCGGATGAACTCGGGCTCGGACAGACCGATGCGGCGCAGCGTGTCGCGCATGGACGGCCAGGTGCCCTCGCCGACGCCGATGGTCGGCACGTCGCTGGATTCGATCAGCGTGATCTTCAGCTCGCCATGTTCAGCGGCCAGCAGGCCGGCCACCAGCCACCCCGCCGAGCCGCCTCCCAGCACCACCACTTCCCGCAGTCTTTCGTTCAAGATCTGGTCCCCAGAAGTAAAAAGGGCCGCTCGCGCGGCCTCGCCAAACGGCGAACAAGGGCGGTACCCCAGAGCGCGAGCACCGCCGAACCAGACTTTGCCTCACAAGGAAGAGCCGGTGTGTCCCGACTTTCCTTGACCCCCTGGGAGGGCGGGCCGGCGGGGAGCCGGCCCTGAGGCGTTCGTTCAGAACTTGTAGCGTGCGCCGATCATGATGCGACGGCCCAGCTGGGTGACGGCACCCATCTGGTTCTCGTTGCGCAGATGCGTGCGGGTGTACTCGTCCGTCAGGTTGATGGCTTCGAACTGGAAGCGCAGTTGCGGGGTGAAGTTGTAGCCCAGGCTCACGTCCAGTTGGCCGAAGGGTTCAACGTACAGCGGCTGTGCACCTTCCACGCCTCCGTAGTTGGCCGCGAGGAACTTGCCGCGCCAGTTGTAGGCCAGGCGAGCCGTGTAGGTTTCGTTCTCGTAGAAACCCACCAGGTTGCCGGAGTCACCCAGGCCGACCAGCACGTCGGTCTGCGCGCCCCGCTTGTTGTTGTCGTAGCTCAGGTTGGACTTCACCTTCGTGAAGTTGGCCGACACGCCGAAGCCGCTGTTGCCGAAGATGTGCTGGGCGTTCAGCTCGATACCGTTGAGCTTGCTGGTGCGGGTGTTGTTGACGTAAGTGCCCAGATTGAACATCAGCAACGGGTCGTTGGGCTGGGCGGTGATGGTGCCGAGGGAGGTGCCGGGCGCGCCGGGGCTGACGCCAGGCGCAGTCGGGAAGTTCGCGAAGATGTACTTGCGAATGCAGTCGGAATCGGCACCGCAGCCACCAGCCGTCTGGGCCTGCTTGTACATCGCGCTACCGATCGGCGTGTGCAGGCCGAACAGGTTGGTGTTGGTGATGATGGCTTCGTTGTAGTCCTTGAGGGACTTGCGGAAGTAGCTCGCCGCGACGTAGCTGCTCTTGGCGTAGTAGTGCTCGGCCGAGAAGTCGATGTTGCTCGACTTCAGTGGCCTCAGGTCCGGGTTGCCCACCGAGCCCGAGCCGCCGTCGACGCGAGCCAGAGGGTCCAGTCGCTGCCCGCCCTGGATGGCGTTCCAGCCCGGGCGGCCGATGGTCTGGCCATAGCTGACGCGCAGCTTGGTGTCAGAGGTCACATCGGCGCTGAGGTCGATGGACGGCAGGAAGTAGTCGTACTTGCCTTGGCGCGACGCGGAACGTGTGCCACTGAAGGTGATAGGCACCTCGTTGTTGGCAACCCAGGCCACGGACACCGGGATCTTTTCCGTCGACGGCGAGCCCACCTTGGTGCGCTCGTAGCGGGCGCCGATGGCTGCCTCCATCGGCACACCCCAGTCCCAGGCCAGGTTGTACTGGCCGAACGCGGCCTGCGACTTTTCCGTCGTGCGGTAGTCGTCCTGCCAGTCGAACGAGGCCTTGAGCAGGGCGTCGGAGCCCAGGCTCTTGATGGCCGCCGCGCGCAGTTCTTCGAAGTTGAAATAGAAGAACTGGTTGAACAGGCGCGGGTCGTTGGAGCCCGGGATGCGGCTGAAGTACTTGCTGATGGAGTCGGCGTGCCAGATGTCGTCCGGCATGGCGCCGGGGCCACCCGCGGCGCCGCCGCCCCAGGTGTCGCGCTGCACGTTGGCGAAGGCCGAACGGTTCTTGACGTTGGTCAACGTCAGGCCGAAGTCCAGGCTGCTGTCAGCGTCGATCTTCCAATTGCCCTTCGTCTGCAGCTGGTCGACCTGGTTCTTCTGGTAGCTGTTGCCGAACACCGAGCCCTGCAGTTCCTGCTTGGTCGGGTCCAGCGTCGCGCCCTTGATGCCGAGCACCGGGAACTTGTTGCTGAAGTCGACGAAGGTGTCGCCGCGGTTCAGCGACGCGGTGGCCAGCGTCACGCTGGTGCCCAGCGGATCGTTGGCACCCGAGGTGGCGGTGGAGTGGTGGGCGTCGAGCTCAAAGCTCAGCGCGTCGGTGGCCTTCCACTTCAGGTTCAGGCCGATCTGCTGGTTCTTGTTCTTGGTGTTGATGCGCGATGCGCCCATGGCCAAGTCGGAGTTGGTCATGTGCTCGCCGTAGATGATGGGCGAGGAGGGCGAGCCGGTCTGGAATTCGCCGAACTGACCACCGTAGTTGAACCAGGCGGAGATGTCGTTGCGGCGTTGGCGGAACTTCTGCTCCGACATGACGAAGTCCAGCGTGCCGACCAGGTCCTTCACGGGCTTGAACTGCAGCACGAGCTGGCCGTTCATGCGCTCGCGGTGCACGCCGGTGAACGAGTAGTTCAGGTTCTGCGGCACGCTGTAGATGGAGGTCGTGGCCGGACGGTTCTTGATTTCCGTCGCCTGCGAGGCGGGCGGCAGGCCACCCCAGACGGCGTTGGAGCCGCTCCAGTCGTTGTCCTGGATGCCGTTGAACGTCTTCCAGCCGCTGCTGACATTGGCCTGCGAGTAGCCGGAATCGCGCACCTGGTACGTGCCCATCAGCGCAATGCCGAACATGCCGTCGGCGCTCTGCGTGCTGTAGATGCCGCTCAGTTCAGGCGTGGCGCTCTTGCCCTGCTCCTCGCCAGGCAGGCGGCGGGCAGACTGGTCGCTCACCAGCTTCACGCCAACACTGGCGACGGTTTCCTTGATGTCGAAGGGGCGCTGGGTGCGGACGTTGATGGTCGCGCCCATGCCGCCCGTGGGGCTGCTGGCGCGGCTGGTCTTGTAGACCTCCAGCGCTGCCACGCCGTCGGAGGCGAGGTTGGAGAAGTCGAAGGAGCGCGAGCTGGGTGCGCTGCCGTCAAGGCTGGCGCCAGGCATCTGGCGGCCGTTGAGCAGCACCAGGTTGAAGTCGGGGCCCATGCCGCGCACGGTGATGCGGGTGCCTTCGCCGTTGGCACGGTCGATGGACACGCCGGAGATGCGGCTCAGCGATTCAGCGAGGTTGGTGTCGGGGAACTTGCCGATGTCTTCGGCGACGATGCCGTCAACGAGACCGGACGACGAGCGCTTCAGGTTGACCGAGGTTTCCAGCGACTTGCGGATGCCGGTCACGATGACCGTTTCCAGCTGCGTGGTGCTGGCCAGCGCCTGGGGCACCGAGGTGACTGGCGCGGGGCCGGCGACATTGGGGTTGCCCGGGCTTTGGGCCAGCGCGGCGGCGCTGGCAAACAGCAAGCCGCTGGCGGTGGCTACGGTCGTGAGGCGAAGGGCAGGGCGAGGCTGTCTCATTCACTTGTCTCCAGAGTTATGAATCTTGTCGTTTGGTGCTCAATGACGAGCTGAAAGCGCTTTCAAGAATACGCGAATGGCAGCGCTTTCAACCTAGGCAACACCCTCGGTCTGCGGCGCGCGAGCAACGCTTGGCGAGGGGGTTGGCGGGCTACCCCGTACCGACTCAATGTGACCGCTCCCATAGGAGGGCGGCGCTCAAAGACAGCGAGTACTAGGGTAGTTCTGGGTTGAAAAGCAGCGACTTGGCGAAAGCAATGAAAGCGCTTTCAAATAATGATGCGTCGCACCCGGAAGATCAGCCACATGGTTTACCCGAGCGGAACAACAGTCGACGGCCCGACGGTCAGTGGGCCAAGGCGTTGGACTTTGCGTTAGGTATTCGGGCCGAGCGCTGGGCCGTTCCCGAGCCGGCCCGCCATGGCGATGTGCTTGACGGTCAATCCGGCAAGCATCGCCGTCCCCTAGGGGGACCGACTGGGCTGCCCGCGTTCAGCAGGGCAGATCGGGCGAGGGGCTTCAGCGTTGCATGCGACGAGTGCTCTCGCGCACGACAAGCTCAGGAGCGGGCAGTTGTGCCTTGGGCTTGCCGCCACGCAGCATCTCGAGCATGGCCGTCGCGGCCTCGACGCCGATCTCGTAGACCGACTGGCGCACGGTGGTCAGCGGCGGCATGGAGTAGCGCGCCATGATGAGGTCGTCGAAGCCGACCAGCGAGACGTCGTCTGGCACGCGCAGGTTGCGCCGGTGCAGGCCCAGGCAGGCACCGATGGCCATCTGGTCGTTGGACGCGAACAGGGCCGTGAAATGAGCATCGCGCTCCAGCAGCCGCGTGACCGACAGCATGCCGCCGGCCTCGGTGTAGTCGCTCTGCACGATGAGGTTCTGGTCGACAGGGATGCCGGCCGCGGCCAGCGCATCGAAGTAGCCGGCCTGGCGCTCGACGGCGTCGTCGTGCATCAGGTCGCCGGCGATGAAGGCGATGCGGCGGTGGCCCTGGTCGACCAGATGCTGGGTGGCCAGGCGCGCGCCCTGGCGGTTGTCGAAGCTGAAGCTGAAGAGCTGCGGCCCGGCCAGCTGGCGGCCGACGACGACGACGGGCAGGCTGTCGGAAACCTTGGTCAGCTCGGCGTCGGCGATGCGGCCGGCAAGCACGATGACGCCGTCGACGCGGCGCGACAGCAGGGTTTCGATGGCCTTGCGCTCGTCGTCCTCATGCCAGTTGCCGGACACGAACAGGGGTACATAGCCGGCGCGTTCCAGCTCGCGCTCGATACCGAGCAGCGCTTCGCCGTAAAACGGGCTGGAGATGATCTGCGTGACGACGCCGACCGAGAGCGTGCGCCCGCCCGCCAGGCCGCGCGCCACCGGGTTGGGCCGAAAGCCCAGCTCCTGGATGGCAGCCTGCACGGCGTCCTTCTTGAGCTGGCTGACGGCGGCGGTGCCATTCAGGATGCGCGACACCGTGCTGGGCGACACACCCGCCAGTTCCGCCACCTGTTCCAGCGTGACGACGCCGTCCGGGCGGCTTGAAGGCGCTTTCTTGGCGGCGGGTGAAGCAGGTGACTTGGTCGACATGTCAGCAGCGAGAGGCAAGGCCGCGAGTGTAGGCGCGGCTCCACCGCACCGGCAGGGGGCGTCAGTCCTTGCTGAAAGCGCGTGCGGCAGCCGCCGTGTCCAGCGCCTCGCGCAGCAGCCGGATCTTGCCGCCCTCGGCCACCAGGCGCCCGGCGTAGGTCTGCTTGTAGACCTTGCCGGTGTCGGTCACCAGCGCTTCGACGCTGTACTCGCCGAAGGCCTGGTCGGGCGTGTCGATGAAGATCTGCACGTCCTTGAAGCGGAAGTCCGGCACCTTGGCGAGCAGGCCGCGGATCAGCCCTTCGATGGCGGTCGGCCCCTGGGCGCGGGCCTGGACGGTGGGTAGCTCGAGTACACCGTCCTCGGCGAACAGCGCGGCGGCGGTGGCCGGGTCGCGGATGTTGTCGAGATAGCTCTGCAGCAGTTGGGCGGGGGTGTGCATGGTGTGGTCCTTCAGATCTGGGCGATACCGCCATCGACGAACAGGTCGATGCCGGTGATGAAACTGGCGTCGTCAGAAGCCAGGAACACGGCTGCGGCGGCCACGTCGCGCGGCTGGCCGATGCGGCCGATGGGGATCTGGCTGGTCAGGTAGTCCAGCAGGCCTTGCTGCTGGGCGGCGTCAGGCCCGGCCAACTCGGCCAGGCCGGGCGTATGGATGGGGCCGGGCGACAGCGTGTTGACGCGGATGCCGCGGTCCTTCAGGTCCAGCACCCAGCTGCGGGCCAGCGCGCGCACGGCGGCCTTGCTGGCCGAGTAGATGCTGAAGTTGGCCGTGCCCTTGAGCGCGGCGGTCGAGCCCGCCAGGATCACCGACGCGCCGGCGCTCAGCAGCGGCAGCGCCTGCTGCACGGTGAACACGACGCCCTTGACGTTGCGGTCGAAGGTGTCGGCGTAGTGCGCTTCGGTAATGGCGCCTAGCGGCAGCAGGGTGCCGCCGCCGGCGTTGGCGTACAGCACGTCGATGCGGCCGTGGTCGGCCTGCACCCGGGCGTAGAGGCGCTTCAGGTCGGCGAGCTTGGACGAGTCGGCCTGCACGCCGATGGCCTGCGGGCCGATCGCGGCCACGGCCGCGTCCAGTTCGGCCTGGCGCCGGCCGGTGATGTAGACGAGGGCGCCTTCGGCCGCGAAGGCCTGGGCGGTGGCCAGGCCGATGCCGCTGCTGCCGCCGGTGACGACGGCGATCTTGCCGTTGAGCTTGTTGCTGGTTCCCATGTGGGTTCTCCTGGTTGAAAGTTGATGGAGAGAACTATGGGTTGTGCATCGTTGTGAATAAAGAGGCTGATTCGAAGATATGAATTCACCGGCATAGATAATCAGGGCATGGATCAACTGCTTGCCTTGCGCGTTTTCGTGCGCATCGCCGAGGCCGGCTCCTTCTCCAAGGCGGCCGACGCGCTGGGCGTGCCGCGCCCCACGGCCTCCAAGCTGGTCAGCGATCTCGAGCGCCACCTGCAGGTCAAGCTGCTGCAGCGCACGACCCGGCGCGTCAGCGTGACACCGGAGGGGGTGGCCTATTACGAACGCGCGGTGCGCGTGCTGGGCGACCTGGCCGACATGGACGAGAGCGCCGGCAGCGCCCGCGTGCAGCCGCGCGGGCGGCTGCGGGTGGACATCGGCTCCTCGCTGGCCAACCTCATCCTGATCCCCGCGTTGCCGGCCTTCCGCGCCCGCTACCCGGGCATCCAGTTCGACCTCGGCGTCAACGACCGGCCGGTGGACTTGATCGGCGACGGCGTGGACTGCGTGATCCGCGGCGGCGAGCTGGCCGACACCTCGCTGGTGGCCCGGCGCATTGCCAACCTGGACTACGTCACCTGCGCCAGCCCCGCCTACTTGGCCGCGCACGGCGCGCCCATGCAGCCGGCGGACCTGCAGGCGCCGGCGCACACGGTGGCGGGCTATTTCTCGTCACTGAGCGGCAAGGCCTTCCCGCTGCATTTCCAGCGCGGCGAGGAGCAGGTCGTCATCCAGGCGCTCACGGGCGTCGCCGTCAACGAAAGCACGGCGCACCTGAGCGTGTTGCTGGCTGGCCTGGGCGTGGGCCAGACCTTCCGCTTCATGGCCGCGCCCCACCTGGCGAGTGGCACGCTTTGCGCGGTGTTGACGGACTGGACGCGTGAGCGCCACCCGATGCATCTGGTCTACCCGAGCAGCCGACACCTGAATGCCAAGCTGCGGGTGTTTGCCGATTGGGTCACCGAAGTCTTCGCGCCTTTCGACGACCGCCGCGCGGAGTGACCCCATGAAAAACGGCCGCGGGTGCGGCCGTTGGCAACACGCGTTGGCGCGTGTCAGAGCTTGGTGAACTTGATCCAGTTCAGGTTCCAGCCGCCCTGCGCCGCGAACACGCCGACGTTGTAGGTGCCGGCATTGATGTTCACGGTGTGCGAGATGGTCGTCCAGTTCTGCCAGCCGCCGGTGCCGGGCACGCCCAGCTGGCCGAGCTGGATGCTGCCGGCATTGAGGTCCAGCGACAGCGTGCCACCGGCCGCGCCGCTGGCCACGCGGTATTCGACGCGGTAGCTGCCGCTGGTGGGGAAGTTGACGCTGTTGTAGGCCATCCAGTCGCTCGTATCGATCCAGCCCACGTTCTGGCCGCCCTCCGTGCAGGCCTCGAGCTGAACGCCTGCCTGCGCGCTGAAGGCCTCGGCTTCGATCTGGCGCGACCAGCCGGGTGCGACCTTGGAGACGACGACCGAGGTGGCTCGGTCGTTGAAGGCCTGGTCCACGAGGCAGCCGGTGTCACCGGCCCGGGTCACGCTGGCACCGGTGAAGTTGTCGCCGTCGAACAGCTGCACCTGGTAGCCCGCGTTCACGCGCAGCGACGACAGGTCGTTGTCCCGCACGCCGCGGGCCTGCAGTTGCGCCAGCGTGTAGCTGCCTTCAGGCAGGGCGGCCGAATAGCCGGCGTAGTTGCAGTCCTGGTAGACCGTGGCCACGCCGCTGGCGGCGGGGGCGTATACGCGCACATAGTCCACGTACATCTTGGCGGGCAGGGCCGCGGTGTTGACGTTGAAGCCCGGCCAGTTGCCGCCGATGGCGAAGTTCAGCAGCAGGAAGAAGTCTTTCTGGAATTCGTCGGTGCCGTTGACGCCGTTGGCGATGTTGACCTCGTGGTACTTGGTGCCGTCGACATACCAGCGAATGGCGTTGGTGTCCCACTCCACGGCGTAGACGTGCCAGTCGGTCACGCTGGTGGCGATGTTGCCGCCGTACTGGGCGTACTGGCCGTTGTTGTCCTGCCAGTGGATGGTGCCGTAGACCTTGTTCTCGTCGTTGATGTGCTCCATCACGTCGATCTCGCCGGAGGCCGGCCAGCCGACCTGCGGCAGGTTGGCGCCCAGCATCCAGAACGCCGGCCAGGCGCCCAGGAAGGCAGGCAACTTCATGCGCGCCTCGAGACGGCCAAACTTGAAGGTCTTGAGCCCCTGCGTCTTCATGCGCGCCGAGGTGTAGGCCGCGCCGCCGAAGTTCTCGCGCTTGGCGGTGATGACCAGGGCGTTGTTCTCGATGGTGGCGTTCTCGCGCCGGTAGTACTGAAGCTCGTTGTTGCCCCAGCCGCCTGCGCCGGTCTCGAAGACCCAGTTCGGGCCGATGCTGCCGTTGAACTCGTCGCTCCAGACGAGCTGCCACTGGGCGTGGGCGAGGCCGGCGGCTGCCATCAGCAGCCCGGCCAGTGCGGGCCGGATGAGGGATCGAAGCAGATTCATTGAATGTCTCCAACAAGTGGTTGTGGTGCCCGCCGCCTGTGTCGGCGACTTGAAAGCGCTTTCAATCTAGGTGAAGGAAGCCCCTGCGGGCAACACCCCCGTGTGCCGTAACTCAGGGACAGGCTGACCCTGTGTGCGAGTTACCAGGTCGTGGGAAAGCCGCCCGCGGTCGAAAAGCCGCGGGCGGACGTATGGGCTACATCGTCAGGGCAGCGTGTTCAGCGCCGCGCGCACGCCGCGCGAGAACGCCAGGCCATCCTTCTTGTCCCAGTTGATGGACCAGGTCATGACGCCCTTCAGCGTCGGGTAGGCCACCGGCGGCTTGATGGCGCCGCATTGGGTCAGCTTGGTCAGGCAGTTCAGCGCGGCGGTGATGTTCGCCAGGCTGGCCTGCCCGCTGTTGGCCGACGACGGGCCCGAGGGCAGCCCGAAGGCGACCTGGTCCGGCCTGATGCCGCGGAAGACGTAAGGCCCGGTGCCGTTGTTGGTCGTGAAGCCCTCGATCAGCATGCGGCTGGCGGCCACCAGCATGTCGACGCTGCCCTCGGCGAGTCCCTGCGTCGCGTAGGGCGTGTAGACGGCGCCGTTGTTGTAGTACTGGACATGCAGCACCGAGAGCTCGTCGCGTAGGCCGTCGATGATGGGCAGGTAGGCGCCCCAGATGCCGCTGCTGGCCACATAGCCGCCTTGCACGTACGGGTGCTCCGGCGCCATCGACAGATAGAAGCTGCTGCCGATGCGGGCCTTGAGCTGCTTCACCGCGGTGACGAGGTTGGCCACCACCGGCGCGCCGGACGTGACGCCTGCGCCGCTCTCCAGGTCGATGTCGATGCCGTCGAAACCGTACTTGCGCAGGATGGCCTCGACGCTGTTGACGAAGTTCGTCACCTGCGTCGCGTTGTTCAGCGTGACCGTGCCGTTCTGGCCGCCGAAGGACAGCACCACCTTCTTGCCCCGCGAGCGCGCCGCGGCGATGTCGGCGATGAAGCGGGCCTCGCCGCCCGAGCCGGCGTCGAGGTTGAAGACGATGCTGCCGTTGCCGCCGTCATCGGCAAAGGCCACGACGATGACGTCGTAGTCCGCCGGCACGTCACTGATCGGGAAGGTCGCGCCCGACGGGTTGGTGAAGTTGTGCCAGTAGCCGATGAGCTGGTGTTTGCCGGGGGGCGGTGCAGGCGTGGGAGAGGGGGCGGGTGTGGGCGCTGGCGTGGGGGCCGGCGTCGGTGCGGGAGTCGGCGCCGGTGAAGGTGCCGGCGTGGGAGCGGGCGAGGGCGCCGGTGTGCCGCTGACGATGGTCCACGGTTGGCCGGAGCCGGCCGGGCCGTTGCGCGTGGCCGGGTTGTCGCCCTGGGTCCACCAGTTGGCTTTGTAGTTCACGCCCTGGTAGCTCACGACGGCGCCGCCCGAGTAGGCGGTGCTGGCGTTCCAGGTGCCGGCCGGTGCTGGGGCGGGCGAGGGCGCTGGCGTGGGGGCGGGTGTCGGTGCAGGTGTCGGAGCCGGCGTTGGCGCGGGTGTGGGCGCAGGGGCCGGGCCGGAGGCGGCGCCGATGTCGGTCCAGAGCGAAGCGTTGGTCGGGTTCCAGCCGGTGGAGGCGTAGTCGGTCTGGTTGACGGTGGCCTTGTAGATGCGGCCGTTGTAGGTCACGACCGTGCCGGCCGTGTAGTAGGTGTCGGCCTTCCAGGCCGGGTAGGTCTGGGCGAAGGCGGGGTTGGTCAGCAGCAGGGCGCTGGCGAGCAGCCAGGGGCCGGCCGCACGCGGCAAAGGTGGGCGCGAGATCATGGGTATCTCCGAGGTGGGATGGAAAAGGCCGCCGCCCGGCAGGCCGGTGCGGCGGCGATTCAGCTCAGGCGAGCTGCTTACTTCCAGGGCGCGTTCTGCAGCGCCGGGTCGTCGACGAGGTTGAGCAGGCCGGCGGCCTTCTTGCCGATGGAGCCCGGCGAGGCCAGCGCCGCGCTGCCGCAACTGCCGCTCGCCGTCTTCAGGGCCTGCCACAGCATGGCGCCGTCACGCGGGTTCTTGTTGGCCAGCGTGCTGGTCGTCACCGCGTTCAGGTAGCGCTCCACCGAGTAGGGCTGGTTGATGTTGGCGCCGTAGCTGTTCTGCAGGATGACGGAGCCCGTGCACTGCGCGTCGGCGTTGTTGACGACGAGCTGGCCACCGGCCCAGCCCTCAGGGGCCGTCTCGAAGCCGATGGACACGATGGTGCTGGCCGGGAAGAGCTGGCGATACGACTTCCAGGCCGTGACGCCGTCGAAGTGCTCGAAGCGAGCGTCGTAGGTCATGATGTTGACGATGTTGAACGCCGTCTTCAGCGCCGGGTAGGCGTTGACGAGCAGGCGCTCGCCGCCGGCCTTGCCGCCCCAGTAGCTGGTGCCCACGCCGTTGCACTGTGGGTCGCTGCCGGTGGAGGCGGTGCAGTCCGAGCCGGACGACCAGGCGGCCACCGTCAGGATGCGCCCGCCGCCGGCCAGGTCCACGGCCTTGCGCATGGCCTTCACCGCGCCGGCATAAGCGTCGGTCGTGATGCCGTCGACCTCGTAGTCCACGTCCAGGCCGTCGAAGCCCACGTCCTTCATGATGTTGGACAGGGCCGTGATGGTCGGGCCACTGCCGGCATTGCCTTCAGCCGACAGCGTGCCCCAGCTGTTGTACGTCGCGCCCCCCACGGCCAGGATGACCTTGATGTTGCGGGCGTGCAGCACATCGATGGCGGCCTTGATGTCTGACGGCCGGCCGTTGAAGTTGATGCCGGTACCCGACCAGTTGTTGGCCGCCATGCCGCCCCAGGTGAAGTTGGGCTGGGCGAAAGCCGCCACCACATGGGTGTAGTTGGCCGGGATGCGCGCGAAGTTGCTGGCCTGGAAGACCTGGTTCATCGTCTTGCCAGTGGCATCGAACCAGTTGTCGCTCCAGCTCGGGTAGTAGACGGTGTAGGCGCGGCCGTTCTGGTTGGCCGACTTGGCGGCCGGGTCGCTCAGGCCGGGCGCCGGGGCGGGCGAGGGGGCCGGGCTGGGCGAAGGAGAAGGGCTCGGGCTCGGCGAGGGGCTGGGGGACGGGCTCGGGCTCGGGCTCGGGCTCGGGCTGGGCGCCGGGCCGGTCGTGCACGCGCCCTGCGACGTCCACGGCTGGCCGCTGCCGGTCGGGCCGTTGTTGGTGGCGGGGTCGTTGCCCTGCGTCCACCAGTTGGCCTTGTAGTTGGTCGTGCCCTTGCTGGCGATGGCGCCGCCGCTGTAGGCCGTGGCGGCCGCCCAGACGGGCGCGCAAGTGCCGGTGGGTGCAGGCGCGGGGCTGGGGGCCGGTGTCGGGGCGGGCGTGGGCGCTGGGGTCGGCGCCGGTGTGGGGGCGGGCGAGGGCGCCGGGCCGGAGGCCGGGCCGATGTCGGTCCACAGCGAGGCGTTGGTGGGGTTCCAGCCGGTGGAGGCGTAGTCGGTCTGGTTGACGGTGGCCTTGTAGATGCGGCCGTTGTAGGTCACGACCGTGCCGGCCGTGTAGTAGACGTCGGGGGCCCAGGCGGGGTAGGTCTGGGCGAGGGCACTGGTGGCGCTGGCGCCCAGTGCGAAGGCGGTGGCGGTGATGGCGGCAAGGCGGCGCAACTGGTGCGCGGAGATGCCGATGGAGGGCTGCTTCATGAAAGAGGTCCTGTGTGCCAAGTTCTCGTTGAAAGGGAGAGTCCCAACGGGGGCTCTCCGGCGGCTGGCCTGCCTCTCCGTGCAGGCTCTTTGGAGCTGGTTCCAACTGGTATGCATCCAGTTTGTGACTGCTACCACCTCTTGAATACCACTTTGCCACCGGTGCTTGGGGAGTCAGCGGTGAAAACCCGGGGATCGGGTGACAAAACGTTGCCAAGCCGGGTTTCTAGGGAGGGAGGGTTTGCTGGCCTCGCCGGATGGCGGCGGGCCGCGCATGAGCAGCAGGCCCAGCCTTCGTCCTGGGTTGTCCTAGGGTTTGTGCTGCTGGGGGGACGGGCGGCTTGACGCACAATCTTGAAAGCGCTTTCAAGACCATGTCAGAGACCTATTCCCTCCCTCGCCGCCACCTGCTGGCTGCCGCTCTCGGCGGCGCGGCCGGCTTGGGCGAAGCCAAAGAGCAGGCGCCGCTGACGGTAGCCGCCTTCCCGCTGGTGGACGTCATTGCCAAGGACCTGCTCAAGGGTTGGAACCAGCGCCACCCCGAAGTTCGCACCGCCGTCATCAGCCGCCAGTACGACGACCATCACACGGCGATGACGACAGCGCTATCGACCTCCGGCCATCTGCCCGACGTCATCGCGCTGGAGACCAGCTACCTGGGCCGCTTCTCGCTGGGCTCGGGCCTGGAGGACCTGTCGGCGCCGGCCTTTGGCGCCGAGCGCTTCAAGGACCGCTTCGTGCCCTTCGCCATCGAGACGGCACGCAACCGCGAGGGCGCCATCGTCGCCCTGCCCACCGACATCGGCCCCGGCTCGCTGTTCTACCGCACCGATCTGCTGGCCCAGGCCGGCCTGAAGGAAGCGGACCTGACGCGCTCCTGGGACGACTACGTCGAGGCCGGCGCCCAGCTCAAGGCCAAGACCGGCGCCTACCTGATCGGCGACGTGCGCCTGCTCAAGGACATCATCGTGCGCGCCGGCACGCCCCCCGGCGAGGGCCAGTTCTTCGACAACGAGCAGCGCCCGCAGATCACGTCGCCACGCTTCGTGCGTGCCTTCGAGCTGGCCAAGAAGGTGCGCAAGCAAGGCCTGGACGCCCGCGTCGAGGTCTGGATGAACGACTGGGCCGAGATGCTCAAGCGCGGCCGCCTGGCCACCGAGATGTCCGGTGGCTGGATGGCCGGCCAGATGGCCAACTGGGTGGCGCCCGGCACGGCCGGCAAATGGCGCGTGGCCCAACTGCCCGAGAACACCTTCTGCTCCTACGGCGGCACCTACTACGCCATCCCGCGCCGCTCGGCGCCCGAGCGCAAGCAGCTCGCCTGGCAGCTCATCCAGGAGATGACGCTGGACCGCCAGCGCCAGCTCGACGCCTTCCGTTCCCAGGACGCCTTCCCGGCCTTGCTGGCCGCGCAGGAGGACCCCTTCTTCGACCAGCCCGTGCCCTTCCTCGGCGGCCAGCATGCCCGCCAACTGTGGCGCGACGCCGCGCGGCGCATCCCCGTCGTGAAGATGCACAAGCAGCACAAGTTCGCCGACGAGGTCATCAACGCCGAACTCGACAACGTGCTGGAGTACGGCAAGTCCATTCCCCAGGCTCTGGCAGACGCGCAGGCGCTGCTGGTCCACAGGGCCAATCGCTGATGAAGTTCCGCATCCCCGCCTCCTGGGCGCCCTACGTCCTGGTCAGCCCCTTCCTGATCCTGTTCGCCGTCTTCGGCCTGTTCCCGCTGCTGTTCTCGCTGTGGCTGGCCTTCCAGTCCTGGGAGCCCACCAGCGGCATCGAGTCGATGAAGTTCGTCGGCCTGGATAACTTCGTCTTCGCGCTGACCGACGGCTGGTTCTGGAAGTCGCTGCGCAACACGCTGTGGCTGGCCATCGCGTCCGGTGTGCCCCAGCACCTCGTGGCCCTGCCGCTGGCCGTCTTCCTGCACCAGGCCTTCGGGCGCTGGCGCGGGCTGTTCTCGGGCGCGTACTTCCTGCCCTACATCACGTCCACCGTCGCCATCGCGATGCTGTTCGGCTCGCTGTTCTCGAACGACTACGGGCTGGTCAACCAGGCGCTGCACGCCTTGTTCGGCACGGAGAACATCAACTGGATGCGCTCGCCCGAGGCCATCAAGCCGGCCGTTGCCATCGTGGTGTTCTGGCGCTACGTGGGCTTCAACCTCGTGCTGTACCTGGCCGCGCTGCAGACCATTCCGCACGACCTCTATCAGGCCGCCAAGCTCGACGGCGCCGGCGCCTGGCAGCAGTTCCTGCGCATCACGCTGCCCGGCCTCAAGCCCATGATCCTGTTCGGCGTGACGCTGTCGGTCATCGGCGGCCTGCAGCTGTTCGAGGAGCCCTTCATCCTGACCAACGGCAAGGGCGGCGCCGACCAGGCCGCCATGACGGTCGGCATGTACCTCTACCGCCTGGCCTTCGACTTCAGCGACTTCGGCGGCGCCAGCGCACTGGCCTGGATCATGTTCGGCGTCATCGCCGCGCTGACCTGGCTGACGAACAAGGCTTTTGCCGATCGGCAGGTGAAAGCATGAACAAGAGGTCCAAGTTCGCGGCCTACGCCATCGTCGGCATCGGCGCGCTCATCATGCTGGCGCCGTTCTATTTCATGTTCGTGTTCGCCACGCAGTCGCGCACCGACATCTTCAACGTGCCGCCGCCGCTGTTCTTCAGCACCGAGCTGCTGAACAACATCGGCGTGCTGACGACGCGGCTGCCGTTCTGGAAGAACGTGGGCTGGAGCCTCTACGTGGGCCTCATGTCCACGGCGCTGACGCTGCTGTTCTGCTCCATGGCCGGCTATGCCTTCGCGATGCTGGAGTTCCGCTTCAAGAAGGCGCTGTTCGCGCTGGTCATGGGCACGATGATGGTGCCGGCCTTCATGAACATGATCCCCAGCTTCATGGTCATGGATGCGCTGGGCTGGATCGACACCCACCGCGCGCTGTACCTGCCGGGTGCCGCCAGCGCCTTTGGCATCTTCCTGATGCGCCAATTCGCGGCCTCCACGGTGCCGCACGAACTGCTCAGCGCTGCGCGCATCGATGGCGCCAGCGAGCTGGGCATCTACTGGCGCATTGCGCTGCCGCTGATGAAGCCGGCGCTCGGCACGTTGGGCCTCATCACCTTCATCAGTTCATGGAACAACTTCATGAACCCGCTCATCGTCATGCGCACGGCGGAGAACTACACGCTGCCGCTGGCCCTGCGCAGCCTGTTCAGCACCACCAGCACCGAGTGGGGTGCGCTGATGGCGGGCTCTGCCATCGCGACGCTGCCGCTGATCGTCCTATTCATCGTGTCGTCTCGCCAACTGATCGCTGGCCTGACCGCCGGCGCCGTCAAGTAAAAGCAAAAAGAAGCTCTCATGTCCCAAGCCCCCCTGCATCGCCAGTTCCCTACCAACTTCGTCTGGGGCGTGGCCACCAGCAGCTTCCAGATCGAGGGCGCCGCCCATGTGGACGGCAAGGGCGAATCCATCTGGGACCGCTTCTGCAAGCAGCCCGGCGCCATCGCCGACGGCAGCAATGGCGAAGTGGCATGCGACCACTTCAACCGCCTCGACGAAGACCTCGACCTCATCGCATCGCTGGGCGTCAACTGCTACCGCTTCTCCATCGCCTGGCCGCGCGTGCAGGCCAACGGCTACGGCGAGTTCAACCCCAAGGGCCTGGACTTCTACGAACGGCTGGTGGACGGGTTGAAGCAGCGCGGCATCCAGGCCTTCGCGACACTGAACCATTGGGACCTGCCGCAAGGCCTGCAGGACCGCGGCGGCTGGAACGACCGCGACACCGTGCATCGTTTCGTCGACTATGCCCGCCACGTGCAGGCCCGCATCGGCGACCGCGTGGACGGCATCACGACGCACAACGAACCCTGGGTCGTCGCCGTGCTGGGCAACGAGCAGGGCAACTTCGCGCCCGGCATCAAGAGCCGCAAGATCGCCACGCAGGTCTGCCATCACCTGCTGCTCAGCCACGGCCTCGCGTTGCAGGCCCTGCGCGCTGACGGCGCGAAGAGCCAGCTCGGCATCGTGCTCAACCTGTCGTCCTGCGTGCCCGCCACGGCCATGCCCGAGGACATCGCCGCTGCTGCGATGGCCGACGCCCGCGGCCGCCGTTGGTATGCCGACCCGCTGTTCAAGGGCAGCTATCCCGAAGAGGTGATGGCCGAGCTCGGCGCCGACGCGCCCATCGTGCATGCCGGCGACATGGCGGCAATAGCCCAGCCCATGGACTACCTCGGCGTCAACTACTACACCCGCACCGTCGTGTCGGCCAGCGGTGCGGACTGGAAGCCCGAGGAGCGCGGCCTGCCGGTGTCCGACATGGGCTGGGAGATCTACGCCCAGGGCCTGGACGATTTGCTGTGCCTGCTGCACCGCGACTACCCCGGCCTGCCGCCCGTCTATGTGACCGAGAACGGCGGCGCCTTCAAGGACGGCACGCTGGTGAACGGCCGTGTGCAGGACGACGACCGCATCGCCTACCTGCGCGACCACATTGCCGCGGTGGCCAGCGCCATGCAGCAGGGCGTGCCCATGGCCGGCTACATGGTCTGGAGCCTGATGGACAACTTCGAATGGGCCAGCGGCTACCTGAAGCGCTTCGGCATCGTGCACGTCGACTACGAGACCCAGGCCCGCACGCTCAAGGCCAGCGCCGAGTGGTACCGCGACTTCCTGCGCGACTGGCGCGGCTGACCCCACACACAAAACAAGATGGAGACAAACATGAACAACATCCCCCAACCCCCCAGCCCCTGGCGCCACGTGCTGCCTGCCATCGCCGCCGTGCTGACCGCCTGCGGCGGCGGCGGTGGCGCTGCCACGGCCACTGCTGCTCCGGCAGCGCCGACTCCCGCGCCGGCACCGGCCCCAGCCCCCGCACCGGCGCCTGCGCCGTCCAACAGCTGGACGCTGGTCTGGAGCGACGAGTTCGACGACGCGGCCGGCACCGTGCCCAAGCCCGCCAACTGGAACTACGACCTCGGCAACGCGGAGAACGGCGGCTGGGGCAACCACGAGTACCAGTACTACACGTCCAGCGCCCGCAACGCGCAGACGGACGGCTCCGGCATGCTCGTCATCACCGCCGAGAAGGCCACCAACCCCGGCCCCTGCTGGAACAACAAGCCCTGCGACTACACCTCGGCCCGCATCCACACCAACGGCAAGGTCGGCTTCACCTACGGCAAGGTCGAGGCGCGCATGAAGCTGCCCTCGGGCACGGGCATCTGGCCGGCCTTCTGGGCTCTTGGCACCGACATCGCGACCAACCCTTGGCCGAAGTCGGGCGAGATCGACATCATGGAGTTCATCGGCAAGACGCCGACGACCACCTACGGCACCCTGCACGGCCCCGGCTACTCGGGCGCCCAGGGCATCGGCAAGCCGCGCGAGTTCGGCGCGCAGGTGTCGGCCGACTTCCACACCTACACCATCATCAAGCGGCCCAATGAAATCATCTGGCAGGTCGACGGCGTGGACTTCCACCGCCTGACGCCCGCGTTGCTGCCGGCCGGTGGCACCTGGGTGTTCGAGAAGCCCTTCTTCGTCATCCTGAACCTGGCCGTGGGCGGCGACTGGCCCGGCGCACCGGATGCGACGACGCCGCTGCCGGCGCAGATGAAGGTCGACTGGGTGCGGATCTACAAAGAAAACTGAGGCTGGCCATGAACCGTCTGTTCTCCACCCTCACCCTCGCCGCCGGCCTGCTTTGCGCGGCGGCTGCCCAAGCCGCTGAAGTGAAGACCTCGTTCGGCAGCTTCAACGCGCCGGATGGCGTGTCGGTGGTGAACCGCGAGGAGAAGCCCGACAAGGCCGGCAAGCCCACCGGCATGGCGGTGTACTCGCGTACCGACGACCCCAAGGCTGTCTTCATCGTCGTGTGGAGCTACGCCGAGCCCGACCCGGCCAAGCCTTACGACGTGCTGGACGGCGCCGTCAAGTTTGGCAACCCCTTCGACAAGAAGCTGACCCGCGACGCCGCCAAGCCGGTGCTGCTGGGTGGCGTGGAAGGCGCGCGCTACGAGGGCAAGCTGCCCAACGGCCTGCGTTCCATCAGCTACGTAGCCCTCAAGGAGGGCTACCGCCTCATCGTGCTGCTCAAGGGCCCGAATGACAGCCCGTACAAGGAAACGATGGACGCGTTCGCCAAGGGTGTCGAAGGCTTCACCTGGGCGCTGCCCGCACCGGCGGCTTCAGCGCCGCAGCAGTGACGGCAACGCCTAGTTTTTTGCGTCCGGAGTGGCGGCCGGTGCCTGGTAGCTGACCCGATAGATGCGCCCGGCGAAGTCGTCGGAGATGAGCATCGACCCGTCGGGCAACTGCGCGATGTCCACCGGCCGGCCGACCACCTTCTCGCGTTGCAGAAAGCCTTCCACGAAGACGGTGTCGCTTACCACCTTGTCGCCGTACAAGGTGATCAGCGCGACGCGGTAGCCGATCTTCTGGCTGCGGTTCCATGAGCCGTGCTCGGCGATGAAGAGCTGGTTCCGGTACTGCGCAGGAAACTGCTGTCCCGTGTAGAACTGCATGCCCAGCGAGGCCACATGCGGGCCCAGCTTGGCGGCCGGCTCGGTGAACTCGCTGCAGCTCCTGCCGGCCTGGAATTCAGGGTCGGGCACCACGCCGCCCTGGCAGTAGGGAAACCCAAAATGCATGCCGGGCCGGGGTGCATGGTTGAGTTTGTCGGACGGCATGTTGTCGCCCAGCATGTCCCGCCCGTTGTCGGTGAACCAGAACTCCTGGGTCAGCGGATGCCAGCCGAACCCCACGGAATTCCTGACGCCGCGCGCATAGACCTCGAACTGCGTGCCGTCCGGGTTCATCCGATGAATCTTGGCGTGCGGCGCGTTCTCCCGGTCGCAGCTGTTGCACGGCGCGCCGATGGGGACGTAGAGCTTGCCGTCCGGGCCGGCCTTGATGATCTTCTCCCCGTGCCAGGCATCCTTGGGAAAGTCGTCTTTCACCACGTGCAACTGCGGCGACTTGTCGTAGGTGTGCGCGATGTCGTCGAAGCGCACCACGCGGAATCGCTCGGACACGAAAAGCGCGCCGTTCAGCAGGGTCACGCCAATCGGGGAATCCAGGCCGCTGGCGACCGTCACGACCTTGTCGGCCACGGGTTTGCCGGCGGCACTCGTCAACGCAAACACCTTGCCTTCGGTGCGTGATGCGACGTAGACGATGCCCGAATCCGCCACCACCATGCCACGCGCACTCGGTACCTTGTCGCTGTAGACGGCAATCGAGAAGCCGACGGGCAGGCGGAAGTCCTTCAATTCCGGATAGGGGTCGGCCGCACCGCTCGGCGGTTGGTCGCTGCCCTTGGCGCGCGGGGGCGTCAGCAAATATCCGGCCACTGCGCCGATCTGTTGGGGCGTCAGGCGCTTGCTCCAGCCCGGCATGCGTCCGTCGCTCGAGCCTTGCGCGATGAACCTGGCCAGGCTCTCCTTCTTGGGCTCGACCTTGCTCCAATGGGCGCCAGTCAGATTGGGGCCGATGCCGCCTTCCCGGTTCGCGCCATGGCACTGCATGCAGTTCTGCGCGTAGATGGCGGCGCCGTCGGCGACCTGTGCAGCCCGAGCGACCACGGGGCTGAGCAATGCCAACAGGCTCAGGCCATTCACCAGCAATGATTTGCTCACGTGGATCAATAGCTCAGTTTGATGAACGAGACGGCCTGACGCGGCAACTGCATCGTCACAACCAATTGCTGGTCACGAACTTGCAGCGTTTTGGGTGAGCCGATGGTGGCGAGCTTGCTGGTTTTCTCCAGAGCTGCAATCTGTGCCCGGCTGGGGGTGGCGGGCGAGCCCATCTTTTTCCAGGCCGCGTAGGAGTTGCTGTGCTCCTGGTCGATCCGGTAGTGCGTCATCACGACCTTCTTGGCCGGTATGCCCTTGATCGTGACGCTGACCGGCGAACCGGCATCGATGATGTCGTCGTCGTGGTAATTCCAGAGCAGCACGGTTGCGCTGTGGGCGCTCTTGGCGGCCAGCGCATTGATATCGGTACGCTCGCCGAGCACGCCCGACTTGAGGATGGATGCAGCGTCATAGGCCACATCACCGGCAACACCGACACGGTTGCCCGTCATCATGCCGAGCATGCGAAACACATTCAGCACGGGCTTGTCCACGCCGTTGGTGGCCAGGTCGCGAAACCCGGCAAACCAGGGCTGATCCTCAAATTCGAACGACCAGTTGACCACGCCGATCAGATTGGCGCCGCGGGCGCTGGCAAGGTCATATTCGCGCGCAATCGACGCCGCTGTATAGCTCGCGTACAGGGTGCCGTTGCGGTAAGCATTCTCCGGGTTGGTCGACATGCCGCAGGCCGCGCAACCTTCCGGGTCGGACTCGCCGATGATGATCGGAATGCCTTTGAGCTGAGGGTAAGACTCAACGATGGCCAGGCCATCGTCGATATTCTTGAAGTGCGTCTTCATGCTCATCTGAACCACGCCGTTGACAACCTTCGGTCGTCCTTTGGCGTGATAGCCCAGGAAGTCCAGCGGCGCACCTTTCTCGCCTGTCGCGTGGTTCGTGTCGTTCAGGCAGTGCTGGATGAAATGGTCGAAGAACTTGCCGCCGTGGGCCGTGTGCGGGCCGCCCATGCGTGCGGTGGGCAACGCGCGCTTCACGGCGTCGGCGGCGTAGTCGTACATCTTGAAGTATTCCTGCTCGACATTCGGCGCGATCAGATAGAACCCATCCGGTTCATTCCAGAGCTCCCAGTACCAGCTTTCAACTTCTGCCTGGCCGTAACGCTCCACGCTGTGCCTGACCCATTGGTAGATCAGCTCGGCCCATTTCTTGTAGTCCTTGGGCGGGTAGGCCCAGCCCGTCATGATTTCCGGATAAGGCGTGCCTGGTGCCCAGCGGTGTTGATAGGGCTGGGGATGTGCCGATAGCGCCTCGGGCATGAAACCGATCTGCGCGAGCGGCTTCATGCGCCGTTCGACGTAGGTGTCGAAAATGCGGTCGACGATCGTCCAGTTGTAGATCGGCTTGCCGTCTGGATCCTCGCTGTACATGCCGGTCGAGCCCCACTTGAGCGCCGGCGTGCCATCGCCTGAGGTCATCAAATTGTGGGCGCGAACATAAACCGGCACCGGGCTGAGAGCCGCTATTTCGGACAGCAGTTTCTTGCCGTCCTTCATGTAGGTGTAGTTGGGTTCGTCATAGCCGAACCATGCCCACATCGGTTTGAGTGGCCCTTTGTCTTCATTCAGGTCAACCTGCAAATTGACGGCCGGGGTTTGTTGTGAAAAACAAACCGGTGAGGCGAGCAGCAGGCACGCCGAAAGAATGTGGCTTTTCATGTCTCTTTTATCTTTGGTTTTGGCCTGCCGCCCAGGGTCTTTCCAGGGCGCGCATTCCGCGTGACGGCGCAACGGCTGCCGGGTTCGGACGATAGGCGCGAGCGGCGTTGAAAGCTCATCACATTTCAAGGCAACTCGATGCCGAAACGGGTATCGAACGAGCTGCGCAGTTCGCGCGTCGCGAGGCCTGATCCAGGCGCGGCCTCGCGCCCGCCTGTCTGCTCAGTCCCGGCGGAAGGCGATATCGACGTCGGCCGTGCGCGCCTGCGCCAGCGGGGCGAACTGCCACTGCAGGATAGCGTCCGTCGCAGGCTTGGCCAGGCGACGAGGCACGCCAGCGGCCGCTTCGGCGCTGCTCACCGTGCCGTTGGCTTCGACCGTGAAGCGCACCCGGATGTTGCGGGAGCCGGCGCCCAGCGTGGCCTGAACCGCAGGCGTCAGCACGGGCGCGACGAAGGTCTGCATCTGCAGCGCGGCCTCGTCTTGCTCGCGGTCGTCGGGCTCGGCGTCCGTCTCGGCGGGCATGTGGGTCGTCGCCATGGTGGCGGCCGGGGGTGCAGCAGCCGTTGCGGCGACAGCGAGCACCATGGCTGCGGGGGCCTTCTCTGCCATGGGTTCGGCAGCCGGCGTTGCAGCTGCGGTGGCGGGCACAGTGCCCGCTGCCACCGCCTCGGCGGGGCGCGCTGGACGTGCCGGCCGTTCCGCGCTGGGCGCCGGTGGCTTGGCCGGCTTGCTGGCGGGTTCGGTCGCCGGCTTGCTGCGCACAGTCTGGAACTTGATGAAGCTGAACACCTTCTCGGCGTCGCGCCGGGCTCGTTCGGCGTCGTTCATCGGCGGCAGGGGCGCCTGCGCTGCGGCCAGCAGGGAAACCATCAAGCCCAAGGCGGCCTGCAAGCGCAGAAAGTTGACGAACTCAGGCATGGGAGATCTCGACGGGCGCAGGTACAGCAAGGTGCGAACCCTTGATTGCAGCAGGATTGCGTGACAACTTCAGGTGCTCAGCAAGATGCGGGCCCGCCTGCTGCGGCAATGCGCTCGGGCGTCAGACCTCGACCCGATCCCCCGCCGCGTCGAACCACATCGTCTTCTCCGCATCGAAGCCGAACCTCACCTGGGCGCTCTCCTGCACTTCCGGCTGACCCGGCAGCACCGCCGACATGGTGCTGCCCGCGCAGCTCAGCCAGACGACGTGCTGGTTGCCCAGCGGCTCCACCAGCTGGACCTCGGCCTCGAAGGCTTCGCCGGCACCCACGCGCACGTTCTCCGGCCGGATGGCGAGCGTCAGCACCTCGCCTTGCGGACGCGACGCGAGCACAGTGGGCAGCGGCACGCTGAAGGCGGGCGACGCGAAGACGCCGCCTTCGCCCACCTGGCCCTCCACGCGGTTGATGGCCGGTGATCCCACGAAACCCGCCACGCGCAGGTTCTTCGGCTTCTCGTAGACCTCGGCCGGCGTGCCGATCTGCTGGATGACGCCTTGGTGCATGACGACGATGCGCGTGGCCAGCGTCATCGCCTCGACCTGGTCGTGGGTCACGTAGATCATGGTGTTGCCCAGGCGGCTGTGCAGCAGCTTGAGCTCGCGGCGCAGGTCGGTGCGCAGCTTGGCGTCGAGGTTGGACAGCGGCTCGTCCAGCAGCAGCACCTTGGCCTCGCGCACCACCGCGCGGCCGATGGCCACACGCTGGCGCTGGCCGCCGGAGAGCTGGCCGGGCCGGCGCTCCAGCAGGGCGGTCAGCTGCAGCATGTCGGCCGCGGCGGCCACGCGCTTTTCCAGCTCGGCCTTGGGCGTCTTGGCCATCTTCAGCGGGAAGGCGAGGTTCTCCTTCACCGTCATCGTCGGGTACAGCGCATAGCTCTGGAACACCATGCCCACGCCGCGCTGGCTGGGCTCGGCGCGGGTCATGTCCTGCTCGCCGATCTGGATGGTGCCGCCGCTGACCTGGTTGAGCCCGGCGATGGTGTGCAGCAGCGTGGACTTGCCGCAGCCCGAGGGGCCGAGCAGCACGAGGAACTCGCCGCTGTTGACGTCGAGGTCGAGGCCTTTGATGACCTCGTGGTTGCCGAAGCGGATGCTGAGGTCCTGGATGTGAACGCGGGTCAAGGCTGTCTCCTGTTGTTGGGGTCTGTTAACGCTATGGCAGCAGGCCGCGTTGTGGCCAGAAGGCCCCGCGAGCAAGGCGCAAACCGCAGCCGGGCTGGTTGCCCGGCGAGGATTTGTAACGCCGCGCGCGAGGCCTTCTGGCCACAACCCGGAGGGAAGGCCAGCCGCCAGGGGCCACTCGGCGTTGCATCGCTTGCCCGCATATCAATGCGGGCGGCGCGCTGCGCCTTGATTGGCCCCTGGCGGCTGGCCTTCGCGGCCTACTGCCATAGCGTTAGCAGACCCCGTTTCTTGCAAGATCTTGGCGAGGGTCTGCTGCACCGTCTGCACGGGGATGTCGCGGTTCCAATAGTCGCTGACGGCGCGTTCGAGCGAAGTCAGTTGCGCCGGGGCGAGCAGCAATTCGGTGTTGCCCACCAGCCGGCTGGCGTCGCGCAGCGCTGCGGCACCGGCTTGCGCGCAGGCATCCAGCGTTCGGGTATCGAGGTCGGTGCGCACCGGCACCGAGCCCTTGCGGGCGCTGAAGGCGAGCTGGGTGGCCGGGGCCGTGGCGACGCGGGCCAGCAAGGCTTGCGCGGGCCGCGCGCTACCGTCCCTGTCCTTCGGAAAGACCAGCACGTCGCCGCTGACGATGTACGGCGAACGCGGGCTCAGGCCCGGCGCGCAGCCGTAGTCGCGCCCGGGCTGCTGGCCGGCCTGGGCGAACTCGCCCTTGGCCCAGTCGCCCATGAACTGCAGCCCGGCGCGGCCGCTGACGATCAGGGCCGTCGTGTCGGCCCAGCCGCGTCCCGGTGAGGCAGGGTCGACATAGCGGCGCAGCTTCTTGTAGTTCAGCAGCACCTGGCGCAAGGGCTCGCCCTGCACGGCCGTCGTATCCCGGTCGCGCAGCACGGCCAGATACAAGTCGCGCCCGCCTTGGTTGGCCAGCAGCGCGATGAAGAGGTTGAGGTCCTGCCAGGGCTGGCCGCCGTGGGCCAGCGGGATCAGGCCCGCGGCCTGCAACTTGTCCAGCGCGGCAAAGAGCTCGTCCATGCTGCGCGGCTCGGTCTTGACGCCGGCCTTGGCCAGCGCCGCCTTGGAACTCCACAGCCACACCGGCATGTGGATGCTGACGGGCGCGGCATAGACATGGCCGTCCACCTTCACGGCTTCCAGCAGCACGGCGGGCAGCACCTCGGCCCAGCGGCCCTGGGTGGCCACGTCGTCGATGGCGTGCAGCCGGCCTTCGCTCGCCAGCCGCACGAGGGCGCGGGAGGGGTTGAACTGCGCGGCCATTGGCGGATTGCCGGCGGCGATGCGCTCGAAGACGACGGTACGGGCCTGCTCCGAGGCCCCGACGCCCAGCTCGCGCCACTGGCCACCGGCCGCGCGGTAGGCCTCGGCCAGGGCTTGCTTGGCGGCAGTCTCGCCAGGAGAGGTCCACCAATGCAGGACGTCCGTCGGCGTCCCGGCCTGGGCTGCGGCGGCCAGCAAGGACATGGTGAGGACGCAGGCGCGGAGCATCCCGGCATCATTACCGAGAGTTAATAAACTTAATATCGTATTAACCAGTAGGGCGAGCGCCGCTAAAGTGGGCGGCCATGAACCTGCTGCTCGCCGAAGACGACCCTGTGCTGGCCGACGCCTTGCAGCAGCAATTGCTTAACGCCTCGTTCAAGGTTGAGTGGGCCGAGAACGGCGCCGTGGCCGAGTACCTGCTGCGCAAGCAGGATTTCGACATCGCCATCCTCGACCTCGGCCTGCCGCTGGTTGACGGCCTCACCGTGCTCAAGCGCGTGCGCGAAGCGGGGCGCACGCTGCCCATCCTCGTGCTGACGGCGCTGGATGCGCTGGAGCACCGCGTTGCGGGCCTGCAGGCCGGTGCCGACGACTACCTGACCAAGCCCTTCGACTTCCCCGAGCTGGAAGCCCGCCTGCACGCCCTGCTGCGCCGCGGCCGCCCCGCGTCGCAGAGCCAGCAGCTGCGCCGCCTGACGCTGGACCGGGCCGCGCGCCGCGCCAGCGTCGGCGGCGAGCCGCTGGACCTGAGCCCGCGCGAATGGACGCTGCTGGACCTGCTGCTGACCGAACGCGACCGCGTCGTCACCAAGGCGCAGATCGTCGAGGCCTGGGGCGCCGACGAAGGCGGCTCCATCGAGGTCTATATCCACCGCCTGCGCAAGAAGCTCGAAGGCTCGGGCCTGGCCGTGCGCACCGTGCGCGGCCTGGGCTATCTGCTCGAAGCGACGGCATCGTCGTGACCACGCCGGCCGGCCGCTCGCTGCACCGGCAACTGCTGCTGTGGCTGCTGCTGCCGCAGATCGTGCTTTGGCTGGTGGCGGCCTTTGGCGCCTACCGCCTCGCGACCAACCATGCCGATGAGTTGGTGGACGCCAGCCTGCTGCAGGCTGCCCGCGCGCTGGCGCGCCAGATCAAGCCCACCGCCAGCGGCCTCTTCGTCGACCTGCCACGCTCGGCGCAAGACATCCTCGCTGCCGACCCCGAGGACCGCGTCATGTACATGGTCAGCTCGCCGCCGGGCCAGTTGCTGCTGGGCGACGCGCGCCTGCCGCCGCCACCGGGCACGCCAGGCCTGAACGAGCCAGTGTTCTTCAACGCCACCGTGCCCGAGCCGATGCGCGTCGTGTCACTGGACCTGCACCTTGGCGCGGCCGGCGCGGCGGACTCGGCCTTGCGCGTGCAGATCGCCCGCTCCAGCGCGCCGCGCGACCTGCTGGCGCGGCGCATGCTGCTGGACACCGCGCTGCCGCTGTCGCTGCTGATCGCGTTGATGAGCATGGGTGTGTGGGCCGGCATCCGCAAAGGCCTGAAGCCGCTGGCCGAGCTGCAGCAGCAGATGGAGGGCCGGCGCGCCGACGCGCTGGACCCCATCGTCCTGCAGGCCGCGCCGCCCGAGGTGGGCGCGCTGGCCGGCGCCGTCAACGAGCTGCTGGGCCAGGTGCAGCAGAGCCTGGCCACCCAGCGCCGCTTCATCAGCGATGCGGCCCACCAGTTGCGCACGCCGCTGGCCGGGCTGAAGAGCCAGACCGAGCTGGCGCTGGAGGCCACCACCGACCCGGCGCTCAGGCAGCGGCTGGAGCGTGTGCACGAGAGCGCCGTGCGCGGCGCCCGCCTGGTGTCGCAGCTGCTGGTGCTGGCCCGCGCCGAGCCTGAGGCCGTGGCGGCCCAGGGCTGGGCGGCGGTGGACTGCGGCCGGTTGGTGCAGCAGGCCACGGCCGACTGGGTGCCACGCGCGCTGGCGGCGGGCTGCGACCTGGGCGTGGAGATCGCCGACGAGTCCTTGAGCGTGCAGGGTGTCGAGCTGCTGCTGCGCGAGGCCCTGGTCAACCTCATCGACAACGCGGTGCGCTACGCCGGCGCGGGGGCGACGATCACCGTCAGGCTGCGCCGTGCGGGCGATGACGTGTGGATCGACGTCGAGGACAACGGCACCGGCCTGGCGCCGGAATTGCGTGAGCGCGCCTTCGAGCGCTTCGTTCGCGGCTCTGCCCATGGCGAGGGCTGCGGCCTGGGTCTGGCCATCGCCCGCGAGATTGCCGAGCGGCATGGCGGCAGCGCCGAGCTGCTGCCCGCCGCGCCGCACGGCTGCATTGCGCGCCTGACGCTGCCGCTCGGCTAGCCCGCTGCGCTCAGCAGCTCGGCCATTCGGCCCAGCGCTTCGTCGATGCCCTCGGGCGCGATGCGGCCGAAGCCCATCAGCAGGCCGTCCTGCGGCGCGCCCATGGACTGCAGCGAATACAGGCCGACGTCGACACGCCGCGCGATGGACGCGAGCTGGTCGGCGTCGAGCGCCAGGCCGGGTTTCAGCAGCGCCGCTTGATGAAAGCCGGCCTCGGCCGGCAGCAAGGTCAGCCACGGCGCCAGCAGCCCGGCAAAGCCCGCCATCAGCCGCTCACGCCGGCGTGCGTACTCGGCCACGCAACGGCGCAGATGCTTGCGGTAGTTGCCCTCGGCCATGAAGCGCGCCAGCGCGTGCTGCAGCAGGCTGGGCCCGTGCACATCGGCCAGGTGCTTGGCGTGCAGCAGCGCCTCGCGCAAGGCCGGTGGCGCGATGACGTAGCCCAGGCGAAGCGACGGCGCCAGCGTCTTGGAGAAGCTGCCGACAAAGGCGACGCGGCCCTCCACGTCCAACCCCTGCAGGCTGTCGCGCGGCTGGCCCTCGAAGCGGAACTCGCTGTCGTAGTCGTCCTCGATGACGACGGCGCCGGAGCGCGATGCCCAGGCCAGCAGCTCGCGCCGGCGCGCTGCGCTCATGGCCACACCGAGCGGGAACTGGTGGGCCGGTGTTGTGTAGATCAGGCGGGCGTCAGGCGGCAGCGCATCGGTGACGAGGCCGTGCTCGTCCACCGTCACGGCCGCGATGCGCGCGCCCAGAACCTGCAGCAGCGCCATCGCCGGTGGATAGCCCGGTGACTCGATGGCCGCCACGTCGCCCGGGCCGACGAGCACACGGATGAGCAGGTCGAAAGCCTGCTGCGCGCCCTGCGTGACGATGACGTCGGCCGCCGTGCAGCGCACGCCCCGCGCGAAGGCCACATGCTCGGCGATGGCCTCCCGCAGCGCCGCATGGCCCGCCGGTGGCGCGTGGGCGCCGCCTTGGCCCAGCGCGCGCTGGGCGGCGTGCAGGTGGCGGCGCCAATCCTCGTGTGGGAACAGCGCCGGTTCGGGCGAGCCGCCGATGAAGTCCAGTCGCGCCAGCGGGCTGCCCGCCACGCGCAGGAAGGGCAGGCGCAGGTCACGGAAGGCGGCAATGCGCTCGGCGCTGGCAAAGCGTGGCGGCGCGGCTGGTGGCGCTTCGGGCTCGGCGGTGGGTAGCGCACGCACGAAGCTGCCGCGGCCGCGCCTGGCCTCGATCAGTTGCTCCAGCGCCAGCCGCTCGTAGGTCTCGGCCACCGTCTGGCGCGCCAGGCCCAGCTGCTCGGCCAGCAGCCGCGTGGGTGGCAGCTGCGCACCGGTAGCCAGCCGCCCGCTGCGGATCAGGCCGCGCAGCTGACGCAGCAGCTGCTCGCCACGCGGCTGGTCAGGGTCGATGACGATGTGGAGATCCATCCGGTGGACTGGTGGACTACTGAATTTGGTCGGGATTGGACTGCTTGGCGCGGCGCGTGGGAATCAACATTCGTTCACCCCAACACCACCTTCTGGAGCATCTCATGAGCACCGCCCGCATCGACTTCTACAACGCCTCCCCCGCCGCCATCAAGGCCATGCTGACCCTGGAGGGCAGCGTCGGCAAACTGGGCCTGGAGCCCAGCCTCATCGAACTCGTCAAGATGCGCGCCTCGCAGCTCAACGGCTGCGCCTTCTGCCTGGACATGCACAGCCGCGACGCGCGCAAGGCCGGCGAGAGCGAGCGGCGCCTGTACGTGCTGCCGGCCTGGCGTGAGACCAATCTCTTCACGCCGCGCGAGCAGGCAGCCCTGGCCTGGACCGAGGCGCTGACGCTGGTGACCCAGGGTCACGCCAGCGACGCCGACTACGAGTTCGCCAAGGCCGAGTTCAGCGAGGCGGAACTCGTGAACCTGACGCTGGCGATCACGACCATCAACGCCTGGAACCGTTTCGCGATCGGCTTCCGCGCCCAGCTGCCGGCCTGAGCAACGCCGAACAGGCCTAGGTTCTCAAGCCCAGCAGCACGGCGGCCTGGACGGGCGGCCCGACGGCCTCGTTCAGCGTCATGCCGTCCAGCTCGGCCAGGAAGGCCTCCACCGCCTTGGCCAGCCGGCGCTTGAGCCGGCAGGCCGGGAAGACGGCACAGCCATGGGGCTGGCTCTCGTCGTGGCAGGCGACGACGGCGAAGTCCTTCTCCGCCATGCGCACGACGGCGCCGATGGAGATCTCGGCCGCCGGCCGTGCCAGGCGCATGCCACCCGAGCGGCCGCGCAGCGTCTCGATGAAGCCTTGCTGGCCCAGCTCCTGGACGATCTTGGTCAGGTGGTGGCGCGAGATGCCGTAAGCCGTCGCGATCTCGTCAACGGTGGCCAGGCTGTCGCCGTCGCGTTGCTTCAACGCGAGGTACATCAGCGCGCGCAGCGTGTAGTCGGTGTAGAGCGTCAGGCGCATCGCGGCAAAGCCCTGTCGGGCCGGGGTCTTGGTTGGCAAATCATCTCTTGATCAATAAGATGCATGAAAAATGCATGTTTAACAAGCATGAAACCCCTCAAACTTCCCATACTCGGCCAGACACCACGCCAGCCGCCCACCGGCTGGCCACCGCTGCGGCTGGCGTTCCGGCCTTTCTACCTGCTGGCGGCGCTGGCCGCCGCGGTGCTGATGCCGCTGTGGTGGGCGGTGTTCACCGGCCGCCTGGCGCCGGCGTCCGGCCTTGCCGGCGTGCTCTGGCATGGCCACGAGATGCTGTTCGGCTTCGTCGCGGCCGTCGTCATCGGTTTTGTCTTCACGGCCGGCAAGACCTGGACGGGACAGCAGACGCCGCGCGGCAGCCAGCTCGCCTTCCTGGCGCTGCTGTGGCTGTCGGCGCGGGTCGCTGCGCTGCTGGCGCCTTATCCGGTGTTCTTCCTGCTGGACGTCAGCCTGCTGCCGCTGTGCGCCGCACTGTTCGCCGACCTGCTGCTGCGCGTGCGCAATCTGCGCAACCTGCCGGTGGCCGGGGTGCTGGGCCTGCTGGCCGTGGTCAACCTGGGCTTCCATCTCGGCGCCAGTGGCGCGCTGCCTATTGACCCGGCGCATGCGCTGCACGCGGGCCTGGCCGTGCTGGTGCTGCTGGAGACGCTGATTGCCGGCCGCGTGGTGCCCTTCTTCACGCGCAACGTGACGCCGGGCCTGCAGAACACGGTGCCCGCCTGGCGCGAGAAGTTGCTGGGTGCCGTGACGGCGCTGGCGCTGATCGCCTGGCTCACCGAAATCAAGCTCGCCGTGCCGCTGCTGGCCGCGGCCGCCCTGCTGCACGCCTGGCGCCTGTACAGCTGGCGGCCCGGCGTCACGCTGGCGCGGCCCATCCTGTGGTCGCTGCACCTGGCCTATGCCTGGTTGCCGGTGGGCTTTGCGCTGCTGGCCTTGGCGCTGGCTCGCGGGGACTCGATTTCGCCGGCCCTGCACGCCTTTGCCGTCGGCGCCACGGCCGGCCTCATCGTCGCCATGATGACCCGCACCGCCCGCGGCCACACCGGCCGGCCGCTGCAGGCAGGCCCGGCGGAGACGGCGGCGTATGGCCTGGTCGCCACGGCCGCGCTGCTGCGGGTGGGGGCGCCGCTGCTGTGGCCCGCAGCCTACGGCCTGGCCTTGCTGGTGGCCGGCACTTGCTTTGCGGCGGCGTTCTGCATCTACTTACTTCGTTACGCAGGCTGGCTCATGTCGCCCCGGGTCGACGGCCAGGACGGTTGAATGAAGCCCCTCGTCCAAGGAGTACCTTGGCCGGTCCCCCGGGGGGACGGCGATGCTTGCGGCATTGAGCCACAAGCACATCGCCCAGGCGGGCCGGCTCGGGAGCGGCCCAGCGCTCGGCCCGGAAGATACCGGCTTCAAGTGAATGCGGAATGGACTACTGAAGGGAAGCTTCGATGAGCACCATCGCCATCCTGTTGTCGGCCTTCATCCTGTCGGTCGTCGCGCTGCTGGTCTTCATCTGGACGCAGCGCAGCGGCATGTTCGACAAAAGCGCCAAGGCGGCCGAAGTCATCTTCGCGCCAGGCGAGATCGGCAGCGCCGAGGACCCTGCCGCCGGCAAGGCGTCGGTCGGCGCCGACGACGAACTGCTGCAGCGCGCCCGGGCCGATGACTCGACGGCGCCCCTGGTGTCCTTCTTCTTCTTCTGTGCCTTTGCCTGGCTGCTGGTGGCCTCCGCAGCGGGGCTGACGGCCTCCATCAAGCTGCACGAGCCGGACTGGCTGGTCACCCAGCCTTGGCTGACCTTCGGCCGCATCCGCACCATCCACCTGAACGCCGTCGCCTACGGCTGGGCGCCGATGGCGGGTCTAGGGATCGCCCTGTTTGTCATCCCGCGGCTGCTGAAGACAGAGCTCGTCGGCGCGCAGTTCGCCTTCCTGGGCGCGGCGCTGTGGAATGCAGCGCTGATCGCGGGCCTGGGCGCCATCGCCGTAGGCCTGAGCGACGGCCTGGAGTGGCTGGAGATCCCCTGGCAGATCGACATCCTGTTCGTCATCGGCGGCGCGCTGGTGGGTGTGCCGCTGGTGCTGACGCTGTTGAACCGCCAGGTCGAGCACCTGTACGTGTCGGTCTGGTACATGGGCGCCGCGCTGTTCTGGTTCCCGGTGCTGTTCCTCGTCGGCAACATGCCGGACCTGCACCGCGGCGTGCAGCAGGCGGCCACGAACTGGTGGTTCGGCCACAACGTGCTGGGCCTGTTCTACACGCCGCTGGCGCTGGCCTCGGTCTACTACTTCCTGCCCAAGATCGTCGGCCGGCCGGTGCAGAACTACAACCTGTCGCTGCTGGGCTTCTGGGGCCTGGCCTTCTTCTACGGCCAGGTGGGCGGCCACCACCTGATAGGCGGGCCGGTGCCGGGCTGGCTGGTCACGCTGTCCATCGTGCAGAGCATGATGATGATCGTGCCGGTGCTGGCCTTCACGGTGAACCAGCACCAGACGCTGAAGGGCCATCTCGGCGCACTGCGCACTTCGCCCACGCTGCGCTTCATCGGCTTTGGCGGGCTGATGTACACGGCCAGCTCCATCCAGGGCAGTTTCGAGGCGCTGCGCAGCGTCAACGTGGTGGCCCACTTCACGCACTTCACGGTGGCGCATGCCCACCTGGGGCTGTATGGCTTCGTGACCATGGTGTTCTTTGGCGCCATCTACTTCATCATGCCCCGCATCTCGGACCGAGAGTGGCCGTCGCAGGGGCTGATTGCCGCGCACTTCTGGCTCGCCGCCATCGGCATCACCATCTATTTCGTCGCGCTGACGGTGGGCGGCTGGCTGCAGGGCGAGGCCATGCTGGACGCCAGCCGCCCCTTCATGGATTCGGTGGCGCTGACGCTGCCCTACCTGAAGGCACGCACCGTGGGCGGTGGGCTGATGGCGCTGGGCCACCTCGTCTTCGTTGTCCACTTCATCATGCTGCTGGCCGGCCGTTCCGAGGGCCGCAGCGACCCCACCCTGCTGAAGGTCCTCTGATCATGCGCAACGAGACTCAACTCCTCGCCGGCGGCATGGTTATGCTGAGTGTCGCCACCAGCGCCCTCGTCGTCATCCCCTACATGACCGTGCGCGACGTGAAGCCGCTGGACGGCCTCAAGCCCTACACCAGCACCGAGCTGCGCGGGCGCCAGGTCTACGTCGCCAACGGCTGCGTCTACTGCCATTCGCAGCAGCCGCGTGCCAAGAGCTTCGCGCCGGACACGGAGCGTGGCTGGGGCCGTGCCAGCGTCGCGGGCGACTACGCCTACGACACGCCCCATCTGCTGGGCACCATGCGCACGGGGCCTGATCTCTTCAACATCGGCGCCCGCCAGCCCAGCGAGCAATGGCATTTGGGCCACCTCTACCAGCCGCGTGCCTATGTGCCGGGCAGCATCATGCCCAGCTACCCCTTCCTGTTCGAGGCCAAGCGCAAGCTGGAGACGGGCGACGTGGAGGTCAAGCTGCCGCCGGGCTATGCGCCGCCGGGACAGCTTGTCGTGGCCAGCCATGAGGCCCAGGATCTCGTCGCCTACCTGAAGGCGCTGAATCACACCTATCCGGTCATCGAGCCGCCAGTGGCGCGAACCGAAGGAGGGACGAAGCCATGAGCGAGCACCACGTCTCCCCCCAGCAGCAGCGCGAGAACCCCGACCCGCACGAGCAGTCGCGGCCCATGCCCTGGCCCATGATCGCCCTCGTGGTACTGCTCATCGCCTTTGGCATCGTCTACATCACACGTGCCGACATCGAGACGCCGGCCGCCTGGGGCGATGGCCGCAGCGCTGCCGAACTCGCGGGCGCCAAGCCTGGGGGCAAGGTCGACGGCGCGGCGCTCTACGCATCGCTGTGCGTGGCCTGCCACCAGGCCGGCGGCCAGGGGCTGCCCGGCGTCTTCCCGCCGCTGGCCGGCAGCGAATGGGTGCAGGGCAAGGACGCGACGGCGGCCGCCATCCTGCTGCACGGCGTCAACGGCGCGCTGACCGTCAAGGGCGCCACCTACAACGGCGCCATGCCGCCCTTCAAGGACCAGCTCAGCGACGAACAGATCGCCGCCGTGCTGACCCATGTGCGCTCGCAATGGGGCAACCAGGCTGCGGCTGTCGCTACCGAAACGGTGGCGAAGGCGCGCGAAGAACACAAGGCCCGCACCGCATCGTTTGCGGGCGACAAGGAACTGCCGTCTCATGACTGACACCCCCACCCTCGACCGCGCCGGCCTGCGCCGCCTGGTGGACGCTTTCTATGTCGACGTGCGCCGCGACGAGCTGCTCGGCCCGGTCTTCGCCTCGGTCATCAGCGACTGGGAGCCGCATCTGCAGCGCATGACCGAGTTCTGGAGCACCGTGATGCTCAGCACGCGCAGCTTCAAGGGCAACGTCTACCAGAAGCATGTGGCGCTGGCCGAAACGTCCGATGTGAAGCCCGAGCACTTCCTGCGCTGGATCACGCTGTGGCACCGGCACACGAATGCCATGTTCCCCGGCGAAACGGCGCAGGAGTTGCAGGAGACGGCCGAAGGCATCGGTCGCAATCTGTTCTACGGCTTCTTCCAGCAGTTCGCGCGCTTCATCGTGCGGGACGGCTTGGCCGTGGACTACGTGGCCGTGTGATGAACCGCCTCTCGGCGACGCTGGCAGCCTGCGCCTTGTGTGCTGCTGCCTTCGCCGCCGGCGTGGCGCGGCTGACCGAGGGCTTCGAGGTCTGGACCTTCGAGGGCTTGCGCCGCTCGGCGGCCGCGCGCGGTGAGCTGAACCTGCCTGCCACGGCGCTGCGGGATGCGGCCGGGCGCCCGGCTGGCCTGGCCCCTGGCGCGGTCTACCTCGTGGACTTCATCTACACGCGCTGCGAGTCGGTCTGCCAGACCCTGGGAGCCGAGTTCTTCCAGGTGCAGCAGGCGCTGCGAGCCACTGAGGGGGTGAGGCTGCTGTCCGTCTCCATCGACCCCGAGCACGACGGCGCCGCCGAGCTGGCGGGCTACGCTAAGCTGCATCGCGCTGACCCTGACCTGTGGACGCTGGCCGCACCTGTGTCGCCCGCCGCCGGTGCCGGCGTGCTGAAGGCGCTGGGTGTGGTGGCCGTGCCGGACGGCCTGGGCGGTTGGGTGCACAACGGCGCCATCCACGTTGTCGACGCCTCCGGCCGCGTGCATCGCGTGTTCGACTACGCCGACTGGGCCGCGGCGCTGGCCGAGGCGCGGCGGTTGGCTGCACGCAGATGAACCCGCTCGCCCTCGTCGAGAGCCACATGAGCCTGCACATGCTGCTGGAGTTCCCGGCGCTGCTGGGCCTGGGCTGGTGGCTGGGCCGCCGGCTGCCGTGGCCGGCGCTCGCGCGCATCGACGCGCAAGGCCTGCTCGCGGCCGCCGTCGCGTCCGGCGTGTTCGCGTTCTGGATGATCCCGGCCGCGCTGGACCTGGCGTTGCTGTCCACTGGCTTCGCGGCGGCCAAGTACGCGAGCTGGGTCGCCGCCGGCGCGCTGCTGGCCTGGGGCCGCGAGCGGTTGTCGCCGGTCGTCGCGGCCTTCTTCCTGGGCAATGCGGCCTGGATGCTGGCGACCGCCGGGCTGCTCTACCGCGACGCCGAGACCCAGCTCTGTGTGAACTACCTCATCGACGACCAGCTCGTCACCGGTGCCGGCCTGCTGGCCTGGGCTTGTGCGCTGGGTGGGCTGGCCGCCTTCAAGCTCAAGCCCATCCTTCAGGCGTAGGCATCGACGCCATCGACAAGGCGCTGGCACAGCCGCGCGTCCTCCAGCTTCTCCAGCCACCAGGCCAGCGCCCGGCCGTCGCCGGCGCGCCAGCCGATGAACAGCGTGTTGGGCTCGCGGGGCACGGCCACCTTCTTGGCGACCAGTTCGCCGCGCTTGAGCAGCGAGGCCACCCGCGCCTCCGGCAGCCAGCCCACGCCCAGGCCCGCGCGCTGGGCCGCGATCTTGGCGGCCATGCTGGGCACGGCCAGCGTGGCCTGGCCCGCGCCATGGCCGTAGGCCCGGCCATCGTTGCGGCGCGACGTGTCGGCCACGACGACGGCACGATGCGCCTGCATCTGCGCCGCGGTCAGCGCTTCCTTGACCTTGGCGAGCGGATGGCGCGGTGACACGGCGTACACCCAGTGCATCTCGCCCAGCACGCGCCACTGCAGGCCGGCCAGCGCGGGCGGCTCGTTGGTGGCGCCGATGACGAGATCACCCCGGCCATCGGCCAGCGCCTCCCAGGTGCCGCCCAGCACCTCGTGCGTCACGCGCAGGCCCACGCCGGAGTCCAGTGCGTCGAAGTCCTGGATGACGGGCAGCAGAGAGGCGAACTCGATGATCTCGTCGCTGACGATCCACAGGCGGTCCTCCCAGCCCTTGGCCACCTGCGTGACGCGGCGCGTGAGGCGCTGCATGTCGTCGCGCAGTCTTGTCGCCTCGCGCACCAGCAGCGCGCCGGCGGGCGTGAGTTGCAGCCGGTAGCGGCGGCGGTCGAAGAGCAGGGCGTCGAAACGGGTCTCGATCTGGCGCAGCGTGTACGACACCGTCGACGGCGCCTTGCCCAGGCTGGCCGCGGCGCGTGTGAGGCTGCCGCTGGCCAGGATGGCTTCCATCAACTGGATCTCGTCGTCGCTGAGCATGGTGATGTTCGAAAGCCTTGCACGAGTCGGCCAACAAGGCCGTGCGTCAAAAGGGACGCGGCATCCGAGTATCGAGTCCACGGCAAACAAGCCGCTCAACCACAGACTCAAAGGAAACCATCATGTCTTCACGCTTCACCGACAAGACTGTCCTCGTCACTGGCGGCACTTCCGGCATCGGCCTGGCTGCCGCCCGCGCCTTCAAGGCCGAAGGTGCCCACGTCATCATCACCGCCCGTCCCGGCAAGCAGCATGAGGCAGAAGGCTTCGAGCTGGTGGCCCTGGATGCGTCCGACGTGCTCGGTGCCCGCGCCCTGGGTGCCCACCTCGCCGCCGCCGGCCGCACGCTGGATGCCGTGTTCGTCAATGCCGGCATCGCCGAGTTTGCGTCCCTGGCCGACGCCAGCGAAGACCTTTGGGACCGCACCTTCAACACCAATGCCAAGGGCGCCTTCTTCCTGATCCAGGCGCTGCGCCCGGTGCTGGCCAAGGGTGCGTCCATCGTGCTGAACGGCTCCATCAACGCCCACATCGGCATGCCCAACTCGGCCATCTACGCCGCCAGCAAGGCCGCGCTGATCTCCATGGCCAAGACGCTGTCGGCCGAGCTGCTGCCCCAGGGCGCCCGCGTCAATGTCATCAGCCCCGGCCCGGTGACCACGCCGCTTTACGGCAAGCTGGGCTTCGACGCCGACACGCTGACCCAAGTCGCCGCGCAGATCCAGAGCCAGATCCCGCTGGGCCGCTTCGGCACCGTCGAAGAGATCGCCTCCACCGTGCTGCACCTGTCCGCTCCCGAGTCGGCCTTCATCGTCGGCACGGAAATCATCGTCGATGGCGGCATGAGCCAACTTTGAGGAGGACACCATGAAGCGCTTCATCTCCGCCATCGCCACCCTGTTGCTCGCCGTGGGCGTGCAGGCTGCCACCATCGAAGACCGCACGGCCACCGCCAACGGCGTGCAACTGCACTATCTGCAAGCCGGTGCCGCAGGCGAAACGACCGTCGTGCTGCTGCACGGCTACACCGAGACCAGCCATATGTGGCGGCCCTTGATTGACAAGCTGGCCGACCGCCGCATCGTCATCGCGCCTGACCTGCGCGGTGCTGGTGGCTCGGCCAAACCCGACGGTGTCTACGACAAGAAGACGCTGGCGCAGGACGTGCACGCCCTCGTCAAGAGCCTGGGCCACCGCAAGGTCAAGGTGGTGGGCCACGACATCGGCCTGATGGTGGCCTATGCCTACGCGGCCCAGTACCCGGACGAGGTGGAGAGCATCGTGCTGATGGACGCCTTCCTGCCCGGCGTGGGCGACTGGAAGAACGTCTGGCTGCTGCGCGACCTGTGGCACTTCCACTTCCACGGCGACACCGCGCTGCAACTGGTGGCCGGCCGGGAGCGCATCTACTTCGAGCACTTCTGGAACGACTTTGCGGCCGACAAGACCCGCTCGCTGTCGGAGGCCGACCGGCAGTTCTACACGGCGGCCTATGCGCAGCCGGGCGGCATGAAGGCGGGCTTCGGCTACTTCAAGGCGTTCGAGCAGGACGCGGCAGACTTCGCCGGCTTCGCCAAGGTCAAGCTGCAGCAGCCGATGCTGGTGCTGACCGGTGAAAAGGCCTCGGGCACCTTCCTGATCGAGCAGGCCAAGCTGGTGGACGCCAACGTCGAGGGCGTCGTCATCAAGGGCTCGGGCCACTGGCTGATGGAAGAGGCTCCTGCCCAAACCATCCCGCGTCTAGTGGACTTCCTGAACCGCAAGTGACCCAGGCGGCGCGGGTGGCGACAATCACGGTTCTGCCTGAATCGCGATTGCCTGATTGACATGCACACCCGTACCGTCCTCGGCGCCTGCCCCCACGACTGCCCCGACACCTGCGCGCTGCAGATCACCGTCGAGAACGAGCGCGTCATCAAGGTACAGGGCCGCGCCGACCACCCCAGCACGCATGGTGCGCTGTGCACCAAGGTCTCGCGCTACGCCGAGCGCACCTATCACGCCGAGCGCCTGCTGCACCCGCTCAAGCGCGTCAGCAAGAAGACCGAGGCGCCTGCCTTCGTGCAGGTCAGCTGGGCCGAGGCCATCGCCGACATCGCGGCGAAGCTGAAGGCTATTCCAGACCCCCAGGCCATCCAGCCCTACAGCTATGCCGGCACCATGGGCCTGATCCAGGGTGAGGCCATGGCCGGCCGGTTGTGGAACGCACTGGGCGCAGCGCGGCTTGACCGCACCATCTGCGCCTCCGCCGGCGGCGCCGGCCTGGCAGCCACCTACGGCCACAAGCTGGGCATGCACACGCGCCACTTCGCCGGCGCCAAGCTTATCGTCATCTGGGGCAGCAACAGCATCGCGTCCAACCTGCACTTCTGGACGTATGCGAACCAGGCCAAGCGCGAAGGCGCCAAGCTGATCTGCATCGACCCGCGCAAGACGGAAACCGCCGACAAATGCCACCAGCACATCGCCGTGCTGCCGGGCACCGACGGCGCCCTGGCCCTGGGCCTGATGCATGAGCTGATCGCCAACGACTGGCTGGACCGTGATTACATCGAGCGTTACGTGGACGGCTGGGACGAGCTGCGCACCAAGGCGCTGGCCTGGCCGCCCGAGCGCGTCGCCGAGACCTGCGGCATCACCGCCGACGAGGTGCGTGCCCTGGCCCGCGACTACGCGACCACCAAGCCGGCGGCCATCCGCATGAACTACGGCCTGCAGCGCGTGCGCGGCGGTGGCAATGCCGTGCGCCTGATCGCGCTGCTGCCCTGCCTGACCGGCGCCTGGCGCCACCAAAGCGGCGGCGTGCTGCTGTCGGCCTCGGGCTGGAACGCGCCCTTCAAGAACGCCAACCTCGAACGTCTCGATCTGCTCGCTGGGCGCAACCCGCGCATGGTCAACATGAGCACCATCGGCGACGCGCTGCTGGCGCCTGCCTCGCCGGAATTCGGGCCACGCATCGAGGCACTGGTCGTCTACAACAGCAACCCGGTCGCCGTGGCACCTGAGTCGCCCAAGGTGGTGAAAGGCTTCCAGCGCGAGGACCTGTTCACTGTCGTGCTCGAGCACTTCATGACCGACACGGCCGACCTCGCCGACTACGTGCTGCCCGCCACCACGCAGCTGGAGCACCTGGATGTGCACACCTCCTACGGCCACACCGACGTGCTGATGAACCAGCCGGCCGTCGCGCCCATGGGCGAGGCCAAGACCAACACGCAGATCTTCCGCGAGCTGGCCGCAGCGATGGGCTTGGATGACGCTTGCTTCAGCGATACCGACGAGCAGTTGGCCGCGCAGGCTTTCACAGCGGACATCGACCTGAACCAGTTGCGCGAGCAGGGCTGGCTGCCGTTGCCCATTCCCGAGGCGCCGTTTGCCGAAGGGGGTTTTCGCACCCCCAACGGCCGCGCGCAGGCCGCTGGTGCCGACTACGTGCCCAACTACGAAAGCGCCCAGGCCTCGCCCGAGCTGGCCGCGCGCTTTCCGCTGGCGATGATCTCGCCGCCGGCACGCAACTTCCTGAACTCCAGCTTCGTCAACGTGAAGAGCCTGCGCGACATCGAGGGCGAACCCATCATCGAGATGCACGCCGACGACGCCGCCGCGCGCGGCCTGGGCGATGGCGCGATGGTGTCGGCCTTCAACGACCGCGGCCGCTACGTCGCCAAGCTCAAGGTCAGCAAGCGCGCACGGCCCGGTGTCGTCAACGGCCTGGGCGTGTGGTGGCGCAAGCTGGGCGTGCAGGGCACCAACGTCAACGAGGTCACCCACCAGAGGCTGACCGACATGGGCAACGCGCCTGCGTTCTACGACTGCCTCGTTGAAGTGGAAGCGGCTTGATCCGTCGTCTGCTGCTTTCGGTTTCTCTGCTGGCCCTGAGCGGCTGCGGCGCCGTCGGCCACTGGGGCCAGGCCGCGGGTGGCCATCTCGGCATCATCCGTGCCGCCCGGCCCGTGCAGGACTGGCTGGCCGACCCCGCGACGGCGCCCGAGCTGGCCGACAGGCTCAGGCTCTCGCAGCAGATGCGAGACTTCGCCAGCAGTCGCATCGCGCTGCCCGACAACAACAGCTACCGCCGCTACGCCGATCTCGGCCGCCCGGCCGTCGTCTGGAACATCGTGGCCGCGCCCGAGTTCGGCTTCCAGCTCAAGACCTGGTGCTATCCGCTGATGGGCTGCGCCGGCTACCAGGGCTGGTTTGACCGTGATGCTGCTCAAGCCCATGCCGACGCGCTGAAGGCCGAGGGCTGGGAGGTGCAGGTGCAGCCCATTCCCGCCTACTCGACGCTGGGCTGGAGCCGCTGGCTCGGTGGCGACCCGCTGCTGAACACCTTCATCCGCTACCCCGAGGGGGAGCTGGCGGCCATGATCTTCCACGAGCTGAGCCACCAGCGCGTCTACACCAGCGACGACACCGGCTTCAACGAGGCCTATGCCAGCGCCGTCGAGCTGATCGCTGCGCGCGAGTGGCTGGCGAGCAAGCCCGAGGTGCTGGCCGCTTTCGAGGCCGGCCGTGCGCGCCGGGCGCGCTTCCTGGCGCTGGCTAGGGAAGGGCGTGAACGGCTGTTGACCATCTACGCCGGCCCGGCCGAGTCGCGCGCCGCAGCCAAGGCCGCCGTCATGGCCGAACTGCGCGAGCGTGCGCCCAAGGAGGCGCCGGGCTACGAGGCCTGGTTCCAGCGCGCCAACAACGCCAGCTTCGCCATCCTGTCGGCCTACGACGAATTGGTGCCGGCCTTCATGCGTCTCTTTGAACGCGAAGGGCGCGACTGGGTGAAGTTTCACGCTGCCGTCGAGCGCTTGAAGCCGCTCGAGCGCGCTGAACGTCGGGCTACATTGCAAGGCCTTGAAGGAGGCCTTGCGCATGAAGCTCACCCTGCGACGAGTCAAACCCGCTGACGCCGCCGCCATCGCCGAACAGTTCGGCGATCCCGAAGTCTTTGGCGGCACGCTGCAGCTGCCCTTCGCCAGCGAGGAGATGTGGACCCAACGCATCGCCGGCATGAACCCGCCGGCGCCGGGCTCCACCGAGCTCGTGCTGGCCGCCGTGCTGGACGACAAGGTGGTGGGCCTCGCCGGCCTGCACTCGGCCGGCCCTTCGGTTCGCCGCCGCCACGCCATGTCGCTGGGCATCACGGTCGCCAAGGCCAGCCAGGGCCAGGGCGTCGGCCAGGCGCTGATGACGGGCCTGCTGGACTACGCCGACAACTGGGCGCAGATCCTGCGCATCGAGCTGACGGTCTATCACGACAACGCGCGGGCCATCCGGCTCTACGAGCGGCATGGCTTCGAGCACGAAGGCCGCTTCAAGGCCTATGCCATGCGCCACGGGATTTACGACGACGTGCTGAGCATGGCGAGGCTGCATCCGCGCCCGCCGTCGCTGCGACAACCGGTATAAATGTGCCGGCCGCGACTGCGGCCAATCAGGGAGCTAGGGCATGACGACAAGAGATCCGGCCCGCGGATGGGCCTTGCTGGGCGTGAGCCTGTGTGCGTCGCTGTTGCTGGCCGCCTGCGGCGGTGGCGGTGGTGGCGGGTCGACAGACGGCGGTGGCGGCGGCGGAGGTGGCGGGGGTGTCACCATCACGCTGAGCGCGGACGTCTACCCGCTGGCCAGCGGCGACCGGCGCAGCTGGCGCGTGACGGCCGGCTCGGGCGTGGGCTCGGTGCGGCACGAGCGCGTTGGCGAGGCCGTGGCCGGTGCCCTGATCGTGCGCGGCGGCGGCAACAACCTGCAGCAGCCCACCGACGACGAATACCTGCAACGCAGCGCGACCGGCATCTCCAGCGTGCCGGGCCCGAACAGTGATGCGCTCACGCGGGCCGCTGGCGCCGTCGAACTGCTGAGGTTCGGTGCCGCCCAGGGGCAGAGCGTGGTGCTCTACGAACGCAGCCTCAGCGCCGACGTTGACGGCGATGGCCGCGCCGACAGCGTGGACCTGCGCGTCGAGGCCCAGTTCGTCGGCGTCGAGGCCCTGACGACGACGCTGACAGCTTTCGCCGAAGCCTCTCATGTGCGGACGAGCATCCGCTCGGTCGTGCGCCTGGCCGGCACGACCGCCAGCCACACGATCAACCAGACGGTCGACGACTGGTATGTCGTCGGCATCGGCCCGGTGCGCACCTCGTCCAGCACCACCACGGACGGTGGCGTGGCCGACGTGGAAACCGAGGACGTCATGGCCTACGCCGTCGGCTCGCGCCACAGCGAATCTGTCGCCCCGACGGTGGCGCAGGCGCTGCCTGTGAACGACAGCCTGAGCCGGCCCGACACCGAGCTGCGCCTGAGCTTCAGCGAGCCCATCGACCCGCTGTCTCTGCGTGGCGACACCGGCCTGAAGCTGATGCTCAATGGCAACCCGCTGGTACCCCAGGCGCTGCAGCTCAGTGCCGACGCCAAGACGCTGACCATCTTCACCACCACCTATCCCTTGGCCGACGGCCGCTACGAGCTGCGCAACGGTGGCCAGGTCAGCGACTGGGCGGGCAACGCGGCGCCGGCCGTGCTCAGCAGCTTTCGCGTCGACACCACCGGGCCGCGCCTGCAGTCCTCATCGCCGGCCCAGGGCGCGGACGAGGCGCCGCTGAGCGGCACGCTGAGCTTCACGTTCAACGAGCCCGTCGTCGTGCCGCCGGGCGTCGAGCTCAAGGTGCTGATCCAGCCTGATTCGGGCGGCACCGCGCAGCAGCTGCCGGCCACGCTTCAGGGCAACAGCGTCGTCGCCACGCTGACGACACCGTTGCAGCCCAACACGGCCTATTTCGCCTCTGTCGGGCTGGGCCTGACGGATGCTGGCGGCAACCCGATGGGGGATACCGCCCTGCGTTTTCGCACCGACCCCGGCCCCTTCGGTCGGCCGCAGGCCTGGGCCGGCAATCTGCAGATCGGCTCCCTTGCGGTGGCTGACGTCGATGGCGATGGGCGCAGCGACCTGGTGTTCACCGCGCTGGTCCCGGGCGGTGCCTACTTCGTCGGCGCACGCCTGCAGAGCGCTGACGGCCGTTATGGCGACGTCCGGCAGCTGTACGTCTTCACGGGCAGCACCTTCTGCGGCATGCGTGGCCTGGCCGTGGGCGACCTGGACGGCGATGGCCGCGCCGACATCGTGGTGCATGGCGAATGCAATCAGCAGGCGACCACCATCCTGCGCCAGCGCAGCGACGGCAGTTTCTCCGCCGAGGCTTCGCCGGTGGACCTGTCGCTGGGAGCTATTGCCGTGATGGACGCCGCCGCGGGCCAGTCGGGCGTCGTCGGCGTGACGACGCAGGGCCTGAGCCATCTGCGCCGGCTGGCCGATGGCACCTGGCAGCAGACGCTGCTGGCCGCTACCTCGACCTTCGACGTCCGCGACTGGCGGGCCGCCGACCTGAACGGTGACGGCCGCGCCGACCTCGTGTGGGTGCAGTCCAGTGCCAGCGGCTTCGAGCTGGGCTGGGCATTGCGCACCGCCACGGGCTGGGGTGCGGTGCAGACTCGCCCTCTGCCGGCGAGCACGCCCCGCGCGCTCGCAGCCGGGGATTTCGACGGCGATGGGCGCCTGGATATCGCGCTGGCGATGGACACCGGGGTGTCAGGGCCTGCCAGCAATGGCGAGGTCTGGGTGCTTCGGCAGACCGCCTCGGGCGGCTTCGGCGACCCGCTGCGGATGGCCACAGCCTGGGCCGCGTCGGCGCTGCTCGTGGCCGACCTGAACGGCGATGGCCGTGCCGACATCGTCGTGTCGCACGACATCCTCTGGCGCACGGGTGTGCTGCTGCAGTCCAGCGCCGGCGCGTTCGAGGCCGAGCGCTTGTTCGAGTCCGCCTACGGCTACTTCACCGGCCGACGCCCGCTGGCCCTGCTGGACCTGAACGGTGACGGCCAGAAGGATCTGGTGCAAGCCGAGGTGCTGCTGCCCGGTCGCGCATTCACCGGCGCCTGGCCGCTTGGGGTCGCTGCGCCTGCGCCGGCGGCACGGGCCAATGCAGTGAGCCGGCCGCTGCGGGCGACGAGTCAGGCGCTGGGTGCTGGGGCGCGGTGAGTCTGGCGATCAGCACAGCGCGCAGGGCGGCCTGAGGCAATCGTTGGTGCGGACCTAGCTGCAGACGTTGTAGGTCGTCACGGTCCGGTTCTCTAGGTCGCATTCGAATACCAACGTGACGCCCTCGGTGTCGCCAGCTCGGCCCCACATCGAAAAGCCAATGGTGGCAGGGGGCGGAACCAGCGCGACCATGTCGGTCGGTTGCTCGCGGGGCAGGTTGGGTGCTCGCGCGCAAAACTCTTGCCAAGACTCTCGCGTCGGTGCCCCAGCCTCCAATGGGACGAACGGCAGCAACTCCGGATAGCCGCGATACGGCCAATCCGGCGTGGGCTCGCCCAGCAGGCCCGACGGGACGCTGAGAGTTCCGAAGTCCTTGAAGTCGTATCGAAGCAAACCACTGTCGTAGAACAGTCCGTGGACCAGCGGCACTTGCTGCACGGCGTGACGCTCCTCATGTCCGTACAGTTGGCCGAGGTGGAGAGTGGCGATGTGATGCAGAGGCTTGGCGAGCTTCTGCCCGGTCACTTCCCGCTCTAACGGGCCGCCGAACCAGGAAGGCGAGTGCGCAGTGCTGCGCAACAGGGGCGTCACTGTGCCCGCGCGATAAATGACAACGAGCGCTTCGTTCATGCGCGATGGGTTCCCTGCCTCAAGGCAACGCCTGCCCCCGCGCTGCCACGTACAACCGATACCACTCATCCCGGCTCAGTTGGATCTTCACGGCATCGCCGCAAGCCCGAATCCGCTCCGCGTTGCCGCTGCCAATGACCGGCTGAATGCCCGCCGGATGCCGCAGCAGCCAGGCCAGCAGCACGGCGTTGGCCGTCGTGCTGTGCGCCTGGGCAATCTCATCGACCACGGCCGCTGCCTTGGACGCCGCCGGATCGTTGAACCGCCCCTGCGCGAGCGAGCCCCAGGCCTGCAGCTGCACGCCGTTTTGCTGCGCGTACTCCAGCGTGCCGGCCCATGCGACGCCGCCCGGCCTTGCAACCGCCTGCGGGTCGTTGAAGGTGGTGCCGACGTCGATGGCGTCGAGCTTGGCCAGGCTCAGCTCCAGCTGGTTGGCGACGATGGGCTCGGCGAGGGCTGTCTGCAGCCAGCGCATCTGCCCCGCGTGCATGTTGGACACGCCCAGGTGCCCGACCTTGCCCGCGGCCTTGAGCCGGCCAAAGGCGCGGGCAACCTCGGCGGGTTCCATCAGTGCGTCGGGGCGGTGCAGCAGCAGGATGTCGATGCGCTCGACGGCCAGGCGCTTCAGGATGCCGTCGACGCTGTGCTCGATGTACTCGGCGCTGAGGTCGTAGCGGCCGGGGTTGGTGTCGTCGCCAAAGCGGATGCCGCATTTGCTCTGCAGCCGGATCTTGGCGCGCAGGCCTGGGCTGCGCTTGAGCAGTTCGCCGAACACGGCCTCGGCCTTGCCGCGGCGGTAGATGTCGGCGTGGTCGAAGAGCTTGATGCCGATGTCCAGCGCCGCTTCGACGGCCGCGTGGGCGTGGGCGATGTCGGCTTCGGTAATGGGGCCGCCACTCCAATCGCCACCGAGGGCCATGCAGCCGTAGACGAGGGGGCCGACGTCGATCAGGTGAGCGTTGAGCGGCAGCGTGCGAGACATGGGCTAGGCGATGGAAGTGGGGCCGGCATCATGCGCCAGCGGGTGGCTGTTACGCCAGCCGAACAGGCCGGCCAGCGCTGCGACCAGGCCGGCGGCGACGGCCGTGATGCTGGCGACGCGCAGCAGGCGGCGGCGCTGCTGGCGGGTCAGCATGGCTTTGCGCGCGGGGTTGCGGGCCAGGTCGTGCATCAGCGTGATCTCGTGCTGGCGCTCTTCGACGGCGCGGGCGAGTTCGTCGCCGTGTTCCAGGCGCCGGGCGAGGTCACGCACGGCGTCCAGCTCGCGCTGGCGGATGCGCAGGCCCGGCGCTTTCAGCGGGCTGCCCAGGGCGCGGGCGCGCAGGAACAAGGCCTTGGCGGCGAGGCGGTCGGGCTGGCAGCCCCAGCCGGCGTCCAGGCAGCTGGCGAGGTTGAAGGTGGCGTCGGCATGGCCTTGTGACGCGGCGGCCGTGTAGAGGGCCACGCCGCGCGGGGCGTCCGGGTCGCCGCCCCAGCCGGCGACGAGCATGCGGGCGAGGTGGAACTTGGCGGTCAGGCTGCCTTCGGCGGACGCGCGCTCCAGGCGCTCGCGGGCCTGCACGGGGTCGCGCGGCAGGCCCAGGCCTTCGAGCTGGCAGAAGGCGAACATGGCCAAGCCTTCCGCGTCGCCGGAGTCCGCGGCGACGCGGAACCAGTAGACGGCCTGCTCGTGGTCGGGCTCGACGGCGCGGAAATACGTCAACCCCTCGGTGAGCGGGTCGAGGGTGTGCGGGTCGGGATCGACAAGGCGCATGGCTCCTCCCTGGACGGCGGGCGGGCTTGGTTGCCCGGCTTTTGCGGCGGGAAGTATGCGTGCAAATGCGGCACCAGCGTTAGAGTGCGCGGCAAGAGACAAGGAGAGCCGCCGATGGCCGAGATCCGTATCCACCGAGACCATGCCCTGGGCCTGAAGAAGGCGCGCGAGATTGCCTGGAAATGGGCCGAGCAGGTCGAAGAGAAGTTCGACATGGAATGCACGGTGCACGAGGGCGACGACGGCGATACCGTCGAGTTCACCCGCTCCGGCGTGAAGGGCGAGCTGACCGTCGCGGCCGACCACTTCGATCTCGTCGCCCAGCTCGGTTTTCTGCTCGGCGCTTTCAAGAAGACCATCGAGGGCGAGATCCAGAAGGAACTCGACTCGCTGCTGGAGGCGAGTGCCAAGAAGAAAGCGCCGGCCAAGAAGAAGCCGGCTTGAGCGCAGGCCCAGCCGGCTTTCCGGGGCGCCGACGGCAGCCCGATCAGTGAGGACGGAGCTGCCGGCGGTGCCGGCAGGTCCATCCCCAAGACATTAGCGGAGCGACTCGATCAGGTCGACGTACTGCTGCATCGCGTCGTCGCTGCCGGTGCCCTTGAGTTCGTTCCATGCGTCCCACTTGGCGCGGCCGACCATGTCGGTGAAACCAGGGCGCTTGCCGTCGACGTCACCGGCGCTGCCCTGCTTGTAGAGCGCGTACAGCTTCAGCAGCGTCATGTTGTCCGGCCGCTCGGCCAGGTTCTTGGAGTCGGCGACGGCGGCTTCGAATTGGTCTTTCAGGCTCACGGGGGTTCTCCAGGCTGAATCAGGGGCGTCGATCTGGTGACAATCAGTCGACGGGCCAGCAAGTTTAGGCCCCGAAAAACAACTCCAGAGGAGACACAGTGGGCCAGATGAGCGAACGCATGTCCAAGGTGGATACCGCCTGGCTGCGCATGGACACCGAGGCCAACCTGATGATGATCGTCGGGGTCTGGTCCATCCGCCCCGGCATCGCGCTGGGCAGCCTGCGCGAGCGGGTGGCCGAGCGGCTGCTGCAGTACCCGCGCTTTCGGCAGCGGGTCGTCGAGGATGCGCTGCTGGGCGCCCAGTGGGTGGCGGACCGCGATTTCGACATCGCCCGCCACGTCATCGCCGAGGTGCCGCTGCCCATGCCGGGTGAGTCGCGCGAGCAGGTGTTGCGCGAGCGCGTCGGCGAGCTGTGTTCGCAGCCGCTGGACCCGGCCCACCCGCTGTGGCAGTTCCAGCTCATCGAGGACATGGGCGACGGCACGAGCGCGTTGATCGCCCGCATTCACCACTGCATCGCCGACGGCATCGCGCTGATCGCGGTGATGCTGTCCATCACCGACGGCGGCAAGGCGCCGCCCAAGCGCGCGCCCCGCGTCGAGGAGGAGCCGGACTGGCTGCTCGACGCCTTCCTGCGCCCCATCAGCAACATGACCGTGAAGGCCATCGGCCTGACCGGCAAGGGCGTTTCCAAAGGCGTCGACACGATGATGTCGGGCAACACGCCGATGGACGCATCGATGGAGATGGCCCGCATGGGCTATCAGGCCGTGTCCGACGTGGCCGCCTTCGCGCTGATGCCCGATGACTCGCCCACGCGCCTCAAGGGCAAGCCCACCGTGGGCAAGACCGTGGCCTGGGACGACAGCCTGGCGCTGGACGAGGTGAAGGCCGTGGGCAAGGCACTCGGAGCGTCCATCAACGACGTGCTGCTGGCCTGCGCGGCCGGTGCCATCGGCAAGTACCTGGCCGACAAGGGCGAGGACCCGGCGGGCAAGGAGATCCGCGCGATGGTGCCCGTCAACCTGCGCCCGCTGGAGCACGCCTGGCAGCTCGGCAACCGCTTCGGCCTGGTGCCGCTGGTGCTGCCCATCGGCATCGCCAACCCCATCGAGCGGCTGTTCGCTGTGCGCGCGCGCATGAGCGAGTTGAAGGGCAGCTTCCAGCCCGTGATGGCCTTCGGCCTGCTGTCGGTGGCGGGCCTGCTGATCAAGCCGGTGCAGCACGCGATGCTGAACATCTTCGCCAAGAAGGCCACGGCTGTGATGACCAACGTGCCCGGCCCGGCCGAGGCGCTGAAGTTCTGCGGCTCGACGGTGGAGAAGGTGATGTTCTGGGTGCCGCAGTCCGGCGACATCGGCATGGGGGTCAGCATCCTGACCTACGCCGGCCGCGTGCAGTTCGGCCTCATCACCGACACCGGCCTGTGCCCCGACCCCGAAGCCATCATCGCCAACTTCGCGCCCGAGTTCGAGAAGCTGCTGCTGCTGTCGCTGATGCTGCCTTGGGGCGGGGACACCGCCTAGGTCTCACTTCGGCTTGGGCAACGCCACCGTCGTGCCAGCGGGCTTCTTGGCCTTGGGCTTGCCGGCAGCGGTGGGGTAGGCCATCGCGACGGTGCCCGGGTCGGCCTTTTCGAGGTAGGCCGTGTACTGCGCTTCATCGCAGGGCTTGGCGTCGTTGTAGTAGCGGCTGTCGCCCTTGTAGCGCTCGCCGGTAAAGGCGGGGCCTGAGCTACCGGGCGGGTAGTAGGCGCTGTAGCTGGCGTAGCTCTGCGCGCAGCCGTCGCGCAACGTGGCCTGGGCGTGATCCGCAGGCGTGTTGGCGGCGAGGGCGGGTAGGGCGGACACCAGAGCGGCAATCGTGATTGCGAGGACTCTCATGGTTGACCTCCGTACTGCTAGGGGCAAACCAGAGGTTACGCCTTGGCGGCAGCAAATGCACGCATTGAGCGGGCATGAAAAAAGCGCCCGAAGGCGCCCTTTCGCGGAACGGACGGCAGCTCAGAGACGGAAGGGCTCGGCCTTCTTCTTGGCGGTCGGGCGGCCGGCAGCGGTCGGGTAGGCAGCCATCACCTTGGCCGGGTCGGCCTTGTCCAGGTAGGCGGCGTATTGCTGCTGGGTGCAGGCCAGCAGCTTGCCGGGCTTGGCTTCACCCTTGTACTTGCCGTTGGCGTAGACGAACTGATACTCGTTCGCGGCGACCGGCGTCACGATGCTGCTCGTGTCGGTGTAGCTCTTGGCGCACTCGGCGCGCAACTCGGCTTGTTCGGGCGTGGCGTTGTTGGCGGCCTGGGCGGCAAAGACGGTCACGGCGGCGAAAGCGGGGATCAGGAACTTCATGGCGCGGTCTCGTTTGGGGGGTGGCTGATGGGGTCGAAGCTTACGCCGCGATGCCTGGACTTGCACCCCCGAAAGCGCGGGAGACCGGGTCGTGACGAATGTCACGACCGGCCCCGGGAGGCGTGAATTACTCCTCGAGTTCTTCCTTCGCCAGCTCGATGTCGAGCAGCTCCATCGCGTCCATCGCCTCGCAGGCGGCCGCGTCGGCGTACAGCTTTTCGGCTTCCTTCATGCGCTTGTCGCCCTCCAGCATGACGAGGCCGTTGGCGCGCTCGATCATCGCGATGGCGCTGGTCGGGTTGAGCTTGATGGCCTGCTCGAACATCTTCAGCCCGGTGGCCGTGTCGGCGCCCTGGGTGCGGCCCAGCAGCTTGCCGACCTTGTCGATGACTTCGGCATGGAAGGCGCCCAGCGCGATGTGGGCGTCGGCATGCTTGGGCGCCATCGTGATGGTGGTTTCCAGCGCGTTCTTGACCTTGCTGCCCAGGCCTTGAGCGAGCGCCTTGGCAACGCTGATGCCCTGGCCGTAGCGGCCGATGGCATAGGCCTGCCAGTAGAAGGCGTTCGGGTTCTTCGGCTCTTCGCCCTGCTGCGCCTCGGCGCGCTCGGCGATCTCGAGGAACATCTCCAGCTTCACCTTCTCCTTCTTCTCAAGGTAGTTGGCGTAGATGCCCTGGGCCTTGTTCGCGACGGTGACGCCAGCGCCACCCGCGGCCAGGCCGGCGTCGTACGCGGCCTGGAAGTCACCGGCGTGGAAATGGATCCAGGCCTGCACGACGGCCGCGTCCTTGGGGAAGGGCTCGGCATCGCCGGCATGCAGGCGCGCCCAGTGCTTCTTCAGCGTGGCGGGCGTGTACACGAACGCGCTGTTGTCGTAGGGGAAGGCGGTCCACTTGGCCATCGCTTGTCTCCAGTAAGAGCTTGCTTACGCTCTATGGTTGTTGATAGTTGCCAGCCAGCTTGAAGAGGTGTTCCTTGGAAGCAGGCTCGAGGTAGGGTAGCAGCAGGCTCAACGCATGGAAGGCCCCGCGCATCAGCGCTGCGCCGGCGCGCTCGGGCTCCAGCGCACGGCGCGGGTCGCGCACGTATTCGTAGCTCAGCCAGTAGCTGACGACGACGACCATCGCGTTCGCCGTCGGCGCGGCCTCGCGCAGGTCCATCTTCAGCGCGCCGCCCAAGTGCAGGCCCGACAGCACCTGGCGCATCGCCAGCTCCTTGGCGGCGAGCAGGGCCTGGAAGTGCGTTTCCAGCCGGCGGTTCTTGAACAGCAGGTCGTTCAGGTCGCGGTAGAGGAACCGGTGCTTCCAGATCAGCTCGAAGAGCATGTGGAAGAACAGCCAGGCGTCCTCCACGTTGCGCACGTTGTCGGCTGCGGCCAGCAGCTCGTTCAGCTCTGCTTCGTAGCGGCCGAACAGCGCGTTGACGAGCTCGTCCTTGGCCGGGTAGTGGTAGTAAAGGTTGCCCGGGCTGATCTTCAGTTCGGCCGAGATCAGCGTCGTCGACACATTGGGCTCACCGAAGCTGTTGAAGAGCTCCAGCGTGACCTCGAGGATTCGCTCGGCGGTGCGGCGGGGGCGTTTGGGCGTAGGCATGCGCGGGCCATTCTGGCAGTGATCGGCACCGAAATAGGGCTGACTTTTAGAATCGCGCCCCATGCCGAATTCAGCCTCCCCGCCCGCCATCTCTTTCGAGAACGTCAAGAAAACATACCGCGGAGGGCAGGTCAAGGCGCTGGATGGTGTCAGTTTTGACATCCACTGCGGCGAATTCTTCGGCCTGCTGGGCCCCAATGGTGCGGGCAAGACGACGCTGATCAGCGTGCTGGCCGGCCTGTCCAAGGCGACCGAGGGCCGCGTGCGCGTGATGGGCCACGACGTGGTGGACGACTACGCCGCCGCCCGCAAGGCGCTGGGCGTGGTACCGCAGGAACTGGTGTTCGACCCCTTCTTCAGCGTGCGCGAGTCGCTGCGCATCCAGAGCGGTTACTTCGGCGTTCAAAACAATGACGCCTGGATCGACGAGCTGCTGCACAACCTGGGCCTCACCGACAAGGCCAACGCCAACATGCGCCAGCTGTCCGGCGGCATGAAGCGCCGCGTGCTCGTTGCCCAGGCCCTGGTGCACCGCCCACCCGTCATCGTGCTGGACGAGCCCACCGCCGGTGTCGACGTGGAGCTGCGCCAGACGCTGTGGCAGTTCATCGCCCGCCTGAACAAGGAAGGGCACACCGTGCTGCTGACCACTCACTACCTGGAAGAGGCGGAGGCCCTGTGCCAGCGCATCGGCATGCTGAAGGCCGGCCGCATCGTGGCGCTGGACCGCACCTCGCAGCTGCTGGCCGGCACGGCGTCGACGATGCTGCGCTTCAAGACCGACGCGGTGCTGCCACCAGACATTGCGGCGAGGGCCCGGGTGACCGGGCGTATCGTGCAGGTGACGGCCCACGACGCCGCCGAAGTGGAAACCACCTTGGCCGCGCTGCGCGCCGCGGGCGTGCCCGTCGAAGACCTGGAGATCGGCCGCGCCGACCTTGAAGACGTGTTCCTCGAAATCATGCAGGGAGAACACGCATGAACGGCGCCTCCACCCTCTTCAAGAAGGAAGTGCTGCGCTTCTGGAAAGTCGCCTTCCAGACCGTCTGCGCACCCGTGCTGACGGCCGTCATGTACCTGCTCGTCTTCGGCCACACGCTGGAGAACCACGTGAAGGTCTACGACACGGTCGGCTACACGCAGTTCCTCATCCCCGGCCTCGTCATGATGAGCGTGCTGCAGAACGCGTTCGCCAACAGCTCGTCCAGCCTCATCCAGAGCAAGATCACCGGCAACCTCGTCTTCCTGCTGCTGACGCCGCTGTCGCCGGCGGCCTGGTTCGTTGCCTACGTGGGTGCGGCCATCGTGCGCGGCCTGGCCGTGGGCACGGGCGTGCTGCTGGTCACCGCCTGGTTCGCGCCGCCGGGCCTGGACAACATCCTGTGGGTGCTGATCTTCACCGTGCTGGGCGCGGGCCTGATGGGCACGCTGGGCCTGATCGCCGGCCTGTGGGCGGAGAAGTTCGACCAGTTGGCCGCCTTCCAGAACTTCATCATCATGCCGATGACGTTCCTGTCCGGCGTCTTCTATTCGGTGCACTCGCTGCCCAGCTTCTGGCTCGGCATCAGCCACCTGAACCCGTTCTTCTACATGATCGACGGCTTCCGGCGCGGCTTCTTCGGGGTCAGCGACGTGTCGCCGTGGATCAGTTTGGGAGTCGTCGGCGTGAGCTTCGCGGTGACCGCGGGGCTTGCCTTGTCGTTGCTGAAGAGCGGCTACAAGATCAGATCGTGAGCCGTGCTTGAAAGGATGCTTTGCGCAGCTCCGAAGGGCGCTGCGCCATCCCTCCCTAAAATCCGGGTTTTTCCCGAGGACCCGTGATGGCCGACCCGACCCCGCAAGAAGTGCGCGATTTCATTGCCGCAGGCCTGCCCTGCGCGCATCTCGAAGTCGAGGGCGACGGCCGCCACTTCTTCGCGACCATCGTGTCCGCCGAGTTCACCGGCCTCTCCCGCATCAAGCGCCACCAGCGTGTCTACGCCGCCTTGGGCGAGCGCATGCGCGAGCAGATCCACGCGCTGTCGATGAAGACGCTGGCGCCTGAGGAGTGGACGCAATGACCGGCCTGACCCTGGCGCTTTCCAAAGGCCGCATCTTCGAAGAGACGCTGCCGCTGCTGCGCGCCGCCGGCATCGAGGTGCTGGAAGACCCCGAGACCTCGCGCAAGCTGATCCTGCCGACCAACCGCGACGGCGTGCGCGTCGTGCTGGTGCGCGCCAGCGACGTACCGACCTACGTGCAGTACGGCGGCGCCGACCTCGGCGTGGCCGGCCGCGACGTGCTGCACGAGCAGGCGTTGGCGCAGGGCGGCTCGCATGGCCTCTACCAGCCACTGGACCTGAAGATCGCCCGCTGCCGCATGAGCGTGGCCGTGCGCGCCGACTTCGACTACGCCGCCGCCATCAAGCAGGGCTCGCGCATCCGCGTGGCCACCAAGTACACCGAGATCGCCCGCCAGCATTTCGCCGACAAGGGCGTGCACGTGGACCTCATCAAGCTCTACGGCTCCATGGAGCTGGCGCCGCTGACTGGCCTGGCCGAGGCCATCGTCGACCTCGTCTCCACCGGCGGCACGCTGCGCGCGAACAAGCTGGTCGAGGTCGAGCAGATCATGGACATCTCGTCCCGCCTCGTCGTCAACCAGGCCGCGCTCAAGTTGAAGCGCGACACGCTGCGCCCCCTCATCGACGCCTTCGCCTCTGCCATCGCATGAAGCTCGTTCGCCAACTCTCCACGGCCGCCGCCGACTTCGCGACCGAGTTCGAGCGCCTGCGCTACTGGTCGGCTGCGGACGATGCCGCCATCGAAAGCCGCGTTGCCGAGATCCTGGCCGATGTGCACCAACGCGGCGATGCGGCCGTACTGGACTACACCGCCCGCTTTGACCGCGTGAAGGTCGACAGCGTCGCCGCGCTGGAGATCACCCAGGCGGATTTGCAGGCCGCGCTGGCCTCGATCACGCCGGCTCAGCGGGACGCACTCGAAGCCGCGGCGAGGCGGGTGCGCTCCTATCACGGGCGCCAGCTCGAGGCCTGCGGCCGCAGCTGGAGCTATCACGACGAGGACGGCAACCTGCTGGGCCAGAAGGTCACGCCGCTGGACCGCGTCGGCATCTACGTGCCGGGGGGCAAGGCGGCCTATCCGAGCAGCGTGCTGATGAATGCCATCCCCGCACAGGTCGCTGGCGTCGGCGAGATCATCATGGTCGTGCCCACGCCGGACGGCGTGCGCAACCCGCTGGTGCTGGCGGCCGCGGCTGTCGCCGGTGTGCACCGCGTGTTCACCGTTGGCGGCGCCCAAGCCGTGGCGGCGCTGGCCTATGGCACCGCCACCATCCCGCGCGTCGACAAGATCACAGGCCCGGGCAATGCCTACGTCGCGTCGGCCAAGAAGCACGTGTTTGGCCAGGTGGGCATCGACATGATTGCCGGCCCCAGCGAGATCCTCGTCATTGCCGACGGCACGACGCCGCCGGACTGGGTGGCGATGGACTTGTTCAGCCAGGCCGAACATGACGAGCTGGCGCAGAGCATTCTGCTCAGCCCGGACGCTGCCTTCCTGGAAGCCGTGAGCGCCAGCATGGAGCGCCTCGTCCAGGAGATGCCGCGCGAGGCCGTCATCCGCGCTTCGCTGGCAGGCCGCGGCGCGCTGATCCTCACGCGCTCGATGGAAGAGGCCTGCGAGATCAGCAATGCCATCGCGCCCGAGCATCTGGAGATCAGCGCCGCCGAGCCGCACCGCTGGGAGCCGCTGCTGCGCCATGCCGGCGCGATCTTCATGGGTGCGTACACGAGCGAGTCGCTCGGCGACTACTGCGCCGGGCCCAACCACGTGCTGCCCACGGCGGGCACGGCGCGCTTCTCGTCGCCGCTGGGTGTCTACGACTTCCAGAAGCGCAGCAGCCTCATCGAGGTCAGCGAGGCCGGCGCCCAGCAGCTTGGACGCATCGCCAGCGTACTGGCCCACGGCGAAGGCCTGCAGGCCCATGCGCGCGCGGCCGAGCTGCGCTTGAAGTGACTCTCAGGCTGCGTCCACGGGCGCAGCCTTGAACGGGCTGCGCTCCGGCGGCTCGTCGTGCTCGGCTGTGCGGGTCAGCGCAGTGGTGATCCAGTTCAGCGCCGACACGCGGTGCCGCACCGCGCAGCTCAACGGCTCGGGCTTGCAGCCCATCTTGGCCTTGGGTTCCAGCGCCGTGCGGCCCAGGCTCAGCCGGGTGGAGCCGAAGGCGAGGGCGTCCTGCACGGTGGACTGCAGCAGCGTCAGGTAGATGGGCGCGTCGGCATTGGCCGCGCGGTCGTAGCCGATGTAATAGCCCAGCGTCGTGTCGCCGTCGTGCACGCTGGTGACGAAGCCCAGCCAGCGGCCGTTGGCATGCTCGGCCACGCGGCAGCGAAAGCGCGCCCCCAGCTCGGCCGCCATGGCCGGCAGATAGCCCGGTGTCAGCGTCGCCAGGCGCAGCCCCTGGCCTTGGTGCACCTGGCCGTAAAGCCCGTGCAGTTCGTCGGCGCGCGCCAGCATCTCCTCGGCCGTCGCCAGCCGCAGCGTCAGGCCGCCGGCCGCGCAGTCCTTCAACAGCTTCTTGGCCGCGCTGCGGTAGCCCGAGGTCATGCTGGCCAGGTAGTCGTCCCAGCTGCGCCACTCGGGCCGCAGCGTCAGCACCATGTCGGGCTCGGTCTCCACGCTGCGGTAGCCCAGCAGGCGCAGGGCCGGCGGCACGTGCTCCTCGGCCATGCCGAGATCCTTGATGAGGGCGAGGTCCGACTGGCCGTCCAGCTTGTCCGCGCGGCGCAGCCGGTAGATGGCTTCGCAGATCGCGTGCCAGAGCTGGTCGGCGTCGGCATGCGGCGCCAGTGCCATCGAGCGTGCGCCCCACACGAGCAGGTTGCCGCAGACGAGCAGGTGCTCCTTCAGCCCGGCCACCGGCACATCCACCAGCCGCTTGGCGCCCGGCTTGCGCAGCTGCGCGCCGCCCACGCTGACGCGCTGCAGCAGCAGGGCCGCCACCGGCTCGCCATCGGCATAGGCCATGGCGTAGCGCGGCTCCAGGTTGGCCGGTGCGTGCTGTTCCAGCACCCGCAGGTAGTCGCGCGACAGGAAGACGGTCTGCGCCGCCAGCGCGTCCCAGTGCGCCGGGTTGACGAAGTCGATGCGGTCCGCCAGCACCAGCTGCAGGCCCGACGACGTGCGCCGCGCAACGCGCCGGGCCTTGATGTCCTGCAACGCCTGCACCGGGTTGACCGGCTGGGGCTTGAGCCGGCCCAGCGCGCGGCCTGTGCGCTTGAGCTTGGCAACGGTGGCCTGCAGGGGCTTCTTGGCGAGGGGCGAAAGGGGCATCGATGAACCGGTTGTGACGGGACACAAAGGCTAACGCAATCGGCTTGGCGGTTGAAAGGACACCGCTGCTTCGGCTACGCTGGCGCGATGCCCCTGAGTCGTCGCGATCTCCTCCTCTCCTCGGCCGCCGTGCCCTTGGCCGCCCATGCCGCTCCGCGCCGGCTGCGCATCCCGCATGTGTCGCTCAAGGCCGAGTTGCAGCACAGCTATGCGGCCGTGCTGCTGGAGCAGGCGCTGGCTGCGGCGGGCGTGCCGGTCTTGCTGGAGCCGACTTCCGAGCTGATCCCGCAGAACCGCGCGCTGCAGGAGCTGGGCACTCGCCGCCGGCTGGACGTGGTCTGGACGATGACCTCCGTCGAGCGCGAGCAACAGGCCTTGCCCATCCGCGTGCCCCTCTTCAAGGGACTGTTCGGCTGGCGGCTGCTGCTGGCCACGCCAGAGGTTGCCGCGCGCATGGCCAGCGTGCAGACGCTCGCGGACCTGCGCCAGTTCTCGCTGGTGTCGGGACATGAATGGCCCGACACCAGCATCCTGCAGGCCAACGGCCTCAACGTGGTCGTTTCGCCCAACTACGACGCGATGTTCAAGCAGTTGCGCCTGGGGCGCGCCGACGTCTTCCCGCGCTCGGTTGAGGAGATCTGGTGGGAGCTGGAGCGCTACGGCCAGGGCCTGACGGTGGTGCCCAACCTGTGCCTGCACTACCCGGCCGCCGTCTACTACTTCGTCGCCCCGCATGACGCCGACCTGGCCGCTGCCATCTACGTGGGTCTGCAACGCCTGCGTGCCAGCGGCGCGATGGACAAGCTGTTCCTGCAGCACCACGGCGACGACCTTGCCCGCGCCAAGCTCGGTGGCCGCCGGGTCATCGAACTGCGCAACCCGCTGCTGCCGCCGCAGACGCCCATCGACAAGCCGGAGCTCTGGTACCGGCCCTGATGCCTCAGGGCGATGGCGTGGGTTTCAGCGACGAGTAGGGCAGGCTGATCACCTCCTCGGCCATCTTCACGTCGATCAAGCGGCCCTGGGCATCGAACTGCTGCTGCACCAGCCAGCGCCAGGCGCCGTCGCTGGCCTCGACGAGGCGGTTGGTGTTTGGCTCCCAGACGGCGTGCTCGCCGTCGGCGACGTGGTGGATGCGAAGTTGTTTCCCCGAGGCGGCGTCCCACAGGCGCAGGCTGCCGTCAAAGCCGGCCGACACCACGCGCGCGCCGTCGGGCGAAAAGACACAGGCCCTGACCCACCCCTCATGCCCGGTCCAGGTTGCAAGACACTTGCCCGTGGCTGCGTCCCACAGGCGCAGACTGGAGTCATCACCGGCTGACACCACGCGCGCACCGTCGGGTGAAAAGGCGCAGGCCCTGACCCACCCCTCATGCCCACCCCAGGTGGCCAGGCACTCGCCCAAGGCCGTGTCCCACAGGCGCAGGTTGCCGTCGCGGCCGGCCGATACCACGCGTGCGCCGTCGGGCGAAAAGGCGCACGCATTGACTCCGCCCTGATGCCCGGTCTGGGTGGCTAGGCAGTCGCCCAAGGCGGTGTCCCACAGGCGCAGGCTGCCGTCACGACCGACCGACGCTACGCGCGCACCGTCGTGCGAAAAGGCGCAGGCGTCGACCCCACCGACATGCCCGATCCAGGTGGCCAAGCACTCGCCCGAGGCGGCGTCCCACAGGCGCAGGCTGGCGTCATCGCCGGCCGACACCACGCGCGCGCCGTCGGGCGAGAAGGCGCAGGCGTTAACCCCACCACGATGCGCGGTCCAGGTGGCCAGGCACTCGCCCGAGTTGGCGTCCCACAGGCGCAAGCTGGAGTCATCGCTAGCCGACACCACGAGCGTGCCATCGGGCGAAAAGGCACAGGCCATGACCCAGTCGTTATGTCCGGTCCAGGTTGCCAAGCGTGCGCCCGAGTCGGCGTCCCACAGGCGCAGATTCTCGTCACCGCTGGCCGACACCAAGCGTGTGCCGTTGGGCGAAAAGGCGCAGACCATGGGCTGGCCTTGATACCCGGTCCAGGTGGCCAAGCACTCGTCCGAGTCGGTGCCCCACAGGCGCAGGCTGCCGTCATCGCTGGCCGACACTACACGCGCGCCATCAGGCGAAAAGGCGCAGGCGTTGACCCCGCCGTCATGCCCGATCCAGGTGGTCAAGCACTCGCCCGAGGCAGCGTCCCACAGGCGCAGGTTGGCGTCATCGCCGGCCGACACCACGCGCGCGCCGTCGGGCGAAAAGGCGCAGGCCATGACCCATTCTTCATGCCCGGTCCAGCTGGCCAGGCACTCGCCCGACGTGGTATCCCAAAGGCGCAAGCTGGCGTCCTCGCCAGCCGATGCCACACGGGCTCCATCGGGCGAGAACGCGCAAGCTCTGACCCCGCCTCGATGCCCGGTCCAGGTGGCTAGGCACTTGCCCGAGGCGGCGTTCCACAGGCGCAGGCTGGCGTCGCTGCCGGCCGACACCACGTGCCCGCCGCAGGGTGAAAAGGCGCATGCCATAACCCGACCCTGATGCCCGGTCCAGATGGCCAGGCATTCGCCCGAGTCGGCATCCCATAGACGCAGGCTGCCGTCATAGCCAGCCGATATCACGCGCGCGCCGTCGGGTGAAAAGGTGCAGGCGTTCACCTCGTCTTCATGCCCGGTCCAGATGGCCAGGCACTTGCCAGAAGCGGCGTTCCATAGGCGCAGACTAGCGTCACTGCCGGCCGACACCGCGAGTGCGCCGTCGGGCGATAAGGCGCAGGCGTTGACCCAGCCCTCATGCCCGGCCCAGGTAGCCAAGCACTCTCCAGAGGCGACGTCCCATAGGCGCAGGCTAGCGTCACCGCTGGTCGACACCAAGCGTGTGCCATCGGGCGAAAAGGCGCAGGCGCTGACCCAGCCTTGATGCCCGCTTGCGGCACGCCAGTGTCGGCGCGCAGGCGTGCTGGCGGGAACGACTGGCCAGCCCGGCGGCGGCTCACTTCCCAGCCAGTGCGCGCGATGCCCCTGGGCCGCCGTGAAGTCGTGCGCCGTGCCCTGCACTAGCCGGAACCGCGCGCCGTCCAGGCTGACACGCCGTGCGCTCAGGCGCGGAGCCTGCACCTGTTGCCATTCGCAGCGATCGAGCTGCGCGTCGTCGAACACGGCGGCATCCAGCCGCACGCGCAGCCAGACGCTTTCGCGCAGCTCACAACCTACGAAGCGCGCGCCAGCTAGGTTGAGCGGTGGCCGGTCCTCTCGGCCTTCGAAGCGCCAGCCATGCAGCCGGGCACCCGACATGTCTATGCCCGCCAGACTGGGGGTGGGCCAGTCGTGGTCGGAGGCATCGAGGGCGTAGCGCAGCCACTGTTCACTGGCCAGGCGCAGGTAGGGAGAGCGCCAGCGGGCGAGGGTGTTGAGCCCAGCTGATGCGCCGACTTCAAGCAGACATTCGGCGAAGAAACGGCGCGTCTCCACGCTGACCAGCGGTAGGGCCCAGGCTTCGCGCCGGTCCTCCTGGACTGCCTGGAACAGGTAGCGCGCCAGGAAGTACTCCTGCATCGAGCTGTGCGCGAAGCGAAAGCCGCCGTCACCCGCGTCGTCGCGCACGAGGAAGGTGGCCGTGCGCAGGTCTTCCTCCAGCTTGTCGATGTCGACGGCGGCATAGCGCTTGCGCAGGTCGGGTTGGCCATCGAGCCAGTCGTGGAACCAGGCCTCCAACTGGTCGGCTGGCACGTTGCGCTGGCCGCGCGCCCACGTCCAGGCGGCGAGGTGGGCCATCAGGCGCTCCTTGTGCTCGGGCTTGACGTGATGCTTGCCGGCGTCGCGGCCCAGCCAGCTGCGCACGACCTGGCCATACAACGTCACGCCATAGACCGGCTGCCCGGCCGCGCGGCGCTCCTCGATCTCGGGGATGAACTCGGTGACCAGCTTAAGCGTGTAGGGCCGGGCGGCGAGTTCGGCGAGGTTGTGGATGCTCTGCAGCATCTCCAGCGTGGCCTGGGCGTCCAGCCCGGGCAAGGCCTGCGCAAGGTACTCGCGGATCTGCTCCTCGGAGAAGGGCAGCATGACGAGGGCGCGGTAGTCGCCCGCGTCGGTGCCGCCACGCTGCTGGCCGGTGAAGTGGTGGTTCTGTGCTTGCAGGCTGCGGAAGAAGTGCGTGCGGCAGGAGATGAGTAGCTTGGTGTGGGCGTGCAGGTGGCTGTCGGCCAGCGGCTGCAGGCGCAGCAGTTCGCGGGTGAAGGCCTGGCCATCGACGTCGGTGAGGTGGACGAGGGCCTCGTCCAGGCCGTCGAAGATCCACAGCTGCGCCAGGTGGCGGCTCTCGGCGATGAGGTCGGCGGCGCGCGGGCGCTCGGCGTGCAGCGACCAGCCGCGGGCGATGCATTCGTCGACGATCTCCTCCAGCGTGGGCAGGCGCGGCGCTGCATTGCCGCCGCTTGCGAGGCTGGTGCCACGCAGGCCGCTCAGGCGGCGCAGGTCGAAGTAGAGCGGGCGCGGCCAGTCGCCGCCATCCGCGCCCTCGCGGCGAGCCTCGATCTCGCGCAGCAGGCGCTGGCAGGAGATGGTCTTGCCCATGCCGTACTCGCCGAGCAGGGCAAACAAGGACGGCGCGCCGGGGTCGATGGCCCAGTCGCAGAGGTCGGCCAGCACGGGGATGCCGGCCTCGTCGCTGCCGCGCGTGTCTGGCGCCGCGCCGACGGCACGCATGGAGACGAGGCGGCCTCGCGGGTCGACGACGCCGGGCATGTCGTCGAGATCGCAGCCGCCCATGCCAGCGGCGGAGAACTTGCCAGGCTGCGGGCCAACGGGACTTTGCTTAGGTGCGTCCTGCGGCGGCGCATCGGCGTGCCGCCGCAGCATCTCGTGGACTTGCGAGACCAGCGCGTTGACCCAGTCCTGTTGGCCGGAGCTTCGGCGCTTGCTGAAGGGCTGGCCCCCGGCGTCGCGAAAGATTTGCCTTGCTTGCAGCCCGCGCAGGTCGGTGGTGTCGAAGTCGAAGGCCTCCAGCGCCACGGGAACGACCCGCTTGCCGGGGGCGGTGCTTGCTTTGCCGGCAACGAAAGCAGGCAACTCGTGATCGCGGATGTAGCGGCTGGCGAGGAACTTGTGACTGAGCAGCAGGAAGCCGACGTGACAGTCGCGCAGGGCCTGCTGGATCTGGGCATCCCAGTTCTCGCCGACGACGAGTTGGCGGTCGCTCCAACTCTCGAAGCTGTACTGCGGCGAATTGCCCAGCACGATTGTCAGCTGGTCGATCAGCTTGGCGGCGTTCTTATCGCCGTGGGCATAGCTTGCGAACCAGCGTACGAAGGGCTTGCCCTGGCGGCGCTCGGTCAGCTGCAGGCGGGGTTCCGTGCCAGCGGGCCGACCCAGGCTGTCGGGTACGAGCTGACGGCCGAGATGGCTGAGTTCGGTGGTGGCCTGGGCCAGCTGGACCAGAGCCTCACCCTCGAACCACACCAGCCGCCGCGCCGCGCCGATGGACTTGGCCTGCTGGACGAGCAGCTTCAGCCGCAAGCCCAGCCCCTGTGTATGGGCGTTGATCTCATCGGCCCAGCGCTTGAAGGCCTTGTGTTGCGCGTCCACGCTGGGGCTGGTGGCAAACAGTGCGTCGAACACGACCTGCTGGGTGACGTGGCCGAGGTCGCCGATCAGGGCTTGCAAGCGTTGGAGTCGCTGCAGGTCGTCGGGCGAGAGCTGGGCCGCGAGTCGGTCGATGAAGGGCTGGAGCTGCTTGGCGATGAGTTTCATGGCGCGACAATTCGGCTGAATTAATCCGAATGGTGGCTGAAACAGAATTAGCGCGCAATGGACTATTTTTAACACGAACTTCGTGCAACACGAACTTCGTGTAATCTCCGGCTCATGAAGAACGTCACCGTCTCAATGGACGACGCCGTGGCCGAGTGGGCCCGGCTGGAAGCGGCGCGGCGCAACACCAGCGTCTCGCGCCTGCTCGGTGAGCTGCTCGCCGAGAAGATGCAGCACGACGACGCCTACGAGCGCGCGCTGCAGGACTGGCTGCACCGTGAGCGGTCCTGGTCGTCCAACGGCCAGCCGTATCCCGGCCGAGGTGTGCTTTGAAGCCCGATCCCGTCTTTGTCGACACCTCGGTGCTGCTCTTCAGCGAAGACGGCGCCCGCCCGGCCGAGCGCGAACAGGTGCTGGCCTGGCTGCGCGAGCTGTGGGCCACGCGCACCGGCCGCGTGTCGGTGCAGGTGCTGAACGATTTCTATCTGCTGGCCACGCGCCAGGTCAGCCCCGCCATGCCGCAGGGCGACGCGCGCGCCGAGGTACGCCGCTACCAGCACTGGCGCCCCTGGGCCGCCGACCAGGCGACCGTCGAATCCGCCTGGTCGCTGGAAAGCCGCTTCAGCCTGCCGTTCGCTGACGCCCTCGTCGTGGCCAGCGCCAAGGCGCAAGGCTGCACCCGCCTGCTCAGCCTGGCCCTGCCGCACGACGCCCAGTTCGACAGCGTGCAGGTTCTCAACCCCCTTGTCGTTCCTGCCCTCACCGCGCCATGACTGCTGCACTCGATCAAGCCCTCGCCCAGATCCGTCCCGACGTGCGCGCGGCGCATGCCTACGTGGTGCAACCCAGCCACGGCCTGCTGAAGCTGGACGCGATGGAGAACCCCTACCGCCTGCCGCCGGCGCTGCAGCAGGCGCTGGGTGAACGCCTGGGCGCCGTCGCGCTGAACCGCTACCCGGCCGAGCGCACCGCCGAGCTGGCCCGCGCGCTGGCCCGCCACGCCGGCGTGGGCGACGACGTGGGCGTCACACTGGGCAACGGCTCGGACGAGTTGATCGGCCTGCTGACCATCGCCATCGCCAAGCCCGGCGTCACCGTGCTGGCCCCCGTGCCCGGCTTCGTCATGTACGAGGCGCTGGCCAAGCAGCAGCAACTGGGCTTCATCGGCGTGCCGCTGCGCGCCGACGACTTCGAGCTGGACGAGCCCGCCATGCTGGCCGCCATCGCCAAGCACCAGCCTGCGCTGATCTACCTGGCCTACCCCAACAACCCCACCGCCACGCTGTGGGACGCCGCCGTCATCGAGCGCATTGCGAAGGCCGCGCCCGGCCTCGTCGTCATGGACGAGGCCTACCAGCCCTTCGCCAGCGCCGACAGCCTGGCGCTGATGGCCCGCCAGAAGAATGTGCTGGTCATGCGCACCATGAGCAAGTTCGGCCTGGCCGGCGTGCGCATCGGCTACCTGCTAGGTGCGGCCGAGTTGGTCAACCAGATCGAGAAGCTGCGCCCGCCCTACAACATCAGCGTGCTGAACGCCGAAGCGGCCTTCTTCGCGCTGGAGCACGCCGACGTCTACGCCGCCCAGGCCACCGAGCTGCGCCAGCAGCGCGAGCGCGTCTTCCAGGCGCTGCAGGCCCTGCCGGGCGTCACACCCTGGCCCAGCCAGGGCAATATGATCCTTGCCAGGGTGCAGGACGCGGCCGCCACCTTCGCGGCGCTGAAGGCCCGTGGCGTGCTGATCAAGAACGTCTCGGCCCTGCACCCGCTGCTCGCGAACTGTGTGCGCCTCACCGTCGGGACGCCCGACGAAAACACCCGCCTGCTGGCCGAACTCCAAGCCTGTCTGTCATGACCACCCAACGCATTGCCCAAGTCACCCGCAACACCCGCGAGACGCGCATCACGGTGCGCATCAACCTCGACGGCACGGGCCAGTCCAAGCTGCAGACCGGCATCGGCTTCTTCGACCACATGCTCGACCAGATCGCCCGCCACGGCTTGATCGACCTGGACGTGCACTGCGAGGGCGACCTGCACATCGACGGCCACCACACGGTGGAAGACGTCGGCATCACGCTGGGCCTGGCCGTGGCGCAAGCCGTGGGCGACAAGGCCGGCCTCACGCGCTACGGCCACAGCTATGTGCCGCTGGACGAAGCGCTGTCGCGCGTCGTCATCGACCTCTCCGGCCGCCCGGGCCTGCACATGGACGTCAAGTTCACGGCCGGCAGCATCGGCGCCTTCGACACACAGCTGACGTTCGAGTTCTTCCAGGGTTTCGTCAACCACGCGCTGGCCACGGTGCATATCGACAACCTGAAGGGCCACAACGCCCACCACCAGGCCGAGACGATGTTCAAGGCCTTCGGCCGCGCGCTGCGCATGGCGGCGTCGCAGGACCCGCGTTCGGCCGGCGTCATTCCGTCGACGAAGGGTTCGCTGTGACCCGAACCGTCGCGGTGGTGGACTACGGCATGGGCAACCTGCGCTCGGTGTCGCAGGCCGTCATCCACGCCGCCGAGGGCCAGGGCTTCGACGTGGCCATCACCTGCGACCCCGCCGTGGTGCGTGCCGCCGAGCGCGTCGTGCTGCCGGGCCAGGGCGCCATGCGCGACTGCATGCGCGAGCTGGCCGACTCCGGCGTCAAGGAAGCCGTGCTCGAAGCCGCCGCCACCAAGCCGCTGCTGGGCGTGTGCGTGGGCATGCAGATGCTGCTGGACCACAGCGAGGAGCAGGACACGCCGGGCCTGGGCCTCATCCCGGGACGCGTGCAGCGCTTCCGCCTCGAAGGCCGGCTGCAGGAAGACGGCAGCCGCTTCAAGGTGCCGCAGATGGGCTGGAACCGTGTGCACCAGCCGCGGGCGCACCCGGTGTGGGCTGGCATTCCCGACGAGAGCTGGTTCTATTTCGTGCACAGCTTCTACGCGACGACCGCGTTGCAGGAACACAGCGCCGGCGAGACCGATTACGGCGCTCGCTTTACCTGCGCGGTGGCCCGGGATAACATTTTTGCGACCCAATTCCACCCTGAGAAAAGTGCCGCGCTGGGCCTCGCCCTTTACCGCAACTTCCTTCACTGGAACCCTTGACCGTCACACACCGGTCCGCACTTTCTCAACCTCATTCCCACGCATCTCCCGGCCATGCTGCTGATCCCCGCGATTGACCTGAAAGATGGTCGCTGTGTCCGCCTCAAGCAAGGCGACATGAACGACTCCACCACCTTCGGCGAAGACCCCGCCGCGATGGCGCGCCGCTGGCTCGATGCCGGCGCGCGGCGTTTGCATCTGGTGGACCTGAACGGCGCCTTCGCGGGTAAGCCGGTCAACGAGCCGGCCATCAAAGCCATCATCAAGGAGATCGGCGACGAGATCCCCATCCAGCTTGGCGGCGGCATCCGTGACCTCGACACCATCGAGCGCTACCTGGACGACGGCCTCAGCTACGTCATCATCGGCACGGCCGCGGTCAAGAACCCCGGCTTCCTGAAGGATGCCTGCAGCGCCTTCGGCGGCCACATCATCGTGGGCCTGGATGCCAAGGACGGCAAGGTCGCCACCGATGGCTGGAGCAAGCTGACCGGCCACGAGGTCATCGACCTGGCCCAGAAGTTCCAGGACTACGGCGTCGAAGGCGTCATCTACACCGACATCGGCCGCGACGGCATGCTGACGGGCATCAACATCGAGGCCACCGTCAAGCTGGCGCGGGCGCTCACCATCCCGGTGATCGCCTCGGGCGGCCTTTCGGACATTGCCGACATCGAACGCCTGTGCGCCGTCATGGGCGACGGCGTCGAGGGCGTCATCTGTGGCCGCTCCATCTACACCGGCGCGCTGGACTTCACGGCCGCCCAGGTGCGGGCGGACGAGCTGATCGCAGCGGCCGGCTGAAAGAGGCTCAGCTCCTGCGGCGGCGAGCCATCAGGGCCAGCACGCCCAGGCCGCTCAACATCAGCGCATAGGTTTCCGGCTCGGGTACCGGCACGAGCAACGCCCGGATTTCGCCTCCGCCGAAGCTGCTGGTGTGGATGTTCAGATAGGCATTCCCGCTGTCCAGGCCGGCCACCAGCGCATTGAAGGCCGAGCCGACGGTGCCGCCGTTGGCAGTGACGAACGAGGCGTTGTAGCTGCTGGCCAGCGACATGTCGAAGGTGTGGTCGTAGCTGCCAGCTTTCACGCCGGTCGGGAAGCCGGTGAAGCTGGGCGTCTGCGTAGCCACGCCCACGTTGGAGGCGCCGGGAGAGGCTGTGCAGCAGTGGATGTGGGAGGCGGTCGTGTTGCCCACGAGGCTGGCGAAGCTTGCCTGCACCCGCATCGTCAGCAGGTCGAAGTCCATCGTCACGATGGCGAAGCCGCTGCCGGTGGTCGCGGCGGCTGGGATTTCGCTGCTGCCCAGCAGGCTGGCGGAATAGACCTGTTCATGGGCCTGGGCGGGCAGGGCGACGGCCAGCGCGGCGGCGGCCAGCGAAGCGAGAGCGAAACGCGACATGGAGATCTCCTCGAACGTTCTTGGGGTGGGAATGAGCACCGCGCATTTGGCGCCGAGCCAACCCGCCTGCGAAGCCCCTAACCATCGAGGGAATAATTCAGCCCTCGCTTCCGTCCCCCTCTCATGCTCGCCAAACGAATCATTCCCTGCCTCGACGTCACCGCCGGCCGCGTGGTCAAGGGCGTCAACTTCGTCGGCCTGCGCGACGCGGGCGACCCCGTCGACATCGCCGCCCGCTACAACGAGCAGGGTGCCGACGAGCTGACCTTCCTCGACATCACCGCCACCAGCGATGGCCGCGACCTCATCCTGCACATCATCGAGGCGGTCGCGTCCAAGGTCTTCATCCCGCTGACGGTGGGCGGCGGCGTGCGTGCGGTGGCCGACGTGCGGCGGCTCTTGAACGCCGGTGCCGACAAGGTCAGCTTCAACTCGGCGGCCGTGGCCGACCCCGAGCTGATCCGCGCCGCCAGCGACAAGTACGGTGCCCAGTGCATCGTCGTGGCCATCGACGCCAAGCGCCGGCCCGATGGTTCGGGTTGGGACGTCTACACCCACGGGGGCCGCAAGAACGTCGGCCTCGACGCCGTGGCCTGGGCCAAGCAGATGGCCGAGTTCGGCGCCGGCGAGATCCTGCTGACCAGCATGGACCGCGACGGCACCAAGAGCGGCTTCGATCTCGAACTGACCCGCGCCGTGTCCGACGCCGTGCCGGTGCCCGTCATCGCCTCCGGCGGCGTCGGCTCGCTGGAGCACCTGGCCGACGGCATCACGCTGGGCGGCGCCGACGCCGTGCTGGCCGCCAGCATCTTCCACTTCGGCGAGCACACGGTGGGCGAGGCCAAGGCCTTGATGGCTGCGCGTGGCATTCCCGTTCGCCTGTGATGGGTGAGGTTCGCATCATTGGCGGCCAGTGGAAGCGCTCCAAGCTGCCCGTGCCCGACCTGCCGGGCCTGCGCCCCACGTCGGACCGCATCCGTGAAACCCTCTTCAACTGGCTGGGCCAGACGCTGGACGGCTGGCGCGTGCTGGACGCGTTCGCCGGCAGCGGCGCCCTGGGCTTCGAGGCGGCGTCGCGTGGGGCGGATGCCGTGGTGATGATCGAGCGCGAGGCGCTTTTGGCGGACATGCTGCGGGCCAGCCAGAAGCGCCTTCAGGCCACCGCCATCACCATCCACCGGGCCAACGCGCTGAACTGGATGCTGGCCAGCCCGGATCGTTTCGACCTCATCTTTCTCGACCCGCCGTTCGCCGACAACCTGTTCGATCGCGCGCTGGCCGCGGCCGTGCCGCTGCTGGCCGAAGGCGGGCTGATCTACGTCGAATCCCCGGGCGAGATCCCGCCGCCACCCGGATTCACCGCCTGGCGCCAGGGCCGCGCCGGCCTGGTGCACTACCAATTGCTGCGTCGCGAGGACAATCCAGCTTCATGACCTCCCGCACCACGATCACGGCCGTCTATCCCGGCACCTTCGACCCCATCACGCTGGGCCACGAGGATTTGATGCGGCGGGCGGCCGGCATGTTCGAGCGCCTGGTGATCGCGGTTGCCGTGGGGCACCATAAGAAGACGCTGTTCCCGCTGGACGAGCGCCTGGCGATGGCGCAGGAAGCCGCGGCGCCGCTGGGCAACGTCGAGGTCATCGCCTTCGACGGCCTGCTGCGCGACTTCGTGCGCACCCACACCGGTCGCGTCGTCGTGCGCGGCCTGCGCACCGGCGGCGACTTCGAGTACGAGTTCCAGATGGCCGGCATGAACCGCAAGCTCATGCCCGAGGTCGAGACCATCTTCCTGACGCCCGGTGAACACCACCAGTACACGTCCAGCACCTTCGTGCGCGAGATCGCCACGCTGGGTGGCGAGGTGGCCGAGTTCGTGTCGCCCGGTGTGCTGGCGCGCTTGAACGAGCGCTGCAAGCAGGGGGGCTGACGATGGCACTGATGATTACCGATGAGTGCATCAACTGCGACGTCTGCGAGCCCGCTTGCCCGAACAACGCGATCTCGATGGGCGAGGAGTTCTACGTCATCGCGCCCGACAAATGCACCGAATGCGTCGGCCACTTCGACGAGCCGCAGTGCGTGATGCTCTGCCCGGTGGCCTGCATCCCGATCAACCCCGCCCACATCGAAAGCCGGGAGACGCTGCTGCAGAAGTACCAGCGGCTGACCGCTGCGGTCGGCACACCGGGCCTCACGTCGGCGCGCTGATGCCGGGGTGCTGCGCCAGCACCTCCACCACCCAGTCGATGAACATGCGCAGCTTGGCGCTGACATGCCGGTTGGGCGCAAAGGCCACGTAAAGCGGCATCGGCTCGATGCGCCAGCCGTCGTCGAACACCGGCAACAGTTCCCCTTGCGCGACATGTGCGTCGGCCATGTAGCGCGGCAGCCAGAGCACGCCCAGGCCCGCCACGCCGGCGGCGAGGTAGGCGTTGCCATCGTCCACCGACAGCACGTAGCGGCCCTGCACCTCCACCTGCTCGCCGTCGCGCCGCAGCGTGAAGGGCGCCACCTTGCCGGTGCGTGAGCGCAGGTAGCCGACGATGCGGTGGTGCGTGCCCATCAGCTCGCGCGGGTGCGTGGGCAGGCCGGCGCGTTGAACGTAGCTCGGCGCTGCGAAGGCGCCCATCTGCAGGTCGCCCACACGGCGCGCCATCAGTGACGAGTCCGGCAGCTCGCCACCGCGCAGCACGCAGTCCACTTGGTCGCCGATGAGATCCACCATGCGGTCGCTGACACCGAGATCAAGCTGGATCTCCGGGTAGCGCTCATGAAAGCCCGGTAAGGCCGGCACCAGCACAAGCCGCGCGAGCGGGCTGGGCACATCCACGCGCAGCCGGCCCTTCAGCGCTGCGGACGCGTCGGACAGGCTGCTGTCGGCGTCGGCCAGGTCGGCCAGCAGCCGCACCACGCGCTCGTAGTAGGCCGCACCGTCCTCGGTCACGCGGACCTGGCGCGTCGTGCGGTGCAGCAGCCTCACGCGCAGCCGCGCCTCCAACTGCTGCACCAGCTGCGTCACGGTCGTGCGGCTCAGGTGCAGGGCGCGGGCGGCCTTGGTGAAGCTGCCGGTTTCCACCACGAGGGCAAACGCCTGCAACGTATCGAAACGGTCCATCGGGGTCGGCTCCGTGATTGTTTGGTGCGGCCAAACAGTGATTGTGTGACGTGCCGGTTTATCCGCCGGCGCGACGTCCCTAGAGTGCCTGGCACCCTCTTCCACAGAAAGTGACCTCTCCATGTCTTCCCCACGTGATGTCGTCTTCCCGGCCGGCCGCCAGGCGCTGTACGAGCGCAACCGCTACTCGCCTGCCATCCGTTCCAACGGCTTCCTGTTCGTGTCGGGCCAGGTCGGCAGCCGGCCCGACGGCTCACCCGAGCAGGCTCTGCAGGACCAGGTCCGGCTTGCGTTCGAGAACCTGAATGCCATCCTTGCGGCCGCAGGCTGCACGTTCCAGGACGTGGTGGACGTGACAGTGTTCATCGTCGACCCAACGACGCATTTCGAGGCGGTCTGGCCCGTGGTCATGGAGCATTGGGGCGATGCACCCTACCCGACGCTGACCGGCATCGGCGTCACGTGGCTCTACGGCTTCCAGTTCGAGATCAAGGTCATCGCGAAGCTGCCCGAGGCCATCGCGGCCTGACGCGGGCCGCCGAACATCACGGTGCCGCGAAAACCGTCTTCAGCACCTGAGCCAGCTTGGCCCCTGCGAGGGTCAGCTGCTGGCGCTTGATGGCGTCCGCCTTGGCGCTGTAGCCGCTGGGCAGCACGACCGTCCAGTGCGAACCCTGCTTGGCCGAGAACTTCAGGCCCGCGAAGGCCAGATTCGCCTGTTCGAGTGACTGCGAGGCCCAGCGGGCCGGCCAGTCGGCGGGATCGCCCTGGTTGGGGCGGATCTTGCGCGCCTCGGCCAGCCAGGCGGCGTCGACCCGCTTGGGCTTGAACTTGTCCGGCACGCCGTCCCACAGCGTGTGCAGCTTCAACGGGCCGAAGCCGGCTGTCACGGGCCCATCCACCGCTGCTGTGCTGGTGGATGCAGGCACCCCTGCAGGCGGCTTGGGCGCGCCCACCACCCAGAGGCTGTTGCCGCCCACGGTGAAGCTGCTCTCGTCCAGCCCGGTCTTGTCGGGGTCCAGGCGCTGGCCCTGCGCGTCGAGGTAGATCGAGCCGACGTGCAAAGGCTGGTGCAGGTCGCCCACCAGGTGCACGAGGACGAGCAGGGCCTCGCGCTTGCTCTTGAAGTGCGGTGGGCCGGCCGCGGGCTTGCCCTGCAGCACCAGGATGGCGGTGCGGATCGCGCCGGCGACGTCATCGCCGCGCGTGCCAACGAAGCCGAGCAGATAGCGGCTGCGCTGCAGCGTGATGTCGGCGTAGTGCGTCTGGCGGTGGCAGCTGTCCTCGTCCATGCCGATCTGGCACTGCTTGTCGTTGCGCTTCACGTAGTCCGCCATCTCGGCAATGCGCGCGGGCGTTTCCAGCGGGCCGCATTCGGGGTACTTGCCGGGCGCCGGGTATTTGTAGTCGTGGCTTGGCGAGATGCCCTTGACGCAGTCGGCCCAGATCGAGGCCAGCGGCATCGGGATGTCGCCCAGCAGCGCCGCGACGCGCGCCTCGGCCGGGCTGCCCTTGATGAGACCGGCGGCGATGGTCGCGACCGTCTGGTGGCCGTCGGAGCCCCAGGCGTGGGCAACCAGGGGCAGGGCCAGGGCGGCAGCAAGCAGCAGACGGTGCATGGGTTTCCTTCAGTCGATCAGACCCGCAATCTTGCCCGGTTGGAAGTGCAGGTCAATGAAGTCCGCCAAGCCGTCGAAGACGGCATCCAGCGGGCGGCCTGCCTGGCCGAACAGCGCCTTGAGCACGGCCGGCTGCTCGAACAGGCCATGGGCGTAGACGCCCAGCACCTGGCCGGCCTGCCAGCCCACGGCCTCGCCGGCGGCGTTGCGCAGCGCCACCTGCGGCGGCGGCAGGCCGGCATGCGGTTGGGTGCGGCCGTGGCGGATCTCGTAGCCGCTGGTCTGCACGCCGGCCAAGGCCTGCCAGCTGCCGTCCAGCGAGTCGGCGAAGCGGAACTCCGCGCTGCGCAGCAGCTTCTCGGGCTCGAAGACCGTCACCAGCGGCAGCAGCCCGAGGCCTGGGGCATTGCCGTCCAGGCCATGCGGGTCGATCAGCGCCTCGCCCAGCATCTGCAGGCCGCCGCAGATGCCGAGCACACGGCCGCGGTGGGTGTTGATGGCGGCGTCCAACTTCTGCGCACGCAGCCAGGCCAGGTCGGCCGCGGTGGACTTGGAGCCCGGCAGGATGATCCAGTCCACGCCCGCGAGATCCTTGGGCTCGCGCGCCCAGGACAGGCGCACGCCGGGCAACTGGCGCAGCGGCTGGAACTCGTCGAGGTTGGAAATGCGCGGGTAGGCGACGACGGCGATGTGCAGCCCCGTGCCGGTGGACCGGTCATCGAACACGCCGTCTTCTTCCGGCAGGCCGTGGCCGCGCCACATCGGCAGCGTGGCGATGGTGGGCACGCCGGTCAGGCGTTGCAGTTGCTCCGGCCCCGGTGCCAGCAACCCGGCGTCGCCGCGGAAGCGGTTCAGCACGAAGCCGCGCACCAGGCCGCGCACGTCCTCGGGCATCAGCTGGTGCGTGCCGAAGAGATGCGCGAAGGCGCCGCCGCGGTCGATGTCGGTGACGAGCAGGCAGGCGGCGTTCGCGTCGCGTGCGGTGCCGAGGTTCACGTAGTCGCTGGGCGCGAGATTGATCTCGGCCGGCGAGCCCGCGCCTTCGATGACGACGACGTCGTTCTCGCTCATCAGCTCGTGCAGGGCCGCCCGTGCGCGGGGCTTGAGCAGTGCGCTGCGCTCCCGCCAGGGCATGCTGGACAGCGCGGCGTCTACTTCGCCGAGCACGACGACCTGGCTGCGCGTGTCGGCCTCGGGCTTGAGCAGCACGGGGTTCATGCGCACCTCGGGCACGCGGCGCGCGGCCAGGGCCTGGAAATACTGGGCCGAGCCGATCTCGCCCATCAAGCCGTTCAGCCCCGGCACGACGCGGGCGTTGTTGCTCATGTTCTGCGCCTTGAACGGCGCGACCTTGAGCCCCTGGCGGGCGTACCAGCGGCACAGCGCGGTGGCCAGCCAGCTCTTGCCCGCGCCGCTGGTCGTGCCCAGCACCATGACGGCCTTGCCCCTGGTCGTGCGGCTCATGCGTCTTCTCCTTCGATTTCAAGCAAGGCTTGCTGCAACGCCTGCCGGGCGGCCGGCGGTTGGGCCGAAACGCGCACCCAGCCCGGGAGGCCGAACGAGGTGGCGTCGCGCACACGGAGGCCGCGCTCGCGCAGCCGCAGCCCGATGTCGGCCCGCGGCGGGCGGGCCAGCCAGAAGTGGGTGCAGCTCGGTTGCTGCAACCAGTCGAGATCCGCCAGCAGTGCGCGCTGGGCCGTCGTCCATTCGCGCAGCTGGGCGCGGCTGTTGGCGAGCCAGGCTTGCGTGTCGTCGCTGAGCCAATGCATCAGCATCGCGACGCCCTCGGCCGACAGCACCCAGCTCGGCGCCAGCGACAGCGCGTGGGCCCAGACCTCGTCGGCCGCGGGCGCGACGAGATAGCCCGCGCGCACGCCGGTCAGGCCCAGGGCCTTGTTCGGGCAGATCAGCTGCCAGGCGTCCGGCGGCAGCGAGGGGGCTTCGCCGTGAAGGCGCAGCGGCTCGTAGGCGCGGTCGACCACGACGAGGGCGTCCAGTGCCGGCCATGACAGCACGCTGGCGCCGGTCGGGTTGCAGGGCTCGCAGATCCAGACCAGGGCCGGCGCGGTGGGGCGAATGTCGGCCGGGCTGGCATAGGGCTTCACCGCGAGGCCCAGCGCCTGCGCCGCGACGGCGTAGTCGCCAAAGCCCGGCTGCGGCACCCAGACCTCACGGCGGCCCGCCAGCATGGCGGCCAGCGTCAGCCGGCGAATGCCTTCGGCGCCGCCGGCCGTGGGCAGCACGAGGTCTTCATCGCCCGTCCCGGCAAGAAGGCGGCGCAGGGCCCGGTAACTCGGGTCGGGGTAGCTGAAACGGTTGGCCTGCTGCACGGCGCCCAGCAGCGCCGGTGGCGGGCCGAGCGGGCTGGCGTTGGTGGAGAAGTCATGTTCGACCGCCGGCCCGTCGTCCGGGCCGCCATGCTCGGGCAGCAGCGGCTGGCTCATGTCCGCAACGCCAGGGCCAACAACGCGATCAGCGCGGTGCCGGCAATGACGGCCCGTTGCGCTGCCACGCAGGCGGCGTGCAGATCGCCGGCCCGCACGAGCTGGCCTTCGGCATGCAAGGTGTAGACGCCAGGCTTGCTTAAGCGCCGGTCCAGCCGCAACGCCATCGCGGCCATCGGCCAGCCACTGTTGGGCGAGGGCGTGCGCCGCGCTTCCAGGGCGACCCGCGCCAGCCGGGCCAGCGAGAGCGGCATCAGCACCAGCACGGTCAGCCGCGCTGGCAGCCACGACAGCACGTCGTCCGCCCGCGCCGCCCATTTGCCGCACCACTCGCGCTCGTCGCGGTAGCCCCACATCGCGTCCGCCGTGTTCGCAAAACGGTAGATCGCCGCACCTGGCAGGCCGGCGATGGCGAACCAGAACAGCGGTGCGATGACGGAGTCGTTCAGGTTCTCGGCCAGCGTCTCGATGGCGGCCTCGCGCACCTCGGTTTCGGTCAGCGCCGAGGTGTCGCGGCTGACGAGGCGCGACAACCGCGCCCGTCCGGCGTCCAGCGATTCATTCAATGCGGTTTCCACGGCAAGAGCCTCGTCGGCCAGCATGCGCCAGGCCAGCAGCGGCTTCAACAGCAGGCCGATCAGCAGCGCCGCGCCTGCAAGGCGCAGCGGCGAGTGCCAGGGCTGCAGCGCGATCAGCACCCAGCCTTCCAGCCACAGCGCGATGAAGCCCACCAGGGCGGCACCCACCAGCCAGGCCAGCGCGCCGGCCACGAAGCCCAGGGCGGGCGGCAGCCGCGTGAGCTTGAAGAGGCCCAGGTAGCGCCCCATGCCGACGACCGGGTGTGCCCAGGCCGGCGGCTCGCCGAGGCGGTCCACCAGCAGCGCCACTCCCATCGCCAGCGGCAGGAGCAGGTTCATGAGCGAGGGCGCCTGCATCAACGCAGCGGCGGCAGCCGGGCCACCAGGCCGCCCTTGAGTCGATCGGGGCGGCGGTCCCAGGCCAGCAGGCCGTCACCCGGCTCCGCGTGCTGGGCGGCCACGGCCAGCAGCGCCTCGACGCTGGTCGCATCGGCCGCAAGCTGGCCGAACAGATAGCTGTGCTTGCCCACGCCTTGCAGGGCCGCCGTGCAGCTCTGCTTGCACGCGGCCATGCAGGCCTGGCCGTGGATCGCCAGCGTCCAGTCGCGCGCCAGCGCCTCGTTCTCGACGGCTTCCAGCAGCGCCTGGCCCTGGCCGTCGGCGCAGGTGGTGCAGATGACGAGTGCGCTCAATCCTCGATCCCCCGCTGGGCAGGCACACCCGCCTTGTAGTGATGCTTGATCATCGTCATCTCGGTGACGGTATCGGCCAGTTCGATCAACTCGGCCGGTGCGCCGCGCCCGGTCAGAACGACGTGCACGTGGGTGGGCCGCTCGCGCAGGCAGGCCAGCACGCTGTCCAGCGCCAGCCACCCGTAGCGCAGCGGATACATGATCTCGTCCAGCACGACGAGGAAATGGTCGCCGGCGCGGATGACCGATTCGGCACGCGCCCAGCCCTCGCGGGCCAGTTCGGCGGAGTGCTCCAGGTCCTTGCTCTTCCAGGAGAAGCCGTCGCCCAGGCCTTCGATCGGCACGCCCAGTTGCTCGAACACGCGGTGCTCGCCGAAGCGCGCGCTCGGCACCTTCATGAACTGGTAGATGCGAACCTGCTTGCCACGGCCATGGGCCCGCAGCGCCAGGCCGAAGGCCGCCGTGCTCTTGCCCTTGCCGTCGCCTGTGTGCACGAGCACCAGGCCGCGGCGTTCGCCGCTGGGGATGACGCGTTCGCGGTTGACCGGGGGTTGTTCAATTTCCATGGGTCAGCCCTTGAAGAAAGCCGCGACGGCCTCCGGGTTGGATGGGAAGTAGTGGTGCACATAGCTCGCGCGCAGCGAGCCCCGCTGATAGAGCGCCTCGGCCGTTTTGCCGCCGTTGGGGTTGGTAGCGGTGGCAATGGGTGCGAGCGAGGTTTCCAGCGTGGAGTAGTGATAGCTGTGGCCGCGCAGCGGGCCTTCTGGCCAGTCCAGCGACTGCAGGCCCAGCGCGGCCAGGCGGGGCTGCACGCGGGCGCGGCCCGGCAGCAGGCCGGCCATGCGGTGGGTGCGGCCGTTGGCTTCAGTCAGCTCGTCCAGCAGGGCCAGCATGCCGCCGCATTCGGCGAGCAGGGGCCGGCCCTCGGCGACATGGGCGCGCAGCCCGGCAAACAGCGCAGCGTTCGCGCCCAGCGTCTCGGCGTGCAGCTCTGGGTAGCCGCCGGGCAGCCAGGCGGCATCGCACGCAGGCAGCGGGTCGCCGGCCAGCGGCGAGAAGAACAGCAGCTCGGCGCCGAGGGCACGCAGCGTGTCGACGTTGGCCGCGTAGATGAAGCCGAAGGCCGCGTCGCGCGCGATGGCGACGCGCCGGCCGGCCAGCAGCGGTGCGGGCGCCGGCTCGGCCTCTTGCCGGAACGTGACGGGCTTGAAGGCCAGGCCGGGCCGCAGCGCTGCCTCCCAGGTATCGGCCCAGGCGTCCAGTTGGGCGTCCAGGCCGGGCTGCTCCTGGGCCTGGACGAGGCCCAGGTGGCGCTCGGGCAGGCTGAGTTTTTCGTTGCGGGGCAGCGCGGCGATCAGCGGCAGCTCGCCGGGCAGCCCTTCGCCCAGCATGCGGCCGTGGGCCGGGCTGCCGATGCGGTTGGCGATGACGCCGCAGTGGCGCAGGCCGGGCCGGAAGTTGGCCAGGCCGGTGGCCAGGGCGGCAAAGGTCTGTGCCATGGCCGACGCGTCGATGACGCAGGCCAGTGGCAGGCCGAAGGCGGCGGCCAGGTCGGCGCTGCTGGGGTCGCCGTCGAACAGGCCCATGACACCTTCGACGAGGATGAGATCGGCCTCGCGGGCGGCCTTGGCCAGCAGGGCCTGGCAATGCGCGAAGCCGCCCATGAAGAGGTCGAGCTGGTAGACCGGCGCACCACTGGCAAGAGCCAGGATGCCGGGGTCGAGGAAGTCCGGCCCGGTCTTGAAGACGCGCACGCGCTTGCCGCTGCGGGCGTGGCTGCGGGCGATGGCCGCGGTGATGCTGGTCTTGCCCGAGCCCGAGGACGGTGCGCTGATGAAGAGGGCAGGGCAGGACGTGGTCATAGGGGCAGGGCCACCCAGCGCCCCTCGATCTGCGCGATGTGCAGGCTGGGGCCGAAGACGCGCCGCAGCGCGTCGTGCGTGGCCGTGTCGGCCGGAGATCCGGTGTGCACGATGCGGCCGTCGGCCATCAGCACGAGGTAGTCGGCCTGCAGCGCCAGGTGCAGCTCGTGCAGCACGCTGACGACGCTGTGGCCGGCGCGCACGCGGGCGCGAACGATGGCCATCCATTCGGCCTGGTGGGGCGGGTCGAGGTGGGCGAGGGGCTCGTCCATCAGCGTCAGCGGTGCCTGCACGGCCAGCGCCCGCGCCAGCAGCACACGTTGGCGCTCGCCGCCGGAGAGCGACCCCAGGCGGCGCTCGCGCCAGGGCCAGCTCTGCGTGGCCTCCATCGCGGAGCGAACGGCTGCGTGGTCGGCCGGCGTGGGCGGCGCCAGCCAGGGGCGGTGCGGCAGGCGGCCGAGCAGCACCACATCCAGCGCGGTGAGGTCGTCGGCGCCGGTTTCCTGCTGGCCCATCCAGGCGAGCTGGCGGGCGCGCTCACGGCTGGGCCAATCGTCGAGAGCCTTGTCGCCGAGTTGCACGGCGCCATCGCAGCGCTGCAGGCCGGCGACGGCGCGCAGCAGCGTTGACTTGCCGGCGCCGTTGGGGCCGACGATGGCCGTCCAGCGGCCTTGCGGCAGCGCGAGGTCGATGTCGCTGATGAGGTCGCGGCCGTCGATGCGGACGCGCTCGATGCGGGCGTGCAGCGCGGTCATCGCTTGGGGGCTCCGCGGCGGTGCATGAGTACCAGCAGATAGACACCGCCCAGCAGCGCGGTGACGAGGCCGACCGGCAGCTCCTGCGGGCGGATCAGCGCGCGTGCGAGCACGTCGGCGGCGAGCAGCAACGCGCCGCCCGCGGCGGCCGACAGCAGGATCAGGCGGCCATGCAACATCGGGCACAGCGCGCGCACCAGGTGGGGCGCCACTAGCCCGACGAAGGCGACGATGCCTGTCTGCGCGACGGCCGCGCCGGTGGCCAGCGCAAACGCGAAGATCAGCAGCAGCCGCGCCAGGCCCATGCGCACGCCCAGCGACACGGCGGTGGCTTCGCCCAGCGTCAGCGCATCCAGCGCCGGGCTGGCGGCCAGGCCGATCAGAGCCGCAGCAATGCCGCAGGCCGCCATCACGCTGACGCTGTTCCAGCCCAGCAGGCCGGTGTTGCCGAGCAGGAAGGCCTGCATGGCGCGCAGGATGTCCGGCGCCCACAGCGTGGCCAGGCCGGTGAGTGCATTCAGCACGACGCCGACGACGACGCCGGCCAGCAGCAGCCGCAGCGTCTGCTCCACGCCGCGCGCGAGGATGAGCGTGAGGCCCACGCCCACCAGCGTGCCGACGAAGGCGATGCCCGTCAGCCCCACGCGGGCGAGCAGCGACGAGGTCTGCGGCGACACGCCCGTCAACGCCAGCGCAACGGCGACGGCCAAGCCAGCGCCCGAGGCGCTGCCAAGCAGATAGGGGTCGGCCAGCGGGTTGCGGAACAAGCCCTGCGCCATCGCGCCGGCCATGCCCAGCAGCGCGCCAGCCCACCAGGCACCCAGCGACCGCGGCAGGCGGATCTCCCACAGGATGACGCTCATGCTGTCGTCTTGCAGATCGGCCCAGCCGGTGCTGCCGATGAGCACGCCGGCCAGCACACCGGCCGCGCCAACGAGCAGCAGCAGTGTGAGCAGCAGGCCGGGGCGGACGTTCACTGGTGCACCCTTCGCGCTTCGCGCTGTCCCGCCAGGCGGGAGCGAGCTTGCTTGGGACGGCCTGGCGCGACGCTCACGACGCGGCCTTTTCCCGCAGGCACTTGGCCATGATCTGCGCCGCCTCGGCCATGCGCGGGCCGGGGCGCGACAGGATGTCGCCATCCTCGGGCTTGAACACGCAGATGCGGCCGCGCTTGATGGCGTCGATGCGGTCCCAGCCCGGGCGCTGCGCCAGGCCCTCGGAGCCGCGCTGGCCGATCATGATCAGCGCCGGGTTGGCCTTGACGACGAACTCCGCGTTGATCTTGGGGAAGGGCCCGAGGTCGGGCGGGATGATGTTGCCGGCGCCGAGCTTGGCCAGCGTCTCGCCCATGAAGGAGACGGTGCCGGCGGCATACAAGCCGCTGGCGACCTCGTAGTAGACGCGCACGCCGCGCGCCGACGCCGGCACGCTGCTGGCGGCTGCGGCCACGCCGGCCTCGATGTGGCGCCAGACGCGCTGCGCGTCGGGCACGGCCAACACCTGGCCAATGATGCCGAGCACGCGCTGGACATCCTTGTAGGAACGGGGCTCCAGCGCGATGACCTTCATGCCCAGAGTACGCAGCCGCTCGGCCACGCGCGAGGACACGGCCACCAGCACGACATCGGGCTTGAGCGACGCGATCATCTCGACGTTCGTGTCGTCCATGCCGCCGAGCTTGGGCAGGGCGTTCACGCTCGCGGGGAAGTTGGAATAGCGGTCCACGCCCACGAGCTTGGCGCAGGCGCCCAGCTCGCAGACGGTCTCGGTCAGCGAGGGCAGCAGGCTGACGACGCGCTGCGGCGGCGTGGCCAGCACGGTGGTGTGGCCGAGGTCGTCCTTGATCTCGACGGCTGCCGCAGGCAGGGCAACGGCGAGCAGCAGGGCGAAGAAAGATCTAAGCATCGTTGGAATCCTCGACGGGGCGCGTCCAGGCCTGGCCCGCCACCATCAGTGTCAGCCGGCCGCACAGGCGCGCGATGTCCTGGTTCAGGCGGCCGAGTTCGTCCACGTAATCGCGCACCTCGCGGCCCAGCGGAGACACGCCCCAGCCGACCTCGTTGGAGACGAAAACGACGCGGGACTTCAGCTGTGGCAGCAAGGCCAGCAGCGCAGCGCGTTCGGCCTGCCAGCCGGCCGCGTCGGGGGCACCGTTCATCGGCATCAGCCAGTTCACGAGCCACAGCGTCAGGCAGTCGACGACGACGAGGGTGCCCGCGTCGTCGACCTGTTGAAGCGCCGCGCTCAAGGCCAGCGGGGCTTCGATCGTGTCGAAGCCCGCTGGCCGTGAGGCGCGGTGGTGGGCGATGCGCGCACGCATCTCGTCGTCGGCTGCCAGTGCCGTCGCGACGACGGCGACGCGGCCCTGCCAGCGCAGCGCCAGGCTTTCGGCGCGGCGGGACTTGCCGCTGCGCTGGCCGCCGACGATGAGTTCGTGTGCGCTCATAGCTCTCCTGCTTAGAGCGTCGGGCTCCAGCGCAGGCTGATCAGCGCCGTGCGCGGTGCGGACGCATAGCCGTAGGCCGTCGTCGTCTCGCGGTCGAAAGCGTTGTCCAGGTTCAGCTGCAGCTTGAGGTCGCGGCTGATCTTGTACTGCGCGTTGAAGTTGACGAGGCCGTAGCCGCCCAGCTTGCGCGTGTTGGCTGCGTTGTCCCAGCGGGTGCCCGACGCCTGCACGCCGGCGCCCAGCAGCCAGTTGCCCAGCTCGGTGTCGGCGTTGATGGTGCCCAGGCGCTTGGCGCGGCGGGCCAGCAGCAGGCCGGTGCTGGCGTCCGTCGGCTTCTGCACGTCCAGCGTGGCGCGCAGGTTCACGACGGACAGCTTGGTGGCGCCCGCCAGCGTCAGGCCTTGCAGCCTGGCCGCGGAGACGTTCTGGTAGCAGCCAAAGGCGCTCTGGCACGTGCCGGCCGCGCCGAAGATGATGAGGTTGCTGACGCGGTTGCGGTAGGCGGTGGCCGTGAACTCGCTGTCGCCCGTGCCGTACTTCAGGCCGAACTCGACGTTGCGGCCGCGCTCGGCTTCCAGCGGCTTGACACCGGGCTTGCTGAGGTCGGGGCCGTAGACGGTGCCCTGCTGGTAGAGCGTGGGCGCACGGAAGGCGTTGCCGACGGAGCCGACGATGCGCAGGCCGGGCAGCACTTCGTAGCCGGCCAGCAGCGTGCCGGTGTCGACGCTGCCGAACTGGCTGTCGTTGTCGTGGCGCGCATGCGCCTGCAGGCTGAAAGCCCCGGCGTTCAACAGATAGCCGGCACCCACGGCGTTGCGATGGCGTTTGCCGACGCCCGCAGTGACGAGGCCGCTGTTCTCCAGGTCGTCCTCGATGCGCTCGCCCTGGAAGTTGAGCTGCTGGCCCTTGGCGATGGCGTAGGAGCCGGTCAGCGCGAGGTTCTTGACCTTGGTGATGGTCAGGTAGGGCGACGGCGTGGTTTCGTAGCGGTCGAGGGACTGGCCGTAGCTCAGCTGCGTCTGCAGCGTGGGCGTCCACTGCGCCGTCCAGGCCAGGCGGGTAGCGTCGGTGTCCTGCTTGGTGTGGTCGTCCACCAGGGGGCGGGACTTCGACGAGTCGTACTGGGCGTTGCCGTAGTTCTTGATGACGATGAGTTCGGCGCGATGGCCTTCGGCCAGCTGGGCGCCCAGGCGCGCGGTGGCCTGGTATTTGCGCCAGCCGTCGCGGTCGGGGATGTAGCTGAAGGAGCCGGGCACGTCGGTGGTGGCGTTGAAGCCGTCGCTCTCCTCGCCGGCCAGCGTGAGGGCGAAATCGATGATGCCGGCGCTGCCGAACAGGCCGCCGTCGGCCTTCATCGTGCCCTGGGTGCCCAGCGCCACGCCAACGTCGGCGCTGATCTTGCCGCCGCCCTTGCGGGTGAAGATCTGCACGACACCGCCGACGGCGTCGGAGCCGTAGATGGCGCTGGCCGGGCCCTTCAGCACTTCCACGCGCTCAATCTGCGCAACGGGAATGCCCTGCCAGCTGGCGCCGCCGGTGGACTGCGAGTCCATGCGCACGCCGTCGACGAGGACGAGGGTGTGGCGCGTGTCGGCACCACGCAGGTAGAGGCTGGTCGTGGACGCAGCGCCGCCGTTGCGGACCATCTCCGCGCAGCCGTTGTTGCGCAGCAGGTCGGCCACGCTGGCGGCGGCCTGGCGCTCGATGTCGGCGCGGGTGATGACGGTCAGGTCGGCCAGCACTTCCGACAGGCGCTGCGGCGTGCGTGCGGCCGTGGTGACGACGGTGTCGAGCTTGTTCTGGGCGTGGGTGGACGCGGCACAGGCCAGAGCAGCCAGGGCGAGCAGCGACCGACGGGCCGCGAGGAGGGAATGAGGCATGGAAGAGAGACGCGAACGATCACTCAGCCGTGCTGACCCCCGCAGCAAGGCTGAAAAACGGCCGCTCGCTTGGCGCGAGGCGGCCCCGTCGTTGGCCGGTATCCGGGCTGATGGACATCTGTTCAACGCCTTCCCGGTGCTGGGCACCAGTGGCTTGATGGTCGAACAGTGAGGCGCGGGGCCTCGTCCACTTACCGTTGCGGGGACAGCTCAGGTTAGATCCGCAACGATGCTGCTCGTCCTCCTGATTCCCGTTGAACTGCATCCGCCATGAAGACGGGCGCGAGCACCAACAGCGAGCATTCTATCGACCGGCGCTTGCGGCGGCCGAGGGCTTGTGAGGCTTGGCCGTCTTCGGGGGCTTCAGCTGCACCACGGCCGGGCTGCTGGCGGTCTGGGCCGGTGCCGGCGGCGGCGCCTGCAGGCCGACGGCCGACGCGCGCTGATGGCGGGCCTCGGCATCGCTGGCGCGGCGTGCCTGGGCCAGTGCGGCGGCCTGCTTGGCGTCTGCCAGGTGCCTGTCCCGGGCGGCGCGGCCGTCGGCTGTGCTGGGTTGGTCGTAGCTGACGCCGCTGGCGCCCCCGCCGCCACCGGGGCTGGGTGAGTCACGCAGGTCGCGTCCGTCAGGGCCGCAGCGGTAGACCTGGGTCTGTCGCTGCACCGTCTGCGCCAGGGTGGGCAGGACGAGGAGGGCGCAGAACAGGGCCAGCAGCAGCTTCATCATGAGGACGGAGTTTGCTCGCTTGGCGCTGGCTTGGGCGGCTTGGGCCGCGGCGGTTTGGCGTGAATTTTTGCGAGTGCCTTGTCCATTTCGCCGCGCAGCATCAGCTCGACCGCACCGTAGCTCTTCTCGATGCAGTTCTCCACGGCCTGCCGCTCGGCCAGTGGCGGCTTGCGCAGCACGTAGCCGGCTACCTCGTCCTTGTGGCCCGGGTGGCCGATGCCCAGGCGCAGCCGCCAGAAGTCGCCGCTGCCGAGCTGGGCCTGCATGTCCTTCAGCCCGTTGTGGCCGCCGTTGCCGCCGCCCTTCTTGAACTTCATCTCGCCGGGCGGCAGGTCCAGCTCATCATGGATGGCCAGGATCTCTTCCGGCGCAATCTTGAAGAAGCGCGCCAGCGCCGCGACCGACTTGCCGGATAGGTTCATATAAGTCATCGGCTGCAGCAGCCAGATCGGCCCGCTGGCACCGGGCGCGTTGTTTGCCCTGGCCACCAGGCCGTGATAGGCCTTGTCCGGTGCGAGGCTGACCTTGAGGCCTCGGGCCAGGCCATCAATCCACCAAAAGCCGGCGTTGTGGCGGGTGTCTTCGTATTCGGCCCCCGGGTTACCCAGGCCGACCATCAGTTTGATCATGGACATGATCGTAGCTTTGGCAGTCAGCAACGCTGTAGCTACATTCGCCCGGCAACATGGGCCGCACGGAGTGAACTCGAATGAAGAACAAGGATTCCCAGCGCAGCCGTTCGGCGGGCGCTGCCAAGGTGTGGGTCTTGACCGCTGTGGCCGTTGCCGGCATCGGCCTGGGGGCGTGGTGGTGGAAGGGCCGCGACGCGGGCGCCAGTGGTGATGGCCCGGCCAGTGCCGCTTCAGCCGCCTCGGGTGCGGGGCGCGGTGCTGCCGGCGGGCGCTTTGGCCGCAGCGGGCCGCAGCCGGTCTCGGTAGGGACCGTGCAGCGGCGCGACATGAATGTCGCCGTCGACGCCATCGGCGCCATCGCGTCGGCCAACACAGCCGTTGTGCGGGCGAAGGTGAGCGGCGAGCTGCGGGCCATCTACTTCCATGAAGGCCAGCCGGTGAAGGCCGGCCAGGTGCTGGCGCTGATCGACCCCAAGCCCTACGAGATTGCACGCGACCAGGCGCTGGCGGCCCTGGCCCGCGACCAGGCCCAGCTGGAGAACGCCCGCGCCGACCTGGCCCGCTACAAGGATCTCGTGGCCAAGGACGCCGCGCCGCGCCAGCAGCTCGACACCCAGCAGGCCTTGGTGCGCCAGCTCGAAGCCACGCTGCTGTCCGACCAGGCCACTGTGGACAACGCCAAGCTGCAGCTCTCGTACACCCGCGTGACGGCGCCCATCGCCGGCCAGGCGGGCCTGAAGCAGGCCGATCTCGGCAACAACGTGACGCCCAGCGACGCCAACGGCCTGCTCAGCATTGCCCAGACGCAGCCGGCCGCTGTCGTCTTCGCCGTGCCCGACGCGCGCCTGGCACGCATCCGCCAGCAGCTGGCCGACAAGCAGCCGCTGGCCGTGCAGGCCTGGGACCGCGAGCGCAAGCTGATGCTGGCCGAGGGCCGCGTGGCCAGCACCGACAACGCCATCGACGCGAGCACCGGCACCATCAAGGTCAAGGCGCTGTTCGCCAACAAGGACGGCGGCCTCTTCCCCAACCAGTTCGTCAACGTGCGCCTGCAGCTGGATCGGCTGAAGGACGTGCTCGTCGTGCCCACGGCCGCCGTTCAGCGCGGTGCACCGGGCACCTTCGTCTATGTCATCGCCGATGGCCAGGTGGCGCTGCGCAAGATCGCGCTGCTGGCGGCGGATGGCGACCTGACGGCGGTGCAGGGCGAGTTGAAGCCTGGCGACCAGGTCGTCACCGACGGCGCCGACCGACTGCGCGACGGTGGCAAGGCGGAAGTCATCAAGGCACCGGCCGGTGGCGCGTCATCGCCAGGCGGGCGTGGCCGTCGCGGTGCTGACGCGAGCGCCAGTGCCGCGAGCAGCGCCGGCAGTGCCGCCGCTGGCGAGCGCCCGCGCTGGATGGACCGCGTGCCGCCCGAGATGGTCGACAAGCTCAAGGCCATGAGCGACGAGGACCGCCGCGCGTGGATCCAACAGCACCGCGCCTCGGCTCCGGCGCAGTGATATGAATCCGTCACGCCTCTTCATCCAGCGGCCGGTCGCCACTTCGCTGCTGATGCTGGCCATCGTGCTGGCCGGCGCGCTGGCCTACCGGCTGCTGCCGGTGTCGGCCCTGCCCGAGGTGGACTACCCGACCATCCAGGTCACGACGCTCTACCCCGGCGCCAGCCCGGACGTGATGACGTCCTCCGTCACCGCGCCGCTGGAGCGCCAGTTCGGCCAGATGCCGGGCCTGGCGCAGATGTCGTCCACCAGCTCGGGCGGGGCCTCCGTCATCACGCTGCGCTTCGAGCTCAGCCTGGCGCTGGACGTGGCCGAGCAGGAAGTGCAGGCGGCCATCAATGCCGGCAGCAACCTGCTGCCCAGCGACCTGCCGATGCCGCCGGTCTACAGCAAGGTCAACCCGGCCGACGCGCCGGTGCTGACCATCGCGGTGTCGTCCACCACGCTGCCCATCACGCGCGTGCACGACCTGGTGGAGAGCCGGCTCGCGCAGAAGATCTCGCAGGTGCCGGGCGTGGGCCTCGTGGGCATCGCGGGCGGGCGGCGGCCTGCCGTGCGCATCCAGGCCAACCCGGGCTCGCTGGCGTCGCTGGGCCTGTCCATCGACGACGTGCGCACGGCGATTTCCGCTGCCAACGTCAACCAGTCCAAGGGCAGCTTCGATGGCCCGCTGCGTGCGTCCACGCTGGACGCCAACGATCAGCTGCGCAACGCGAGCGAATACGCCAACCTCGTCATCGCCTACAAGAACGGCAACCCGGTTCGGCTCAAGGACGTGGCCCAGCTCGTCGACGACGCCGAGAACCTGCGGCTGGCGGCCTGGGCCGGCCAGGCGAGCAAGTCCTCGGTCTCGGCCGTCATCCTGAACGTGCAGCGCCAGCCCGGTGCCAACGTCATCGACACCGTGGACCGCGTGCGCGCCGTGCTGCCGCAGCTGCAGGCCAGCCTGCCGGCCTCGCTGGACGTGCAGCTGCTGAGCGACCGCACGACCACCATCCGCGCGTCGGTGACCGACGTGCAGCATGAGCTGCTGTTCGCCATCGTCCTCGTCATCGGGGTCATCTTCGTCTTCCTGCGCAGCGTGCCGGCCACCATCATCCCGGCCGTCGCGGTGCCGGTGTCGCTGGTCGGCACCTTTGGCGTCATGTACATGGCGGGCTTCTCGATCAACAACCTGACGTTGATGGCGTTGGTGATCTCGACCGGTTTCGTCGTCGACGACGCCATCGTCATGATCGAGAACATCGCCCGGCACATGGAAGAGGGCGGTGAGTCGGTCAGCGCCTTCGACGCCTCGCTGACGGGCTCCAAGCAGATCGGCTTCACGATCATCTCGCTGACGGTGTCGCTGATCGCGGTGCTGATCCCGCTGCTCTTCATGGGCGACGTCGTCGGCCGGCTGTTCCATGAATTCGCAATCACGTTGGCCGTGTCCATCCTGATCTCGGCGTTTGTCTCGCTGACGCTGACGCCCATGATGTGTGCGCGGCTGCTGAAGCACGAGCATGACGAAGACCATGGCCGGCTGTGGCGCGCCGTGGGCAAGGCCTTCGACGACATCATTGCCGGCTACGGCCGCATGCTGAACTGGGTGCTGGACCGCTCGGCCGCGACGCTCGTCGTCTTCGTCGCCACGCTGGTGCTGACGGGTGTGCTCTACCTGCTGGTGCCCAAGGGCTTCTTCCCGGTGCAGGACACGGGCCAGATCCAGGGCATCACCGAGGCGGCGCAGTCCACCTCCTTCGGCGCCATGGCCGAGCACCAGCAGCGCCTGGCAGAGCGGGTGCTGAAAGATCCCGCGGTGGATAGTGTCTCGTCCTTCATCGGCGTGGATGGCGGCAACACGACGCTGAACCAGGGCCGGCTGCAGATCACGCTCAAGCCCAAGGAGGAGCGCGGCGCCAGCGCCGCCGAGGTGTCGCGGCGCATTGCCGATGCGGCGGCGAGCGAACCGGGCATTGCGCTGTATCTGCAGCCCGTGCAGGACCTGACCATCGAGGACCGCATCGCCAAGACGCAGTACCAGTTCACGCTGAGTTCGCCGGACTCCGCCGAGCTGAGCCGCTCGACGACCGCCGTGCTGGAGCGGCTGCGGGGCATCAAGTCCATTGCAGACGTCGCCAGCGACCAGCAGGAGCAGGGCTTGCAGGCCTATGTCGACATCGACCGCGATGCGGCCGGGCGGCTGGGCGTCAGCGTGGCTGCGATCGACAGTGCGCTGTACAGCGCCTTCGGCCAGCGGCTGATCTCGACCATCTTCACGCAGAGCAACCAGTACCGCGTCGTGCTTGAAGTGGCGCCCGAGTTCCGCCAGGGCCTGGACGGCCTGCGGCGCCTGTACGTGCCGGGCGCGGGTGGCACGCAGGTGCCGCTGAGCTCGGTGGCGCGCTTCAGCGAGAAGCTGGCGCCGCTGGCCGTCAACCACGTGGCGCAGTTCCCGTCGTCCACCGTCTCCTTCAACCTGGCGCCCGGTGCGTCGTTGGGTGAGGCGGTCAAGGCCATCAAGGCCGAGGTCGACGCGCTGCAGCTGCCGCTCAGTGTCGAGACACGCTTCGAGGGTGCAGCGCTGGCCTTCCAGGCATCCTTGAGCAGCACGCTGTTGCTCATCCTCGCGGCCATCGTGACGATGTACATCGTGCTGGGCGTGCTCTACGAGAGCACCATCCACCCGCTGACCATCCTGTCCACGCTGCCGTCCGCGGGCCTGGGCGCGTTGCTGGCGCTGCTGGCCTTCAGGCTGGACCTGGACATCATCGCGATCATCGGCATCGTGCTGCTGATCGGCATCGTCAAGAAGAACGCGATCATGATGATCGACTTCGCACTCGAAGCCGAGCGCGACATGGGACTGAGCGCCCGCGAGGCCATCCACCAGGCCTGCCTGCTGCGCTTCCGGCCCATCCTGATGACGACGATGGCGGCCCTGCTGGGCGCGCTGCCGCTGATGCTGGGCACGGGCGTGGGCAGTGAGCTGCGCCACCCGTTGGGCGTCGTCATGGTGGGTGGCCTGATCGTCAGCCAGCTGCTGACGCTGTTCACGACGCCGGTCATCTATCTGGGCTTCAGTGCGTTGGCCGCCCGGCTCAAGCGCGGCCGTGACAAGAACGGCACCTCGGCGAGGGCCGCGGCGTGAACCTGTCGCGCGTCTTCATCGAACGGCCGGTCGGCACGGCGCTGATCACCATCGGCGTTGCGCTGGCCGGCGCCATCGCCTACCTGCTGCTGCCCATCGCGCCGCTGCCGCAGGTCGAGTTCCCGACCATCTCGGTCAGTGCGTCGCTGCCCGGTGCCAGCCCCGACACGATGGCGGCCACCGTCGCCACGCCGCTGGAGCGCACGCTGGGCAGCATCGCCGGCGTCACCGAGATCACGTCGTCGTCGTCGCTGGGCAGCGCGCGCATCACGCTGCAGTTCGACATGAGCCGCAGCATCGACAGCGCCGCGCGCGAGGTGCAGGCCGGTATCAACGCGTCGCGCGCGCTGTTGCCCACCGGCATGCCGAGCAACCCGACCTACCGCAAGGTCAACCCGGCCGACGCGCCCATCATGATCGTGTCGCTGACGTCGGACACGCTGACGCGCGGCCAGATGTACGACGCGGCGTCCACGGTGCTCGCGCAGCGGTTGTCGCAGGTGGACGGTGTGGGCCAGGTGTCGGTGGGCGGCGGCGCGTTGCCGGCGGTGCGCATCGAGCTGGACCCGAACAAGCTGTCGGCTCAAGGGCTCGGCCTGGAGCAGGTCAGGGCAGCCGTTGTCGCGACCAACGCGAACCGGCCCAAGGGCGTGCTTGAAAGCGGGGACCGCGCGTGGCAGATCGGTGCCAACGACCAGGCCCGGCTCGCCAGCGACTACATGCCGCTGGTGCTGAGCTACCGCAACGGTGCCGCGGTGCGCCTGGGCGATGTGGCCGACATCCAGGACAGCGTTCAGGATTTGCGAAACGACGGCCTGGCCAATGGCCGCTCGGCCGTGCTGTTGATCCTGAACAAAGCGCCGTCGGCCAACATCATCCAGACCGTGGACACCGTGCGCGCGTTGCTGCCGCAGTTGCGCGCGTCCATCTCGCCTGCCATCAATGTCGACGTCGTCATGGACCGCACGGCCACCATCCGCGGCAGCATCGTGGAGGTGCAGCGCACGCTGTTCATCGCCTTCGGCCTGGTCATCGCCGTTGTCTTCATCTTCCTGCGGCGCTTCCGTGCGGCGCTGCTGCCGGCCGTGGCCGTGCCGGTGTCGCTGGCCGGCACCTTCGGCGTCATGTACCTGCTGGGCTACAGCATCGACAACCTGTCGCTGATGGCGATGACGGTGGCCACGGGCTTCGTCGTCGATGACGCCATCGTCGTGCTGGAGAACATCTCGCGCCACATCGAGCGCGGTGTACCGCCCCGCGAGGCGGCGCTGAAGGGAGCCAAGGAGATCGGCTTCACCGTCGTGTCCATCTCGCTGAGTTTGATCGCCGTCTTCATCCCCATCCTGGCCATGGGTGGCATCGTCGGGCGACTGTTCCGCGAGTTCGCCGTCGTGCTGTCGGTGGCCATCCTGGTGTCCATGGTGGTGTCGCTGACGACGACGCCGATGATGGCCGCCACGCTGCTCAAGCCGCACGAGGCCGCGCGCAAGCCCGGGCGTTTCGGCCGTGTGCTGTTGCGTCTGCAGCGTGCGCTGCTGCGCGGCTATCGCCGTTCGCTGCGCTGGACGCTGCGCCACCAGCCGCTCGCGCTGCTGGCCCTGGCCGGTGTCGTCGCGCTGAACGTGCACCTGTACATGACCATCCCCAAGGGCTTCTTCCCGCAGCAGGACACGGGTTTGATGATCGGCGGCGTGCAGGCCGACCAGGCCAGCTCCTTCCAGTCCATGCAGCTCAAGCTGCGCACCTTCCACGACATCGTGCGCGCCGACCCGGCCGTGTCCAACGTGACCGGTTTCACCGGCGGCGGCCAGCGCAACAGCGCCAACATGTTCATCAGCCTGAAGCCCCGCAGCGAGCGCAAGGAGAGCGTCGACGACGTCATCAACCGGCTGCGCGGCAAGCTCGCCAAGGTGCCCGGCGCCAACATGTTCCTCGCGCCCGTGCAGGACATCCGCATCGGTGGCCGGCAGTCCAACGCGTCCTGGCAGTACACGCTGCAGGCCGACGACCTGAATGACCTGCGCACCTGGGAGCCGCGCATCCGCCGCGCGCTGACCGAGGTGCCCGAGGTCACCGACGTCAACACCGACCAGCAGGACAAGGGCGTGCAGACCTCGCTCGTCGTGGACCGCGATGCACTGGCCCGCCTGGGCCTGACGATGAGCGCGGTGGACAGCACGCTCAACGACGCCTTCGGCCAGCGCCAGGTGGGTGTCATCTACAACCCGCTTAACCAGTACCGCGTCGTCATGGAACTGGCTCCCACCTGGCTGCAGAGCCCGCAGACGCTGGACCGGTTGATGCTGACCAGCAGCGCCGGGCTGCAGGTGCCGCTGTCGGCGGTGGCGCGCGTGGAGACGACGGCCACGCCGCTGTCCGTCAGTCACCAGAGCGGCACGCCGGCCAGCACCATCAGCTTCAACCTCGCGCCCGGCGTGTCGCTGTCGGACGCGGTCGACGCCGTCAACGACGCCGTGGCGGGCAGCGGTGCGCCGGTGTCGGTGCGTGGCAGCTTCCAGGGCACAGCCCAGGCTTTCCAGGCGTCGCTGAAGTCGCAGCCACTGCTGATTCTTGCGGCCATCGTGACCATCTACCTGGTGCTGGGCATCCTCTACGAGAGCCTCATCCACCCGATCACCATCCTGTCGACGCTGCCCTCGGCCGGTGTCGGCGCGCTGCTGGCGCTGATGGCCTTCAAGACCGACTTCACCATCATTGCGCTGATCGGCGTCATCCTGCTGATCGGCATCGTCAAGAAGAACGCCATCATGATGCTGGACTTCGCCATCTCGGCGCAGCGCGCGGCTGCCGAGCGCGGCCGTCGCATGACCGCTGGCGCCGCCATCTACCGCGCAGCCCTGCTGCGGTTGCGGCCCATCCTGATGACGACCGTGGCCGCCGTCTTCGGCGCCGTGCCGCTGGCCGTGGGCCAAGGCGAAGGCGCGGAACTGCGCGTGCCGCTGGGCATCTCCATCGTCGGCGGCCTGCTGCTGAGCCAACTGCTCACCCTCTACACCACGCCCGTCGTGTTCTGCTGCATGGACCGGCTCAGCCGCAAGAAGCGCGCGCCCGCGCCGTCCGGTGCAGCCGTCATCCAGACCGCGACCTGAAGCCATGCTGAAGACTGCTTTCACACCTCTGACCCTGGCCCTGCTGCTCGCCGGCTGCGCCGTGACCTCGCAGCGCCCGCCCACTGAAGGCCCGCCGCCCGCGAGCTTCACCGGCTCCGCCGAATGGCAGCGCGTCGCGCCCGACGTGGCTGTGCCCGAGGCCTGGTGGACGATGTTCAAGGACCCGGTGCTGGACAGTCTGCAGGCCGATCTCGTCGTCGGCAACCAAAACCTCGCTGCGGCGCTGGCCCAGGTCGCGTCTGCCCGCGCGGTGCTGAAGGCCAGCGGCTCGGCCATCTTCCCGACGCTGTCCATCGGTGGCGGCACGACGCGCTCCGCCACGGCGGAGAACAGCAACGGCCAGCGCACCGTGTCCACCAACAACTCGCTGACGGCCAACGCCGCGTGGGAGATCGACCTGTGGGGGCGGCTGGCCGAAGGCGTCAAGGCGGCCGGCGCGAACTACCAGGCCAGCCAGGCCGACCTGGCCGCGCTGCGCCTGTCGGCCCAGGCGACGCTGACGCAGAGCTATTTCGCGCTGCGCACCGCCGAGGCCCAGCAGGCGCTGCTGGAGCGCACGGCGGCCGCCAACCAGCGTGCGCTGGAGCTGACGCAGGTGCGCTACGCCAGCGGCGTGGTCGCGCAGACCGACGTATTGCAGGCGCGCACGCAGCTGCGCAGCGTGCAGTCGCAGCTCAGCGAGATGCGCTCCCAGCGCGCCCAACTGGAGCATTCCATCGCCACCCAACTCGGCAAGCTGCCGGGGCAGTTCCAGCTGCTTCCCAGCGCTCGCCTGCCCGAGCTGCCGCCCGTGCCCGACCTGGTGCCGTCGACGCTGCTGGCCCAGCGCCCTGACATCGCCGCCGCGCGCGCCCGCCAGACGGCGGCCTATGCGCAGATCGGCATTGCTGACGCGGCCTTCTTTCCATCGGTCGACCTGTCTGCCAGCGCGGGCTATCGCGGCTCGTCCTGGTCCAACCTGATCTCGGCGCCGAATCTGGTTTGGTCGCTGGGCGCGGCAGTGGCCGCACCCATCTTCGACGGCGGCCAGCGCCGCCTCGCGAGCGCGCAGGCCCGCGCATCGGCCGATGCCGCGACGGCCAACTACCGCCAGGCCGTGCTGACGGTGTTCCAGGAGGTCGAGGACAACCTCGTCGATTTCGCCGAATCCGGCGCCGCGCTGGCGCTGCAGCGCGACGCCCTCGAAGCGGCGGAGCGCAATCTCGAGATCGTGCTGGCCCAATACCGCGCCGGCACGGTGAGCTTTCTGAACGTCAGCGCGGCGCAGACGACGGCGCTTTCGGCCGAGGGCAGCCTGCTCAGCTCGCGCAACCGCCAGCTCGTGGCGGCCAATCTGCTGTTGAAGAACCTGGGCGGTCGGCTGCCGCCGGCGACGACGCAGCAATGAAAAAGGGCTCCTTGCGGAGCCCTGCGTCTTTGGCTTGAAGCCGGGAAGAAATTACTTCTTCTTCTTCTTCTTGCCGTCGTCCACCGGAGCGGCAGCGACGACGATGACTTCTTCAGCGGCCGGTGCGATCGGCGTCGCGATGACGGGGTTCGGCTTGCCGTGCGTCACGACCTTGATGCCTTCCGGCAGCTTGATGTCGTTGACGTGCAGCGAGTGACCCTGGGTCAGGCCCGACAGATCCACCTCGATGAACTCGGGCAGTTGCTTGGCCAGGCAGGTGATCAGCAGCTCGGTGACGACGTGGTTGACCGTGCAGTGATCGGTCTTGACGGCCGGCGACGTGTCTTCACCGATGAAGTGCAGGGGCACCTTCTTCGTGATCTTGGTCGTGGCGTCCACGCGTTGGAAGTCGCAGTGCAGGACTTGCGGCTTGTACGGGTGCATCTGGAAATCGCGCAGCAGCACTTGCGTGGTGGCGCCAGCCAGTTCCATGTCCAGCAGCGAGCTGTGGAAGGCTTCCTTCTTGAGGGCGTGGAACAGCGCGTTGTGATCGAGTTCGATCATGACGGGCTCACCAGCGCCAAAAACGATACCGGGCACTTTGCCGGCGACTCGCAGGCGGCGGCTCGCTCCGGTCCCCTGCAATTTGCGCTCAAAAGCGACGAACTTCATGGTTTTCTCCAAAAAGAGAAACGGCCCCCGCGACCAGGCGCCGTTGAAAATGCGGCCCCTTCCGAGGCCGCGGCGGTTTCAAGGATCAGAAGTTGTTGTTCTGGTCCGAGAAGAGGGAGGTGACCGACTCGCCATCAGAGATGCGGCGGATGGTCTCGGCAAACAGGAAGGCCACCGACAGCTGGCGGATCTTCTTGCAGGCCTTGGCCGCGTCGGTCAGCGGAATGGTGTTGGTGATGACGACTTCATCCAGTTGCGAGCCGGCGATGCGCTCGATGGCCGGGCCCGACAGGATGGGGTGGGTGCAATAGGCGAACACGCTCTTGGCGCCGCGTGCCTTCAGCACCTCGGCCGCTTTCACGAGGGTGCCTGCGGTGTCGATCATGTCGTCCATGATCACGCAGTTGCGGCCGTCGATCTCGCCGATGACGTGCATCACTTCAGACACGTTGGCAGCCGGGCGGCGCTTGTCGATGATGGCCAGGTCGCAGCCGAGCTGCTTGGCCAGGGCGCGTGCGCGCACCACGCCGCCCACGTCGGGGCTGACGACCACCAGATCCGCGTAATTGCGGCTCTTCAGGTCCGACAGCAGCACCGGCGACGCGTAGATGTTGTCGACCGGGATGTCGAAGAAGCCCTGGATCTGGTCGGCGTGCAGGTCCATCGTCAGCACGCGCTCGACGCCGACGGTTTCCAGCAGGTTGGCAACCACCTTGGCCGAGATCGGCACGCGCGTGCTGCGCGGGCGGCGGTCCTGGCGGGCGTAGCCGTAGTAGGGGATCACGGCGGTGATGCGGCGAGCGCTGGCGCGCTTGAGCGCGTCCACCATGATCAGCAGTTCCATCAGGTTCTCGTTCGTCGGCGCGCAGGTGGGCTGCACGACGAAGACGTCACGAGCGCGGACGTTCTGCTGGATCTCGACGGTGACTTCACCGTCGGAGAAGCGGCCGACCACGGCCTTGCCCAGCTCGAGTCCGAGATGGGTGGCGATTTCCTGGGAGAGGACCGGATTCGCGTTGCCGGTGAAGAGAACCGTGTTGAGCAGCACTGGGAGCCTCTGGTGTCAGTGGCTCGCTGAAGCGCAAGCCGGTTCAGCGAAAAACAAAAATCTGGCAGGGGAGGAAGGACTCGAACCCTCGCATGTCGGAATCAAAATCCGATGCCTTGACCAACTTGGCGACTCCCCTACACAGGACACAGCAGAGCTGCTGCACCCTATAACCTTTCAGTCAGCCCAGCCCGCGAGCGGGTGTTGAGCCAAACTGCGGCAGATTCGACCGGTCCACTCTGCAGGCCTGGCCTGCAGCAATGTCGCCAGGGACTGGTCGTCCTTGCCATCTTTTCCATCCCCAGCCAGTACGGAGAACACCGCAGCGCCTGAGCCCGTCATCCGGGCGTTGTCGAACTGCTTCGACATGCACGCTACCGCGTCTTGCACTTCACTGCTGATTCCTTCGGCGGCACGTTGAAGGTCGTTGCGACCGAAACCGTTCACCAGGTTTTCTGCAGTTCCAGCCAGGGCGGGAAAGCCCGCGACTATAGCCAGGTTTTCGCTCCTTGCCAAGAGTGGGCTCGAAAAGATGTCCTTGGTGGCCAGTCCTGCCGGCCCCTTGAGCACGGCGAAGCGCTGCTCGGGCAGGGCCAGCGGGTGCAGGATCTCGCCGATGCCTTCGACGAAGGCCGGCCCGCCGCCCAGGAAGAAGGGCACGTCAGCGCCGAGCTTCAGGCCCAGGGCCATAAGCTTGTCCAGCGGCAGGCGCAGGCCCCAGAGCCGGTTCAGCGCAAGCAGCGTCGTCGCGGCGTCGGACGACCCGCCACCCATGCCCGCACCGGCGGGCAGGCGTTTTTCGAGATGGATGTCGGCACCCAGCGCGCAGCCGGTCTCAAGCTGCAGCAGCCGCGCGGCGCGCAGGCAGAGGTCGTCAGCGGGAAGGTCGCCGCCGAGCACGTCGTGCCGGGCCAGCATGCCATCGGCGCGCGCTTCGACATGCAGCGTGTCCGCCCAGTCGATCAGCACGAAGACCGATTGCAGCAGGTGATAGCCGTCCGCGCGCTTGCCGACGACGTGCAGGAACAGGTTCAGCTTGGCCGGCGCGGCCAGGTCATGGAGAGCTTTCATCGCCTCCGTCCAGGCGGGCGCGCAGCGTGACGACGGGGTCGGCCAGCCGTGTCGCGACGAGGGCGGGCAGCTTGGGCTCGATGCGCCAGCCCAGTTGCTCGAAGCCGTTGGCCGTCTTGCTGTGTGCAGCGGCCGGCCACGGGCGGGCCTGCAGCCAGTCGAACAGCGCCGCCACGGGCACGGTCTCGCCGAGCAGCTCACGGGTCAGTGCGTCGAGGTCGTCGAAACGGCGCTCGTCGTTGGGCGTCTGCAGCGTGACGAGGCCCGGTTGCCAACTGGCGCGGGCCACCAGCGAGCCCAGCGGCGATGTCAACTCCAGCCGGCCAGCTGTCGGGCCGCCGAAGAGCTCGAAGCTGGCCGCGCCGCCGGTGCCGCGGCTGTGCACATCGCCGGCCACGGTCACGCTGATGCGGCCGCTGAGGCGGGATTCGTTCGTGGCTGGCGGTGTCTGCGGCAGTTGCGCGCAGCCAGCCAGCGCCAGCGCGAGGAAAAACGCGGCGAGCTTCAAGGTTTGACCTTCAACCGGTCCAGCGTCTCGCGCAATGCTTCATTGCTCGGGTCACGCTGGGCGGCGTCGGCGAGCACGCGGCGAGCCTCGTCCTGGGCGCCGCTGGCCCACAGCACCTCGCCGAGGTGGGCGGCAATCTCGGCGTCAGGCCGGCCGGTGTGGGCCTGGCGCAGCAGCTTGGCGGCTTCGGTCAGGTTGCCCAGGCGGAACTCGACCCAGCCCAGGCTGTCGACGATGAAGGGCTCGCCCGGCGCGAGCTTGAGCGCCTGTTCGATGAGCTGCTTGGCCTCGGGTAGGCGCAGATTGCGCTCGGCCAGCGAATAGCCCAGCGCGTTGTAGGCGTGGTGGTAGTCGGGCTTGATCTCGATGACCTTGCGTAGCAGCGCCTCCATCTCGTCGAACTTGCCGACCTTCTCGGTCATCATGGCCTGCTCGTAAATCAGGTCGGCGTCGCCGCTGAAGCGTGCCGTCGCGGCCTTGAGCACGTTGAGCGAGGCGGCGTAGTCGCGCTGGTCGCGCATCAGCTGGGCCTCGGCCAGCAGCGCGGCGCGGGTTTCGGTGTCGCCGGCATCGGCGGCCGGCTGCAGCAGCTTGCGGGCCTCGGCCAGCTTGCCCTGGCGGGCCAGCAGGCTGGCGCGGCGGTAGCGCACGTCCAGGCCGCTGCTGTCGACCTTCTGCAGCGCCGCCTCGGCAGCCTTGAAATCACCGCGCTGCTCGGCTGCCTGGGACAGCATCAGCCAGGCCTGCTGGCGGCCGTCGGCACGGGCCTTGATCTCGGCATCGGTGCCGGCGGCCGGCGTGTCCAGGCGCTTCAGGCCTTCGCGCAGGGCGGTTTCGGCGGCGGCCGGGTGCTTGAGTTCCAGTTCGATGGCGCCCAGGGCCAGCCAGGGCGCGGGGTTGTCGGGCGTGGTTTCGGTCAGCAGGCGGAACTCGCGCGCGGCCTCGGCCGGGCGCTGCGCCTGGATCAGCGCCCGGCCATAGGCCTGGCGCAGTGCGTGCTGGTCGGGCTTTTGCTGCAGGCGCGTGCTGATGAGGCTCTCGGCCTGTGGCTCGGCGGGCATGAGGTCGACAGCGAGCTGCATCGCGTCGTCGCCATCGGGCACCGCCTGGTTGAGTTCGCGGGTCAGCGCCAGCGCGCGCGCGTTCTCGCCGGCGTTGATGGACAGGCGCGCCTCGGTGTACAGGGCGGCGGGCTTGAGCGGGCCGGTCTGGGCCCGCAACACCGGGCCAAGCCCGGCGAGCACGGACTTCGGATCGGGCGAGCGCTGGAACAGGCGCGGCAGCGCGAGGATGTAGCCGGGGCGCTGCGGTGCGGGTGCGATGCGCAGCAGGGCCAACAGCGGCTGCGCCACCTCGGCCGGCTTGTTCATCAGGGACAGCAGTTGCACGACGCTCTGCAGCGCGTCGGTCGACGTGGGCACGGTTTCGGCCCAGGCGCGCGCGGCCAGCAGCGCCTGGTCGCCGGCGCGGGCCTGGATGGCGATGTTGACGACGCGCTTGAACAGCTCCTCGTCGGACGTGCGCCGCGCGGCGTCCAGCAGCACCTGGAAGGCGACGCCGGCCTGGCCGTTCTGCAGTTCGATCTCGCCGATCAGCAATTGGTAGAACAGCGGCGCATCCATCGCCGAGTTCGTCGGAGCCTCCGCGGGCGCGGTCGTGATCGCGTCATCTTGGGCGTGAGCTTGCAGGGCAGCCATCAGCAGGGCGGCGGCGGCGATCACGCGACGAAGGGGCAGGGGCATTCGAACTCCAGGGACGATGGAAACGCTGAACAGGTTCTTCACGGCACGCGCATCCTGGCTGTGGGCGCATCGCCGCGTTGCAAATGCTCACCATAGCCTCAGCTATGGCTGCGCTTTGCGCCTTGCGCTGCATCCCACACCCAGGCGCGCGCGCTCGTTCAGTACCTGTTCAGCATTTCCGCTGATTATGATTTCCGCTCCATGCCCGAGTTACCCGAAGTAGAAGTCACGCGCCGCAGCTTTGCCGGCGCCATCCACGGAGCCCGGGTGACCGGTCTGCGCCTGGGGAAACCCCTGCGCTGGCCGCTCGGCGTAGACCCCGAAACCCTGCTCGGCAGCCGCGTCGGCGACGTGCAAAGAAGGGGTAAATATTTGTGGCTTCCGCTCGGTAGTGCCGGCGGGCTGCTGATGCACCTGGGCATGTCGGGGTCGCTGGCCTTCCTGGACACGACGCCGGCGGCGGGCGTGCACGACCATTTCGACCTGCATACCGACCGCGGCCTGCTGCGCCTGACCGACCCGCGCCGCTTCGGCGCCGTCGTCTGGGGCGCGGCGCTGGAGGCCGAGCCGGTGGCGACGCTGCTCGGCGGCCTGGGGCTGGAGCCCTTCGACGAGCGCTTCGACGGGCTGCATCTGCATGCCGCGCTGAGCGGCCGGCGTGTCGCGATCAAGCAGGCCCTGCTGGCGGGCGACATCGTCGTCGGCGCAGGCAACATCTACGCCTGCGAAGCCCTCTTCATGGCCGGCATCGACCCGCGCCTGCCCGCCGGCAAGCTCAGCCGCCCGCGTGCCGACAAACTCGCGCTCGCCGTGCGCACGGTGCTTGGCCAGGCGCTGGAAGCTGGTGGCACGACACTGCGCGACTTCCGCGACGCCCACGGCGTGGCTGGCAGCTTCCAGATGCAGGCCCAGGTCTATGGCCGCGAGGGCCAGCCTTGCCGGCGCTGCGGCACGGTCATCAAGCGCATCGTGCAGGGCCAGCGCTCCACCTTCTTTTGTCCCCAATGCCAGAAACGTTGACTGCCGATTTCACCGATTTCGGCAAGACCGTCGTCGCCTGGCAGCGTCGCCACGGCCGCAATACGCTGCCCTGGCAGAACACGCGTGATCCCTACCGCGTCTGGCTGTCGGAAGTCATGCTGCAGCAGACCCAGGTTGCGACGGTGCTGGGTTATTACGAGCGCTTCCTGGCGCGCTGGCCCAAGGTCACCGACCTGGCGGCGGCGTCGCTGGACGAAGTGCTGGCCCAGTGGGCCGGCCTGGGCTACTACAGCCGTGCGCGCAATCTTTACGCCTGCGCCAAGGCCGTGGCCGAACTGCATGGCGGCGAGTTCCCGCCCACGGCGGCCGGTCTGCAGACGCTGCCCGGCATCGGCCGCTCCACTGCGGCGGCAATCGCGGCCTTCTGCTTCGGCGAGCGCGTGGCCATCCTCGATGGCAACGTGAAGCGCGTGCTCGGCCGCGTGCTCGCCTTCGACGGCGATCTGGCCAGCAGCGCCGCCGAGAAAAAGCTCTGGGATCGTGCGACCGAGCTGCTGCCGCAGCAGGATGTCGACCGCTACACGCAGGGCCTGATGGACCTGGGCGCGACCGTTTGCTCGACGCGCTCGCCCGACTGCCTGATCTGCCCCGTACAACCGATGTGCCGCGGCCAGCAGCAAGGCGACCCGACGCGCTACCCCATCAAGACGAAGAAACTCAAGCGTGGCCGGCGCGAGAACTGGTGGCTGTGGGTGGAAAAGGCAGGGGGCCAGGTCTTGCTGCAACAGCGCCCGGCCACCGGCGTATGGGCCGGGTTGTGGACACTGCCGATGTTCGACGACGAAGCCAGTGCCCGCGCTGCCCTGCCCGGCGGCGAACTGGAGACGCTGCCGCGGCTGCAGCACGCGCTGACGCACTTCGACTGGGTGCTGCATACGCTGCGAGCCGAGGCGGTTGAGGGTGTGACGCCTTGCGGCACCTGGGTGGCGCGGGAGAGACTTGTGGATTACGCGCTTCCCGCGCCGCTCAAAAAGATGATCCAGGAAAGCTGAATGATGCTGCCCCCACGCTCACTACGTTCACTGCCCCCCCAGGGGGTGTGTCAGCGCCTTCGGGCGGCCGGGCGGTGCTGACATGAACGCCCACGTCAAAAGCGGCATCGAGTACGCGGTGATCACCCTGCTGGTCGCCGGCCTGTGCCTTTGGCAGCTCATCAGCAGCACGCAGGACGGCGAGCCGCCGGCGTCCATGCTGACGCTCACGGCGCTGGGCCTGGCCGTGTCCGGCACCATGCATTGCGTGTTCATGATGCAACTGGTGCGACGTACGGGCCGAGCTTTTTGGCCCTGGTTCGTTGCCATCGTCCTCTTCATGCCCATCGGCACGGCGGTGCTGCTGGCGATGCTGCTGGGCGACGCGGACGCAGCGGAAAGCTGACACTGCGCAGTCTTCACGCCTGATCGCATTGCCTGCCCGAGGAGTAAAGGGCAAAGTCCCCAGCACAACGACTAAAGGGGACAGCCTTGGACGCCTTGAAGAACCTGCGCGTTGGAGCGCGCCTTGGCCTTGCGTTTGCCATCCTGCTGGCGCTGATGCTCGGGATGGCCGGCGTTGGAACGCTGCTCGCGAAGTCGATCAACTACTACGCCGAGTACTACCCCACCAACATCCTGCCGTCGCTGCGCAACATCCACCAGATCGACGGTGCCATCTCGGACGCCCGGCGGCTGGAGCAGCAACACATCCTGACCGACGACGACAAGGAGAAGAAGTCGCTCGGTGGTCGCATCGCCAAGGCCCGGGATGACCTGCAGAAGCGCCTCAAGGACTACGAGCCGCTGGTGGCGGACGACAAGGACCGTGCGCTGCTGAAGAAAGTCGGCGACGGCCTGGCTGCCTATCTCGCGGTGCAGGACAAGGTGCTGAAGGCCTCCGACGAGAGCGCGTCCGACCCGACCCAGGGCACGGCAGCCAAGGACCTGACCTTCGGCGCCGCGCGCGCCGCCTTCACCCCGGTGCGCGAGGCGGTCAACGAATGGTGGGTCTACAACGAACAGCTGGCCGCCGCGACCACGGAGTCGGCCGCCGCCGCCTACCGCCGTGTGCTGTGGATCTTCGCTCTCGCCTCGGCCGTGGCCCTGGTCATCGGCGTGCTGGCGGCTCTGTGGATCACGCGTTCCATCACCCGCCCCGTGCAGCTTGCCTCCGACGCGGTCAAGGCCGTGGCCAGCGGCGACCTGACGCAGCGCCTGCACAGCAGCTCGCGCGACGAACTCGGCCAGCTGCTGACGATGCTGGACGAGATGACGCAGAACCTTGCACGCATGGTGTCCGGTGTGCGCCAGGGCTGCGACCAGCTCAATGTCGCGGCCTCCGAGATCGCCCAGGGCAATGCCGACCTGTCAGCGCGCACCGAGAGCCAGGCGTCCAGCCTTGAAGAAACGGCGGCCTCGGTTGAGCAGATGGCCGCGCAGATCAAGGCCAATGCCGACAACGCCCGCCAGGCCGACCAGCTTGCGAACCATGCGTCCGAAGTGGCCGGGGCCGGCGGCGTCGCCGTCGGCGAGGTCGTCACGACGATGGACGCCATCTCGACCTCCAGCCGCAAGATCTCCGACATCATTGGCACCATCGACGGCATCGCCTTCCAGACCAACATCCTCGCGCTGAACGCGGCAGTCGAGGCGGCGCGTGCGGGTGAGCAGGGCCGCGGCTTCGCCGTCGTGGCCGGCGAGGTGCGCCTGTTGGCCCAGCGCAGCGCCGAGGCGGCCAAGGAGATCAAGAGCCTCATCGGCGACAGCGTCAGCAAGGTCGAGAGTGGCAGCGCCCAGGTGCTGTCGGCGCGCGAGACCATCGGCCAGATGGTCAACGAGGTGCGCAAGGTGACCGACCTCGTCGGCGAGATCACCGTGTCCAGCCGCGAGCAGAGCGAGGGCGTGGGTCAGATCAACGCCGCCGTCAGTCAGCTCGACCAGGCGACGCAGCAGAACGCCGCGCTGGTGGAGCAGACGGCTGCCGCCGCCGAGAGCATGCGCCAGCAGACCACCAAGCTGAGCGAGGCCGTGGCGGCTTTCCGTGTCGACTCTGCGGCTGCGCCGGCTGCTGCGCGCAGCACGCCCAAGCCGGCGCCACGGCCTGCGATGGCGGGCCGGCCTGCCGCACCCAGGCCGGCGGCGCCCAAGCCCACTGCCAAGGTCTCTGCTCAGGCGCGGCCCGCGCCGGTGAGCGCAGCACCGACACCGACACCGACACCGGCCCCGGCCCCCATGGCCGCGGCGCCCACGCCCAGCACGGCCGAGGGCGACTGGGAGACGTTCTAGAAGAGGCTCGCCAGCCGCTGCACGGCGGCCTCGGACTGCGCGCGGTCGGGCTGCAGGTCGGCGTTGCCGAAATCGCCTTCACCCATGGCGGCGACAAGCAGGCCGTCGCGGCGCGGCAGCACCACGAGGTTGTGGCCGCGGTAGATCAGCGCGTAGTCCACCTCGGGCTGCGGGATGAGGCGGGCCGTCTGGCCGCGTACCGGCGTCAGGCTCGTGTCGCCGAGCAGCGTGCGCGCGCCGTCGCCGGTGCAGTTGACGATCAACCGCTCGGGCAGGCGTGCGAACTCGCGCGGCTGGCGGAACTCGCGCTGCACCAGTTCGCCGCCGTCGCGCGCGAAGTCGTCCAGCAGCAGGCGTTGGTAGGCCGGGATGTTGAAGACGAGCTGCGTGAAGCGGCGCACGTGCGGCTTGCGAAACGGATGCTCGGCGGCCGCAAGCGCCTTGCCTTGCGGGCGCAGGTCGGCGACGCGCGAGCCGAGGTCGGGGTAGTCGGGTTCCTCGACATGGCCTGCGTAGCTCGGAAGAGGTTGGTCGAAACCCTCATCGGCCACGACGAAGCCGTCATGCCATTCGACCGGGCCGGAGGGCAGGCCGAGATAGCTCTGGTGTACCTTGAACGAGGCTCGTGCCATCGCTTCCCAACCGGCCGTCCAGGCCTCGTCGGCATGCGCCTCGGTGACGATGCGCGAGTCCGGCGTCCACAGCCCCGTCGCGGCCGAGGAGTGCACGCGCGGTGGCCTGTCCTTGGCGTAGAGGCGCACCTTGTAGCCAGCTTGTTGTGCCGTGCGCGCCGTCGTCAGCCCGATGGCACCGCAGCCGATGACGGCGATGCGTTCGCCCGGCCGTGCGCCGCTGGCCTGCACCAGCGCCAGCGCCTGCTGCGCCGAGCCCCAGGACAGCGACCAGCCGCTGCCGCCGTGGCCGTAGTGGTGGACGAGGGTCTTGCCCCAGCGCCGCTCGGCCTCGATGCGCGGGCCCTGGGTGCGGAAGGGGCGGATGCCGACGGCGATGTCGATGATGCGGTCGACGCTGGCGCGCATCGCGGCCGGCAGGCGCTGCGGCGCGAAGTCCAGGCCGAAGGCGGGCAGGGCGAGGGCAGCGCTGCCGGCCGCAAGCAGATGACGGCGCTGCACGATCAGGAGGCTTGTTTTGCCAGCGACTTGCGGATCAGCGCCGCGTCGCGCAGGCGGTTGGCCGAGCCATCGGCGTCCAGCAGCACGACGGTGACCGGGCGCTTGCCGTTCAGGATGCGCATGGCCAGGCAGCGGCCCGCCTCCTCGGTGTAGCCGGTTTTGGAGATGCGGATGTTCCAGCCCTTGGCGCCCACCAGCCGGTTGGTGTTGCGCACCTCGCGCTGGCGGCCATCGACCGGCACCTGGGCCTTCTTGACGCTGGTGATGCGCTCGATCTCGCCGTAGCGCGCTGCCGCTGCCGTGATGGCCGCCATCTCCGTCGCCGTCGAGGTGTTGGCCGGCGACAGGCCGGTCGGGTCGGTGATGGCGGTGTGTTTCAGGCCGAGGGCGCGGATCTTGGCCTGCATGGCCTTCTCGAAGCCAGCCTCGCCGCCGGGGAAGGTGCGTGCCAGCGCCGCGGCGGCGCGGTTTTCGGACTCCATCAGCGCCAGTTCCAGTGCGGACTGCCGGCTCATCTGCGTGCCCACGCGCACCCGCGATCGGCTGTGCTTGAGGGTGTCGACGTCGTCGCTCGTGATGCGCAGCTTCTCACCCGGGTCCAGCTTGGCATCGAGCACGACCATGGCCGTCAGCAGCTTGGTCAGCGAAGCGATGGGCACGACGGCATCGGCATCGCGCGACATCAACACCCTGCCGCTCACGTCGTCGATGACGACCACATGTTTGGCATTGACGGGCAGCCGCAGCTGCTGAACTGGCGGGGCCTCGGCCTCGATGGCGGCTGGGCTCGGTGGCGCCTCGACCGGGTCGCGGCCTTTGGCTTGCACGACGAAGCTGGTCGCGGCGATCAGGAGAGCCGGCAGGGCCAACTTCCAGCCGGTGGCTTGAGGCTTGGGGGCGAGCAGACGCTCGATGCGGGCGAGCAGATCGCCGCCACGAGCAGCGATTGCGGGAGAGGGGGTCATGTCGGAAACATCCATTTCGGAAAGGGCGTGCAGGGCCAGGGCCAGGCGGCGTGAATCGCCGAGCAGTTCGGCCGAGATCTCGTCGGCCACCAGCTCGCGTTCATGACGCATGCGAGCCGACAGCCACCAGACGACGGGGTGAAAGAAGAGCAGGGCCTCGACGGCGCTCTGCAGCAGGTTGGCGAGGTAGTCCCAGCGCCGCACATGGGCCAGTTCGTGGGCGAGCAAGGCTTCGAGCAGATCCACCGGCAGGCGGCTCAGCAGCGCGGCCGGCAGCAGCACGCAGGGCCTGAGCATGCCGATCGCGATCGGGCCTGCCAGCTCGGGCAGCAGGCGCAGCGGCACGCTGCGTTTCAGGCCGAGGCGGCGGGCCAGCGCATCCAGGCGTGCCTGCCACTCGGCTGGTGCCGGCGTGCTGCGCCGCCGTGCACGGCCCACCCAGGCCAGGCCCAGCGCCAGGCGGGCCAGCATCAGCGTCGTGCCCAGCGCCCACGCCATGACCAGCGCCGGCATCTGCTCGGCCAGCGGTGGCAGCTCGCCGATGAATTCGGCGTCGGCAGGAGCCAGGTCCAGGCATTGGGCCAGCGGCAAGGCCAGGCACAGCCCCAGGCCGGCCGAGCAGACGGCATAGCGCCAGCGTGCCGACGCGCCGCGCATCAGCGCGAGCAGCAGCGCGGCGGCGCCGCCAACGATGGTGCCTTGCCAGACGAAGTTCACGAGGGCCCAGCCCCAGGCATTCATGGCGAGGTCGAGGCTCATCAGGCTTCGTCTCCCTTCCTGGCCAGCAGCTGGCGGATCTCGGCGCGTTCCTTGGCGCTGACATGGTTCTTCAGGGCCGCCAGTACCAGCGCCTTGCCCGAGCCGGCGAAGGCCTTGCTGATGAAGTCCTTCATGAGGGATTGCTGCAGCTTGTCCTGGGCGTGGACGGGGGCATAGAGCTGCGGGCGCTGGCTTTCGTCGCGGGTCAGCAGCCCCTTGCCGTGCATGACCTGCAACTGCCGCAGCACCGTGGCGTAGGTGGCCTCCGGGCGGTCGGGCAGCAGGGCCTCGTGCACGGCCTTGGCGTCTGCGGACCCGAGGCGCCACAGCACTTGCAGCAGGTCCAGCTCGGCGGCCGTGGGCCGCGCGGTGGCGGGGGGCTTGGTGTTCATGGAATTCAGCATAAACGTTCTAGAACGTAATGTCTAGAACTGATGTTCTGAATCCGGCAAACCACTATCCGAAAGTGCGATAGGAGCCGTTCAACAAAGCATATTTGCGGCGCAGCCTCGCCGCCTAAGCTGGCCTCGCCATCCATTCATAAACAAAACCGGAGACAAGAAATGGCGATGTTGAGGACGACATGGAGCCTGCGCCGCTGGTGCGCGGGCCTGGCTTTGGGTGCCGCCGCGGCCCTGGCGGCCGGGCCTGCCGCAGCGCTGGTCAAAGGAGCGGACGTGAGCTGGGTCAGCCAGGAGGAGTCGGCCGGCTACAGCTTCTACAACTCGTCGGGCGCCAAGACCGACCCCTTCGTGCTGCTGAAAAACCTGGGCGTGAACACCATCCGGCTGCGCGTCTGGGTGAACCCGAGCGGCGGCTGGTGCAACGGTGCCGACACGCTCTACAAGGCCAAGCGCGCCGTGGCCCAGGGCCAGAAGATCATGCTGACCTTCCACTACAGCGACTCCTGGGCCGACCCTGGCCAGCAGACCAAGCCCGCCGCCTGGGCCAGCCACACGCTCACGCAGCTGCAGGCCGACGTGTACGCGCACACGCAGGGCATCCTGAGCTACCTGAAGACCAACGGCGTGACCGTGGACTACGTGCAGGTGGGCAACGAGATCAACAGCGGCATGCTGTGGCCCCAGGGCCAGGCCTCGGGCTCCAACTTCAGCAACCTCGTCTCGCTCATCAACAACGGCTATAGCGCCACCAAGGCCGTGTTCCCGAGCGCCAAGGTCGTGCTGCATCTCGCCAACGGCTACAACAACACCGTGTTCCGCTGGTTCTTCGACGGCATGAAGGCCAATGGCGCGAAGTACGACGTGATCGGCCTGTCGCACTACCCCACGGCCAGCAACTGGAGCAGCCTCAATGCCCAGCTGTCCACCAACATGGCCGACATGGTGTCGCGCTACGGCAAGCCGGTGATCGTGGCCGAGACGGGCATGGACTGGCAGCAGGCCAGCGCGGCCAAGGCCATGCTGGCCGATGTGATGACGCGGCTCTCGGCGTTGGGCTCCAACGGCTTGGGCGTCATGTACTGGGAACCGCAGGCCTACCCCGGCTGGCAGGGCTACACCTGGGGTGCGCTGAACGGCTCAGGCTACTTCACGAGCGCGCTGGATCCGTTCTGACCGTTGCGGGTCGAGCGCCGGGCCGGCTCCCAAGCCGGCTTCGCTTGGGCGAGGGGCTCACGACTTTGCGTCCAGCTCGCGGTGGCGCTTCAGCACATGGCCGTGATGGCCGAACTGGCGAGCCAGCATCTCGACGAGATAGACCGAGCGGTGCTGGCCGCCGGTGCAGCCGATGGCCACAGTCAGGTAACTGCGCTGGTCGGCCGCGAAGTTGGGCAGCCAACGCGACAGGAAGCCGGCAATCTGGCCCATCATCAAGCCGACTTCCGGCTGGGCCGCGAGGTAGGCGGCCACCGGCGCGTCGCGGCCAGTCAGCGGGCGCAGCTCGCGGTCGTAGTAGGGGTTGGGCAGCACGCGAACGTCGAAGACGAAGTCCGCGTCGCTGGGCACGCCGTGCTTGAAGGCGAAGCTCTCGAAGACGAGCGTGAGCTTGGCGCCGGCGTTGGGGCCGACGAGGCCGGACAGCCAGGCGCGCAACTGGGCTGGGCGCAGCTGGCTGGTGTCGATGACGGTGGACTCGGCCTTGAGGCCACCCAGCAGCTCGCGCTCCAGCTTGATGGCGTCCAGCAGCAGGCGGTGGCTGTCCTCTGCGGCGCCGTCCAGCGTGCCGAAACCGGTGTCGCGATCCTCGCGCAGCGGGTGAGGGCGGCGCGTCTCGGAGAAGCGACGCATCAGCGCGTCGTTGTTGGCGTCCAGGAAGATGGACCGCACCGCAACGCCCTTGGCGCGCAGCTCCTTGATCAGCGGCAGCAGCAGCGGCAGGGAACTGGCCGAGCGCACGTCCACGGCGATGGCGACGCGGCGCTCACCGCGCTGCTGCTCCAGCCTCAGGAAGTCCAGCAGCAGTTCGGCGGGTAGGTTGTCGACGCAGAAATAACCGGCGTCCTCCAGCGCATGCATGGCCACGGACTTGCCGCCGCCGGACATGCCCGTCAGCAGCACGACGTCACCCTGCAGTTCGGTATCGGGACTCAAGATTTGGCCTTGCGCGGTTTCATGGCGGTGGACGCGTCCAGCATCTCCTGCGCGTGCGCCAGGCTGGTGGACGACAGGCGCTCGCCGCCCAGCATGCGGGCGATCTCGGCGACGCGCGCCTCGCCGGCCACCGGGCTGACGGAGCTGACGGTGCTCTTGCCTTGCACGGCCTTGGCAACGACGAGGTGGCGGTCGGCACAGGCGGCGACCTGGGGCAGGTGGGTGACGGCCAGCACCTGGCGCCGCCCATCGGACGAATGCCCGAGCTGCTTCATGAGTCGGCCCACGGTCTCGGCGACAGCGCCGCCGATGCCGACGTCGATCTCGTCAAAGATCAACGTGCCGGGCGCATTGCCGGTTGCCGCCTGACTGGCCGTTACGGCGATGGCCAGCGCGATGCGCGACAGCTCGCCACCGGACGCCACCTTGCCCAGCGGCCGCGGCGTGCTGCCGGCATGGCCAGCGACGAGGAATTCGGCGGACTCGACGCCGAAGCTCTGCGGGCCGTCGGTCGGGTTCAGGGCGATGTCGAACTGGCCACCGGCCATGCCGAGCTGCTGCATCGCGGCCGTGACGGCCGAGGCGAGCTGCGGCGCCGCCTTCCTGCGGGCGCGGCTGGCGGCCTGGGCCTCGGCGTCGAAGGCCTTGCGCGTGGTGGCCAGCGCGGCTTCGAGCTGGGCGGGGTCGCTGGCGGCGTCGAGTGTCGCGAGCTCGGCCCGCCACTGGGCCAGCAGCGCCGGCAGTTCCTGGGGCTGGCGGCGGTAACGGCGTGCCAGCGTCATCCAGGCGGATACGCGTTCATCCAGCTCGGCCAGCCGCGCCGGGTCGAGGTCTGCCTTGTGCAGATAGGCCGACAACGTGTGGCTGGCGTCCTGCAACTGGGCTTGCACGTCGCGCAGGGCCTGCACGGCGGACAGCAGGCGGCCGTCGTGGTCGAGCACGCGTTCGAGCTGGTCCAGCGCGCCGCCAGCCAGGGACTGGGCGCTGGGCTCGGCTTCGTCCAGCGCCTCCAGGGCCGATTTGGCCGCATCGATGAGGGACTGGCCGTGGGATAGACGCCCGTGCTCGGCGTTCAGCTCCTCCCACTCGCCTTCGGCCGGTGCCAGGCCATCGAGCTCGCCGATCTGCCAGGCCAGGCGCTCACGCTCGCGCAGCGCGTCGGCCTGCTGGCCCTGGGCCTTCTGCAGGGCCTCGGCGGCCTGCTTCCAGGCAGCGTGGGCGCGGGCCAGCGGCGCGGTGTCCAGGCCGGCAAAGCCGTCCAGCAGCTCGCGCACGGCGGCGGGGCGGGTCAGGCCTTGCCAGGCGTGCTGGCCGTGGATGTCGAGCAGGTGGTCGGCCAGTTCGCGCAGCTGGGTCAGCGTGGCAGCGCCGCCGTTGATCCAGGCGCGGCTCTTGCCGGCGGCGTCGATGACGCGGCGCAACAACAGGGCGTCGTCTGCATCGAAACCGGCCTCGTCCAGCCAGGCGCGCAGATGCGCCGGCGTGTCGAACTCCGCGCAGATCTCGGCCTTGGCCGCGCCTTCGCGCACCACGCCGGCGTCGCCCCGGCCCCCGAGGGCCAGTTGCAGCGCGTCGATGAGGATGGACTTGCCCGCGCCCGTCTCGCCGGTCAGCACGGCAAAGCCGGGCTCGAAGTCGAGCTCCAGCGTGGGGACGATGACGAAATCCTTGAGGCTCAGGTGCCGCAGCATCTAGACATACCAACGCAGTTTGCGACGCAAGGTCGCGTAATAACTCCAGCCCTTGGGGTGCAGGAAACGAACCTGGTGCTGGCTACGCCGCACGGTGATGGTGTCGCCGTGCAGCAGGCTCGCCAGGCTTTGCATGTCGAAGTTCACCGACGCATCGCGCCCGGCGACGATCTCCAGGCGCACCTCGCCCAGGTCGGGCAGCACGATGGGCCGGTTGGACAGGGTGTGAGGCGCGATCGGCACGATCAGCCAGCCGGCGATGCTGGGGTGCATCAGAGGCCCGCCGGCCGACAGCGCATACGCCGTGGAGCCGGTGGGCGAGGCCACGATGAGGCCGTCGGCCCGCATGTTGGCGACGAACTGCTCGCCGACCTCGATCTTCAGCTCCACCATGCCGGCCGTCGCGCCACGGCTAACGACCACGTCGTTGAGCGCAAGGCCCGAAAAGATGGACTCGCCGTCGCGCCAGACTGCACCTTCCAGCATCGCGCGGGGCTCGACCTCGTAGTCGCCCGCCAGCACCGGCGCCAGCGACTCGCGCCAGCGCTCGATGGGGATGTCCGTGATGAAGCCCAGGCGCCCCTGGTTGATGCCCAGCAGCGGGATGCCGTAGGGCGCCATCTCGCGGGCAAAGCCCAGCATCGTGCCGTCGCCACCGACGACGACGGCCAGGTCGCAGTTGCGGCCAAGCTGGTCATGCGAGAGGGCGTCGTAGCCACTCAGGCCCGTGTTCAGGGCGGTCTCGGCTTCGAGGGAAACATCCAGCCCGCTGGCGCACAAGAATTGGGCGATTTCCTCCAGCACCGGCTTGATGCCCGGCGCCTGATGCTTGCCCACGATGGCGACATGTCTGAAGCGCTCGGCCATGCATCAAATTACACCACAGGGGTATCGCCTCTCTCCCAAGGATTGGGGGTGTCCATAGAATGGAGAGATGCTCGACGAGCGCTCCAAATCCCTGCTGAAAACCCTGGTCGAACGCTATATCGCGGACGGGCAGCCGGTCGGCTCGCGCACGCTGTCCAAAGCCTCGGGTCTGGAGCTGAGTCCAGCGACCATCCGCAACGTCATGGCCGATCTGGAAGAGCTCGGCCTCATCGCCAGCCCGCACACCAGCGCCGGCCGCATCCCGACGGCGCGTGGCTATCGCCTTTTTGTCGACACCATGCTGACGGCCCAGCCCGGCCTGATCGGCGTGGAGACGGCCCAGCTGCAGCCCGACCAGCCCCAGCGCGTCATCGCCAGCGCGGCGCAGATGCTGTCCAACCTGTCGAGCTTCGTCGGCGTCGTCACGTCGCCCAAGAAGCCCAGCGTCTTCCACCACATCGAGTTCCTGCGCCTTAGCGAGCGCCGCGTGCTGGTCATCCTCGTGTCGCCCGACGGCGACGTGCAGAACCGCGTCATCTTCACAGCGCAAGACCTCAGCCAGGGCGAGCTTGCCGAGGCCAGCAACCGGCTCAACGCCGGCTACGCGGGCCTCACCCTCGAAGGCGTGCGCGAGCGCCTGCGCCATGAGGTCGACGCGCTGCGCGGTGAGATCGCCGGGCTGATGAGCGCCGCCGTGCAGGTCGGCACCGAGGCCATGGCGCAGCAGGACGAGCAAGTCATCGTTTCCGGCGAACGAAATTTGCTGACCGTGCAGGACTTCAGCCACGACATGGGCAGCCTGCGCCGCCTCTTCGACCTTTTCGAGCAGAAGACGCAGCTGATGCGCTTGCTCGACACGTCCAGCCGCGCCGAGGGTGTGCGCATCTACATCGGCGGCGAAAGCCAGGTCGTGCCGTACGAGGAGCTTTCCATCGTCAGCGCGCCCTACGAGGTCGACGGCCAGGTGGTGGGCACGCTGGGCGTCATCGGCCCCACGCGCATGGCCTACGACCGCATGATCCAGATCGTCGACATCACGTCGCGCATGGTCGGTCAGGCACTCAGTCAACGCTGACTAGAATTCGCGCCTCCTTCCCGGGGGCCGTTAGCTCAGTTGGTCAGAGCAGAGGACTCATAATCCTTTGGTCGTTGGTTCAAGTCCAACACGGCCTACCACTTGATGCACATCCGTGCATCGGCACGCCTACAGCCGCGCTGCAAACCGCCTCAGCTGCTCCAGCACAGGCTCGATGTCGCCACCGCTCGGCAGCTCCACATAGATGTCCCCGCCCAGGTCGACTGGCATCTTGGTACCTTGCTCTTTCACGATGAGCACGCGATCCTTGCCCTTGGCGTGGATGAAGTAGCCGGCTTCGAAGACGACGTTGTCGCGCGGCACGGCACTGTGGCCTTCGCCGGTTGAAGCCAACTCGTCGTCCCGTGTGAAGAGGAAGATGCCGGCGCTGCAACGGTCGCTGGCAAGGCCGATCTGGTCCAGGATGTTGCCGGCCAGTTGGAAGTCGGTCTTCCAGTCCAGCACGGTCACGCCGAGGCTGGCCAGGTGGGCCTTGATGACGAGCGCCGTCGCCGTGGAGGCGCCGCAGTAGCCGATGAACACATCGCGGCGCTCCTCGACCTGCCGTCGCCAGATGTCGAAAGGCGCCGTGAAGCCGCCGGTCTGAAGCCAGGCGAGGTCCGCGCCGACGGGGAAGACGCCGACGCGGCCGTGAAAGCTGTTGTCGAACGCGCCGCGCCGCTCGACGTCCTCCTGCACCAGCGCCAGCAGCGGAAGCCCGAGCTGTGTGGCGAGCGCGGCTTCGAAGTGGGTGAACTCGGTGGGCAGCCGAACCGGGCCGCGGGGGCCGTCGAAGCGCCAGCGCGGCAGGCCGATGAGGACGACGCCCACGCAGCGCCGCGACACGTACTCCGCATTCGCGGCCGACCAGGCCATCGCCTCGCAAAGGCTCGCCTTGCCGCGCGTGTCGTGAAAGATCTCGGTCACGAAGCCGAGCGCCTCGATGCGCTCGACGATGGCCCACTTGAACTCGTTCTCCGCCGGGCTGCACCAGTGGTCGATGGGCAGGATGACGTTGACGCGGCGGGTGACGGTCATGTTCATCAGCGTGGGTCCGCCGGCAGCAACTCGCGGAAAAGTTCGCGCGTGTCGAGATGCGCGACGCGCCCTGTCAGCCGCTTGACTTCCGCGACCATGTGCGCGGTGCCGCCCGGGCCGTCGCCTCCCGCGCCGTTCCACAGAGCAACGAGGCTGACCTTCTGCACCCCGTGTACAAGCGCGCTGTACAGCAGCCAGAGGTTGCAGCGCTCGAAGGGGTCGCTGCCGGCCGGTGCCGGGCCGAGTTCGACGGGCATCTCGCGCAGCGAGGTGTTAGCAGCGCCGAGCGCGGCATAGAAACGGTCGCGCCAGCTTGCGCCGTTGGCTGCAGGCATGACCGAGCGTTCGATGAACTCTGGCTGCTCGAAGGGCAGCAGCACCTGGCAACGCATGCCGCGTCGCTGGCAGGCTTCGATGAACAGCAGGTCGCCGCCCGAGGCGGCTTGGCTGAGCGCGAGGTCTCGGTCGTCGGTGTCCAGGGCCTCCAGCGCCTTGGCGATCGCCTGTGCCGCCAGCGGCTCGGCCGAGGCGGGGAAGCGTGGCACCTTGCGCCCGGGCGCATCCACCATGTGGCCGCTGAACAGCACCACCTTGCGCGGCAGCCAGCCTTTCAGCGGCGTGGGCAAGCGCTGCAGTTGGCGGTCGAACACGGCCAGCCCGGCAGCCACCGCCTCGGGGCGGAACTCCAGTTCGGCCAGCATCTGCAATTGCGCGCGCGAGGATTGAAGATCGAACCAGGTGATACCTGGCAGGGCGACGGCTTCCCTGTACGCAAGCCCCACGGCCTGCGGCGTGCCGGTCAGCAGCTCGAGGTCGGCCAGCGTCACTGCGGCCCAGTAGTGCTGCGCCTCGTCGGCCTCGCTTTCAGCGGCGAAGCGCACGGCGCAGCCCATGTTGTCGCGGGTTTGTGCGCTGACGCCGCCGTCCACGCCCAAGTGGGCTGCCAGGTGCAGCAACGTGACGATGTTGATGCCCGAGAAGTAGTGCCCCGGGTTGAGTCGGTAGGCGCGCTCATAGCTTCGGATCGCTGCATGCAGCAGCGCATACTCGTAGCTTGCGTCAGCACGTCGGGCGGCTGCGTCGCTGCCCTCGCGTCGCCAGGCGGCAACCCAGGCATCCTTGTCCACTCGGCCGAGCAGGGCCAGCGTGTCGGCGTCGCGCGGGTGGTCCTCGAGCATGGTCTCGTAATGCAGGCGAGCCCGGTTCAGAGAGTGCCCCGGCGCGCTCTGGCTGCCCAGCCGCTGCAGGCAGATGCCGGTTTCGCGCAGCCCGTTCAGGTGCCCGGGCTCCACTTCGAGTCCCTTGCCCAGATAGTCGAGCGCCAGCAGGAATTGCCCGGCCTTGCGCAGCGCGATGCCAGCCCTGATCCAGGACTCGGCGCGAAAGGCGGCGACCGGGCCTTCGTCGGCCAGCACCAGCATGTCGCCGATGCGGCCCTCTTCGCGGGCGAGGGTCAGCCGGTCTTCCCAGCGGTCATGCGCTTCCCAGAGTTCCCGCACGTCGCCCGCGTTTCGCAACGATTTCCAGTCCGGCTCCTGGAGCTGGGGCAGATGCTGGTAGACCGGGCTGATGCGCCGCTCGTGCCAGGCCGCCATCGTGGCCTTGATCATCGCGGTGAGCGCGTCGATGTCGGCCTGCAGCGTCTGGGCGTCGGGGCCGTCGCCGGCGAGCGTGTAGCGCAGCTTGCGGTCGGTGTAGAGGTCGAAGGCGCTCGGAGCCCTTCCGCCGAACAGCAGCACCACGCCGCGCGAGCGCAGTGCATGCCGCACGCCGACTTCGTACCAGACGTTGGGGTTGGGAATGGAGAGGTCGGCGACGACGAGATCGGCGATCAGCAGCTCTTCGAACATGTCGCCCAGGATGCTGCCGCCCGCCAGCTCCTGGTCTGCGCGAAAGGCTGTCAACCCGGCGGCGTCGATGGCGGGTGCGATGAGCTTCCTGTAGACGAGGTCGTAGTCGACCTCGACACCATCGGGACCGGGCTTGCGCCCGAAGGGCATGGCGACGAAGGCGTGTGGGCGTGTGGACATGGGTGCTCCCGAGGGCGTGGCGGCGGTGTCTAGCCGGATGCGCCAATTGGCCCGCTGGTCATCGATGGCACCCAGGATAGCGGGCCGACGGGGCGGCCCGCTCAGCGCGGTGCGCTCGCTGCCGCCTGGCGCGCCTGCACGGCCTGCCTCAGCTGCTCGCGCAGGCGCTGGCCCCAGGGCGGCACGCCGATGGACGTGGCACCCGCCGGGCCTGTCACCCTCAGCACGCGGCCGCCAGGGTCGAAGGCGGCAGAGACCGCGACCGTGGCGCCTGCGTCCGACGCCGCGCCCAGTGGGTACAGCGCCCGCCCAGCCGGCGCCGCCTTGGCCGGGGCGTTGTCGTCATCGCCTTCGTTGCGGTCCGCGATCATGAACACGGGGCCGGCTTCCTGCGTGCCCAGGCGGTGAAGCTGGTAGGCGAGCGTGGCGCCATACCAGTCCGTGGAACTCACGGCCAGCAGGTCCGCCGAGATGCGTGCCAGATTCAGGCCGTTGCCAAACGCCGGGATCACCGTGCCTTGCACCTGGCCGCTTTCCGGGTCCAGCAGCTCGATGCGGCAGGTGTCGGCCGGCACGGCAACCAGCAGCGGCGCGCCGGCCTGGGCATCGGCGGGCAGGAACTGCACCTCGGGGAATTGGCCCGGCCCGGCCTGGTCGCCCGTCGTGCAGCCTGAGCGCACGGGCTGGGGCTCCTGCCCGCGGTGCAGGCGCCAGCGCGCCCAGGCCGTCTTGCAGGCGGGGTCAGCGCTGGCCGTATCGGTTTCGTCCAGCCGCGTCACGACGCCCGTCCAGCGGCCATCGGGCGACACCGACAGCAGCGCCTCCAGGTCCTTGCCAGGGCGCAGCTCTGCGGCGAGCAGCGGGTAGGCGCGCATCACCTGCGCACGATCCATGTCGACGGGCTTCGCGGGCTTGCTCTCATCGTCCGTCAGCAGCCGCCATTTCGAACCGCGGGCCCGCAGGTGCACCGACTGGCTGGACGGCGCTGCTAGCGATGGCGTGGCGGACGCCGCAGGCCCAGCCGCCTTGACCTTGGGCTGGCGGTGCCAGTCGTCGCGGTTCCACAGGCGGTCCGCGCGCTCAGCCAGCGTCAGGAAGCGCAGCTCATCCGATGGCAGGCAGGCGCTGCGAGCGCTGGCCGGGCCGCGCGGGTCGCGTGCGAACTGGCGCACGGGCAGCGTCTCCAGCAGCCGTACGCGCGGCCAGGGCGGCGTGGGCGTGCCGTTGCGGGCCCGGTCCCACATCAGCAGCATGCGGCCGGTGGGATCGAACCCCAGCGGCCGGCCCGGTGCGATGAACCAGGTGGCGCCCGTGTCGGCCGCCAGCACCTGGGTCTCGGCCCAGTCCTCCTGCAGGGCCACCAGCGTGTCGCCCCAGGCCACTTCACCCTCGCTGCGTGCCCAGGTCTCGCGCCCGCTCTCCACGTCCAGCACCACCGTGCGGCCCACGCCCACGCCGGTGCCCGTGCCGAAGCGGTAGTTCTGGTAACGCAGCGTGCGGCCCTGCGCGTCCAGCTGCACCCCCTGCGTGGCACTGGCCTGGCGGGCCTGGAGGCGGTGCGTGGGCACGAGCACCGGCCCGGGCTCGATGCGGTACACCGCCATGGCGGAATCGTTCATCGCGCTGGCCACCAGCACGGGCGCGTCGCGGGCCAGGTTGTAGTCAGTGGCGCTCGCGTCGCCTTCTCCGTCACGCAGCCGCATCTGCAGCGCCAACGCGCCGCCGCCCTGGCGGTCCAGCAGCTGCCAGCTGCGGGGCGCGCCGGGCTCGTCACGGGAAAGCAGCACGAAGCGCTGGCCGGACATGCCCCACACGCGCACAGGCCCCGCAGCGGCGGCCACATAGGCTGTGCCGGGCGGCCGGGCGCGGCCCGGCAACTCGCTCAGGCGCAGCAGCTTTGTGGTGTTGGCGTCACCGCCGATGCAGGGGATGCCGCCCTCGCACAGCGACAGCGGCAGCGCCGTCACATGGCCGAGCCCAGAGCCCGGGGCCAGGTCCACGGCCGCAGCGCGCGGCACGCGTACGGGCTCGGACTCCTCATCCTGCCCCGCCTTCTTCGGCGGCGCCGGCTCGGGCCCTTCGGCCACCAGCACCGCGCCGCCCGCCGCGAACGTGAGCCGTTCGGCCAGCAACGGCAGCGCCACCTGGGCCAGGCGCCGCCCGTCCGCCGTGGACCACACAGCCAGCTGCAACCCCGCCGCCACGGCCACGCGGGCGCCGCGCGCATCGAAGGCGAACACGGGTGGCGTGACATCGCCTTCCTCGCGGGCGGCGGGCGTGGGGGCGCTCGTGTCGAACGCCAGCGTGGGCCCGCGCCGGTTCTCCACCAGCGCGGTGAGGGCGGCCTCCAGGAAGCCCTCGGGCAGCGCCCCGTCCACGCGCGGCTGGGCCTGTGCGAGCGCGTCCACCAGCGCGTCCCAGCCTTCGTGCGCGCGCCCGTCGCGCGACAGCAGCAAGGCCTGCTGCGCCGACGATGACAGCAGCCGCTGCTGAGCGCGGTCGCGCTCGTCGATGGCAGCATTGCGCTGCAGCAGTGCAAACGCCGCCAGCAGCGCAAAGCCGGCCAGCGTGAGCGCGATTGCCGCACGCAACCGCACCACCGAGCGCACCGCATGCGGCGCCGTCACGAGCCGCTCCACCACCTCGTCGCTCACACGGCCGGTCTCGCAGGCCTGCGCGCTTTCGTCGATCCAGATGCGCCCGGCAAACGGCAGCCACGGCTGCGTCAGCTCCGCCAGCGCCGGCTCCTGCAGCGCGCCATCCACGCTGATGGGCACGATGGCCGCGCGTGGCCGCGTGACGCGGTAGGCCTCGATTTCCACGCGCACCCAGCGCGGGTCGGCCAGCGTGCCGCGGTTGGCCACCACCACCAGGATGCGGCTGCGCCGCAGCGCCCGGCGCAGCGTGCCGTCCAGCTCGGCCCCCACGGGCGCTTCGTCCTCGCTGAAGAACACCGTGAAGCCACGCTCGCGCAGCCGCCGCGCCAGGTCCGACGCATAGGCCCGGCAGCCGCGCGGCAGCGGGCCCAGCGCGAACGAGATGAAGATGTCGTAGCCGAAGTAGCGCGCCCAGCCGCCCGCCATGCTGGCACGCGGCTTGGGTGCGGCGGCGGTCACACCCGCACGCCCTTGTCGAACGCGTCGGGCAGGTGCTCCGGCTGCACCTGCCGCGCCACCTCCTGGCCCAGCTCGCGCAGCGCCGGGATGTTCCCGGGCTTGTCCATCTCCTGCATGTCGTCCAGGTAGTCGTTGGTCACGTCGCGGCCCAGCGCCTTCTTGTACCAATCCTTGGTGAAAATCGCGTTGTAGCGGTGGTAGGTCACGAGGGGCTGGTTGCCGAACGCCGGGTGGCAGTGCCCCATCTCGCGGTCGATCTCGCGCGAGGTGGGGTTGGGCGGTGCGGGCTGTTCGCCTTCCCTGGCGCGGGCCGGCGAGGAGACCCACTGCAGCATGGTCTCCACCAGGTCCGAGCAGTCTTCCATCAGGTTCTTCAGCGCCATCACGCCTTCGCCCGCGGCCAGGCCTGCGAGCTTGCCGCGGGTGTTGACGGCGGAGTTGGCCTTGCCGGTGCCCACCGACACGATCAGCAGCTTGTCCGCGCCGGCCTCCCAGTTGAACTGGTAGCCCGCCATCGTGACGGCCATCAGCGCCTGCAGCGAGGGGTTGTTGTGCGGGCTGCAGCCGCCATCCACGAAGAAGCCGTCCAGGTCCTCGCGCTCAGGGCTGGCCTTGGATTGGATGCTGATCATTTCCGGCGCAAAGAACGTGGGCGCTGCGGTGCTGGCGCGCACCACCTGCCACAGCGGGTACTCGCCGTTGGGGATGGTGGCCGGGCGCTTCGGGTTGGCCTTGAAATACCGGGCGTCGGGGTTGTTGGTCAGCACCCAGGTGCTGCCCGTGTCCAGCCGCTTGGCCACCACCAGCAGCCCGGTGCGGAAATCCTTGCGGGCCAGCGTGCCGGTGCCGAACACGTCTTTCAGGGCCTGCGCCACGTCCTCGGCGCTGTAGGAGTCCTGCAGCACGCCACGGCGCCAGAAGCTGCGCTTGAACACCTTGTTGCCCAGCCGCAGGTAGTGGCCCTCGATCTCCTCCACGCTCATGCCCAGCGACAACCCCGCCGCAATGATGGCCCCGGTGGACGTGCCGGCAATGAGGTCGAAGTAGTCCGATAGCCGCAGCCCCGCGTCGTTGAAGCGCTCCTTCAGCAGGCTCTCGATGCGGTACAGAACCTGCAGCGACATCATGCCGCGCAGCCCCCCGCCGTCCAGCGACAGGATGCGCTTGGGGGTGCCGTCGGGCTTGCGGTGTTGATCAAAGCTGCGGTAGGTCTTGCTCATGGGAACTCCGTTGCTGGAAATGCTGGGTACTGCGTCGGTCACGCGCCCGTCAGCGGGTGGCTGTCGATGTACTGGATGAAGAACTCGGCGTCGCGGGCCAGGCGCACCATGGCGGCAGTGCCGCCGAGGGAGTTGTCGGCCTCGTTGTGGTCCCACAGCGCCAGCAGCGTGCGCCGGTCTGCCCCCCAGGCCTGGGCCTGGTGCAGCATCCAGCGGTTGCCCCGCGACCACGGCGTCATGGGCTCTGCTCGGCCGTCCGGGGCTTTTTCCTTTCGCCCGCGCAGCCAGGTCGGCAGCTGCTCGGAATCGCTCATCACGCGAACGCGGGGCGTTGGCTGTTCATGCGCGTCGGCCAGTGCCAGGAAGCGGTTGCGCCAGTTGTCGTCGTAGTGGCGGAACACCTCGCGGGCAACGGCGGCACGCTCCAGCGGCAGGCACAGCCATGTGGCAACGCCCAGGGCCTGGCAGGCCTCCAGCGCCAGGATGTCGGCCCCGGGCGCAGCGGAGGCGAGCACGGTGATCTCGTCGCCCGTGTCCTGGAGCCGCCGCAACTCGGCCTCGATCAGCTCGCGCGCGCGGGCACTGGCCTGCGCGGTGCTGGGGAAGCGCGGCGCGCGCGGCGGGCTGGCGTCTGCCCGGTCCACGTTGTGGCCGCTGAAGATGATGAGGTGGCGCGGGCGCTTCGGTGCGGGCGAGGGCGCCTGCACCGGTACGGGGCCATCGAAGGATGCGATCACCGAGCGCGCGGTCTCGGCGTCAATGCCGAGTTGCTCGAACAGCTGCAACTGGCCGCGTGCGGCATTCCAGTAAAACCCGTGTTCCCGCGGTATTGCGCCCTGGTAAGCGTCCAAGACGACCGAACGGTCCGCCTCCGGGGGGGCGATGGCCCGGTCGATGAACAGCAGGTCCGCAGCGCTGATCTGGGCCCAGACCAACGCCTCGCCTTGCTCGGTAGCGCAGGCCCGCTTGATCGATGCGCGCACCACGTACGTCAGCGCCGTCAGCGCCTTGCCGAGTGAGCGCACATAGTTTTCGGTGTCGTCCTCATCGCCCCCGAACAGGTTCCTGAAGCGCGGGTGCGAGGCCAGCGATTGCAGGATGCGCCCCATCTGCAAGGCCGCCAGCCCGGAGGAGAAGTGATTCAGGTCGGCGTCGTAGGCATCCCGGTAGGCCTCGTAGCAGGCCTTGGCCCGGGGGTCGATGGCCCGCTGGCGACGGGCCTCCAGGCTGTCCAACTGGGCGAAATCCGCCCGCCACAGTGTCTTGAGGTTGCGGCCCTGCAGCGCGCGTGCTTCGGATCGCTGGTCGGGCGACAGGTCCTTGCGAGCCAGCACCCGCGCCAGCGCCTGGTTGGAGCGCTCCAGGTTGACGGGGTCGGCGGCTTTGCCGGCCTGCTTGTAGAGCCGCTCGTACAGGTTGGCCAGCGCCAGGTTGGCTTGCAGATCCTGCCCGTCGCCCTCGCGCACCTGCTCCCACGTCCGCGCGGCCACCTCGTAGTCCTCCGCCTGCCACTGCCCCTGGCCAATGAGGCGACGCGCCTCCTGCTCGAAAGGCTGGCCGCGTACGTCCTCGGCCAGCAACCGCAGCCAGCCCTTGTCGCCCCGCGCCGCGGCCAGCTGCACCTCCTCGGTGAAGCTCAGTGGCACCGTGGTGACGCGCGTGGCGTCCGCCTCAGGCAGCTGCGGCAGCATCAGGAACACCGGGCTGTCCGTCTCGCGGTCGCGAGCCAGCGTGGCGTTGATCGCGTCGATGAGATCGGGGAGCGCCTTCTCCGGCGCGTCCACCGCGTAGGTCACGTAACGGGCGCCAGCGATGTCGAACGGCGTCGCGTCGCCCGACGGCTTGCCCTTGATCAGCACCGTGTACTTCTTGCGCAGCGCGTGGCGCACGCCCAGCTCGTAGAACACGTTGGCGTTGTTCACCGTGATGTCGCACACCACCAGGTCGGCCTGCAGGATCAGCTGGAACATGTCCTGATGGACCTGCCCCGCGCCCACCACCTCCACCGTGGTGTCTCCGGCGATCTTGCATGCCTGAAGCGCCGGCGCGATCAGCTCTGTATGCGTCCGCTCAAAGTCGATGTCCCGGCCCTTGCTGTCTTTCTTTTCGCCGAACCCCCGGATCACGAAGCAGCGCATGGCGCCTCCCTTTCATCGGTCTTTGCGTTCCCGGTCGCGCAGCGTCTCGAACAGTCCGCCAGCCTGGACGCGTGTAGGCAACGTCAGCTTATTGCGGAACGCCGGAATTCGCGTCCTAAGAATTGTGGGTTCGCGGACGGGCTGTCGGGGCTCCAGCTGGAACGCGCTGCCAACACGTTGGGCGCACTGAAGCCAGTGGCATTCCGATCGTTGAGCTGTTTTTGCGTCGGATCCTCGCCAACGCGTATCTGTAGCGCGCGTTGCCAACAACCTTGATACAACCAAGCGCATATCCATCTGCGCAAAGAGGCGTTCCCTCTTTGGAGGGTGCTGCCTAGAGTGCCGGGCAATGACACGCCTGCTCACCTTCCCCGACTCCCAGCACCAGGTGCTGTCGATCCGCGCCAAGGCGCTGGTGTTCGACGACCCGGCCTCGCGTGCGTTGCTGGCCCAGGCCGAGCGTGTGGCGGCGAGCGATGCCACGGTGCTCATCATTGGCGAGACCGGTACCGGCAAGGAGCTGATCGCCCGCCATATCCACAACAGCAGCGGCCGGCGGGGCCCTTTCCTGGCGGTGAACTGCGGCGCCTTCACCGAGCAGCTCGTCGAGGCGGAGCTCTTCGGCCACGAGGCCGGTGCCTACACGGGGGCCACGAGCGCGCGCGCCGGTTGGTTCGAGGCCGCGGCCGACGGCACCTTGTTCCTCGACGAGGTGGGTGACCTGCCGCTGTCCGTGCAGGTGAAGCTGTTGCGCGTGCTGCAGGAGCGCCAGGTGGTTCGCATCGGTTCGCGCAAGCCCATCGATGTTCGCGTGCGCCTCGTGGCTGCCACCAACGTGCGGCTGGAGCAGGCCGTGGCGGCGGGCCACTTCCGCGCCGATCTCTATTACCGCCTCAGCGTCGCCACGCTGCAGTTGGCGCCCCTGGCCCAGCGTCCGGGTGACATCCTGGCGCTGGCCGAGCATTTCATCGGCGTCTACAGCCGGCGGCTGGGCCTGACCGACGTGCGCCTCAGCGGCGACGCGCGCGACGCATTGCTTGCCTATGCGTGGCCCGGCAACATCCGCGAGCTGGAAAACGTCATCCACTACGCGCTGATCATCTGCCGCGACAGCCGCATCGTCCGCGAGGACCTGCAGCTGCGGGCCGTCTCGGGGCCCCAGCTTGCGCCGCCTGCGTCAACGGGCAATGTGGGCGACGAAGACGACGTGCTGGAGCGCGTCTTCGAGCGGCTCTTCGACGAAGCGCCGCAGGCCCTTCATGAACGCGTCGAGTCCGCCCTCATTCGCGCGGCCTACCGCCACTGCCATCACAACCAGGTGCACACGGCAGCGCTGCTGGGCATCACGCGCAATGTGCTGCGCACCCAGCTCAAGCGTCTGGGGCTGCTGCCGCCGTCGCGCCTGGGCGTGCCTCAGCTCGGGCACGAGGTTGCACGCGAACCCTCGCCCCCAGCGCGTATCCATGCCGCCGCATGAGCTAACGCGAAAACCTTCGTTCCGCACTCATGCCGCTGCTGCGCACACTGACTCAGCTCTTCAGATCTCTGCCACCACACCCATGAACTCATCCACCTTTGCCCGCCGCGCGATCGCGCCCTTCGTGCTGCTCCTCGTTGCCACGGCCGCACAGGCCCAGGGCGACAACCCCTACGGCGTCGGCTCCGTCTGGGACAAGAGCGATGCCGTCACCAAGGCCGTGCTCTTCACCCTCGTCGCGATGAGCGCGGGCAGCTGGTACGTCATCATCACCAAGCTGTTGCAGCAGGCCAGGCTGGGTGCGCAGTCGCGTGCCGCGCAGCGCGACTTCTGGAACGCCGGCACCGTCAAGGCGGGCGCCGAGAAGCTGTCTCCCAAGAGCCCCTACCGCTACATCGCCGAGGCCAGCCTGGAGGCCACGCAGCGCCACCACGGCCTGCGCGCCAAGGTCGACTTTGCCGACTGGGTGGACTTGTCCCTGCACCGTGCCACCGAGCGCGTGCAGCGCCAGCTCTCCACCGGCTTGAGCCTGCTGGCCACCGTCGGTTCCACGTCGCCCTTCGTCGGCCTGCTGGGTACGGTCTGGGGCATCTATCACGCGCTGACGGCCATCGGCGTTGCCGGCCAGGCCTCCATCGACAAGGTTGCCGGCCCGGTGGGCGAGGCGCTCATCATGACGGCCATCGGCCTGTTCGTCGCCGTGCCTGCGGTGCTGGGCTACAACGCGCTGCTGCGCCGCAACGCGCTGGTGCTGGACGACGTGCGCGACTTCTCCGGCGAGCTTCACTCCGTGCTGCTGGGCTCGGGCCATGAACAGCCCGCCGCCGCCGAGCATCCGCAGCATGCCACTGGCCTGAGCCCAGCGCTGGCCTGAGCACTGCACGATGGCCATCCAGATCGCTCAAGGAGCCGACGAGGCGGTCTCGTCCATCAACACGACGCCGCTCGTCGACGTCATGCTGGTGCTGCTCATCATCTTCCTCATCACGATCCCGGTCGTGAACTTCTCGGTGCCCGTGGAGCTGCCGCATCAGCGCAACCAAGTGCGCGAGAGCCAGCCCAAGGACATCGTCATCACGGTCTCGCGCGAGGGCAAGCTCTACTGGTTCGACGCGCCCGTGGCCAACAAGGACGCCCTGTTCGAGCGGCTCAAGGGCATTGCCCAACAGCATCCCCAGCCCGAGGTGCATGTGCGCGGTGACGCGGGCAGCGACTACGCCCTCGTGGGCCGTGTGCTGCTGGCCGCCCAGCGTGCCGGCATCGCCAAGGTGGGCTTCATCACCGAACCGCCGGCTCGTTCGCTATGAGTGCAGGACCTTTGCGCAAGGCGGCCCGCGCGCGCCGCCAGATCACGTCAGCCCTGCCCGTGCCCGACATCAACACTACGCCGCTGATCGACGTGATGCTGGTGCTGTTGGTGATGCTCATCATCACCATCCCGGTCCAGCTGCACAGCGTCAACCTCAACCTGCCCATCGCGCCGCCCTCCGCGCCGCCGCCGGTACCGCCTGAAGTGGTTCGCCTGGACATCGCGCCCGGCAACGTCGTGCTGTGGAACGGCGAGGCCGTGGCCGACGAAGCGGCGCTGCGCCAGCGCCTGAACGCCGCCGGCCGGCAGGACGTGCAGCCCGAAGTGCACGTGCGCCCGCAGCCCGGTGCCAAGTACGACAGCTTCGCGGCCGTCATGACGGCGGCCCACGCGGCCGGCCTCAGCAAGCTCGGCGTGACCGGCAGCGAGCAATTTCTCGACGAAAAGCAGTAGGAGAGATTCATGAGTGCAGTTCTTTCGCCCGGTATCTCCGGCGGCCTGACGCTGGACGACACCCGCCCCGCGCCGCGCCGCCTGGAGCCTCAGCTGCCGCCACCGCCGCCGGCGCTGTCCGCCGCAGTGCCCCTTCGCTCGCAGCTGAAGCCCCCGGCCAGCGCCAACCGCGGCACGGGCATCGCCGTTGTCGTCGGCTTGCACGTCGTGCTGGGCTGGGCCCTGACCACGGGCCTCGCGTCCAAGGCCGTCGAGGCCATCAAGAAGCCCATCGAGATGGCGCTGCTGCCCGAGGTGCTGCCGCCTCCACCGCCGCCCCCGCCGCCCAAGGTCGTGAAGATCGAGCCGGTGCAGAAGGTCGTGCCGCCGCCGTCCTACGTGCCGCCGCCCGAGATCGTGCCCGTCGTCACGCCGCCGCCAGCGCCCATCCAGGTCGTGCAGGCCCAGCCGCCCAAGGAGCCTGTCGTCGTGGCCGCGGCGCCCGCGCCCGTGGCGGTTCCCGCGCCACCCGCGGCGCCACCCATCGTCAAGCGCGAGATCAGCCTCGCCTGCCCTGGCTACGAAGCCGTGCTGGCCTCGGCGCTGGAGGAAGCCATCGACCGCGTCGGCCTCAAGGGCACGGTGCAGACGCTGATCAAGATCCGCGGCAACCAGGTCGTCGAGGTCACGCCCACCTCCGGGCCCAAGGAGTACCACAAGTACGTCCAGGCCGCGGTCAAGCGCATGCGCTGCACGGCCGGTGGTGCCGATGAAGTGCAGGTCTCTCTCCCCGTCATCTTTTCCTGAATGAGCTCTCCTTCTCGACGCGGCCTGCTGCAAGGCCTGGGTGCACTCGCCCTCTTGCCAACAACCAGCCGCGCGGCAGACACGCCGCCCAACATCCTCTTCATCCTGGCCGACGACATGGGCTACGCCGATCTCGGCGTCTACGGCCAGCGCGATTTCGCCACGCCCAACCTCGACAAGCTCGCGGCCCAGGGCATCCGCTTCACGCAGGGCTATGCCAACTCGGCCGTCTGCTCGGCCACGCGTTTCGGCCTCATCACCGGGCGCTATCAGTACCGGCTGCGTGGCGGGCTGGAGGAACCTGTCGGCGGCGACCAGCTCGGCCTGCCACCCGATCACCCCACGCTGCCTTCGCTGCTGAAGGCGCGCGGCTACCGCACGGCGCTGTTTGGCAAATGGCACCTCGGCGCCTTGCCCAAGTACGGCCCGCTGAAGAGCGGCTATGACGAGTTCTTCGGCAACACCGGCGGCGCGGTCGACTACTTCACGCACAAGGCCGGCGTCGGTGCCAACCTGCCGCCGGACTTGTTCGAAGGCGAGGTGCGCGTCGACAAGGCCGGCTACTACACCGACCTCATCGCCGAGCATGGCCAGGCCTTCCTGCGCAAGCAGACCGCCGCCCAACCCTTTCTGCTGTCATTGCACTTCACCGCGCCGCACTGGCCCTGGGAGGGACCGGGCGACGAGCCCGTGTCGCGACAACTCAAGACGTTGAACCACACCGACGGCGGCAGCCTGAAGAAGTACGGCGAGATCGTCGGCGCGCTGGACGCAGCGGTGGGCCGTGTGCTCGCCACGCTGGAGGCGCAAGGGCTGGCGCAGAACACCCTCGTCGTCTTCACCAGCGACAACGGCGGTGAGCGCTTCTCCAACACCTGGCCCTTCAGCGGCCAGAAGTCCGAGCTGCTGGAAGGCGGCATCCGCGTGCCCACGCTGCTGCGCTGGCCCGCGCGCGTGAAGTCTGGGCAGGTGAGCGACCAGGTCGTCATCAGCATGGACTGGCTGCCCACGCTGCTCGCCGCGGCCGGCGGGGCGCCGCATGCCGACTATCCAAGCGACGGGGTGAACGTGCTGCCGCAGATCTTGGGCCAGGCCGCGACGACGGAGCGCAAGCTCTTCTGGCGCTACAAGTCCAACGCCCAGCGCGCGCTGCGCGAAGGCGACTGGAAGTACCTGCAGATCAATGGCAACGAGTTCCTGTTCAACCTCGCACAGGACCAACGCGAACGCGCCAATCTGGCTGAGCGCGAACCCGAGCGGTTGAACAAGCTGCGTGCCGACTGGGTGGCGTGGAGTTCGGGGATGCTCCCGATCACGGATGACGTGAGGAGCTACAAGATCAGCCCGAAGGTGCAGGCGGATCGGCCGGGAGGCTGACCAAGGGGCACGGCACCGGGCGTCGTTTGCATCGATTTGGCGGGGTAGAGTTGGCTGCAGTGGCGGGACGCTGAACTTGATAGTTCCACAGGCGCCCGCTGGTGCCCCGGGAAGCGAACACTCAGCACATGCAATTTCTGCCCTCCAGCTATGCCCCGTGGATTGTTGCCGCATCGCTGCTGATCGCCAGCTTTGCGTCCTACGTCGCGCTTGACCTCGCCAAACGCGTCCGCACCCGCGACCGCGGCGTCGCCGTCAGCTGGTGGGCCGGCGGCTCGGTGGCGATGGGCACCGGCATCTGGTGCATGCACTTCGTGGGCATGCTCGCCTTCTCGCTGCCGATTGCGCTGGGCTATACCGTGGTGCTCACGGTGGCGTCGTGGGTCGCCGGGGTTGCCGTGTCGGCCATCGCGCTGTATGTCGCGAGCCATGGCGAGCTCACCTGGCGCCGCCTGACCGGGGGCGCCATCGCGATGGGGCTGGGCATCTGTGCGATGCACTACACCGGCATGGCCGCGCTCGACATGTCGCCCGGCATCGTCTGGGATCCGCTGCTGGTCGTGGCATCGGCGCTGATCGCGGTCGCCGCGTCGGCGGCGGCGCTGTTGATCTTCTTCTGGCTGCGCAAGATGGGCGAGCGGCGCGGCGTCATCTTCCAGCCGCTGGCCGCGCTGGTGATGGGCATCGCCATCTGCGGCATGCACTACACGGGCATGGCGGCGGCGAATTTCCCGGTGGGCACAGTCTGCCTGAGCGCGGATGCGCTGGCCGGCCCGCAACTCGGCATGGTGGTGTCCGTGTCGTCCATTGCGCTGCTGGCGATGACCTTGTTCACGTCGACCCTCGATGCCCGCATGCGCAGCTCGCTGAAGGTTGCCAACGTGAAGCTGGAAACGGCCAACGAGGAGTTGCGGCGGCGTGCGTTCCAGGACCCGCTCACCGGCCTGCCCAACCGCATGCTGTTCGAGGACCGCCTGGCCCATGCGCTTCAGCGCCACGCGCGCACCGGGGAGCAGATCTCGGAGCGCAATGCCGGCAAGGTGGCCGTGCTGTTTGTCGACCTCGACGGCTTCAAGCCGGTCAACGATTCCCTCGGCCACGCCGCCGGCGACACGGTGCTGAAGGAGGTCGCCGCGCGTCTGAGCAGTGCGGCACGCGAGGCCGACACGGTGGCGCGCATCGGTGGTGACGAGTTCGTGTTGCTGATGGAGGACGTCAGCAGCCTGGCCGACTGCGTCAGCCTCGCCTGCCGCCTGATCGCGGCGCTGTCGGCGCCTCTCGAGATCGGCGGCCAGCGGGTCGCCCTGTCGGGATCGATCGGCATCGCCGCCTACCCCGACCACGGCGACCGCGACAAGCTGGTCATGCATGCGGACGCCGCGATGTACACCGCCAAACGCGCCGGCGGCAGCACCTATGCGCTGTACGAGGCGCACATGGACGAGGGCGCGCGGGAGCAGCTCAATCTGCTGAACGACCTGCGTCATGCCATCGAGCACGGGCAGCTGCAGCTGCACTACCAACCCAAGATCGACGGCAAGCATGGGCATATTCGCGGCGTCGAAGCCCTGGTGCGCTGGAATCATCCGGAGCGCGGCCTGCTGAGCCCGGCCGTGTTCATTCCCATTGCCGAGCGCTTCGGCCTCATCAACAGCCTGGGCAACTGGGTCATCGACGAGGCTTGCCGGCAGATGCACGCCTGGGCAGAGATCGGCCTGAACATGCGCGTGGCGATCAACCTGTCGGTGCATCAGTTGCGCGAAGACGACCTCGCGGCGCGGATCGAGGCGGCCCTTTCCAGGAACCTGGTCGAGCCCTCGCAACTGCTTTGCGAGATCACCGAGTCCGTCGCGATGGAGGACATCAAGAGCACCCAGCGCGCCTTCGAGGAGTTGGCCCGCATCGGCGTTTTTCTCTCCATCGACGATTTCGGGACCGGCTATTCAAGCCTCAGCTATTTGCGCCAGTTGCCCGCGCGCCAGCTCAAGATCGACCGCAGTTTTGTCGCCGACGTCGAGACCAGCGCCGACGCCCGAGCGATCGTCAGCGCCGTCATCCAGCTGGCCCACGAGCTCGGGCTGCGCGTCGTCGCCGAAGGCGTGGAAACCAAGGGGCAGCGCGACATCCTGCTGGCGCTGCACTGCGACGAGCTGCAGGGCTATTTCCTGGCGCGACCGATGGCGGCCGAGATGCTCGAGGCCTGGGCCGACGGGCAAAAGCCCGCCGGCACGGCTGATTTCTCGCCGTCGGTATTGGGTGGCGATCTGTTGATGGATGGCGATGTTTCGGGCGCGACGAGCTTGTAGAACCTCACTGCGCGAGGACTACTAGAGAGAAGAGTGAACCAGCTACGTCCAGCAGCCTGGCTTACCGAATCGAATAGCCGCCATCGACTGGAAGAGTGACACCAGTGATGAAGTCGGCAGCTTGGGAGGCCAGGAAGACGGCGGCGCCAACAAGTTCGTCTGGCGTTCCCCAGCGGTTGGCCGGTGTGCGCGCAAGGATTGCATCGTTCATGGGCGAGCTCCGAACCCGCGCGGTCATGTCCGTCGCGATCCATCCCGGTGCGATGGCGTTGACCTGGATGTTGTGAGGGGCGAGCTCGATGGCCATGGACTTCGTCAGCTGAACGACGGCGCCCTTCGCTGCGCTGTACGCCGGCTGAAAACCGGAGCCGAAGAACGAATACATGCTGGCCAGATTGATGATCTTGCCCCTCTTGCGGCCGACCATTGATCTGGCGGCCATTTGCGACAACAGGAAGCAGGCGTTCAGGTTGGTTTCAACCACGGCATCCCAGTTCTCGGCGGCTTCGTTCAGCACGCCGTAGTTTGGCGACGCGATACCCGCGTTGTTGACCAGGATGTCCAGCCCGCGGAGCTCCCGCTCGACCTGTGCAATGGCGGGCGCCAGTTCCATGCGGTTCATGACATCCAGTTGGATGGCAAGCGCCGGCCGGCCGATGGCCTGAAGCTCAGCGAGGACGAGACGATTCTTCTCTTCATTGCGCGCCAGCACTGCAACAGAAGCGCCCGCGCGAGCCAGGCCCAACGCGATGGCGCGGCCAATGCCCCCGTTGCCACCTGTCACGATGGCGACTCGACCGCTCAGATCAAAAGGCGATGCGGTTTCGGGCATTGGTAGTCCTCAGAGGTTGTCTCGTGGCGCTCACGTGGCTGCGGGAGACTACTCCGTCCGTCAAGGACGACTGCCGCGCATCCTCGGCCAGGCGTTATGTCGACAGCAACATGGCCGCGAGCACCGCATTCGCGACCATGAGCGCAATGTCAACGGTGAAGATGAACAGCATCGGGCCTGACAGCACCGGCCAATAGGACTCGCCGACTCTTCCGCCTTTGAGCGCCACCGGCAGGTTGGCGACAAACTGACTGGCGTGCGCCACCGAGAAGACGCCGGCAAACAGTGCTCGCTGTGCAGGCTCCGGAAAGAGCGATCCATTCAGAAGCAGCAAGACCGCGAACGCCGCGAAGGCGAAGTTCATGCCGCCAAGAAACCGGACCGACGCCGCGATCGTTGGAAAGAGTGGCGACTGGCGTGCGGATGGTGGCACCAGGAGCTTGGCGGCCGCGTTCGGCCTGAGGCTGAAGTACTGGAAGCCGGCGCCAAACCAGAGCGTGTTCAGCACGAGAACCACGGTGAAGGCCGCAGGTGTGTTCAAAGGGAACTCCAGGAGCACGACATGACGCGAAACCCCGGACTGTACGAACCCAGGAGCCAGCCGCGAAGGCGGCGGCGCCGCTCTCCAGGAGCCGGGGCGGCAATGAGGAGAAGGGGTGCTTGGAAGGCGGTGCCCCACAGACGCATGCCCTCCACATCGTGCGCAGGCTGTTCACGACTTCCAGGCTCAAGCGTTTCCGGATTTGCGTGATTTGGCAACGAAAAATGCCGAATGCCACCGTTTTGACAAGTTAGGCCGCACGCCGCGCAACAGGCCTTGCAAGACGGAAGCCATGCCCGTACTCTTCGTTCGAACGGATTCAGACAACACACTTAACCCGTTATCCAGGTGGCTTCATGCCTTGGCGTGTTGGGTTCGGGAGGACCAAATGAGCGCTACGACCCCGGCGGGCCGCAGCCTGAATCGACGCCATCTGATAGGTCTGGCCACTCTCGCCGTGCTTGCCGCGTCATTTGGCCTGAGCCGGCGCCGGACAGGCTTGCCTGCGGTGACCGAGAGGCTCTCGATCGCGCTTCCGCAGGCGCCACACGCTGGGCTTCTTCATATCGCGGCAGCACGGGGCTTCTTCGATGAGCGCGGGCTGGCGGTGACGATGCTGGCGCAAACGCATGGCAAGGCTGCGTTGGCCGAGCTCTTGCGAGGTGGCTCCGATCTCGCCGCCGCGGCGGACGTGCCCGTCGTCATCGAGTTGCTCAAGGGTGCGCCGCTGAGCATTGCTGCCGCGGTGGCGAGCGCGTCCAATGAATTGGCAGTGCTTGCGCGGCGCGACCGCGAAATCAGTTCGCCAGCCGGCCTGCAGGGGCGCCGGGTGGGGGTCACGCTGGGTACCAGCGGTGAGTACTTCCTGTGGGCCTTCATGGTGCGTCATCGCCTGGCGCCGCAGTCGCTGATCCTGGTGGATCTACCGCCGACTCGCCTGGTGTCCGCGCTGCGAGACGGCAGCGTGGATGCGATCGCGGCCTGGCAGCCGATCCGACACGAAGCCGAGGTGGCCCTCGGCAGCACCATCGTTTCGTTCAGCGCCCCCGGTGCCTATGTACAGAACTACGTGCTCGTCGCCCGCAGCGAGTTTCTGTCAACCCGCGGCGAAGCCTTGCGCCGGCTTCTGCTGGCACTGTTGGATGCCGAGCGTTTTGTGCATGCCGACCCGTTGCAGGCGAAGGCGCTCCTGGCCGCACGCTTGAAGCTCAGCCCCGACGCGATCGAGCCGGCCTGGCAGGCCCTGGACCTGGAGGTCGATCAGCAGCAGGCACAGCTGGTCACGCTCGAAGACGTGGCGGGCTGGGCGATGGCGCGCGGTTATGCGCCAACGCAGCCGATGCCGAACTTCCTGTCCCATCTGAGTCTTGAGGCCTTGCAGGCCGCGAGCCCGGGGCGGGTGACGGTGGTGCGATGAAGATCAGCAGCAAGGCCAAGTTCGCTGCGGCGCTGATGTTCGGCGCCATGGCGCTGATCGCTGCCAGCATCGGCTGGGCCAACACCCAGGTCAGCGCCGCCGTCGAGCAGCGTCACCACAGCGCTGCGATTGCCAGTGCGCTCAACGACATGCGCATGGTGACCTTCGAGTACCTGCTCAACCGTCGCGAACGCGCGCGGCTTCAGGAGCAGGCCGTCTGGCAGCGGCTTGAGGGGCTGCTCGCCCGGCCGGTCCATCTCGATGAAGCCGCGGTAAGGACGCTGGCCGAGTTGCGGGCGAACGGCGAGGCCAGCCACCGCTTGTTCGGTGAGGTTGACCCCGTACGAGGGGCCGGTGGCGTCGCCGACGAGATCCAGCAGCGCTTCGAGGTCCAGGTCTCCAGCCGGCTGCTGATCCTGCAGCAAAGGAGCCTCGTCGACGCGGCGCAGCTGATCGACGATGCGGGCCTGCGCATCGATGAGACCCAGCGGCGTGTTGTCTTCGTGACGGCCGCTGGGCTGGGCTTGATGGCGCTGATCACGGTGGCCGCCGTCTGGATTTTCCGGCGCGACGTGCTCCTCCCGATTGCGAAGCTTGAGCAGGCCACCCGCGAAGTGGCCGCTGGCAACTGGTCGTTTGAGCTGGATGTAGGCAATGCCGATGAACTCGGTGAGATGGCGCGCCACTTTGACGCGATGACGCGCGCGCTGCGCGACTCATTCGGCCAGCTCGAGCTCAGCAATCGAGAACTGGTCTCGCTGAACAACGAGCTCGAGTCGTTCAGCTACTCGGTCTCGCACGACCTGCGCAGCCCGCTTCGCAGCATGGATGGCTTCTCGCAGGCCCTGCTCGAGGACTATGGCGACCAGCTCGATGAAGAGGCCCGCGACAGCCTGCACCGCATCCGCGCCGCCAGCCAGCGCATGGGGCGGTTGATCGATGAGCTGCTCGGCCTGGCGCGCGTGACCCGGGCCGAGCTGCGAATCCAGGAGGTGGATATCAGCGCCATGGCCCGCGAGATGGCGGCCACCTTGGCCCGGACGCAACCCGAGCGCAGCGTGGGCTGGGAGATTGACGAGGGCATCACGGTGCAGGCCGACCGGGAGTTGATCCACATCGCATTGCAGAACCTGCTCGACAACGCCTGGAAATTCACGGGCAAGACCGTCGACGCCGTCATTCGCGTGGGCGCCCGCCAGGAGGGTGGAGGGCGGGTCTGCTTTGTCGCCGACAACGGTGCCGGCTTTGACATGGCCTACGCCGACCGCCTGTTCGGCGCGTTCCAGCGCCTTCACCACGAAAGCGATTTCCCCGGCACCGGCGTCGGCCTGGCGATCGTTCAGCGCGTGCTGCGCCGCCATGGCTGGCCGCTGTGGGCGCAGGCCAGTCTCGGTGGCGGGGCCAGCTTCTTCTTCCGTTTCCTGGAGCGAACCGATGAACAACGAGAGCAAGGTCATCCTGCTGGTTGAGGACAACCCGGACGATGTCGCGCTGACGCTGCGTGCGTTCAAGCGCAGCCATCTGATGAATCCGCTGGCCGTCGCCCGCGACGGCGTGGAAGCGCTCGATTTCGTATTCGCGCGCGGGGCCTATGCCGATCGTGCGGGTGCGCCGCTGCCAACGCTGGTCATTCTCGATTTGAAGCTGCCCAGACTGGATGGGCTTGGCGTGCTCAAGGCGCTGCGCGCCGACCCCCGCACGGCGCTGCTTCCCGCCGTGATCCTGACCTCTTCGAAGGAAGAGCAGGACATCGTTTCGGGCTACAAGCTCGGCGCCAACAGCTATGTTCGCAAGCCTGTTGATTTCACCGAGTTCGTCGAGGCGGTCAAGGTGCTCGGCATCTACTGGCTCGCGCTCAACCAATTGCCGCCGCGGCCGGTCTCGTCATGAGCGCCGCCCAGCCGCCCGAAGGCACTCAGCTCCCGCCTGGCGGGACGGCGCGCAGCGTGAAGGGTGCCCCCGTGGACGCACGGCCGATCAAGGTTCTTGCCGTCGAGGACTCGGAGAACGACGCACGCCTGGCGATGCGCCTGCTGCGGCGCGCCGGCTTCGCGCCTGAATTCCATCGGGTGCAGGATCTGGCTGCGCTGCAATCGGCCCTTGTCCAGGGCCCATGGGATGCGGTGATCTCCGACTTCAGCATGCCGGGCTTCAGTGGCCTGGAAGCGCTCACCACGTTCCGCGCCAGCGGTCTGGACATTCCCTTCATCTTCGTCTCCGGCACGATCGGTGAGGAAACGGCCGTGGTCGCGATGAAGGCCGGCGCCAACGACTACGTGATGAAGGACAACATGAGCCGGTTGGCGCCGGTGCTCGAGCGTGAGCTCGTGCAAGCCGCTCGCCGAGCCGCTCATCGAGAGGCGGAGGCCGAGCTGAGGCGCTTCGAGGCGCAGCTGGGCGAGGCTCAGAAGATGGAGTCCCTCGGGACGCTGGCGGGCGGCATCGCCCACGACTTCAACAACATCCTTGGCGCGATCCTCGGCAACGTCGAGCTCGCGCGGGGTGAAGTCGATGACGGCCATCCGGTGCTGACGATGCTTGGTGAAATCCAGAAGGCCGGCCTGCGTGCGCGTGATCTCGTCCGCCAGATCCTGACCTTCAGCCGCCGCCAGCCACAGCAATTGCGCAACGTCGCGCTGCGGCCGATCGTTGATGAGACCTATGGCCTGCTGCGCGTGACCCTGCCGGCAGGGGTTGAGCTCGAATTGCGCCTGAGCGATGAGCCCCTCCACGTCGATGGCGACGCCACCCAGCTCCAGCAGGTGGTGATGAATCTGAGCACGAATGCCTGGCATGCGCTGGGTGGCGGTGTCGGCAAGATCGTCATCGGCCTTGAGGCGGTGCATCTGGACTCAGCCACTGCCAGAGCCCTGTCCGGCCTGGTCGCCGGCCCCTATGCCCATCTGTGGGTGAGTGATACGGGCCGGGGCATGGACGCCGCGACGCGCGAGCGGATCTTCGAGCCCTTCTTTACGACCAAGCCGACCGGTCAGGGTACGGGCCTGGGCCTGGCGGTCGTCCATGGCATCGTCGTGGCTCACCAGGGCGGCATTGCCGTGAACAGCATTCCTGGCCAGGGCAGCACCTTCCACCTCTACCTGCCCGCAGTCAACCCACCGCTGCCGGCGATGAACGTCGAGCGCCTGTCGGATGCGCCGTCCCGCGGGCACGGCGAACACGTGATCTATCTCGACGACGACGAGACGGTCATGCTGGTTGTCGTGCGCCTTCTGGAGCGCGCCGGCTATCGCTGCAGCGGCTTCACCGAGGTAGCCGCGGCGCTTGCAGCCATCAGCGGCGCGCCCGATGCGGTGGATCTGTTCGTGACCGACTACAACATGCCTGGCCGCTCGGGCCTTGATGTCGCACGCGAGATTGCCTCCACCCGCCCCGGGTTGCCGGTGGTCATCAGCTCGGGCCTGATCACTGACGAGTTGCGCGAACAAGCAACGGCCGCAGGTGTGCGCGCCGTGCTTGAAAAGGAAGACACGTTCCGTGACCTCACCGCCCTGGTCGGGCGGCTCCTGGCCTCTGCCAGATGAGTATTGCCCCGCGGGTCGGGCGCAGGCGGGCCGAGCCGTTGGCCTGCGCCGACGTTCGGCGAGTTGAGGGCACGGCCGCGCTGCCGCCGCTGTGCCCTCCAAGCCCCGTCACAGCTTGTACGTCAGCCCCACGTTGAACCGCCGCCCGAACTGGAAGTTCGACTGGTGCCAGGGGTTGAGCGGGTCCGTGTAGGTCACGCGCTGGTTGGTCGCGTTCTCGATGCCGAATCGGGCCTGCAGCTGCGGTGTGATCTGCTGCGACACGTTCGCCGACACCCAGGTCTCGGCGCCGTTCAGCTGGAAGGCCGTGGAGTCCCACGTCGGCGCGCGGTTGTAGGCCGAATGGTGGTTGGCGGCCAGGCGGGCCTCGAAGCCGTTGCGGGCGTACCAGAGGGTCAGGCCGCCGTTGCTTTTCATCAAGCCGTTGGTGGCGATGGGCGTGAAGCTGCCGCCGCTGCGGTCGCCGTTTTCCTTGATGTTGCTGTCGCTGTAGGTGTAGTTGGCCTGCAGGCCCAGGCTGTTCCAGGGCTCGGGCAGCTTGGTGAAGGCCTGCTGGTAGACCAGCTCCACGCCCTGTACGTTGCCGCCGTCGCGGTTGACCTGCTGCGTGTAGTAGGCCGCCTTGCCGTTGAAGGTGCCGGCCACCGAGGCGATGCCGATGTAGTCGCTGATCTTCTTGTAGAACAGGCCGACCGAGACGAGGCTGTCCTTGTCGAAGTAGCGCTGGAAGGTCAGGTCAACCTGGCTGGCCATCATCGGCTTGAGCTGCGGGTTGCCGCCCGAGACCGTCGTCGGGTTGACGCCGTTGGGGTCGATGCTGACGGTGTGGGCCGCGTTCATCACGTCCAGCGGCGCGCGGGCCATGGCGCGCGAGACGCCGAAGCGCAGCTGGTTCACGTCGTCCTGATCCAGGTTCAGGATGAGGTTGAGGCTGGGCAGGAAGCGGGTGTAGCTGGTGCCGGCCGAGACAGGCGTGGGCGCGCCGCCGTTGACCTGCTCCATGCCGTAGCCCGTCTGGCTGGTGTGCACGGCGCGCAGGCCCACGTTGCCGCGGTAGCTCAGGTCGCCGAAGGCGCTGCCGTTCAGGTCGGCCTGGGCGAAGGCGGCGCTGCTGCTCTCCTTGGCGCGCCAGCTGTTCTGCACCAGGTCACTGGCGGTGGGGCTGCGGCCGTCGGCGCTCAGCGTGTTGGCGCCGAAGTATTTGCTGACCGCACTGCCGAAGCCGTCGGCGAACTCGATGAAGTCGGGCCGGCCGTCGACCTGCACGCGCTGGAACGCGCTGGTCGGGATGGTGGCCGCGCCCGAATAGTTCCACGAGGTCTGGGCGTAGGACTTGTCGCGCTGCGTGGCGCGCAGGCCGAACTTGAGCTTGTTCACGTCGCCCCACTTCACGGCGCGGCTGGCGTTGAACTGCTGGGAGTTCAGCGAGTCGTTGAGCTTGCCGGCATAGCTCGGGCCCCACTGCTCGGTGACGTTGGTGGAGAAGGCGGCCGGGTTGCCGCTGTCGCCGCTGAAGCTGTAGGTCATCCAGCCATCGCGCGGGAAGCTCCAGGTCACGCTGCCAGGCTGCAGCATGCTCATCTGCACGGCCGTCCACATCGTGTCGCGGGCGGCAGTGGAGCGGGCCACGTCGGCATCGAGCTGCCAGTCGTCGAGCTTGAACTTGCCGTTCAGGCCCGCCGCGAAGTTGCGCATGTTCTGCTTCCAGCGCGCGTTCAGGTTGTCGAGGTTCACACCCGACACCGTCGCGCCGGTCACGTAGCCGCCATCGGTCGTGACCTTGCTGAAAGAGCCGCTCTGCCAGCCGTCCCAGTTGCCGACATTGCCTTCCACGTGCACGAGGGTGGGCTCGAGGATGTTGGAGCGTGCGGCGTAGACGTCGCCGGTGATGGCCACCGCGCTGTTGGGCTTGTATTCGATCTTGCCCAGCAGGCTGGAGCGCTTGTCGGTGCCCTTCTTGACGCCGTTCTGGAAGCCCCAGGGCGTCTTGTCCACCTTGCCGTCGCCGGTCACGTCGGCGGAGTGGGTCTCGTTGAAGCCCCAGTTGTCGACGCGGTCCTCCAGCGAGGGCTGGTCGTAGTAGCTGAAGGCCAGCGCCACGCCCAGCGTGCGGTCGAGGAGCTGGTCCACATAGATGCCGCCCAGGCGCGGCGCGTACTTCTTGGCGCCCTGGATGCTTTTTCCCAGCTGGTAGTACAGCGCATCAGCCTTCAGCGACACGGTGCGCTCGCGGTAGGCCAGGGGCTGCACGGTCTGCAGGTCGATGGTGGTGGCGATGCCGCCTTCGACGATCTCGGCCGACTGCGTCTTGTAGACCGTGGCGCCCGACACCGACTCGGCCGGGAACATCTCGAAGCGCACGGCGCGGTCGGGTTCAGATGACGCGAACTCGCGGCCGTTCAAGGTGGCGCCGACGAAGCGCGGGCCCAGGCCACGCGCGACGATCTGGCTGGCGTTGCCGCGGTCGATGCCGGCGGACAGGCCAGGCAGGCGCGCCAGAGATTCGGCGATGGTGGTGTCTGGCAGCTTGCCGATGTCCTCGGAGGCGATGACCTCCACCATGCTGTTGGACGCCTCCTTGGTGTCCAGCGCCTTGCGCACCGAGGCGCGGATGCCGCTGATGACGACGGTGTCCAGCTTGGCATCGCTGTCATTGGGTGCCGTCTGAGCAGCTGCGGGCAGCAGCACCAGGGCCTGCAGCAGCAAGGCGAGTCGGGTCGGGGTGAAGGGGATCTTTGGCATGGGGTCTCCGTGGTTTTCTTAATGAAGACGGCCCTCTGAGGGGCCGGCTGAAAACCATGGTACGAAGCGGTTACATGCGCCAGATATGCCTTCTTTGCCCGCAGCTATCGCGTTTTCGGAATGCGTTGCAGCGAAACCATTTGCTATCTCGACGCGAGATAGCAGCCGCTGAAAACGGCATAGATGGCCCCGGGTTCACCCGAGTGAAAGTGCCGCCGTCAGCACCATCGCGGCGGCGCGTTCGTCGCGGCCGTGCAGGATGGGGCGCTGCAAGTAGAAGTCCAGCGTCGGCCCGGCTGGCGTACCGGCGCAGACGTCCTGGAAACCACCCTCTGCATCGATGCGCGAGCGCACACCTGCCCACGCGCGTGTGATGGCTGCGTCAGTCGTTCTCGCTGGCAGCCAGCCGTGGCGGCGTGCCGTCGCAAGCGCTGCGAGATTCATGGCCGTCACGGTCAACTCGGGGGTAGCGCCGTCGTGGTCCAGCACCTGGCGCCACAGGCCGTCGGGGCCCTGCAGGGGCAGCAGGGCCAGCAGATGCCGTTGCAGGCTCGTCCGCGGCGGCGCGGCAGCGCCTGACGCCTGCAGCGGGCCGGCCAGCGCCAGGGCGAGCCCCAGGGCCGCAAACCCGTTGCCCCGACCCCAGGCGACCGGCGAGCCCTCGGCGTGGTTGAAGAGGCCGTCCGGGCGCTGCAGCAGTTCGGTCAGGCCTTGCAGGGTGGCACCCAGTGCGGCGGCCGCGCGGGCGCGTTCCGGGGCCGGCAGAAGCGGTGCCGTGCGGTCCAGTAGCAGCGTGGCCAGGAAGAGGTCGTCCGTCCAAGGCCGCAGGCCGCTGAGCCGAGGGCCGTGGGCGGTGTCGGTCAGCACGGAACGCAGCGCTTTCACGGCCAGCGCGCCGGCCGCGGTGTCGCCGTCCTGGGTGGCGGCTTCGGCCAGCGCGGCGTAGCCGGCCAGGCGCGGCCAGTCGGTGGGCAGGGCTTGGCCCGGTTCGCCCATGGCATCTCGCAAGCCCTGCGTGGCGGCGCGTGCCGCGCGGGCCAGGTCGGGCGCCTGGGCCGGCGCGGCCAGTCGCCGCTGGGCGCTGATCAGCAAGGCCGCTGCGTAGTGAGGCGCCGGTGGCGCGGTGTACCGGCGCGCGATGGCCAGCGCTGCGGGCAGGGCGCCGTCGTCGGGCGCGGCGAAGGCCGGCATGCCGAGCGTGGCGGCCAGTGCGGCGCAGGCCTCGCGGCGCCTCATGCGCCTTGCAGCCAGTTGGCGCCTAGGCCCAGCAGCGCGCACAGGGCCAGCAGAGGCATGACGCCGAGCTTGAAGCGGAACAGCGCGATGCCGGCGCCAACAGCGATGAGGGCCGACGCCCCATCGAATCGGCCGGCAAAGCCTTGGGGCCAGAGCACGTGATACGCGAAGAACAGGGCCAGGTTCAGGATCACGCCGACGACCGCGGCCGTAATGGCCGTCAGCGGTGCCGTGAACTGCAGCTTGCCGTGCGTGGATTCGATGACCGGCCCACCGGCCAGGATGAAGACGAAGGACGGCAGGAAGGTGAAGAAGGTCACCACCGTGGCGGCAGCAGCGCCGGCGAGGAAGAGCGAATCGGGCCCGAAGAGTTGCTTCGTCCAGCCGCCGACAAAGCCGACGAAGGCGACCACCATGATCAGCGGTCCCGGCGTCGTCTCGCCCAACGCCAGGCCGTCGATCATCTGCGCGCCGCTGAGCCATTGGTGCTGCTCCACGGCGCCCTGGTAGACGTACGGCAGCACCGCGTAGGCGCCGCCGAAGGTCAGCAGCGCGGCCTTGGTGAAGAACCAGCCCATCTGCGTGAGCGCGCCTTGCAGGCCGTAGGCGAGTACGAGGCCGGCCATGGCCGCTGCCCACAGGCCGATGCCGATGGTCAGCACGCGGGTCAGCCGGGCGCGGGTGAAGAGCGCGTGTGGCGGCGTGGGCGTGTCGTCGTCGATGAGCGCCGGGCCATAGCCCTGCTGGGCCGCGCCGTGGCCGCCACCGATGGCGAAGATGTGCGGCGCCCGCCGGCCGCCGAAGCGGCCGATGGCGGCGGCCCCCAGCACGATGAGTGGGAAGGGTGCGCCCAGCGCAAAGATGGCGACAAAGGCCGCCGCGGCGATGCCCCACAGCCAGCCGTTCTTCAGCGCCCGCGTGCCGATGCGGTGGGCGGCATGCACGACCAGCGCCGTCACTGCGGGCTTCAAGCCATAGAACAGCCCCGCCACGACGGGCAGCTTGCCGTAGGCGAGATAGACCCAGGACAGCGCGATGAGGATGAACAGCGACGGCAGCACGAACAGCGCGCCAGCCACCAGCCCGCCGCGCGTGCGGTGCATCAGCCAGCCGATGTAGGTGGCGAGCTGCTGGGCCTCGGGGCCGGGCAGCAGCATGCAGTAGTTCAGCGCGTGCAGGAACCGCTTCTCGCTGATCCAGCGGCGGCGCTCCACCAGCTCGGTGTGCATGATGGCGATCTGCCCGGCCGGCCCACCAAAGCTGATGAAGCCGAGCTTGAGCCAGAAGCGCAGGGCTTCCCAGAAGCCGATGGGCTGCGGAGGGTCGAGTGGTTGGGCGTTCAACAAGGCCTTGGCGAACGGGTGGCGGGCTGCCGGCAATGTAGCCACCGTTCAGCGAGCCTGGACCTTCGCGATGCTGTCGCGCAGCGCCGCCGCCATGTCGCTGTCGGCCGGCACCTCGGCCAGCACGCGGCGCCAGTAGCCGAGCGCGGCTGAGTTGTCGCCACGCTCCACCGCGGCGCTGCCGAGCAGGGCGAGGGTGGGCACATGCTTGGCGTTCAGCTTGAGCGCGCGCTGCAGCAGCGCCTCGGGCTCGCCATCCAGGCCTTGGCCCTTCACGAGCGCCAGCGTGACGGCGTGCTGGCTCAGCGGCTGCGGGTCGTCGGGCCGCAGGCGTTCCAGCTGCACGTAGGCAGGCAGGGCGTCCTGCGGGCGGCCGAGCTGTTCGTAGGCGCGGGCCAGCAGCGCCCAGCCGTCGGCGTCGTCGGGCGCGCGCTGCAGGCGGTCGACCAGGCGCTGCACCATCTGCTGCACGGGGTTGGCGGGCGCGGCCGGCGGTGGTGGATCGAGCGCATCGGGGCGGCCGATCTGGGCGTAGAGCAGGGCGGCCGCCAGCGGCAAGGCCAGGCCCAGTGTGGTGGCAGTGCGCCAGGCGCGTGGGCCTGGCACGCTGCGGGGGCCGAGCAGCGCGGGCGCCAGCGGCAGCAGGGCGGCCAGCGTCAGCGCGGCGGCGGCGAGCATGAACAGCGTCATTGCGGCTCCCTGCGCTGCCGGCCCTGCCGCAGGTAGACGAGCAAGGCGATGGCCAGCAGGGCCAGCGGGCCGAACCACAGCGGCGCCGTGCCGGCGTGCAGGGCGGGGCGGTAGAGCACCTGCTCGCCGTAGCGCTGCACGAGCTCGTCGAGCAGCTCGGCTTCGCTGCGGCCGGCGGCCAGGCCTTCGCGCAGCTGGCGCTTCATGTCCACGGCCAGCGGCGCGTTGGACTCGGCAACGCTCTGGCTCTGGCAGACGACACAGCGCAGCTCTTGCGCCAGGCGCTCGACGCGGGTGTCGAGGTCTTGGGCGTGCGCGCTGAGCGTCATCGCCAGCAGGATCAGTGCGATGACGCTACGCACGTTTGAGCCTTTCGATCAGCGGCAGCAGGCGCTTGTTCAGGTCCTCGGCCGTGACCGGCCCGGTGTGGCGCAGCCGCACGATGCCGCGGCGGTCGATGACGAAGGTTTCGGGCACGCCCGTCACGCCCCAGGCCAGGCTGCCGCGCCCTTCCGGGTCGCGCCAGGTCAGCGCGTAGGGGTTGCCATGGCGCTTCAGGAAGGCCAGGCCCAGCTCGGGCGTGTCGCGGTAGTCCAGCCCGACAACGCGCACGCCACCTTGGCTACCCAGCTCTGCCAACACCGGCAGCTCGGCGCGGCAGGGAGCGCACCAGGAAGCAAACACGTTCAGCACCCACACCTCGCCTTGCAGCGGTGCGGCCTCGCCGTCCAGGCGTTCGAGGTTGAGTGCTGGCGCAGGCTTGCCGATCAGCGGCGAGACGGTCTCGGCCTGGGCGTCGCGCTGCAGCAGGCCGCGCGCCAGCAAGGCGACGAGGGCAGCCGTAGCGAGCAGCGGCACGAGGGCGAGGCGGAGCTTCATGGTGTGGACAGCGTGGGTGCGATGAGGGGTGACGTGGGTTGCGTGGTTGCTTCTGCGGCAGCCTGCGTGCGCGGCCGGCGGTGGTGCGCCAGTGCGCCCCACAGCCCACCGGCAGCCATCAGCAGCGCTCCTATCCACACCCAGGCCATGAAGGGTTTGACCTGCACGCGCAGCGCCCAGCGGCCATCGGCATCGGCCTCGCCCAGGCTCACGTACAGATCGCGCCACAGGCTGCGGTCGATGGCGGCCTCGGTCATCGCGACCTGGCGACGGGCGTAGACGCGCTTTTGCGGCGTCAGCACGACGGGCTCGCCGCCGCGGTGCCAGATCAGCCGGGCCTGGGCCGCGCGGTAGTTGCTGCCGTCCACGGCCTCCAGCGTCTCGAAGCGCAGCATGTGCCCGGCTACGCGCACCTGTTCGCCCGGCGCGAGTTGCAGGTCATGCGCCTGCTCCAGGCTGCGCACCAGCGTCACGCCCAGCACGAAGATGGCGATGCCGGCGTGCGCCAGCCACAGCGACAGGCTTTGCCGCCAGGCAGCGCGCTGGCGCCAGGCCAGGTCCACCGTGCCGCCCAGCGCCCACAGCCCCGTGGCCACGCCCGCCGCCAGCCACAGCGAGCCCTGCAGCGCGAAGGCCAGCGCCGCGGCGCCCACCAGCGCAGCCAGGGCCAGCGGCAGCAGCGGCTTCACGGCGCCCAGCGCAGCCACGCGCCAGCGCGCCAGCGGCCCGATCACCAGCAGCGCCACCAGCGGCAGCATCAGCGGCGGGAACACGGTGTCGAAATAGGGCGTGCCGACCGACAGCTTGGTACCGCCAATCACCTCGGCGGCCAGCGGGTACAGCGTGCCCAGCAGCACGGTGCCGGTGGCCGTGGCCAGCAGCAGGTTGTTCAGCAGCAGCAGCGACTCGCGCGAGCCCAGCGCATAGCCCTCGGCCGGCGGCGCGCGGTGCGCCCGCCAGGCAAACAGCGCCAGCGACCCGCCCACCGACACGCCAAGCAGCGCCAGGATGAAGAGGCCGCGTGCCGGGTCGCTCGCGAACGCGTGGACCGAGCTGACCACGCCCGAGCGCACGAGGAAAGTGCCCAGCAGCGACAGCGAGAAGGCCAGCAGCGCCAGCAACAGGCTCCAGCGCAGGAAGCCCGGGCGCTTCTCGGCCACGGCCAGCGAGTGGATGAGCGCTGTGCCCAGCAGCCACGGCATGAAGGCCGCGTTCTCGACCGCGTCCCAGAACCAGAAGCCGCCCCAGCCCAGCTCGTAATAGGCCCAGAAGCTGCCCAGCAGGATGCCGCCCGTCAGCGCCGACCACGCGGCCAGCACCCAGGGCCGGGTCCAGCGCGTCCAGCGGGCATCGAGCTCGTCTTCCAGCAGCGCGGCCACAGCGAAGGCGAAGCCCACCGCGAAGCCCACGTAGCCCAGGTAAAGCAGCGGCGGGTGGGCGGCCATGCCTGGGTCTTGCAGCAGCGGGTTCAGGTCGCGGCCATCGGCGGGCGCGGGCAGCAGGCGTGCGAACGGGTTGGACGTGAACGCGATGAACGCGATGAAGCCGGTGGCTACCGAGCCGAGCACGCTCTGCACGCGCGCCGCAAACGCGGCGGGCAAGCCGTTGCTGCGCGCCGCCACCAGCGCACCCCAGGCCGACAGGATCCACACCCACAGCAGCAGCGAGCCTTCGTGCCCGCCCCAGGTGGCCGTGATGCGGTAACCCAGCGGCAGCTCGCGGCTGGCGTTGGCGGCCACGTAGGCGACCGAGGTGTCCAGCACGACGAAGCTGGCCACCAGCGCAGCAAATGCGCTGCTGACCAGACCGAAGCTCACCGCGGCCAGGGGCCGGGCGAGTGCCATCCAGCGCGCGTGGCCGCGATGCGCGCCCCACAGCGGCAGCACCGCCTGCGCGAATGCCACCGCGAGCGCCAGCAGCAGCGCGAACTGACCCAGCTCCGCCGTCATCGCGCAGAGGCCTGCTTCAGCGCCGCGGCGGCCTCGGGCGGCATGTAGTTCTCGTCGTGCTTGGCCAGCACCTCGTCGGCGACGAACTGCACGCCGGCGAGCCGCCCCTGCGCGACAACGCCCTTGCCCTCGCGGAACAGGTCGGGCAGCGGGCCGCGGTAGCTGACGGCCACCTCGCGCGCACCGTCGGTGACGGTGAAGCGCATGCTGTCTGCGTCCCGGTGTACCGAACCCGGTGCCACCAGGCCGCCGAGCCGAAAGCGCGTGCCGGCCGGTGCCTCGCCGCGCACGATCTCGCTGGGCGTGACGAAGAAGACGAGGTTCTGGCGGAAGGCCTTCAACACCAGGCCGCCGGCCAGCGCCAGCAGGCTGAGCATGGCCAGCAGGCCGAGCAGGCGCAGGTGGCGGGGCTTCATCGTGCGGCCCTGCGTCGCAAAGACCAGAGTTCGATCGCGATGCCCACTGCGACAGCCGTGAGCGATGCCCAGACGTAGAAGGCGTGGGTGCCGAACAATTCACTCATGCCGCGCTCCCCACGGCCGCCAGCGGTTGCGGCCATTGCGTCTCGGCTTCCACGCGGGCCTGCAGCAGCAGCCGTGCGCGCGTCAGCACCACCGCGCCGGCATAGGCCCAGAAGCCCAGCGTCGACAGCAGCAGGCTGGCCAGCATTTCCGGCGCGATCTGGCTGCCCCGGGTGCTGATCGACGCTCCCTGGTGCAGCGTGTTCCACCAGCTCACCGAGAAGTACAGCACCGGCAGATTCAGCGCGCCCACCAGGGCCAGCAGCGCGCCGGCCTGGTCTCCGCGGCGTGGGTCGTCGGGCGTGTCCACGGCACTGGTCAGCGCGATGAAGCCGACGTAGAGCAACGCCAGCAGCAGCGCCGACGTGAGCCGTGCGTCCCACACCCACCAGGTGCCCCAGGTGGGCCGGCCCCACAGCGCGCCGGTCAGCAGCGTCAGCACCGCGAACAAGGCGCCCGTGGGTGCCAGCGCGCGCATCAGCACGAAGGACAGGCGCGTCTTCCACGCCAGGCCCCACAGCGCCCAGAAGGCCATCGCGCCGTAGCAGACCATCGCGATCCACGCGGCCGGCACGTGCAGGTAGAGGATGCGGTAGGCCTCGCCCTGCTGCTCGTCGGTGGGGGCCCAGAACAGGCCCAGCGCCAGGCCCGCGGCGATGCCCAGCGCGGCCAGCACCCACAGTGCCGGCATCAGCCGGCTGCTGAGGGCAAGGAAGTGGGTGGGGCTGGCGTAGCGCCAGATCGGATGTGAGGAAGGCATCAGTCGAGCATCAATCAAGCATCAGTGACAAGGCCGCCGAGGTGGCCCAGGGGGCGAGGGCGAGCAGCACGGCCAGCCACGCGCCGAGCAGCAACAGGGCCGTGTCGGCGTTGGCGCCGCCTTGCGCCGCGGCCGTGCCGAAGACGAGCACCGGCACCTCCAGCGGCAGCAGCAGCAGCGCCAGCAGCCCGGCGCCGGCGCGCGCATGCAGCACCAGCGCCGCGCCCAGGCCACCCAGCAGTGCGAGCGCGGGCGTGCCCAGCAGCAGGCTCAGGCCCAGCGGCCACGGGTCGTCCACGCCGAAGGCCAGGGCTAGCAACGGTGCGATCAGCACCAGCGGCAGGCTGCTCAAGCCCCAGTGCACGGCCAGCTTGAGGCCGACGGCCAGCGGCCGCGGCAACGGCGCCAGCCACCATTGCTCCAGGCTGCCGTCGGCCAGGTCGGGTGCGAACAGGCGCGGCAGCGACAACAGGCTGGCCAGCAGCGCCGTGATCCACAGCAGGCCCGGCGCCAGTTCTCGCAGCCGCGCGGGGTCGGGCCCGAGGCCGAGCGGGAACAGCGCGGCCACGGTGACGACGAAGCCCAGTGGCGTCAGCCATTCAGCCGGCTGACGCAGCGTGCTCGACCACTCCCGCCGGGCGAGTGCCGCGGCGGCTTGCAGAGCGGCGCTCATCAGTGCCTCCCGAGGTTGAGGCTGCGCACGGGCCGCTTCAGCGGAAGCGGCTGGTGGCTGGTGAAGATGGCGCTGCCGCCCTCGTTGGCATGTCGGTCCAGCCGCTGCGCGAGGCGGTCGGCCATGGCTGCGTCCAGCGCGGCCAGTGGTTCATCCAGCACCCACAGCGGTGCCACCTGCGGCAGCCACAGCCTGGCCAGTGCGGCGCGGCGGCGCTGGCCTTCGGACAGCTGAGCCAGGCGCAGGCCCGCGGCTTCGTCCAGGCCGACGGGCGCCAGCGCGGCCAAGGCCTCGGCCTCGCTGCAGGGGTGCCCGGCCAGCGCTGCGCTGCTGCGCAGCTGCTCGATGACGGTGAGCACGTCCTTCAAGGCGGGCCGATGGCCGATGTAGAGCAGATCGTGTTCGACATGCACCCGGCCCGCGCGGGGGGCGCTCAGGCCACAGATGAGTCGCAGCAGGCTGGTCTTGCCGCTGCCATTGGCGCCCTGCAGCCACAGCAACTGGCCGGGGTGCAGGGCCAGGTCCAGTCCTTCGAACAACGGCCGGCCACCGCGCGACTGGCCCACGCGCTGCAGGATGAGCGTGGGAGGCGTGTTGAGGGTGGCCGCGACGGTGGTCATGCCCGGCACTCTAGGCAGGGCCTGCCCTGGTGCCAACGAAGCAAATCGCCTGAGCTTCTGCGATTGGTGCGTGCCGTGCCCGGCCCCCTAGAAATGCAGGCTGACGGTGCTCACCCGCGCGGGCATAACCTCTCGGCTTCGTTGACGAGCTGGGAGACGTACATGTCCAAGTCTCGAATCGTTGCGCGCTGCGCAGCTGCCGTGTTGCTGGCCGTGGCCGGCAGTGGGTGGGCAGGGCCGTTGGCGCCGTCCTCGGTGGCGGGCAGCGTCTTCTTCAATCATGTGCCGCCGCTGCCTGTCCAGGTCGACGGCTTCGGCAGCTTCTCGCTCTTTGGCTCGAGCGGCCAGGTGAAGGTCGATGCTGCGGCCACGCCCAGCCCCTGGCTGCTCAGCGAGGTGCTGGTCGAGCCGGGTGTCACCGGGCGCGCGAGCGCCCAGCTCAAATTCCAGATGCAGGTCGTCGACAGCACGTCGATCCAGCCCTCGGATGTGCAGGTGCATGTCGACGTGGCTGGCCGGGCATCCGGGTCGTCCAACACCGTCGACCTCTTTGCCGGCTTTGCTGTGAAGGCGCTGTGGGCGCTGGAAGACCTGAGCCTGGGCCAGGTACCGGTCTTCAGCGAGGGCATTGATTCGGGCGCGCTGCAGGGCAGCTTCGTCGAAAGCTTCGGCCACAGGGTCGATCTGACGCTGAAAGCCAACCACATCTACCTCGTCACGCTGACGGCCGACGCCTTCGCCGCCGCGGTGTCCGGGCCGACCGCGACCGCCAGTGCCTATATCGATCCGGTGTTCTCGTTTGGGGCCGGCACGGGCGACCAGTACGCCTTCCTGTTCAGCGACGGCATTGGCAATGCGCCTGTGCCCGAGCCCAGCGCGCTGGCGCTGCTGGGCACGGGGTTGGCAGCGATGTGGCTCAAGCGGCGCCGCAACTTTGGCGAGCCGACACCCAGCCGATGATCCGCCGTCGGGCGCTCCTAGCCTGTCTTGCCCTTGCCCTGCCGGCCCTCGTTCGGGCCGATGCGTTGACGGCCAGCCAGGCGGCGCAGCGCCTCGTTCAGCTGACGCCATCGGCGCGGCAGGGCGAACTGATCCTGCCCTTCACCGACACCACCCGCAGCGATTGGCACTACACCCCGCGCCGCCGTGACGGGCTGGCGTGGAAGACCCTGTCGCCCGCTCAGCGCGAGGCGACGACGGCACTGCTGCGCACGGCGCTGAACGAGCGCGGGCTGGACAAGGTGCGTGCACTGATGGCGCTGGAGATCGCGCTGCGCCAGATGGAAGGCTCCGGCCTGTCGCGCGACCCGGAGAACTATGCGGTCGCGATCTACGGCGAGCCCGGCGGCAGCGGCTGGGGCTGGCGCATCGAGGGCCATCACCTGTCGCTGCACTTCAGCCTGGACGGCGACCGCTATGTGTCCACGCTGCCGCAGTTCTTCGGTGCCAACCCGGCCGTCGTGCCGCGCGACGCCGGTGGCGGTGCGCCGCGGTCGGGCTTCCGGCTGCTGGGCGACGAGGAGGATCTGGCCCGCCAATGGCTGGCCAGCCTCAGTGCGGCGCAGCGATCACGCGCCGTTTTCGATACGCGGCCGTTTGGCGACATCGTCAGCGGCAATGCCCGGCGGGCCAAGCCGCTGGGTGCCGTGGGCCTGCCTTTCGCCGACATGGACGGCGGCCAGCAAGCCCAGGTGCTGAAGCTGATCGGAGCCTTTGCCGACCACCTGCAGCCCGAGCTCGCACAGGCACGCCTGACCCGCGTTCGCGCCGCGCCGCTGGAGGCCCTTCGCGTCGGCTGGGCCGGTTCGTTGACACCCGGCGAGCCGCACTACTTCCGCATCCAGGGCGCGAACTTCCTCATCGAGTTCGACAACTCGGGTGGCAACCACATCCACTCGGTCTGGCGCGACTTTGACGGCGACTTCGGCCACGACGTGCTGGGCGAGCACTATCGCCGGGCCGAGGGCGGTGCCCATCGGCACCGGCCGTCTACCTCACCTTGATCACGACCTTGCCCTTGGCCCGGCCCGTTTCGACATAGGCCAGCGCTTCGTTGGTTGCGTCGAACGGGAAGACCCGGTCCACCACGGGGCGGATCGCGCCGGCATCGATGATCGAGGTGATCTCCCGCAGCTGCTCGCCATGCGCTCGCATGAAGAGGAAGGCGTAGTTCAGGCCGAGGCGGGCGGCCTTCTTCCTGACACCGGCACTCAACAGGCGAACGACGAGGTTCACGAACCACGGTGCCGCGATGCCTTTGGCAAAGGCAGGGTCAGGCGGGCCGGAGATCGAGATGAGGGTGCCACCGGGCTTGAGCACGCGCAGGGATTTGTCCAGTGCTGCGGCGTCCTGGCTGTGCAGCACCACGTCGTAGTTCTGCAGCACTTTCTCGAAGTCGTCTTTCCGGTAGTCGATGACGACGTCGGCGCCGAGGCGCTTCACCAAGTCGATGTTGGCGCTGCTGGTCGTCGTGGCGACGGTGGCGCCGACGTGCTTGGCCAGCTGGATGGCGAAAGTGCCGACGCCACCGGAGCCGGCCTGGATGAAGACCTTCTGCCCTTTGCGCAGCTTCGCCTTCTCGATCAGTGCCTGCCACGCGGTCAGGGCCACCAGCGGGAGAGACGCCGCCTCTTCCATGCTGAGCGCCTTGGGCTTGATCGCCAGGGACGCTTCCTTGACCGCGATGACTTCGGCAAACGTGCCGATGCGGAAGTCATCCGCCCGGGCGTACACCTCGTCGCCCGGCTTGAAGCGCTGCACGCGTGGGCCGACCCGGGTCACGACACCGGCCACGTCATGGCCCAGCACGAGCGGCAGGCGGTAGGGCAGGATGAGCTTGAACTCGCCGTTCCTGATCTTGGCGTCCAGCAGGTTCACGCCGGCGGCATGGACCTGGACGAGCACCTCGTCATCGCGCAAGACCGGATCGGGGATCTCTGCCAACCGCAGCGCGCGGTTCTTGCCGTAGCGGTCGAGGAGAAATGCTTTCATGGCGCGCTCACCAACAGCACGGCGTCGAGCCGCAGGTCGCGTCGAATCCCGGCGTCCACCATGCCGGCTGGTGCGAACCTGCGCAGCAATCGCAGGCGGCTCGCGAGCCCGCCGGCCGTGTAGCGGAGTTTCGGGTTCGCTGCGTTGGCGGCTTTCAGCACGACGTCGGCAACGACGCCCGGTTGGTCTGCGGTTGTCATCACTTCCCTGACCCTCTCGGTCACGGCCGTGCGGGCCTGGCGGTACTCATCGAGCTTGGCGTCGGGCTCCAGGAAGTTCGCATCGAAGGGTGTTTTTGTGTAGGCCGGCTCGATGACCGAGACCCGGATGCCGCGGGTGCGCAACTCATGGTCGAGCGACTCGGAATAGCCTTCGATCGCGTGCTTGGTGGCGGCGTAGAGCGCGCCGTACGGCATGGGCAGGAAGCCCAGCACCGAGCCGATGTTGAGGATGCGGCCACTGCCCTGCCGCCGCATGTGCGGCAGGACGGCCCGCGTCATGCGGACGATGCCGAAGAAGTTGGTGTCGAAGATGGCCTGCGCCTGCTCGATGGAGCTCTCTTCCGCGCCAGCCGGTGCGACGCCAAAGCCGGCGTTGTTGACGAGCAGGTCGATGCGGCCGTGCCGCGCCACCACCTTCGCCACGGCTGCTTCGACCGAGTCGTCCAGCGTCACATCCAGTGCCAGCATCTCGAACCCGTGCTGCCCCGCCTGCCGCCCCTGCCGGCTGGTGCCGTACACGGTGTAGCCCGCTTTCGCGAGCCGCTCGGCGGTGGCCTGGCCTATGCCTGAGGAGGCGCCCGTCACGAGGGCGACCTTGCTGTTCATGTTCATGGTGTTTCTCCGTCCGCGTGTGAGGTTAGGGGCTCGCCGGCGTACGCGGTGCGCGGCGAGTCAGGAAGGTTTGAGTTTCAATTCGTATGATGTTCGTCATATTTAGAGGCGAGCAAATGGCCGACTTCCATCGGTGAAGTTCAGGGATGGGCGGGGGTCAGGCGCTTCAGCGCCGCGTCGAGCAGGCTGTCTGACAGCGCGGGCTCGTCAACGGCGCGTGCCAGCATCAGGGTGCCGACCATGGTGGCCAGGGTCATCAGTGCATGCTCGTGCGCCGCCGGCTGCCCCCAGCCGGGTGACTGGCGTGCAATCAAGTCCACCATCGCCTTGATGTGACGGGTGGTCACGCGGCGCACTTCAGGGGCCTGCCGCGAAGTCTCCGAGCCCAGCGCCGCCAGTGGGCATCCCAGCTCCACCTGGCCTAGGTGGGCCTGGGAGAGGTAGGCGCCGAGCATGGTCTCCAGGGTCCGCTCAGGCGGCGTGTGGGCCACGACGTCGGCCGCGGCGGCGGCTGACTGCGCGCAGGCGAGGCCGGCTGCTTCCGCCAGCATGGCCTCGCGGGAGGCGAAGTGGGCGTAGAAGGCGCCGTGGGTCAGGCCCGCCTCCTTCATGATGTCTGCGACGCCCGTGCCGTCGTAGCCGCTGCGGCGAATGGCCCGCGCCGCGGCGGACACGATGCGCTCGTGTGAGGCTTCCTTGGCAGCGGCTCTGGCGTTGGGCGTTGAATTTCGCATGACGTTCATCATACTTAATTCTTGGCGCAGGTGTCGTGAAGTTTGTGGCACGCCTGTCGCCGGCCGAGCTGGACAAGGCTGGTGTGGGTGAAGACACGGTGCGGCTTTCGGTCGGCATCGAGCACATCGACGATCCGCGAGCGGATCTGGACCCCGCGCTGGCGGCTGTTTGAGCGCCGCGACTGCTCCTCATGGCATTTCGTCATGGGTTCAGTCGCAAACTTGATTGGTTCTGCCGCCCGGCAGGCCTTATCGTCAGGCCTGATTTGTTTGTCTCCTCCTCCCGCATGGGTGGACTTCAACCCTTCGGGCGCCCGCCGGCCGAAGGGTTTTTTCTTGTGCGCGGCTGAGTCGCGCGACGATGCACGCCATGCCTTCTTCCACGCCTTGCCTGCCCGTCATCGACATCGCGCCGCTGCGCCAACCGCAGACCGATGCACGCGCACTTCAGCACTGCGTCGACGAAATCCGCCGTGCCTGCGTGGCCCATGGCTTCTTCTACGTGACCGGCCATGGCCTGCCCGGCGAGCTCACCGCGCGGCTGGACGCGTTGTCGCGCGCCTTCTTCGCGCAGCCCGAAAGCCTCAAGCTGCGCTGGCCGATGAGCGCGGGCGGGCGGGCCTGGCGCGGCTACTTCGGCGCCGGTGGCGAGCTCACGTCGGGCCGGCCGGACTGGAAGGAAGGGCTCTACCTCGGCAGCGAGCTGCCGGCCGGCCACCCGCTGGTGCAGGCCGGCACGCCGCTGCACGGCCCTAGCCTGTGGCCCGACACGCCAGGGCTGCGCGAGACCGTGCTGGCCTATCTGGACGCCGGCGCCGCCGTCTGCGCGACCGTGCTACGCGGCATCGCGCTGAGCCTGGGCCAGCCAGCCGACTACTTCGAGCGGCGCTACACGCGCGATCCGTTGCTGCTGCTGCGCCTCTTCAACTACCCCAGCCGCCCGGCACCTGACGGCGCCGGCTGGGGCGTGGGCGAGCACACCGACTACGGCCTGCTGACGTTGCTCTATCAAGACGACGTCGGTGGCCTGGAGGTGCACACGCCCGAGGGCTGGGTCGACGCACCGCCGCTGGCCGGGACATTCGTGTGCAACCTGGGCGACATGCTGGACCGCATGACGCGCGGCCTGTATCGCTCCACGCCGCACCGCGTGCGCCTCAACACCTCGGGCCGCGACCGGCTGTCGGTACCGCTGTTCTTCGACCCCAACTTCTTCTCGACGCCCGCGCCTATCGAGGGCTTGCCCGCCGCAGCGGACGACCGCGCCACCCGCTGGGATGGCGCCAGCGTGCACGAGTTCAGCGGCACTTATGGCGACTACCTGCTGCGCAAGGTGGGCAAGGTCTTCCCGGATCTGGGTAGCGCCGTGCTGCCCTGAAGCTTCTTGCTCGCAATCCGCATAACCGTTCGCGTTTTGCTTCGTTTGCTGAAAATGCCCTGAGTCCTAGCCTTGCTCGGTTTTCGCATGAGAGCCGACATGAGCACCGTTGTTGATGAACCCGAAGTCCTGGCCAGCGCCCGCGAGGCCGCCCAGACCGCCGCACTGCCGTTCGCGGGCAGCGTCTCACCGCGCGATGCATGGGCCCTGGTCCAGGCCGGCCGCGCCGTCCTTGTCGACGTGCGCAGCGCCGAGGAGCGCCATTTCGTCGGCCATGTGCCGGGCAGCCTGCACTTGGCCTGGGCCACCGGCACGTCGCTGAACCGCAACCCGCGCTTCGCCAAGGAGCTGGACGCCAAGGTTGGCGCCAAGTCCGGCAACGAGCTGCCGGTGCTGCTGCTGTGCCGCAGCGGCAAGCGCTCGGCCTTGGCTGCCGAAGCCGCGGCCAAGGCCGGGCTGGCCAACGTCTTCAATGTCCAGGAAGGCTTTGAAGGCGACAGCGACGACCACCAGCAGCGCGGCCACTTCAATGGCTGGCGCTTCCACAGCCTGCCTTGGGTGCAGGACTGATGGGCGCCGCCGACCCGGTCGACGAGCTGTCCGGCATCGTCAGCGCCCTGCGTGGCGCACGCCGCCGCTGGCGCGAGGAGCACCGTCGCTGGGACGCCGGTGGCCGCGAGCTGCCGTCGCGGGAGCTGCTGGCCGTTGTCGTGCAGCAGCTGGCCGGCGCGCTGTTCCCGATGCGCCTGGGGCCGCCCGATCTGCAGCCCGAGGGCGAGGACTACTACGTCGGCCACACGCTGGGCGCGGCGCTGTCGCGGCTGCGCCAGCAGGTGGCGCTGGAGCTGGGCCACGACGCGCGGCTGCGCAGCGTCGACGCGCCGCCCGAGAGCGAGGCGGCCGATCGCGTGGCCGCCTTCGCTCGCCGCCTGCCTGCCGTGCGCGAGCTGCTGGACAGCGACGTCATCGCCGCCTTCCAGGGCGACCCGGCCGCGCGCAGCGTCGACGAGGTGCTGCTCTGCTACCCCGGCTTGCACGCGCTGATCAGCCACCGGTTGGCGCATGAGCTGTACGTCCTTGGCCTGCCGCTGATCGCCCGCGTGGTGGCCGAGCTGTCGCACGCGCAGACCGGCATCGACATCCACCCCGGCGCGACGATCGGCGCGGGTTGCTTCATCGACCACGGCACCGGTGTCGTCATCGGCGAAACCGCCGTGTTGGGCCGGCGTGTGCGCATCTATCAGAACGTCACGCTGGGCGCCAAGAGCATCCCCACCGACGAGGCCGGCCACGCCCACAAGGGCCAGCCGCGGCACCCCATCGTGGAGGACGACGTCGTCATCTACGCCGGCGCCACCGTGCTGGGCCGCATCACCATCGGCCGCGGCTCCGTCATCGGCGGCAACGTCTGGCTGACCCGCAGCCTGCCACCGGAAAGCCGCATCTCCCAAGCGGCCTCGCAAGCCGATCCGAACTCAGCCTTCCAGCCGCTGAGCGCCTGACTCTTTCCACCCGAATCACCCCCACCACCGCCCCCAGGAGCCCTTTTCCCCATGGCTGACACTCCCCAACTCGCGCTGAGCGACACCGCCGCGCGACAGCTTGCGAATGCGACAAAAACAGTCCCGCAGCTCTCCACCATCACGCCGCGCTGGCTGACGCATCTGCTGCAGTGGATCCCGGTCGAGGCCGGCATCTACCGCCTCAACAAGGTGGCCGACCCCGAGGCCGTCAAGGTCGCCTGCGCCAAGCGCGACGAGGCCGAACTGCCCGTCACCTTCGCCGACTACGACGCCGCACCTCACGAGTACTTCCTGAACGCGGTCGCGACCGTGCTGGACGTGCACACCCGCGTGTCCGACCTCTACAGCAGCCCGCACGACCAGATCAAGGAGCAGCTGCGCATCGTCATCGAGACGATCAAGGAGCGCCAGGAGTCCGAGCTGATCAACAACCCCGACTACGGCCTGCTGGCCAACGTCGCGGACTCGCAGCGCCTGTCCACCCTCACCGGCGCGCCCACGCCCGATGACCTGGACGACCTGCTCGGCAAGGTCTGGAAAGAACCCGCCTTCTTCCTGACCCACCCGCTGGGCATCGCCGCCTTTGGCCGCGAGTGCACCCGCCGCGGTGTGCCGCCGCCCACCATCAGCCTGTTCGGCAGCCAGTTCCTGACCTGGCGCGGCATCCCGCTGATCCCCAGCGACAAGGTGCCCGTCAACGACGGCAAGACCAGCATCATCCTGCTGCGCGTGGGCGACAAGCGCCAGGGCGTGGTCGGCCTGTATCAACCCGGCCTGCCGGGTGAACAGGGCCCGGGCCTGTCGGTGCGCTTCATGGGCATCAACCGCAACGCGATTGCCTCCTACCTGATCAGCCTGTATTGCTCGCTGGCGGTGCACAGCGACGACGCGCTGGCCGTGCTCGAAGACGTGGAAGTGGGCAAGTACCATGAGTACCCTGACACCTACCGCTGACGTGGTCGAGAGCCCTTTCGACGTTGCAGCGCTGGGTCGGCTGGCGAATGAGTTGTTCGGCAGCTTGAATGCAGGGTCGCTGCCTTCTGCCCAACCGGTGCAGTCCGCCGGCGGCCTGAACGTCCCCGCCAACCCGCTGCCGCCCGGCCTGCCGAGCGGCCCGCTGCCCCAGTCCACCACCACGCAGTTCGGCGGCTTCGGCGCGGCTGCGCCCGGCCTCAACCTCGCGCCCACCGGCCCGGATCACGTCGCCGCACTGTTGCGCCCATCGCCCGCGCGAGCGCCTCACGCGCAGGCCGGCAACGGCGTGCCCGACGTGCTGCTGACCAGCGTGCCCGGCATCGACGGCCGCGCCGGCAGCCAGCTGCTTGGCGTGCCGCAGCAGATCACGCCACCGCAGCGCGAGGCCGTGCCTTCGGGCTACTACTTTGTCGAGCCTTCGAGCGTGTCGTCGCAGCAGCCTTCGCTCTACGTGTTGGACCTGCAGCGCCACCCCGGCGCCCATGGCCATCACGCGGGCGAGCTGCCGAACAAGCACCAGCTGCAAGGCCAGCGCGTGCCCTTCGACGTCAACGCCATCCGGCGCGACTTCCCCATCCTGCAGGAGCGCGTCAACGGCAGGCAGCTCGTCTGGTTCGACAACGCCGCCACGACGCAGAAGCCCAAGGCCGTCATCGACCGGCTGAGCTACTTCTACGAGCACGAGAACAGCAACATCCACCGCGCCGCCCACACGCTGGCGGCACGCGCGACGGACGCCTACGAAGGCGCCCGCAAGACCGTTGCCAAGTTCGTCAATGCGCGCTCGGCCGATGAAGTCATCTTCGTGCGCGGCGCCACCGAGGCCATCAACCTCGTGGCCAACACCTGGGGTGAGCAGAACGTCGGCGCGGGCGACGAGATCGTCGTCTCGCACCTGGAGCACCACGCCAACATCGTGCCCTGGCAGCAGCTCGCCGCCCGCAAGGGCGCGCATCTGCGCGTGATCCCGGTGGACGACACCGGCCAGGTCATCCTGAGCGAAGCGCAGAAGCTCATCCAGAGCCCGCGCGCCAAGCTGCTCGCCGTGACGCAGGTCAGCAATGCCCTCGGCACGGTGGTGCCGGTGCAGGAGCTGGTCGGCATCGCGCAGCGGCAAGGTGTGACGACGCTGGTGGACGGTGCGCAGTCGGTGTCTCACCTTGCCGTGGACGTGCAGGCCATCGGTTGCGACTTCTTCATCTTCAGCGGCCACAAGATCTTCGGCCCCACCGGCATCGGTGCGGTCGTCGGCCGCAAAGAGGTGTTGGACGCCATCCCGCCCTGGCAGGGGGGCGGCAACATGATTGCCGACGTGACCTTCGATCGCACGGTGTTCCAACCGGCACCGGCGAAATTCGAGGCCGGCACGGGCAACATCGCCGACGCCGCCGGGTTGGGCGCCGCGCTGGACTACGTCTCGCGCGTAGGCCTGCACCACATCGCCCGCTACGAGCACGACCTGCTGGCCTACGCGACTGAAGCCATCCGCCCCATCCCGGGCGTGCGGCTCATCGGCACTGCGGTGGACAAAGCCAGCGTGCTGAGCTTTGTGCTGGCCGGTCACGAGACGGCGGCGGTGGGCAAGGCGCTGGCGGAGGAGGGCATCGCGGTGCGTTCCGGCCATCACTGCGCCCAGCCCATCCTGCGCCGCTTTGGCGTGGAAGCCACCGTGAGGCCATCATTCGCGTTCTACAACACCTGCGACGAGATCGACCATTTCGTGTCGGTCGTGCGCCGGTTGGCGAGGGCCTGAACGATGAACACTGATGCGCTGACTCGAGTCGACATCCGCCCGCTGCCCGGCAGCTTCGCAGCCGAAGTGGTGGGGCTGGATCTGAGCCAACCGTTGGACGAGGCGGACTTCCGCCGCATCCACCGGGCGCACCTGGACCACCATGTGCTCGTCTTCCGCGACCAGCGCATCAGCCCGGCGCAGCAGATCGACTTCAGTCGCCGCTTCGGCGCGCTGCAGATCCATGTGCTGCACCAGTTCCACCTGAAGGGCCACCCCGAGATCCTGATCGTGTCCAACATCGTCGAGAACGACCAGCCGGTCGGCCTCGGCGATGCGGGCCACTTCTGGCATTCGGACCTGTCGTACAAGGAAACGCCCAGCCTCGGCTCCATGCTGCTGGCGCAGGAGCTGCCGGAAGAGGGCGGCGACACGCTGTTTGCCGACCAGCATGCGGCCTGGGAGGCGATGCCGCCGGAACTGCAGGCCCGCGTGCGCCACCTGAAAGCCGAGCACTCCTACCTCGCCAAGTACGAGGAGCTGCGCGAGCGCAGCCCGTGGCGGCCCAAGCTCAGCGATGAGCAGGTGGCGCAGGTCAAGCCCGTCGTGCAGCCGGTCGTCCGCACCCACCCGGAGACGGGGCGCCTGGGCCTCTTCGTCAGCGAGCACTTCACGACCCGCATCGTCGGCGTGTCTGAGGAAGAGAGCCGCGTGCTGCTGGCCGAGCTGTTCGCTTACGGCACGCGCCCCGAACTGCAGTACCGCCACCAATGGCAGCCCCACGACATGGTGTTCTGGGACAACCGCTCCGTCACCCACCTGGCCGCCGGCTGCCCGCCGCAGATGCGCCGCCGCCTTCACCGCACCACCATCGAGGGCGACAAGCCTTTCTGAACATGACCCTGTCCAAGACCCTGCATCGCTTCGCGCTCACCGCCCTCATCGCCTTGCCACTGGCCGCCCAGGCCGAAGGCCGTATCCGCATCGCCGAGCAGTTCGGCATCGTCTACCTGCTGCTCGACGTGGCCAAGGACCAGGGGCTGATCCAGAAGCACGGCAAGGCCCAGGGCCTGCCCGAGGTGCAGGTCGAGTTCGTGGAGCTCTCCGGCGGCGCGGCGGTCAACGAGGCGCTGCTGTCCGGCGGCATCGACATCGCCGGCGCGGGCGTCGGCCCGCTGCTGACGATCTGGGACCGCACCAACGGCAAGCAGAACGTGCGCGGCGTGGCGTCGCTGGGCAACTTCCCCTACTACCTCGTGAGCACCAACCCGGCGGTGAAGACCATCGCCGACTTCGGCGACAAGGACCGCATCGCCACGCCCGCCACCGGCGTGTCCGTGCAGTCGCGCATCCTGCAACTGGCCTCCGCCAAGCTCTGGGGCGACGCCCAGTTCAACAAGCTCGACAAGCTGCAGGTGGCGCTGCCTCACCCTGAGGCGACGGCGGCGCTGATCAAGGGCGGCACCGAGATCAACGCCCACTTCGGCAACCCGCCTTTCCAGGATCAGGTGCTGGCCGGCAACCCGCAAGCCCACATCGTGCTGAAGAGCTACGACGTGCTGGGCGGCCCGGCGTCGGCCACCGTGCTGTACGCCACCGAGAAGTTCCGCAAGGACAACCCGAAGACCTACAAGGCGTTCACGGATGCGCTGACCGAGGCGGCCAAGCTGGTCAAGGCCGACCCCGAGAAGGCGGCGGACATCTACCTGCGCACCAACAAGAGCAAGGTCGACCGTGCGCTGCTGCTGAAGATCATCAAGAACCCCGAGGTGGAGTTCAAGCTGACGCCCGAGAACACCTTCGCGCTGGCTGACTTCATGCATCGCGTTGGCGCCATCAAGAACAAGCCGGCCTCGGTGAAGGACTACTTCTTCGACGACGCCCATCTGAACGGTGGCAGCTGACATGGCCGCCACGGCCCTGCAGGAACAGCAGGCGGTCGCGGCCGTGGCGGCGCCGCTGCTGCAGGTGCGTGACCTGACGCTGGAATACCGCAGCGAGCAGCGCACCATCCGCGCCACGCACGAGGTCTCGTTCGACGTGCAGCAAGGCGACCGCTTCGTCCTGCTCGGCGCCTCGGGCTGCGGCAAGAGTTCGCTGCTGAAGGTCGTGGCCGGCTTCATTGCCCCGCGCTCTGGCGAGATCCTGCTGCAAGGCCGGCCGGTCACCGAACCCGGCCCCGACCGCGTCGTCGTCTTTCAGGAGTTCGACCAGCTGCCACCCTGGAAGCGAGTGCTCGACAACGTCGCCTTCGGCCTCATCGCCTCCCGCCAATGCGGCAAGGAGGAAGCCCGTGAGCGCGCCGCCCAGGCCTTGAAGACGGTGGGCCTGTCCCGCTTTGCCGACGCCTTTCCTCACCAGCTCAGCGGCGGCATGAAGCAGCGCGCGGCCATCGCCCGGGCACTCGCCATGCGCCCGCGCGTTTTGCTGATGGACGAGCCGTTTGCCGCGCTCGACGCACTGACGCGCCGCGGCCTGCAGGAGGAGCTGTTGCGGCTGTGGGGCGAGCTGGGCTTCACGCTGCTCTTCGTCACGCACTCCATCGAGGAGGCGCTGCTCGTCGGCAACCGCATCCTGCTGCTGTCGCCCCACCCGGGCCGCGTGCGTGCGGAACTGAACGCGGACGGCTTCGACATTGCCAGCGTCGGCAGCGTCGCCTTCCAGGCGCAGCAACAGCGCATCCATCGCCTGCTCTTTGACCAATGAGTTACGTTCATCCGCATCGCCCCGAGTTCGAGCGCGAGCTGCCGCCGCTGCCGGCGCCCGCCATCGACGTGCCTTTGAGCGTCACCCAGCGCCTGTGGCAACGCGACGGCATCCGCCAGATCGTCGTGCTGGTGCTCATCGCCGCCGCCTGGGAAGCCGCCGCGCGCCTTGCCGGCAATGACTTGCTGCTACCCGGCTTCCTGCAAGCCGCCCAGGCCTGGTGGGAGGACCTGCGCAATGGCGAGCTGCTCATGCGCACTGCCGCGTCGCTGTCACTGCTGCTGAAGGGCTATGTGCTCGGCGTCGTGCTCGCGCTGACGCTGTCGGCCCTCGCTGTCGCAACGCGGCCGGGGCGTGACGTGCTGGTCACGCTGACCTCCCTCTTCAACCCGCTGCCGGCCATCGCCTTGCTGCCGCTGGCGCTGCTGTGGTTCGGCCTCGGCGAGGGCAGCCTTGTCTTCGTCCTCGTGCATGCCGTGCTGTGGCCGCTGGCGCTGAGCACGCTGTCCGGCTTCCAGGGCGTGCCCGAGACGCTGCGCATGGCCGGCCGCAACTACGGCCTGCGTGGCATGCGCTACGTGCTGCAGATCCTTGTGCCGTCGGCGATGCCGGCCATCCTGTCGGGCCTGCGCATCGGCTGGGCCTTTGCCTGGCGCACGCTGATCGCGGCGGAGCTGTTCTTCGGTGCGTCGTCGGGCCGCGGTGGCCTGGGCTGGTACATCTTCCAGAGCCGCAACGAGTTGCTGACCGATCGCGTCTTTGCCGGCCTGGCCACCGTCGTGCTGATCGGCTGGCTGGTCGAACGCTTCGTGTTCGACACCGTCGAGCGGCTGACGGTGAGGCGCTGGGGCGTGCAGCGCTGAGGCTGCTCCACCGAGCGTGACCTAACCCACGCCCAGGTCGGCTTTGTCGATGCCGGCGCAGCGAAGCCGGCGGAAGCGGTGCTTTTCAGCGCGGGCGAATCGGCGCCGGTCCTATCTTTGCGGGCATGACATCCCGCCACCGCCGCCCGCTCCCGCTGCCCAGCTTCGGCCCGCGCCGCATCCGTTGCGAGCAGGGTTTGGGCCGCGTGGTCATGGAGGAACACGTTCCCAGCCGTGAACGGCCGGTGCGGGCCGAACTGCGGCAGTTGGAGCGCTTTTCGGCGTTGATGGCCGCCCAGGGCTGGCCGGCGCATGTGTCGCGCCTGGCCTACGACCGCATCTATGCCGGCGAGCGCTTCGGCTTCGCCAAGCGGGTGGGGCGCGGCGAACTGCCGGTGCTGGCTCGGCAACTGATCGAGTGCTGGCGCACGCACGCGAGCCTGCCGGTAACGCGCTAGCGCCAGCCCTAGGATGCACGCCTTGTGTCGCCCGGTCCTTTCCGGGCCGGAGACCGTGCATGGACAGACGCCAGATTCTGAAAGGCCTGCTTGCAGCAGGTTGTGCCCAACCGGCCTGGGCCGGCGCGGGGCCGCGCATCGCCAACCCGGGGGTGCAGCTCTACACGGTCCGCGATGAGCTGAAGCGGGACTTCCGCGGCACGCTGGCGCGCATCGCCGCGCTGGGCTATCGCGAAGTGGAGTTCGCGGGCTACTTTGATGAGTCACCGGCAGCGATTCGTACCCTGCTCGATGGCCTGGGGCTGGCTGCTCCCTCCGCCCACGTGGGCGACCGCCTGTTCGGGCCGGAGGCGGAGCGCGTCATCGACGAGGCTCGCACCATTGGGCACCGGTACCTCGTTCTCGCGTGGCTCCCGCAAGAGCAGTGGCGCGACATGGACGGCTGGAAGCGCAGGGCCCAGGCCTTCAACCGCGCCGGCGAGCTGTGCCGCCGCGCCGGCCTGCAGTTCTGTTATCACAACCACCACTTCGAGTTCGCCACGATCCAGGGGCGGCGGCCCTACGACCTGCTGCTCGAAGACTGCGATGCCGCCCTGGTGCAGATGGAGCTGGACGTCTGCTGGGCCGCAGCCGCGCGGCAGGATCCACTGAAGCTGCTGCGGGCGCACCCGGGGCGCTTCCCGATGCTTCATCTCAAGCAGCTCAAGGCCTTGCCACGGCTTGACGGCCAGGACGTGCTCAGCCTGCGGATGGACGAGGCCGGCAAGCTGATGACCGAAGTCGGCCCCGGCGTCGTTGACTTCGCCGCCCTGCTGGCGGACCCGGCCAGCCGCGCCGTGCGGCATTTCTTCGTCGAGCATGACGAGCCGGCGGCACCCATGGCGAGCATCGAGACCAGCCTGCGCTATGTGCGCAGCCTGACGCTGTAGCTCGCGCAGTTTTTGGCGCTTGTTACCGCTGTTGCAGCGCGCAGTTGCAACCGCACGGCCAAGACTCGATAACGCACGCGCGGCCGGGTGTCGGGCTGGGTAGTCTGCGCTCGCCCTCAGATTTACCCAAGCCGCCGTATCACCATGGACAGCGCCAGCAATCCCAAGCCCGGACTCCGCCAGAAACTCATCGTCGCTGCCGTCGCCGTCATCGTGCTGCTCGCCCTCTGGGGGCTGTCCCTGCTTCAGAAGCGCACGGCCACCGAGCTTCAGGCCCGCAAGAACGCGACGGCGCTGGCCTTCGAGCGCGCCCCCGAGCAGTGGCTGGCGCGCCCACGCGAGGCCTCGGAGTTCGAACGTGCCGTGCAGGCCCGCGAGGTGGCGGCCGTGGGCGTCGACGGCTATCTCGTGCTCTACACCGACCGTGCCGGTCAGCAGTACAGCACCCGGCTCATCGACTGCGGCGTCAGCTGCAAGAACGAGATCGGCTCGCGCTTGGGTGAGCTGAGCCTGGCCCAGGGCTTTGCACTGACGCACATCGACGTGGACGCACGCACGACCGGCCAGCGCCTGAGCCAGGTGGTGGACAAAGCCTTGAGCGTGCTCGCCCCGCTGCTGGCCCTGCTGCTGGTGGCCGGCGTGCTGGTGTATTTCCATCTGCGCGGCGCGCTGGGCCAGCGCACCCGCCTGGCCGAGAAACCCAAAGTCCGTTTCGACGACGTCATCGGGGCCGACGAGGCCAAGAAGGCGCTGAAGCGCGTGACGGCCTTCATGAAGGACCCCGGGCAGTACGCCGCCGTGGGCGCCCAGGCCCCGCGAGGCGTGTTGCTGGACGGCCCGCCCGGCACCGGCAAGACCCTGCTCGCCAAGGCCCTGGCCGGCGAGTGCGGCGCCAGCTTCATCAGCGTGGATGGCTCCTACTTCAGCTCCATGTTCTACGGCGCCGGCATCGGCAAGGTGAAGGAGTTGTTCAAGACGGCCCGCGAGGCGGCGCCTTGCATCATCTTCATCGACGAGATCGACGGCATCGGCCGGCGCAGCAGTGGCAAGGACGCGCCCGGCGGCGGCGAGCAGGAGCAGAACCGCATCATCAACCGCCTGCTGGTGGAGATGGACGGCTTCTCGTCCCTGGAGAACGTCGTGGTCATCGGCGCCACCAACCATGTCGACAACGTCGACGAGGCCATGCGCCGCCCGGGTCGCTTCGACCTGTCGGTGCGCACCTCACTGCCCACGGCGCCGGAGCGCGGCCAGCTGTTCGGGCTCTACCTCGGCAAGGTCAAGGCAGCCGCCGGCATGGACATCGCGTCCATCGCCCGCACGTCGGTGGGCATGTCGCCGGCCGACATCGCCAACTGCGTGAACCGCGCCGCCGCCTACGCGGCCGAAGCCGGTGAAGCCGAGGTCAGCCAGGAGCGCGTCTACCAGTCGCTGGAAACCCATCAGCTCGGTGGCGAGGTGACGAACACCAAGGACATCATCACGCCCGAGACGCTGCGTCGCATCGCCTTCCACGAGTCCGGCCACGCGCTGGTGGCGCATGTGCTGGAGGCCGGCAGCGTCGAGCGCGTCAGCATCGAGCCGCGCGGCCCGGCGCTCGGCGTGACCTATGTGGCGCGCAACCACGAGGAGCCGCTGTACGGCGAGCGCGAGCTGCGCTCCCGCCTGGCCATGATGCTGGCCGGGCGCGAGGCCGAGCTGATCGCCTTCGGCAATGCCTCGTCCGGCGCCACCGACGACCTCAAGCGCGCATCCGAGCTGGCCACGTCCATGGTCGGCTCCATGGGCTTCGGCAAGACCTTCGGTCTGCTCAGCATGGCCGGCGTGCCGCGCGAGCTGATCGGGCCCGATGTGCAGAAGTCGCTGCTCGACGAAGCGAGGGCGCTGCTGGAAAGCGCGCAGGCCGAATGCCGCCGCGTGCTGGAAGAAAAGCGGGACCGCCTGGGCACACTGGCCGAGCTGCTGCTCGGCCAGGAGACCGTCAGCGGCGCGCCGCTCAGGCGCGTGCTGTCGGGCGAGGCTGCAGGCTGAGCGCTCGCTTCAGTTCGCCGCGAAGCAGTACAGTAGCGCCGCGCCACCCGTGCTGACCAGCTTGGGCTGGCTGCAGCCGCGGCTGCCGTGGGCGGAGTTCCAGGACGCGTTGCCGCCACCGGTGCGGTCGAAGTGGCCCAGCTGCACGGAGCCGTCCTCGGCGCCGCTCGTGTAGTTTTTGCAGGTCTTGTCCGCACCCTCCGGGAAAGCTCGGCCGTCCGGCGTGGAGCCGGTCAGGATGTCGTGCTCGTTGGGCGTGTCGCCGGCGGCGTTGGGGCGCTGGCCTTTTTCCGTCAGCGCGGTGTTGCGCGTCAGGTTGCTGCCGAGCTGGGCCAGCTCCAGCGTGTCGCCGTGCAGGTGGGCCACGTCGCGCGCCACCGGCTGGCCGCGCACGTTGGTCCACGGGCCCTTGCCGATGCGGTCACGCGCGTTGACGGCGTTGGCGCCTTGCGTGCTGAGGTAGGCGCGCCAGGTCTTGTAGGGGTTGGCCACGGACTCGGCGAGCTTCTGGCAGTGCGCGTCGGCACCGGCCAGGCCGCCGTAGTTGGCGCCGTTGCCGCCACCCACGCTGGTGACGAAGAAGGTGAAGGGCGGAGGCGGCGGGGCGCTGGCGGCGGCCGTTGGAGCGGCCGGGGCCGTCTGGGCTTGCGCGGCGGCGGTCGCGACCAGCAGGGCCGCAAAGGAGAGGGCGGTCTTCATCAGTTCGTGTTCCGGTAGTCGTCGTGGCAGGCCTTGCAGGTCTTCTGCAGGGCGGCGAGCTGAGCCTTGACGGCGGCCACGTCACCGCCCTGAGCGATGCGGGCCAGTTCGTTGGCTTCCTTGCCGAAAGCGGCCTGCGCGGCGGCGGCGCCGGAGGCGTCGCTGAACAGCGTGGCCTTCACGGTCGTGTCCTTCCAGCCCTTGCCGGTCTCGGTGCCGGCGGCAAACAGCGAGGGCAAACCGGTGTTGGCCAGCGCGGCGATGGTGTTGGCCGCGCGGATGACCTCGTCCTTGTTGTAGTTGCCATCGACATTGGCTTTCACGCGGCCGGCGTTCCAGCCGATGACCTGGTAGGCCGACTGGCGCCACTTGATGAGCTGTTCGGGCTTGGGGGCCTGCTGGGCCTGGGCGGCGGTGACGACTGTGGCTGCCAGCAGCGTGGCGGCCAGCACGGTGAGGGTGGTTTTCATCGAGTTCTCGTGGTGGAGGGGAGGGGGTTCTTGAGCGTTACTTGGCGCGGCCCGTGTAGCCCTGGGCCAGCGTGTCGATGCGGTAGGCGGCGCCACGGCCGACGACGAAGAGCTGCTTCTTGTCCTTGCCGGCAAAGGCGAGGTTCTGCGGCTGCTTCGGCAGCGAGATGACGCCCTGCGCACGGCCGGCCGCATCGAACACCTCGATGCCCGCGCTGGTGGCGACGTAGAGCCGGCCCTGCGCGTCCACGGCCAGGCCGTCGGCACCGCTGCTGGGGCCGTTGGGGGCGTCGACGCGCCAGCCCGCCAGCTTGGCGAAGTCGCGGCGTGGGCCCAGGTTGCCGTCGGCCAGGATCTCGTAGGCCAGCACATGCTCACCGGCCGTGTTCGCGACGTACAGCGTCTTCTCGTCGGGGCTCAGCTGGATGCCGTTGGGCCGCGTGATGTCCGCCGCCAGCCGCTCCAGCAGCCCGGGCTTGACTCGGTACACGGCCGGCGGTGCCACCTCGCCCGGGGCGGCGCCAGCCTGGTTTGCGTTGCGGCCGGAGTCGGTGAAATAGACGCTGCCATCGCGTGCCACGACGAGGTCGTTGGGCCGGCCGAAGGGCTTGCCACCCCAGCCGCTGGCCAGGGTCTTGGCCGCCGTGCCCAGCGTGCCCACGCGCGTGTCGTTCACCTGCACGGCCACGATCTCGCCCGCCGGGTTCAGGCCCAGGCCGTTGGCGCCGTTGGTGTCGCGCAGGTGGGTGCTGAGGTGGCCGTCAGTGGCGATGCGGGTGATGCGCGCGTCCTGCGTCTCGGTGAAGACGAAGCTGCCGTCGGGCAGGGCGAGCGGCCCTTCGGTGCCCTTGAAGCCGTCGCCCAGGATGACGATGGGTGTGCCATCGGCCACCACGCCCGGGATGGCGCCGGTGCGCGCGGGGGCGGGGGCTAGCGCCTGCACGGCGGCGAGCGCCGCGTCCACGTTGGCCTCGGGGGCCAGGCCGCCGACGGTGGCGACGACGCGGCCGTCACGGCCGACGACGAAGCTGGTGCGCTCGGCGCGGGCGTGGGTGATGTCCTGGCCCTTGGTCGTCTTGCGGCCGGGGGGCGTGGCGGTGGTGGCGATGTCGAAGCCGCGGGCCACCAGGCCATCGGCGTCGGAGGCCACGGTCAACTTGCCGGCGCAGGTCTCGGGGTCGGTAGAGAACTCGCGCAGGCGCTCCAGGCTGTCGCCCGATATACCGATGACGGTGGCGCCGGCTGCGGTGAAGCGGGCCAGGTTCTCGGCGAACGCGTGGGCCTGCAGGTTGCAGCCGCCGGTGAAGGCGGCGGGGTAGAAGTAGACGACGACCGGCCCCTTGGCCAGCGCAGTCTTCAGCTGCACGTCCACCGTCTTGCCGGCCAGGGCCGCGCTGGCCTTGAAGTCGGGCGCGGCATCGCCGGGCTTGAGGGCGGCTTGGGCCAAGCCGGATGCAGTGGCGAAGGCGAGCGCGACGGACAAGGCGATGGTCTGTTTCATGAGCGTCATGGCGATCTCGTCAGGGGAGGGGCTTGTAGGGGTCGTGGCAGTCGTTGCAGGCCAGGGCAATGGCGCGGGCCGACTGGGCGGCGGCGGCGAGGTCGCCTTGCGCCACGTGGCCCGGGATGGCCGCGGCCAGCTTTTCGCCGTCGCGCGAGAAGCCCACGGCATCGGCGGCGGGGTAGTCGCGCTCGAAGTACACGGCCATGTCGGCGTAGAGCTTCCGCAGCGCCTGCGCATCGGCCACGGCTTCGTCCTTGCGGCCGGCGGCGAGGTGCTTCTGCACGCTGACGGTCTTGGCGTCGATGGCGCGCATCCAGATGCCTAGCTCCAGGCGCGAGGCGGCCTGGGTCAGCGGTACGACGCAGAGGGCCATGAAGGCCAGCAGGATCAGGCGTTTCATTTCTTCTTGTAGACCTCGTGGCAGGTCTTGCAGCTGCGGGTCAGGTCGCTCAGGGCATCCATCGCGGCGTCGTAGTTGTCGGCCTCGACGGCTTCGACGATGGCTTTGGCATGGGCCTGGGATTTGCGCGAAAAGTCCACGCCGCGGGTGGCATCGGCCTTGGCGCTGAAGTGGCTTTCGACCCGCTGGAAATAGCGAGCCAGTTCCTTGGCGTCGTCCAGGGCTTTCTTGTCCTGCAGGCTGATGCGCGAGTCGAGGTTGTGCAGCGTCTCCTCGGCTTCGCGCATGTCGTCGGCGGTCAGGCCTTGGGCGGCGAGGACGGAGCCTGCGATGAGCAACGGGAGAGCTGCGGCGAGTGTGAAACGGGAGCGCATTCGGGTTGTTCGTTTGTTGCTTGCTTTAGCGGAGAGCGTTGTCTGCTCGTTGCATTGCCGGGATTCCGCCCCGGCGGGCGTGTAACTTTCTTCTGCGGCGCCAGAAGAAAGTCACCAAAGAAGAGGCGCTGAACCGCACACGAGCACCAAGTGCCGTGTGCAGGGGGCAAAGCCACAGCGGCGTTGCGCCAAGACGCGACCCGCTTCGCTCTCGCTGCTGTCCCTGTGACCGGCACCATCCATTGCCCCTTCACGCCGGTTAACGCCGGCTGCACGCCGGGCTCATCAGGGGATACCGCGTCGCTCGGGCGACGCTGCATTGGGCTGTTCTGGTGAGCACGGCGTGCAGCCGCGCGTCGGACGGGCCAAGGGTTCGATGCAAACGGCTCGTGACAAGTCAGACGCGAGAGCGAAGCGGTTCGCATGCGGGCAGGTCATCAGGGCGGTCGCACGGCGCAGCTCGTGCATGTGGTGCTGGTGTGCGGTTCAGCGCCTCTTCTTTGGTGACTTTCTTCTGGCGCCGCAGAAGAAAGTTACCCCGCCGCCGGGCGGGACTCCCGGCAATGCAGCGATCAGACGCACTCTCCGCACGAGCAACCTTCACATCAAGCCAGGATCTCCTTGATGACGTCACCGAACACGGTGGTTGCCTTCTCCGCCCGACCTTGGTGAGCAAACACCAGCTTCTTGTGGTTCAGCCCCAGCTGATGTAGCAACGTGGCCTGCAGGTCATACGTGTCCACGATGCCGGTCTCTGCACGCAGCCCGATCTCGTCCGTGCCGCCATACGTCCCAGGCTTGATGCCACCACCCGCGATCCACTGCGTGTAGCCCCAGGGGTTGTGGTCCCGTCCATTGCCGCTCTGCCCATACGGCGTACGACCGAACTCGGAGGCCCAGACCACCAGCGTCGTCTCCAGCAGGCCGCGCTCCTTCAGGTCAGCCAGCAGTGCGCCGACCGGCTGGTCGACCTGCTTGCACATCACGGCGTGGTTGCGCTCCAGGTTGTTGTGGGCATCCCACGAATCCACGCTGTTGTCCGGCGCACCGGAGATCACGTGCACGAAGCGCACGCCGCGCTCCACCAGGCGGCGGGCGCGCAGCAGCGAGGTGCCGTACTCGTCGGTCTCCTTGGTGCCGATGCCGTAGGCGGCCTTGGTGGCGGCGGTTTCCTTGCTCAGGTCCACGGCCTCGGGGGCCGAGGTCTGCATGCGGTAGGCCAGGTCGTAGCTCTTGGCACGGGCGATCAGCTCGGTGTCGCCGGGGTAGCGGTCGGCGTGCTCGCCGTTCAGGGCACGCAGCAGGTCGAGTTGGGCGCGCTGCTCCTTCTCGGTGATGCCGTCCGGGCGGGCCAGATGCAGGATGGGCGAGTCGCCCTTGCGGAAAGGCGTGCCCTGCAGCGCGGCGGGCAGGAAGCCGCTGCTCCAGATGACCGCACCACGGCCGCCGCCGGCAGCGCCCACGCCGGTGGGCAGCACGACGAAGGCGGGCAGGTCGGGGTTGGCCGAACCCAGGCCGTACTGCACCCAGGAGCCCAGGGCCGGGCGGCCCGGCACCAGGCCGGCGGTGTGCAGCTTGAGCGACGCGATGACGTGCGTGCTGCCTTCGGTCTTGCTGCCCTTCAGGAACGCGATGCTGTCGGCCTGCTTGGCGATGTTGGGCAGCAGGTCGGAGACCCACGCGCCTTGCTCGCCGTGCTGCTTCCACGTGCGCTTGCTGGCGAACAGGTTGCCCACGCCGCCGTCGGTGGCGGTCTTCAGGTCCTTGCCGAAGCTGTCGGGCAGCGGCGTGCCAGCCAGCTTGATGAGCTCGGGCTTGTAGTCGAACAGGTCCAGCGTGCTGGGCGCGCCGGCCATGTGCAGCCAGATGACGGCCTTGGCCTTGGCCGGGTGATGGGGCTGGCGCGGCTGCGTCGGGTCGAACAGCTCGGCGGCGACGGCGGACTGCAAGCCGCCGAAGCTGCCGAAACCGAAGGCACCCGCGGTGGCGGCACCGGCAGCCGTGCCGAGGAAATGCCGACGATTGGGGCGACGGGAATGGTCGTGTGAATGGCTCATGGCGGACCTCTTAGAAGCGGTAGGTGAATTCGTTGGTGTTGACCAGGGTGTGGACCAGGTCGACGAAGGCGGCGGCGCGGGCCTTGCTGGCGCCCTTGGTGGGTGCGCCGCTCGTGGCCGCAGCGGTGGTGGCGGGGGCGGCTGCGCCGCCGTCGTCCGCGGCGTCATCGCCGCCGTCGCCCTTCTTGCGCTTGGCGGCCTGCTGGTCCAGGTAGGACAGGAAGGCAGTGCGCTCGTAGCGGTCCGGCTCGCGCTTGTAGGCGGCCTTGTAGAAGCCGTCGATCTGCTTGGCGAGCGTGGGCGAGACACCCCAGCCTTCGGGCAGATGCGGCTTCTTGACCTCGCCGGCCTGCGCCGTCTGCAGCGCCTCCTGGGCGTTCAGGAAGGCGACGAGCTTTTCCTTCTCCTTGGTACTCGGCTTGCGGGCGAACAGGATCTCGTAGACGCGGTCGATCTGCGCGGACTCGCCGGTGGGCGCTTCCTGGATCACGCGGCCGGCCAGGGCTTGGCTCCAGCCCAGCACCAGGTCGCTGTTGACCAGGGCCAGGGCCTGCGGTGCCGTCGTCGTCACGTCACGGCGGAAGTGCGGCGATTGCGGGTTGGCCCAGTCGAAGGTTTCCAGCAGCGGGTAGGGCGAGTTGCGCAGCACGAAGACGTAGAGGCTGCGGCGGTTGTGGTCGCGCGGGTCCTCGGACGTCTGCCAACGGTTGCGCTGGCCGCCTATGTCGAAGTTGACGGGAATCGGCGGATAGACCGACGGGCCGCCGCGCTTCTCTTCAAGCAGGCCCGAAGCGGCCAGCAGCGAGTCACGCAGCTGTTCGGCTTCCAGGCGCTGGCGCGGGAAGGCCCACAGCAGCTTGTTGTCCGGGTCCTTCTTGACCTCGGCAGGGTCGCGATTGGCGCTGGCCTGGCGGTAGGTGCTGGACAGCAGGATCTGCTTTTGCAGCGTCTTCACGCTCCAGCCTTGCTTGACGAAGTCGGCGGCCAGCTTGTCGAGCAGCTCGGGGTGGGTGGGCTTGGAGCCGGTCTTGCCGAAGTCGGCCGACGTGTCGACGATGCCGCGACCGAAGAACTGCGCCCACTGGCGGTTGACGAAGACGCGCGCCGTCAGGCCGTTCTCGGGGCTCACCAGCCAGTTGGCCAGCGCCGTGCGGCGGCCGGAGGACGTCGCGGTGGGCTTGATGTCCAGCGTCGTGTTGTCGGTCAGCAGTGCTGGCAGGCCGGGTTGCACTTCCTGCAGCGGGCGGTCGTAGATGCCCTTGAACAGCACCTTGGTCGGCGGCGAGTCCGGGCCCAGCTCGACCATGGTCGAGATCGCGCCGGGGTCCTTGGGCTTGAGGTGGTCGAACTTCTTCAGCTCGTCGCCCAGGGCCTGGTACTTGGCGTAGTTGTCCTTGTCCCGCGTGCGCATCTGGTTCTCGGCATTGCGGGTGCGGCCCTGCATCGTCCAGAGGTTGCGGTGGTAGATCCAGCGGTCGTAGGCGTTGCGCTCGGCGGCCGGCTTGGTGATGGACACGCGCGTCTCGGGCACGAAGCCCGACAGGCGGTCAGTCTCCAGCTTGTCGATGGTGGGCTTGAGCAGGGCTTCGCGCTTCTCGCGCACGTCCTTGGTGGCAGCCTCCCACTTGGCGAGCTGAGTGTCGTAGTCGGTCTTGGCCTTGCCGGTCAGCGTGGAGACGTCGTCCTTCCAGCTGGCGTTCGAGAAGAACGCCTGGAACTGGTAGTACTCCTGCTGCGTGATCTTCTCGGTCTTGTGGTCATGGCACTGGGCGCAGCCCAGCGTCGTGCCCAGGAAGACGGCGGAGACGGTGTCGGTCAGGTCGTTGGCGACTTCCTGCTTCTTCAGGTTCAGGTCGCGGGCGTTGATTTCGTCCGGCAGGTTGCGCAGGAAGCCGGTGGCAATCAGCGCTTCGGTCTTCTCGGGCCAGAGTTCGTCGCCGGCCAGCTGTTCCTTGACGAAGCGATCGAAGGGCTTGTCGGCGTTGAAGGCGTTGACGACGTAGTCGCGGTAGCGCCAGATGTTGGGGCGGGTGCCGTCGGTGTTGTAGCCGTCGCTGTCGGCGTAGCGGGAGAGGTCCAGCCAGCGGCGTGCCTGGCGCTCGCCGTAGCGCTGCGAGGCGAGCAGGCGCTCGACGAGCTTCTCGTGCGCCTTGGGCGACTTGTCGTTGACGAAGGCGTTGACCTCTTCGGGCGTGGGCAGGATGCCCCAGGTGTCGAGGGTGGCGCGGCGGATGTAGGCGCGGCGGTCGGCTTCGGCCGAGGGCGTCAGGCCCACGGCTTCGAGCTTGGCCAGCACGAAGGCGTCCAGCGGCTCACGCACCCAGGCCTTGGCCTTGACGGCAGGCGTGGCCAGCTTGGTGTTGAGCGGCGTGTACGACCAGGGGCGCTCGCTGCCCTTCACGAAGCCGCCCGGAGGCGCGTAGTCCTCTGCGGGGCTGAGTGTGGCGACGCTGGCGAGCAGTGCCGCGAGGGCGAGGGGGGCGATCCTGAACTTGGAGCGTTGGGGCACGGAGGTCTCCCGATGGGAATGGACTGAGGTGGTCAGCGCAATAAGCGCGCCAGCCAAAAGCGTGGCCGGGCACCTGTTTGGCGGTGTTTTTTGGAGCCGGATCAACAGCGCTGTTGCGCGGCTGTTGATCCAGCAACAGCAGGGCTTACAACTTGCCGGTGATCTGCACGCCGATGGAGCGCGGCGTGGCTGGCGAGTAGCTCGTCCAGCTCTGCGACTGCGGCGTGTCGTCGTTGAACAGGTTCTTGGCCAGCAGGCTGATGTCGAAGGTCTTGTTGATCTTGCCGACACCCAGGGCCAGGTCCACCCGGTAGCTGGCCGGGATCTTGGAATAGATCGACAGCGAGTTGTCGGACAGGTAGCTGGACGAGTAGGCCAGGTTGCCGGTGACGTGGAACTGCTTGTCGCCCCAGATCGGCAGGCGGTAGTCGCCGCCGACGTTCCAGGTCAGCTTGGGTGCGCCGGCCAGCGTCTTGCCGGAGTAGTCCTTGGCGTAGTTGGTGGTGGTGACCACGTTGGCCTCCTCTACCGGGTAGGCGCCGTTCGGGAAGGACTTGTAGATCGCCTTGTTGTAGGCGCCGGAGAAGCGCAGGCTGACGTCGCGGATGCCGTTGTAGACGCCGTCGACCTCCAGGCCCGACACCTGGACCTTGGGCGCGCTGCCCGTGATCGACGCGTAGGCGCCCGACGGCGTGATGCCGTTGGCGATGTTCTGGTTGGTCGTGTAGACGTCGATGACGCGCACGGCCTGCTGGTAGTCCTTGATGTTGGTCAAGAACACATCGGCGTTGAGCACCAGCGTCTTGTTGAGCAGCAGCGACTTGAAGCCCAGCTCGAAGTTGTCGGTCTTCTCGGCCTTCACCGGGTAGGACTCGCCGTTGTAGGCCTGGGCAATGCCCGCCTTCTCGCCGTGCTGGTAGGCGGCGTAGCCCGTGATGTCCTTCGTGAACTTGTAGCTCGGGCTGATGGTGAACGACGGCTGCGTGGCCTTGTAGGGTTCGACCCACTTGGGGTTGAACAGCACGCCGAGCTGGCTCAGGCGGATGGCCTTGGCGGCGGCGACCTGGCGCTTTTGCGCGGCGGTCAGCGCGCCGTAGGTGGCGACGTTGAAATACTTGGCGGCGGTGGCATCGGCCAGTGCGATCTGCGTGGCGCTGTTGGCGGCGGTGAGGTTGCCGGCGGCGTCGTTGGCGAAGCCGCCCAGCGCCACGTTCGTGATGCCGACCGGGTTCAGCTCGGGCGCACTGCCCGGGTCCAGCAGCACCGACGAGGTCAGGTTGCGGCGGTCTTCGCGGGTGATGCGCAGGCCCGTGGTCAGCGTGATCTTGTCGCTGAGGTGCCAGTTGGCCTGGCCGAAGACGGCTGCGCTGCGGTTGTCGATGAACTGCGCCCCCGGCGTGGAGTTCACTGCGGCCTTCACGTTGGCCAATGAGTTGGCCAGCAGGTAGCGACCCGCGCCGTCGGTATCCAGCGTCGTGTACTGCGACGCGCTGGCATACCAGGCGCCGGCGTCGTTGCCCCAGGCGCGGTCGTACTCGGCCGAGTTCTTCACGCGGATCAGGTAGAGGCCGCCCTGGTAGTCCACGAAGCCGCCGGCCGCCGAGCTGATGCGCAGCTCCTGGCTGGTCTGCTTGTAGTCGTTCCAGTAGCCGCCGGAGTTGCGCGCGATGTCGAAGGGCGTGCCCTCGTCGTTGACGGCGTTGAAGTGGTAGTTTTTGAAGGCGGTGATGGAGGTCAGGGTGTGGTCGCCGGCGAGCTTCCAGTTGGCCTCTAGCGAGGCGCCGCTGCTGCCCGTCACGAGACCGCGCGCGGCGTCGTTGTTGAGGGTGTTGTAGTAGTCGTCCAGCGTGTAGCTCTTGACCTGGTTGAACCAGCGGCGGGCCAGGCGGGCCTCGGTCGACGTCGTCGAAGCCGGGATGGCCGTGCCGTCGAGGTAGGTGTGGGTGTTGGCGAAGTTGAAGCTGCGGCCGTTCGTGGTCTCGGCCGCGCGCGGCTGCAGCTCGAAGCGCGCAATGGCGTTGAAGTCGTCGCTCGGGCGGTACAGGAACTGCACGCGGCCGGAGACGCGGTCCTTGTTCGTGTAGGTGACGTTGCGGTTGTACTGGTTGGGGATGTCGCCTTCTTGCCGCTGCACGGAGAAGGCGCCGCGCCAGGCCAGCACGTTGTCGACGATGGGGCCGCCCACGGCAGCCCAGGCCTGCAGGCCGCGGCGCTGCTGGAAGGTGATGCCGTAGTCGGCCGTCGGCGTGAAGGACGGCTTCTTGGTGTTGAAGATGATGTTGCCGACGCTGGTGTTCTTGCCCAGCAGCGTGCCCTGCGGGCCGCGCGAGACTTCGATGGTGTCGATGTCGATGAAGTCGAAGCTCGACGTCAACGCGTTGTAGGCATAGGAGACGCCGTCCACGATGACGCCGACGCTCGGGTCCTGCGCTTCGGTCTGGCCGACCTTGCCGATGCCGCGGATGGACAGCGAGCTGGTGCGCTGGTTACCCAGGTTCCAAGACACGTTGCCGGCGCGCTTGGTGATTTCCTCGATGCCGGTGGCGCCCAGGCGCGAGAGCTCCTCGCCCTGGATGACGGAGATCGACAGCGGCACGTCCTGCAGCTTCTCGATGCGGTTGCGGCTGCGCACGGTGACGGCGCCGAGTTCCTGGGTTTCAGGGGCGGGCGGCGTGGTGTCCTGGGCGAATGCGCTGCCGGCAGCGAGCGTGGCGATGAGGGCAGTCAGTGGACGAAGACGGAAAGCGTTTTTTGGGTTCATGGGATGAGGTGAGCGGGAGGGTTTGCTGCTCACCAATTGCAGGGAGCGTGCCCAATACGCAGGGCTTCTAAGCTGATGCGCTTCGCGTTGGCGGCGGGGGTTTTGAGCCCTTTGGCGCCGGTTTTGCGGCCGCGTGCTGTGGCTTGCCACCCGCGGCCGGCTCCGGGCTGTTGCGGGCGCAACAGTTGGTCAGCAGGTGCTGCTGTTGTGTCCGCAGTTCTGATCGCTGCGGCGTGCGTTTCCCGGCACATCGAGGCGCTTGCAGGCTGGCACGGAAGCTGCGCTGTGCCCCGGGTCTGTCACTTCACTCCGCCCCCCAATGAAAGCACTCAGCACCCTCGCCATGGCTGCCCTGCTGGCCGCCACGCCCTTCGTGCAAGCCCAGACCGCTGCTGCCTCCGCGCCCGCCGCCGCTGCCGAATGGAAGAACAAGACCCCGCGCCTGAAGGCCCCGGAGGTCGACGCGCTGCTGGCCCAGCCCGAGAAGCTGCTGGTGCTGGACCTGCGCCGCCCCGACGAGCTCATCAAGTACGGCAGCTTCCCGGTCTACCTCAACATCCAGAACAAGGACCTGGAAAAGCACCTGGCCTACCTGCCCAAGGACCGCGTCATCCTGACCGTGTCCAACCACGCGGTGCGCGCTGGCGTTGCGGGCGACCTGCTGGCCGCGAAGGGCTACAAGGTGGTCGGCGCCACCGGCAGCGAGGACTACGAGAACGAAGGCGGCAAGGCCGTTACCCACTTGCAGGCACCGCCGCCGCGCGCGCCGCGTGCCGCTGCTTCCGCCGCCGGAGGAACGGATGTCGCAGCAGCTCGCCAGCCTTGAGGCCGGTGCGGCGGGGGCTCCTGCCGATGTCCCGGTCTGGGACCTGCCGCTGCGCGTCTTCCACTGGGCGCTGGTGCTGCTCGTCACGGCCACCATCGCCACAGGCCTGCTCGGTGGAGCGTGGATGACCTGGCATGCGCGCGCCGGCCAGGCCATCGCGGCGTTGCTGGTGTTCCGCCTCGCCTGGGGCCTGTGGGGCACGCGCTATGCGCGCTTCGCGCAGTTCTGGCCCGCGCCTTCGCGTGTGTGGGCCTACCTGCGCGGGCGCTGGCAGGCGCTGGGCCACAACCCGCTCGGGGCGCTGTCCGTCTTCGCCGTGCTGGCCCTGCTTGTCACGCAGGTGCTGACCGGCCTGCTCGGCAATGACGAGATCGGCTTCGCCGGGCCGTGGTCGGGCTGGGTGTCGGAGGACACCAGTCTGAGCCTCACCGGCTGGCACAAGCTGGCGGCCAAGCTGCTCTACGGTTGGCTGGGCCTGCACGTGGTGGCCATTGCCGTGCATGAACTGCTGCACCGCCAGCCGCTGCTGCGCGCGATGTGGCAAGGCCGGCGCCCGGGTGCGGCTTCCGCGGCTGCAGAGCGGCTGCGCTGGCCGCTGCTGCTGCTCAGCCTGGGCCTGGGTGCGGGGGCTTGGGCGCTGCTCTGGATCTCCGGGCTTTCGCAGATATGAGCCCTCGTTGACGACGGTGCGGGAGCGCCGTCGTCACGTTCCTGTCACGCAGCGCGGCCAGCATCGGCGGTTTTGCGACAACCGCCTTGCATGAGACTGCTGCCTGCCTTGCTGGCCTTGATCGGCCTGATCGCCTTGCCTGCGGCTCGCGCCGCTGACGCACCACTTGAGCTGGCCTTCGGCGACTTCTTCGCCCAGCCCATCGGCCCCCGTGGGCTGGAGCCGACGGCACGGCTGCTGGCGGCACAAGGCCGCGAGGTGCGCCTCGTCGGCTTCATGGTGCAGCGCGAGCATGCCCAGCCTGGGCGCTTCCTGCTGACGCCGCGGCCGGTCTCCATGGCCGAGCACGCCGACGGCGAGGCCGATGACCTGCCCGCCGCCACCGTCACCGTGCTGCTGCCCGAGGCACAGCGCGCCCGCGTCGTCGCTCACCAGGCCGGCCCGGTCGGCCTGACCGGCCGCCTCGAATACGGCCCGGCCGAAGACGAAACCGGCCGCGTGTCCTGGCTGCGCCTGCGCCTCGCGCCCGAGGCCCTGGCCGCCCACCCCCCTTCGCACTGAGACCTCTCCGATGAAACAGACCCTGCTTTTGGCAGTACTGGCGGCACTGGCCGCGGGTTCCGCCGTCGCTGCCCCCGCCGTGACCCGCCTGACACCGCCCAGCGAGCTGTTCTCCAGCGGCCGTGCCGACCCCGTCATCGCCCGCTTCCTGCCGGGCCAGCGCTTCGACCTGCAGGCCACCGTCAAGCCCGACGCCGGCCAGAAGATCACCGCCGCGCGTTTCCTCGTCGACGGCAAGCCGGTGGCCGCCACCGTCGCACTGCGCGACTGCGCCAGCGGCTGCACCAAGGGCCTGGTCGCGGAGACGGCGATTGCCACCGCGCGCGCAGTCTCGGTCGACGTCGCCGGCAAGCATGAGTTCAGCGTCGAGGCGACGCAGGCCGATGGCCAGAAGGTGGTGGCCAAGGGCAACTTCGAGGTCGTGCCCTTCACGGCAGCCCTGGGCCCCAAGGTGAAGAACATCATCATCCTGCTCGGCGACGGCATGGGCGCCTCGCAGCGCACGGCTGCGCGCATCGTGCATGGCTACGCGCAAGGCAAGGCACTGCAGCCGCTGGCGATGGACACGTTCACCGCCACGGCCCTGGTCAAGACCGCGTCGCTGAACAGCATCGTCACGGACTCGGCGCCCGGCATGACGAGCTATGTCAGCGGCAACAAGAACAACAACAACGAGGAGGGCGTGTTCCCCGACGACACGGTCGACGCCTTCGACAACCCGCGCATCGAGTACCTCTCCGAGTACCTGCACCGCACGCAGGGCAAGCAGCTCGGCGTCGTTACGACGGCCGATGTCTTCGACGCCACGCCTGCCGGCAACGCCGTGCACACCAGCAACCGCGGCGCGGGCACCGGCATCGTCGACCAGTTCTTCGACGACCGTGGCCAGACCGGCCTGACCGTGTTGATGGGCGGCGGCCGCAAGTGGTTCCTGCCCGCGGGCACGCCGGGCTCGGCGCGCACCGACACGAGCGACTACGCGTTCTCGGCCAGTGACGCGCACACGGCCGAGATCGTCAAGCGCTGGGGTGCCGCCGCTGGCGCGATGGACAAGGGCCGCGACCTCATCGCGGCCTTCCAGGGCGCCGGCTTCAGCTACGCCGCCACCAAGGCCGACCTCGACAAGGCCGATGCCGCCAAGCCCCTGCTCGGCCTGTTTGCCTTCTCCAACATGAACGTGGCGCTGGACAAGATCAACGGCCGCCGCGGCACGGAGAAGAACGGCCTGGGCGGCGCCAGCGTCGTCGAGGACTTCGGCCTGCCCGACCAGCCCATGCTGGACGAGATGGCCACCAAGGCCCTCGCCGTGCTGAAGCGCGCGCCCAAGGGCTTCGTGCTGATGATCGAAGGCGCCTCCATCGACAAGCAGGCCCATGCGATGGACACCGAGCGCTGGATGCTGGACACGCTGGAGTTCGACCGCGCCGTGCGCGTGGCGCAAGACTTCGCGGCCGAGCAGGGCGACACCCTCGTCATCGTGACGGCCGACCATGAATGCTCGGGCGCTGCACTGATCGGCGGCTCCATCGTCACCGACAAGCAGCTGGTGGAGCTGGCCACCAAGAAGGGTGTGGCCAACCTGCGCAACAGCGTCGTCGGCCCCTACGAGAAGGCCGGCTTCCCGCGCTACAAGCTCGCCGCCGATGGCTACCCGGAGACGACGGACATCGACTACCGCCTGCTCGTGGGCTACGGCGCCAACGCCGACCGCTACGAAGACTGGCGCACGAAGAAGACGCCGCAGCGCGATGTCCAACAGCCTTTCGCCAGCGATGCGCCGTTGAAGTGGTACCCCGCCAACGCGCAGGAGCGCGACGATGCCTTGGGCGACTACCTCGTCACCGGCCAGGTGCCCGGCGAGCAGGCCGTGCACACGGCCACGGACGTGCCTTTGTCCGCCTACGGCCCTGGCGCGCTGGCCTTCACCGGTGTCATCGACAACACCGACGTGTTCTTCAAGCTCGCCCAGGCGGCCGTCAAGGGCGTCGTTGCGCCCGCCGATACTTCCGGCTCCAAGAAGCCGCCCAAACCCAAGCGTTGAAACCTGCCGACACCGCCCCACCCGCCAGTTCTCCCAAGCCCTGGCGTCGTCTGGCGGCGGTGCTGGCCCTGCTGGCGGCGTTGTGGGCGCTGTTCGAGTTCACCGGCCTGCGCGCCCAGATCAACCCGCAGGCGCTGCGCGACGGCTTCGGCGAGCATCGCTTCTGGGGCTTTGCCGCCTTCACCGCGCTGTTCGCCATCGGCAACCTGATCCAACTGCCCGGCTGGTTCTTCCTGGCCGCCGCGGTGCTGGCCTTGGGGCCGCTGTGGGGGGCGCTGGCCACGGGCTCGGCCGCGCTGATCTCCTGCGTCGTCACCTTCTTCGTCGTGCGCGCCTTTGGCGCCGATGCGCTGCGCGAGCTGCCCGGGCCGCTGGCCAAGCGGCTGTTCGCGCGCCTGGACGCCCACCCGGTGCGCAGCGTGGCCTTGCTGCGCCTGGTCTTCCAGACCGTGCCGGCGTTGAACTACGCGCTGGCGCTGTCGGGCCTGCGTTTTCGCGACTACATGCTGGGCACGCTGATCGGCCTGCCCGGGCCGCTGATCATCTACGCGACCTTCTTCGACACGCTGGCGGGCTGGATGGGCTGGTCGGTCCATTGACCCTGGCACGGCACGGCCCGGCGCCCGCAGGGAAGATGCGCTGATGAACGTATCCACCACACGCCAGCTCTGGCTGCTGGCCCTGGCCAACTTCGTCATCGGCATGGGCGCTTTCGTCGTCGTCGGCGTGCTGTCACCGGTGTCAGTGGCCTTTGGCGTCGACCGGGCGCAAGCGGGCGCGCTGATGAGTGTCTATGCCGCCACCTATGCCGTCACCTCGCCGCTGCTGGTGGCCGCCACCGGCCGGCTGGATCGGCGCCGGCTGCTGTCCATCGGCCTCACGCTGTTCGGCCTCGGGTCACTCGCGGCCGCGCTGGCGCCCAGCTTTGCGCTGCTGCTCGCGGCGCGTGCGCTGATGGCCCTGGGCGGCGGCCTCGTCACGCCGGTGGCGGCGTCCATCGGCGTCGCCCTGGCCGGCCCGGGCCAGCAGGGCAAGGCGTTGTCCGTCGTCTTCGGCGGGCTGACGCTGGCCCAGGTGCTGGGCATCCCGGCCGGTGCTTGGCTGGGCTATGCACTGGGCTGGCAGGCGGCTTTCGCGGCGGTCGCCGTGTTGTCGGCGCTCGGCCTGGCGGCCATCGTCATCGCTCTGCCAGCAGGCATCGCCGTGCCCGTGGCCACGTTGGCGAGCCTGGGCGCCGTGCTGCGCAGCGGGCGGCTGATGGGCGCGGTTGCTTTCACGACGCTGTTCATGGGCGCGCTCTACGTTTGCTACACCTTCGTGGCGCCGCTGCTGGAGACCGTCTACGGCCTGAGCCGCGACGGCGTGACGGGCATGCTGCTGCTGTTCGGCCTGGGCGCCGTCGTTGGCAACGCCATGGGCGGGCGGCTGACCGACCGCATCGGCTCGCGCCGCACGCTGGTGCTGCTGTGCCTGGCGCAGAGCCTGCTGATGCCGGCGCTGACGCTGCCGACCTGGCCGCTGGCGGTCGTCGGCGGGCTGATGTTCGTCTGGAGCGTGTTCGGCTGGAGCTTCATGGTGCCGCAGCAGGCGCGGCTGGCGGCGCTGGACCCGGCGCGGCTGCCAGTGCTGTTTGCGCTCAACGCGTCGGCCATCTACGTGGGCGCGACGCTGGGCGCCAGCGTCGGCGGCGTGGTGCTGAAGGGCTTGGGCCTGCATGCGCTGGGGCCGTTTGGCGCCGCGCTGGCCCTGCTTGGTCTGGCGTCATTGGCATTTCGTCGCTGACCTTGGACAGGGGCCGACGCGCGCTGGATACTGGCCCTTCCACAAGGAGACACTCCCTATGAAGACTTGGCTGATTGCCACTCTCGCCCTCGCTGCCGCCGGCGCGCAAGCTCAAGGCACCGACCCGCTGAAGGCCGCCGTCGCGGCCGACACCCGCCTGGTGGGCAATGTCGCCCGCGATGCGCACCGCCACCCGTATGAAACGCTGAGCTTCTTCGGCATCAAGCCGACCGATACCGTCGTCGAACTGGTGCCGGGCGGTGGCTGGTTTACCGAGATCCTCGCGCCCTACCTGCGCGAGGGTGGCCAGCTCTACGCAGCCGACGGCGGCAGCGTGCGTTTCAAGGCCAAGATGGAGTCGATGGGCGTCTACAGCAAGGTCAAGATCACCAGCTTCGACCCGGCCAAGGGCGCGTTCGACATCGCCCCGGCCGGCAGCGCCGACGCGGTGCTGACCTTCCGCAACGTGCACAACTGGATGAACGGCGGCACGGCCCAGGCAGTCTTCGACGCTGCCTTCAAGGCGCTCAAGCCCGGCGGCGTGCTGGGCGTGGAGGAGCACCGCCTGCCCGCCTCGCGCACGCAAGACCCCAAGGGCAGCAGCGGCTACGTGCATGAGGCGGTCGTCATCAAGTTCGCCGAAACCGCGGGCTTCAAGCTGGCGGGCAAGAGCGAAGTCAATGCCAACCCCAAGGACACGGCCGACCACCCCGACGGCGTCTGGACCCTGCCGCCGACCTACGCCCTCAAGGACAAGGATCGTGCGAAGTACCAGGCGATTGGCGAGAGTGATCGCATGACGCTGAAGTTCGTGAAGCCTTGAGGGCCGAGCGCTGGGCCGCTCCCGAGCCGGCCCTCGTCCCCTCGGGGGACCGACCGACGTACTCGGCGGTCGAGGGGCAGACATGATCCATGCGGTCGTTGGTTACGGGCGCCTGGCGCAGGCGCTCGTGCCGGCGCTCAGGGCGGCCGGCCAGACGGTTGTCGTCGGTCGGCGTGCGCCGGGCGAAGGCGAGTTCTCGCCAGCCGACGCGGTTCAAGCGGTCGATTGGGTCTGGCTCACCGTACCTGATGACCACATCGCTTCGATTGCCGCTGGCCTGCCTTGGCGGGTGGGCCAGCTGGCCTTGCACTGCAGCGGCGCAACGCCGTTGACCGCGCTCGCTCCGGCACCAGCCGCCGCCGGCTTCCATCCTTTGAAGCTGCTGGCCGGCGACGCCGGCCTCGCGGGCGTGCATGTTGGCATCGAAGCCGACGTCATCCATCGCCCCGCGCTGGAAGCACTCGCTCACAAGCTGGGCCTTGTGCCGCTTGCGTTGCCATCGCCCATGACGGCCCAGGCGCGGGCCGCGTATCACGCCGCCGCCAACCTCGCCGCCAGCGGTGTGCTGGCTGTCTTGGCCGAAGCTGAAACGTTGTGGACGGCCGCTGGCCTGGCGCCGGCCGACGCCTTGCCGGCCCTCGCGCCGCTGACCCGCGGCGCGCTGGACACGGCGCTGGCGCGTGGTCTGGCCGGTGCCGTTTCCGGACCCGTTGCGCGCGGCGACGCCGGTGTGCTGGCCCGCCACCTGGCCGCGCTGGCGGCGGCGGGCCTGGACGACGACCTGCTGCTCGCCCTGGCCCGGCGCCAGCTCGCGCTGGCCGAACGGGCAGGCCGCCTGGACGTGACACAGATCGCGGCGCTGCGGGCCTTGCTGGCGGAGTAATGAAGACGTTTGCAGTCGGCGTGACAAAGGCCGCGTTCGGCTGTCCGCCAGGCGTTTGCGCGGCGGGGTGCGCGTCCTAAACTGGCCGCAGACCCGACGAGTTGCCGGGCGCACCCAGGGAGTTCCACATGTCCGACGCGTCCATCCAAGCCATGATCCGGGCCGACGCCGCTCAGATCCTGCACGACGTGGTCGAGGAACTGCCCGATGCGCGCGAACGGCTGGCCTATGTGCGCAGCATGACGGAGCAGGCCGCCACCAAGGTGCTCAACCTGGTGGAAGCCGCCCAGGACGACGCCGAGGCTGTGCGCAAGAAGGGCCGCGCGCTGTCCGACGCACTGAACCGCCTGGCCTTGTCCAGCAACATCAGCCCGGACCGGGCTCGTGCGCTGATGAAGCTGTGCGCGGCCTATGCCGCCGACGCCGCGAGCTTTGCCGCTCGCGAGAAGTCGCTGCACACCGAGATCATGATGTCGCAAGACTTCCAGGATCTCTCCGGCCAGGTCATCAACAAGGTCAGCAAGATGCTGGAGCGCGCCGAGCCGCCGCTCAAGGATCTGGTCCAGTCCCTGCCCGCGCCCGCCGCTGCGGCCGTGTCCGCCGAGCTGGGCGGTGTGCAGACGCCGGACAAGGCGCTCAAGCAGGACGACGTGGACGACCTGCTGGCCAGCCTCGGCTTCTAATTCCAGGAAGCCGGATCCAGCCGGTAGTAGCTACTGAGCTCGGTGTACAGCGCCGGGTGACCGGCGGCCAGCTCGATCGGCCGCTCGAAGAACAGCTCACTGATCACCGCGAAGAACTCCGCCGGATCCGTCGCGCCGTAGGCGTCGATCAAACTGGGCTCGCCGCGCGCCAAACGCCAGCGCAGCGCATCGAACTCGTTCTGCATGACCGTCGACCAGCGCCGATACGCCTCGGCCGTGGGCAGTGCGGGCGCGCCGTTGGCCGGGCCGCCAGCCTGATCGAGCTGGTGGGCAAACTCGTGGATGACGACGTTGTGGCCATCACCCGGCGTTGACGCGCCGCGCTTGACCTCGTCCCAAGCCAGCAGCACCTGGCCTTGGCTCCAGCTTTCGCCGGCCAGCACGCGGCGCTGGTCCGACAGCACGCCACCGGACTCCGTCACCGGCCGGTCCACGACGAAGGCGCCGGGGTAGACCAGCACCTGGCGCAGCTCCGGGTACACGCCACGCGCCGCGCCCAGCAGCGGCAGGCAGGCCAGGGCGGCGATGGTCACGCGGATCTCATCCGTCACGCGCAGGCCACGGCAGCCCAGGATGGGTTTCTCGGCGAGGAAGACCTGCATCAGCCCCTTGAGCTTGAGTTGCTGGCGCGCCGGCAAGCGGGACACCAGCGGCACGTGGCGGCGCAGCAGGCGGCGCCAGGCCTGCGGGAAGGGGCGGTTGGCAATGCGCTCGCGGCGGTGGCGCACCCACAGCGGCCACAGCGCGATACCGGCGGCGGCCAGCAGGACGAGACAGAAGCAGATGAACAGCGGCATGGGCGGCAACTGGGTCTGGCGGCGTGCTTTGCAAGCCCCACACGCGACGAAACCCACCGGGCCAGGGGGCATAACATGGTCCGCGTTCGTCGCCCGGAGTTCCCATGCCGCTCAGTCTCGCGAAAGTCCCCAGACGCTGGGCTTTGGTCCTGCCAACCCTGTTGGCCCTGGGGCTCGATGCCCAGGCGCAGACGCCGCCCGTGGCCGAGCCGGCGCTGTTCGCGATCCAGGCCAGGACAGGCCCGCGTTGGGACACCGCCAAACCGCCGCATGAGCAGGCGCTGTTCCGCGAGCACAGCGCCCACCTGAAGCGGTTGCGCGACGCCGGCAGCCTGGTCATGGGCGCGCGCTATGCCGACGTCGGCCTGCTTGTCGTTAGCGCCGAGAGCGAGACGGCGGCACGTGCGCTGATGGACGGCGACCCGTCCATCGCAGCCGGTACCTTCAGCATCGACGTGCATTCCTTCAACGTCTTCTACGGCGGCAGCCTGCAGCCCCGCCCACGCCGCCCGTGACTGCAGCGCCGCTGCGCGCCTGGCAGGTTCTTTTTGGTGGCATCTGCGCGCTGGTGTTGACCATCGGCCTGGCGCGCTTCGCCTACACGCCGCTGCTGCCGCAGATGCATGCCCAGGCCGGCCTGGGCGTGGCAGACGGCGGGCTGCTCGCCTCCATCAACTACGCCGGCTACATGAGCGGCGCGCTGTTGGCGGCCTGGATCGAGAGTCCGGTCTGGCGCCAGCGCCTGTACAGCTGGGGGCTGCCGCTGGCGCTGCTCGTCACGGCGCTGATGGGTTGGAGCTCGTCGTTCGGCGTGTGGGCGGCGTCGCGCTACCTGGGCGGCCTGTGTGGCGCGGCCGGCATGCTGCTGGGCTCGGGCCTGGTGCAGGGTTGGCTGATCCGCTCGGGCCGGCGCCCGGAGCTGGGCATCTATTTCATCGGCTTGGGGCTGGGCATCGTCGTGTCGGCGCTGGGGGCCATGGGCATGACGGGGCTGAGCCTGGGCTGGGCCGCGCAATGGCAGGGCTTTGCGCTGATCGGCCTGGCCTTCCTGATCCCGGCCTGGGCCTGGCGGCCGCCGGTGCCGCCACCGGCCACGAAGGCCGCGGCCGGCCAGGCGCCGAACCGGCGCTGGATGGCGCTGATGGTGGCGGCTTATTTCTGCGCCGGCTGGGGCTTCGTCATCAACGCGACCTTCACGGTCGCCATCGTGGAGAAGCAGCCGCTGCTGGCAGGGCAGGGCCCCTGGGCCTGGCTGCTGGTGGGCCTCGCCTCGACGCCGGCCGTCTTCGTCTGGGACCGCATCGCGCGCCGCACGGGCGACGTGGGCGCGCTGCTGATCGCTTTCGGCGTACAGATCTTCGCCGTGCTGCTGCCGGTACTGGCCGGGGGTCTCGTCGCCGCGCTGGCGGGAGCCCTGCTGTACGGCGCAACCTTCATCGGCATCGTCAGCCTGACGCTGGCCCTGGTCGGCCGCCGTTCACCCGCCAACCCGGGCAAGGCGATGGCCCGGTTGACGCTGAGCTACGGCCTGGCCCAGATCAGCGCGCCGGCGCTGACCGGCCACATGGTGGAGGCCAGCGGCAGCTTCGACGCCGCGTTGTGGCTGACGGCAGGCGTGATGGCGGCCGGCATGGTCTGCCTGGCCGCGGTACTGAGGGACGCTCGCTGAGGGGTCAGCTGCCTTTGCCGGGAGGGGCGGTGCGCTGGTTGCGCACGGCCTCGCTGACGGCCTGGGTGCTGCGCTGCGCGGCCTCGCGCTCGGCGGCGGTGGTGCAGCGCGTCGTCGGCAGCATGCTGCCGGTGCGCGCGTCGCGTTCGCAGAGGGTGCCGTTGTCGCCCGATGCCTGCGTGGCGTCGGTGGGGGGCGTCGAGGCGCAGGCGGCCAGTGCAAGCGGCAACAGCGTTAGGAGGATTCGTTTCATGGCGAAAGTAGGTTCGTACGAAGCGCCGCAGAATACCGCGGGCCTGACCCTCCAACACCGTGACATGCGACACCTGCTGACAACCCTGAGCCTGGCCGGCCTGCTGTGCTCTGCGGCCCTGGCCGAGCCCGCCGCCCGGCCCTTCGACATCGATGCCGCCAACACGTTGCAGCGCCTCGTCGAGCCCGAGATCTCGCCCGACGGACGCTGGGTTGTCTACGGCCTGCGCGTGGCTGATCTGGCCAAGGACAAATACCTGACCGACCTCTGGCTCGCGCCCACGGCCGCGGGCGGCGCGCCGCGGCGGCTGACCTTCGGCGGAGACGTTGCCGGCAAGCCGCACTGGGTGGGCGCGGACGGCGGGGCCATCGCCTTCCTGGCCACGCGCGGCAGTGACGATGAAAAGAAGAAGGGCGCCCAGCTGTGGCGCCTGCCCTTGGCCGGTGGCGAGGCCGAGAAGCTGACGGACATTCCCGGCGGTGTCGACGACTACGCGGTTGCACCCGACGGCAGCCGCGCCGCCCTCGTCGTGCAGGAGGAGGCGCCCGACCCGGAGAAGCTGGCCGGCTGGCAGCGCAAGACGCCGTTGCCCATCGTCATCGATGCCTTCCACTTCAAGCAGGACCGCGAGGGCTATCTCGAGGGCCGCCGCAAGCATCTGCGGCTGCTGGACCTGGCCAGCCGCAAGCTCGACGCGCTGACGAGCGGCGAGTTTGACGAGACCGCGCCGGCCTGGAGCCCGGATGGCCGCCAGCTCGCCTTCCTCAGCAATCGCTCGCCCGAGCGCGACCGCACCGAGGCGACCAGCCTCTTCGTCATGCTGGCCGAGGCAGGCTCAAGTGCGCGGCCGCTGGTGACGCTGATGACGGACACCGACGCCCACCCGGCCTGGAGCCCCGACGGCCGCTTCATCGCGCTGCCGACGGGCGACGAGGTGAAGTGGAGTTCCTATCAGCAGTGGCGTGTTGGCCTCTACGAAGTCGCCAGCGGCGCGGCGCGCGTGCTGGGCGCGGGCCTGGACCGCGGCTGGCAGCAGCAGCTCGTGTGGGCAGCGGACGGCGCGGCGCTGGTTGGCGTCGTCGATGACGACGGGATGAGCCGGCTCACGCGCATCGCGGTGGCGGATGGCAGGCTGCAGCGCCTCAGCGGCGCCGGAACGGCCGGCCAGGCCAGCGTTTCCCGCGACGGCCGCATCGCTTTCCTCGCCGGTGGTTGGCAGCAGCCGGCCGAGCTGCATGTGGTGGACGGCACTGCGCCGCGCGCCCTGACGACGCACCACGAGGCCTGGCGCACAGGCCTCGCGCTGTCCATGCTGCGCGAGTTCTCGGCCAAGAGCGCTGATGGCACCGAAGTGCACGGCTTGCTGGCGCTGCCCCCCGAGGCCAGGCTGCCACTGCCGACCGTGCTGCTCATCCACGGTGGCCCGAATGGCCAGGATGCGCAGGAACTCTCTACGCGAAGCGCGCTGCGCGAGCGCCTCGTCGCCGCCGGCTACGCGGTGCTGCTCGTCAACTACCGCGGCAGCAGCGGCCGTGGCCAGGCCTTCCAGCGCACCATCTACGCGGATTGGGGGCGGCTGGAGGTGCAGGACCTGCACGCCGCCGTGGACTGGGCCGTGAAGCAGGGCATTGCCGACCCTGCCCGCCTGGGCGTGGGCGGCTGGAGCTATGGCGGCCTGCTGACCGACTACCTGATCGCCAGCGACACGCGCTTCAAGGCCGCCGTCAGCGGTGCCGGCAGCGGCAACCAGCTCAGCATGTTCGGCACCGACCAGTACGCCGTGCAGTACGAACGCGAGATGGGCCTGCCCTGGGCGCAGCGCGAGCGCTGGCTGAAGGTGTCCTACCCCTTCTTCAAGGCCGACCGCATCAAGACGCCGACGTTGTTCATGGGCGGCGAGAAGGACTTCAACGTGCCCATCTCGGGCAGCGAGCAGATGTATCAGGCGCTGAAAGCCCTGGGCGTGCCGACCCAGCTCGTCATCTACCCGGGGCAGTTCCACGGCCTGTCGCTGCCGAGCTACCAGCGCGACTGGGAAAGCCGCTTCATCGCCTGGATGGACCGCCATCTGAAGCCGCCGGCCGGGAAGTAACTCTGTGTGACATCGTCATCCGCCTGAGGTGCTGGACGGTTAGAGGGCTGCGGTCGCGCTTTTGCGGCCTGGAGTTCCCTCATGAAACGACTGGCCCTGGCCATCACGCTGATCACTACCGCGGCCCTGCTGTCGGGTTGCATCATCGTGCCGTCTCGTCACGGCGGCTACCGCGGTGGCGGTTACTACCAAGGGGGCGGTCACTATCAGAGCGGCCCCGTCTACGGCCAGCCTGGCCCACGGCGATGAAACGGGCCAGCTTCGCGCTGGCACTGGCGTCGTCGGCGCTGCTGTCGGCCTGCATCGTCGTGCCCGCCCACCGCGGTGGTGGCGGGGGCGGTGGCTATTACGCCGAGCCCGGCATCGTCGTGGACGCGCCGCCCCCGGCGCCCTATGCCGAGGTCGTGCCCGTCATGCCCTACCCGGGCGCGGTCTGGATCAACGGCTACTGGGGCTGGAGCGGTGGCCGTCACAACTGGGTGCCGGGCTACTACGACCGGCCGCGCTCCGGCTACCGCTACGAGCCCAACCGTTGGGAGAACCGCGGCGGCCGCTGGCATTTGCGCATCGGTGGTTGGATGCGCCTCTGATCGGGTCTCTTCAGACCCGTTCGATGATGGTGGCGATGCCCATGCCGCCACCCACGCACAGCGTCACGGCGCCAGTCTGAAGGTCACGCCGCTCGAGTTCATCGAGCAGCGTGCCCAGCAGCATCGCGCCGGTCGCGCCCAGCGGGTGGCCGAGCGCAATCGCACCACCGTTCACATTGACGCGATCCAGGTCCAGGCCAAGGTCGCGCGCCGTCTTCATCGGCACGGCGGCGAAGGCTTCGTTGATTTCCCACAGGTCGATGTCGGACGCCTGCATGCCGGCCTGGCGCAGCGCTTTCTGGCAGGCCGGTGTCGTGCCGGTCAGCATGATGGTGGGTTCGCTGCCGGTCACGGCCGCGGCGCGGATGCGGGCGCGGGGCTTCAGGCCGGCCGCGTCGCCGCCCGCCTTGGAGCCCACCAGCACCAGCGCAGCGCCGTCGACGATGCCCGATGAATTGCCGGCGTGGTGGCGGTGCTCGATGGCCGCCGCCTGCGCGTACTTGCGCAGTGCGAGTGCGTCGAACTTCGCGCCCAGCTTGATGAAGCTGGCGTTCAGCGCGGCCAGTGTTTCGGCGGTCGTCTGCGGGCGGATGGTTTCGTCCTCGGCCAGCAGCAGCGCGCCACCTTCGTCGTGCACCGGCACGAGGGCACGGTTGAAATGGCCAGCCGCGCGGGCCGCAGCGGCACGCTGGTGCGATCGTGCGGCGTAGGCATCCAGGTCGTCGCGTGTGAAACCCTCCAGCGTCGCGATCAGGTCGGCGCTGATGCCTTGCGGCACGAAGCCGACGGCGTTGACGACGCGTTCGTCCAGCATCCAGGCGCCGCCGTCGCTGCCCATGGGCACGCGGCTCATGCTCTCCACGCCGCCAGCCACCACCAGCCGCTCGAAGCCGCTCGCCACCTTGGCCGCGGCGAGGTTGACGCTTTCCAGCCCCGATGCGCAGAAGCGCGATTGCGTGACCCCCGCGACCGTCTCGGCCCAGCCGGCGTCCAGCACGGCGATGCGGGCGATGTCGCCACCCTGCTCGCCAATCGGCGTGACGCAACCGAGCACCACGTCGTCCACCAGCGCGGTGTCCAACCCGGTGCGCTGCTGCAGCGCTTGCAGCAGCGTGCGCACCAGCCAGATCGGCGTGGCCGCGTGCAGGGAACCCTCGGGCTTGCCCTTGCCGCGTGGCGTGCGGCAGTGGTCGTACAGATAGGCGTCGAACATCTTTTGTCTCCTCACATGCTGCGCGAAGCGAGCTCTTTCATGATTTCGTTGGTGCCGCCGTAGATGCGCGTCACGCGGGCATCGGCCCAGAGTTCGGCGATGGGGGTCTCCAGCATGTAGCCGTAGCCGCCGAAGAGCTGCAGGCAGGCATCGGTCAGGCGCGAGGCCAGGTCGCTGCACCAGGCCTTCACGAGCGCGGCGCGGGCGGCGTCGAGTTCGCCCTTCAAGTGGGCCGAAATGGCCGCATCGACGAGGGCGCGAGCGGCCAGCACATCGCTCTGCGCCTGGGCCAGCACGAAGCGGGTGTTCTGGAAGTTCCAGATCGGCTGGCCGAAGGCCTCGCGCTGCTTGGCGTAGGCAACCGTGTCGTCCAGCGCGCGCTCCATCATCGCGACGGCTTGGCACGCGATGACGAGGCGTTCCTGCGGCAGCTCCTGCATCAACTGACCGAAGGCCAGGCCTGTGCGGTCGCCCAGCAGGTGTGTGGCCGGCACGCGGAGTTCGTCGAAGAAGAGCTCGCTGGTGTCCTGCGCGTGCAGGCCGACCTTGTCCAGGCGCCGGCGCGTCAGGCCCGCCGTGCCGGCGTCGATCTCGGCCACGAAGAGGGAGAGGCCCTTGGCCCCTGGGGCAGCGTCGGTCCGGCAGACGATGACGATGAGGTCGGCGTTCTGGCCGTTGGTGATGAAGGTCTTCTGGCCGCTGATGACGTAGTGATCGCCGTCCAGCCGCGCACGGGTGCGGATGGCCTGCAGGTCCGAGCCCGTGCCCGGCTCCGTCATCGCGATGGCGCCGACGCGCTCGCCCGTGGCCAGCAGCGGCAGCCAGCGCGACTTTTGCGCATCGCTGCCGTGGCGCAGCAGGTAGGGCGCGACGATGGCCGAGTGCACGCTGCCGCCAAAGCCACCGAGGTTGGCGCGGGCGGCTTCCATGACGATGACGGCTTCGTGGCCGAAGTCGCCGCCGCTGCCGCCCCATTGCTCCGGTATGGCCGCGCACAGCAGGCCTTGCACGCCGGCCTCGCGCCAAGTGTCGCGCTCCATCATCCCGGCCGCCCGCCAGGCCGCGGCGCGCGGCAGCCAGCGCTCCGTGAAGAAGCGCGCGGCGCTGTCCCGCAGCAGGCGGTGTTCAGCGCTCATCCAGGTGGAATCGAACAGGGGCAGGGGCATGGTGAGTCGATTGGTCGGCTTTGATGATGCCAGCGCGCGACCGCCGCCCGCGGGCGGCTACATTCGTGCTTGCAATCCATCGGAGGGTTAGTCGTGAAGTTTCTTCTTCAGTTCACGGGCACTGTGTCGGTGCTGGCGCTGTTGTCCGCCTGCGCGACGCCGGAGCCGGAGTCTCAGCAATTGGCCATGGCCGACGGGCCGCAGGCCGACGTGGTCTGCTTCTTCGAGGCGGCGACCGGTACCAATCGCAAGGTTCGCCGTTGCATGAGCAAGGAGGACTACAAGAACAGCATGGAGTCCGCGCAGCGCATGGCCGGCGAGCTGAAGATCCCGCCGCCTCCGCCGCAATAAACGGCCCTAGATCCCGACGGCTTTTTCCAGCGTCGCGATCTCTTCTTCGACATAAGCCGTCAGCCTGCCCAGATTGGGCAGGGCGTCGGTAGCGATCAGGCCGAAGTAGAGCGTGCCCGCGTAGCTGAACAGCGTGATGTTGAGCAGATGCGTGGCGGGCAGCGTGGACACCGGGTGCATTTCCAGCAGCGGCGCGCCCTTCAGGTACAGGCGCTCGGCCGGCCCTGGCACGTTGGACACCAGCGTGTTGCCCATGGGCGTGACCTTGTCGGCCAGGTTGAGCATGCCGGCGATCTGGCCGAGCAGGCCGGTGAGGATGGTGTAGGTCTCGACGGCCTCGGGCGCGACGGCGTCGATCATGGCGCGCACGTTGCGCAGCGAGTAGCCCACATTGCGCAGCCGCACATAGGCGTCGTCGGTGGGCGGCGAGAGGTCCACAAGGATGATGCCGATCTTGTTGCCTCCGCCCTTCTCGCCCTCGCGGCGCAGGTTCACGGGCATCTGGATCGTGATCGGCCGGTCCAGCTCGATGCCTTCGTCGGCCAGGTAGCGGTGCATGGCACCGTCCAGGCAGGTGAGCGCCACGTGGTTGAGCGTCGCGCGGGACACCTTGCGGATGGCGTCGATGCGGGCCATGGGCACCGCGGCGGTGGCGAACTGGCGGCCGGGCGTCGCATTGCCGGTGAAGGGCGTGCTGCCGCTGGCCATGAAGGGCAGGGCGATGGCGTTCTTCGTCAGCTTGACGGCTTCCAGCGCCAGCATCGCCGTGAGGCGCCCGATGCCCACGGCACGCTTGCTGTTGGCGGTGAGCTGCTTCCAGACGGTGCCGGCCACGGCCTGGTCCAGGCGCTTCTTGCGCCCCAGGCCGCCGCCGCGGCGCGTGTGGTCAAAGGTCCAGACCGGCGTGACGGTGTCGTCGTCGGGCGTCGTGCGCAGCGAGTCGACGCCCCAGCGCGTCATCGTGATGCCGTCGGCCGCGGCGTGGTGCATCTTGTAGTACAGCGCGAACTGCTTGTCCCACAGGCCGGCGATGACGTGCACCTCCCACAGCGGCCGGCTGCGGTCCAGCATGGGCTCGTGCAGCTTGGCGGTCAGCGCGTAGAGGGCGTCGCGGTCGTTGTGGCCCGCCTTCATCTTGTGGAAGAAGACATGCTGTTCGAGGTCCACCGACTCCGCCGTCACCCAGCTCGGCATCAGCCCGGCCGACACGAAGTTGATGACCTGGTTGAACGGCGGCTGGACGTCGGTGTGGGTCAGGAACTCGTCGAATATCTGCTTGGCGAAGTTCGCGCCGCCACCTTTGGGGATCTGGTGGATCTGCAGCCCCGCCACGTGCTTGGGGCTGGCCTCGGTCTCGGCGATGAAGAAGGCAAGGTCGAGCAGCGAGAGTCGGCTCATGATGTCTCTTGTCGTTATGGGCGAGCCAGCATAGGCGCGCCCGAGAGACGGTCAAGGCCGGGGAATCACGCGCTTGTATCCCCGTCACCGCTGGACGACTTGCGCTTGCCGCTGCGCTTTTCCTTCTCGGCGACCCGCGCCGCCTCCTGCTCGGCGGCCTTGCGCGCTTCCTCGTCGGCCGCGGCGCGGCGCCAGGCGGCCATCTCCTCGGGCGTCTCCAGCGTGATGCGGCCGAGCAAGCCCTGGCGGAAGTCGATCAGCAGCGCCTCGGCAGCCTTGTGCATCTGCACCGCGCCGCCGCGTACCTTGGCGCCGCGCTTCAGGCCGATAGCCTCCAGCACCGCGTCGTCCGTGCCCAGTTCAGCCAGGCCGTAGCGTTGTTGCAGCCGTTCGGCGTAGCGGTGCTTGAGCGTGGCGATCAACTCCAGCGCCACCTCCTCCTCGTCGAAGGCATTGCGGCCGATGGCGCCGCTGGCGGCGAGGTTGTAGCCGCTCTGCTCGATGGAGATGCGCGGCCACAGCATGCCGGGTGTGTCGAACAGGTAAAAACCGTTCTCCAGCACGAACTTTTGTTCCAGCTTCGTGATGCCGGGTTCGTCGCCCGTCTTGGCGGCCTTGCGGCCGACCAGGGTGTTGATCAGCGTGCTCTTGCCCACGTTGGGGATGCCGCAGATCAGCACGCGCAGCGGCTTGTGCATGTCGCCCCGCAGCGGCGCCAGCTCGCGGCAGGCGTGGATCAGCGCGCGGGCGGGCGACTTGTCGCCGGCATCCAGCGCGATGGCGCGCGTGTGCGGCTGGGCGTTGTAGTGAGCCAACCAGTCGCCCGTGATTGAGGGGTCGGCAAGGTCCTGCTTGTTGAGTACCTTCAGAGACGGGCGGCCTGTCGTCAGCGAGGCCAGCAGCGGGTTGCTGCTGGAGCCCGGCAGGCGCGCGTCGAGCAGCTCGATGACCACGTCCAGCCCCGCCTTCACGCGATCCTTGATCGCCTGACGGGTGGAGTTCATGTGGCCGGGGAACCAGTTGATAGGCATGCGCTGAAGGAACAGAAAACGGGGGAGGGCGGATTGTCGACGGCTTACATCCGGTTTCGGCGGTGCCGGCGGCCTCCCCCAAGATTGCAGGGTTGTCGTTGAGGTGAATATGAGATTCGAAGGCGTGTTGAGCGCGTGGAACCATGACGCCGGTTATGGCGCCATCCGCCCCTCTGGCGGTGGTGAAGAGGTCTTTGTGGGCCTGGCCGCGTTTCCGACCGATGGCGAAGGTCCGCGGCCGGACGAGCCACTGAGCTTTGAAATTGTGACCAGCCGTGACGGCCGCAAGCAGGCCGTCAACCTGCGGCGCCTGTCGCGCTCCCAGCTCAGCCCGGCCCTGCGGGAAGCGGCGGCCGGTGTAGGCGCGGCGCATGTCCGTGCCCGCCAGGCCCAAAGAAAACGGCGCCTGGGCCTTGCGGCCGGCGCCGTCATCGCGGTGTCGCTGGTGGTGGGGGGCATGCAGTTCTGGCCGAACCAGAACAAGGCCGGGGACGTGGCGGCGGGGGTGAGGCGCTAGGCGCTCGGTCCCATTTCATGCCTGCGGCCTGCATGCCGCAGTCCTTCGTGAGCCGTCAGACAGGCCGCAGGGCCTGTCTTCGGCGCTCACTCAGTCCTCGTTCTTGAAGACGAGCTTGACTTCGTGGGTGGCCTTTTCGCCCGGCTCGAACTTCCACTCCATCAGCGCGGCCTTCACGGCGCGGTCGAAGACCCGCTTGGGTTCGGCTTCGACGATTTCGACGTCGCTGACCTTGCCGTCGGCTTCAATGGTCAGCTTGGCCTTGATGACGCCGGTGGAGATGCCCTTCTTGGTGGCTTCGGCCGGGAATTCCGGCGGCACCTTCTTGACGATCTTGGGCGTAGCCTGGGCGGCCAGGGCCAGCATCAGACTGGCAGCGAGGACGGTGGCGGAACGCAGGAATGACATGGCGACCCTTGGAAAGTAAGTGATTGGGGCTCAGGCGGCGCGGAAGAACCCGACCGCCTCGATCAGGCGGGTCGAGCTGTCGCGCAGCGCGTCGGCCGAGCGGCTGAGCTCACCCACCAGGCTGGTGTTCTGCTGCGTGGCCTTGTCCAGTTCGTTCATGGCGCCGTTGACGACGCCCACGCCCGTGGCCTGCTCCTGGGCCGAGTGCGAGATCTCCTCGATCAGCTGGCCCATGTTGTTGACCTCGTCGACGACGCTGCGGATGGTGACGCCCGCGTTGTTGACCAGCGTGGTGCCGTTCTCGACCTTGACGGTCGATTCCTGGATCAGCACCTTGATTTCCTTGGCGGCGCCAGCCGAGCGCTGCGCCAGCGCGCGCACTTCGGCAGCCACCACCGCGAAGCCGCGGCCGTGTTCGCCGGCGCGCGCCGCTTCCACCGCGGCGTTCAGCGCCAGGATGTTGGTCTGGAAGGCGATGCCGTCGATGACGCCAATGATGTCGCCGATCTTCTTGGAGCTGGCGCTGATCTCTTCCATGGTCTCGACGACCTTGGAGACGACAGCGCCGCCGTTGCTGGCCGACTGACGGGCCGTGACGGCGATGCCGGCGGCGCGGCGGGTCAGGTCGCTGGCGCCCTTGAGCGTGGAGGCGATCTCTTCCACCGAGGCGGCGGTGTTCTGCAGACTGGCGGCGGAACGCGTGGTGCGCTCGGCCAGGTTGGAGTTGCTGTCGGCAATGGAGCCGGAGTTCTGCGCCACTTCAGCAGCGGCGGTAGACACATCACGCACGACGCCGGACAAGGCGGTCTGCATGTCCTTCATGGCCTGCAGCATCTGGCTCAGCTCGTCGCGGCCTTCGACCTGGATGTCTTGCGTCAGGTCACCGTCGCGGATGGCTTCGGCAGCGGCCTGCGCCTTGCGGGCGGGGACGACGATGGAGCGGGCGATGACGATGCCGCCACCGATGCCCAGGGCCACGGCGGCAATGACGAGCACCGCCGTCAGCATGACCGACGAGCGGGCCAGTTCGCCGCCGGAGACGGCCAGTTCCTTGCCGCTCTCGAACTGCATGTCCACGAGCTTCTTCAGGCCTTCCTGCAGCGCGGCCTGGGCGGGGCGCAGGTCGGTGATCAGGCTTTCACGCGCTTCGTCGGGGCTGCCGTCGGTCTGGATCTTCTGGAACTTCTCCAGCGCGGTCAGGAACTTGACCTTGCGCTCACGCACTTCGCCCACCGCGGACTTCTCGGTGCCGTCGGCAGCGGCGGCTTCCAGGCCGGTCAGTTGCTTCTCGGCTTCTTCCAGCGCGCCAGAGATGGCCGCCTTCTGCTTCTTGATGGCGCCGGCCGTGTCCAGCAGCAGCAAGTCGCGCACGGCGCGCGAAATGATGTTGACCTGGCTCTCCAGCGCGTTGGCCGCGGCGATCTTCACCAGGCTGGAATTCGCGGTGCGGTCCAGGTCTTTGGCCAGGCGGTTGGCGTTGGAGGCGCCGTAGATGCCGATGGCCACCAGCAGGACGATCAGCAGGCCGAAGCTCACGGCCAGGCGTTGGCCAATGCGCAATTGCGTCAGGAAGTTCATGCGGTTCAGGTCCTTGCGGTGATCTTCGGGTATCGGCGGCGGGCTGCCGCGCTTGAATTCAACGACGACTGTAGGCCTCGCGGCCGTGTTTTTGCGGCCATACCCAGGGGCCGGCGCGCAGTGTGTCGCGACCTGTGACCATTTGCTTCATGCTTGCAGCAGGCTTGCGTGAAGTCGTTCACGTCGGCCCCCGCGCCCGGGGGCTTGCCTGTCACCGTTGGGACGCCGCGGCGCGCAGGCGCAGCACTTCGACGGCATCGACGTCGCCGGCCCCGTGGCCAAAGGACTGGCGCAGATGGCTGGCCAGCGCGGCCAGATCGTCAACGCCGAGCACGCCGGCAAAGGGCGGCATGCCGTAAGGCCGGGGGTGGCCGGGCGTGGCCGGGGCAAAGCCGCCGCGCTCGATGACGCGGATCAGATTGGCCGCACTCGCCTGGGTCACCAGGCGGCTGCCGGCCAGTGCCGGGTAGGCCAGGGCGCCGCTCTCGTCACGCCGGCCCTCGCCCTGCGCGCCGTGACAGGCGGCGCAATGCTCGCGGTAGAGGCCGGCGCCGAGCTCACGCCGGCGTGCATCCGGCCTGGCCGGCTCGGGCGCGGCAACGGCCTGCTCCGGCAGGGCGCGCAGATAACTGCTCATCGCGGCCAGGTCGGTGTCGTTCAGCGCTGCCGTGCTGCCAAGCACGACCTCGGCCATCGGCCCTTGCGCGGCATGGCCGTCGGCGTGGCCATCGCGCAGCCAGCGCTGCAGCGTCTCGGTGGGCCAGCGCTGCACGCCGGCCTCGGCCGGGTCGTGCAACGAGGGCGCCACCCAGCCCAAGCCGGCCAGCAGGCCGCCACGGAAGTCGGCCGGGCCGCGATCGCCGCCCAGCGCGTCGCGGCCGGCATGGCAGGCGCTGCAGTGCGCCAGGCCCTGGCTCAGATAGGCGCCGCGGTTCCAGGTCGCGTCACGGGCGGGCTCCGGCCGGTAGACGCCGGGCTTGAAGTAGAGGGCCCGCCAGGTGGCGATGGCGAGCTGGCTGCCGTAGAGGCCGTGCAGCTCATGCTCACGCCGCGGAGCCGCCACGGGCGGCTGGGCCTGCAGCCAGGCATGCAGGGCGTCGGCGTCCTCGCGCGTGACGAGCGTGGTGTTCGTGATCGGGTGGGCCGGCACCAGCAACCGCCCGCCTTGGCTGATACCGAGGTGGATGGCGCGCCAGAAGTCGTCCGCGCTCCAACCGCCCAGGCCCGTGGCATCGGGCGTCAGATTGGTGGAGAACACCGTGCCGAAGGGCGTCGGAATGGCCCGCCCGCCCGCCAGCCGCGCACCGCCGCGGGCCGTGTGGCAGCCGGCACAGTTGCCGACCGCGGCGAGGTAGGCGCCGCGCCCCAGGCTGGCTGGTGTGGAGGAGGGCGGCGTCGCGTCGCTCAGGCCGCGCTGCCAGGCCAGCAGCGCAAAGCCAGCCCCCGCGGCGAGCAGGCCCAACAGGATCAACCCCGCCAGCAGCCGCTTCATGGTTGCAGCCCCCCGCAACGCAACGGCGCCGGCGCGGCCAGGGCGGCGGCCGGATGCGGGTCGGCCGGCATGGGCTGGCCGGCCAGGAACTGCGTCATGGCGTTGATCTCGCCCTCGCTCAGCGTCTTGGCGATATGCGCCATGCAATCGGGCGCCAGCGCGCGCCGCTGGCCGCTGCGCCAGGCGCCGAGCTGGCCGTTCAGATAGTCGCGCGACAGGCCCAGCAGCCCGGGCACGCCCGGCTGGGTGCCGGTCAGGCGCTCACCGTGGCAGGCGGTGCAGGCCGGCAGTTTTCGCGCGGCGTCGCCGTGGCGGATCAGCGCTTCAGCACGCGCCAGCTCGGGCGCCGGCAGCGTGGGCTTCTGGGGCGCCGGGTAGGGCAGGTCTAGCGACGCGAAATGGCCGGCCAGCTCCTTCAGGTAGGCGTCGGACAGCGGCGCGATGAGCTCGCTCATCAGCCCGTAGTCGCGCCGGCCGTCGCGGAAGTTCAGCAGCTGGTTGTAGAGATAGCCGGCCGGCTTGCCCGCCAGGCGGGGGTAGTAGCCGTCGGGCGCCGCGCGGCCCTCCTTGCCATGGCAGCCGGTGCAGGCCAGCGCTCGCTGCGCGAGGTTGTCGGGAACGGGTTGGGCCTGGAGCGCCGTGGCGGCGAGGCAGAGCGCGGCGGCGAGCGAACGGATCATGACGCGGCATCCTCGAAGCGGCTGGTGGCGTCGCGATCCCTCTCGTATCGCCGCGTGAGCGGGAACGGCGGCAGCGAGGACTCGCGGCGGACGGTCCAGAGCTCGTAGGTCGGCTTCAGCTGGTCAGGGGCGTCCAGGGATCCAAGATTCACCTCGATTTCATCCGCGCTGCGCGAGAAGACGGACGAGCCGCAGCGGGGGCAGAAGAACCGCCCGGCGTAGTCGCGCGTGTCGCCGCTGATGGTGACGGCGTCCTGCGGGAAGATGGCTGACGCATGGAACAGTGCGCCGTGATGCTTGCGGCAGTCCAGGCAGTGGCACAGGCCAACCCGGTAAGGGCGCCCCGAAGCGACGAGGCGGACATCACCGCACAGGCAGCCGCCGGTGAATCGGTCCATGCTGGATCTCCTCGGAGTCAAAAAGGGGCTCAGCGTGCGCCGAAGATGGCGCTGCCCACGCGCACCATCGTCGAGCCCGCTGTGATGGCGTCTTCGAGGTCGGCGCTCATGCCCAGGGACAGCGTGTCCAGCGCCAGGCCCTGGGCCTGAAGTTCCCGGAACAGCGCCGCCATGGCCTGGTGCTGGGCCAGCGCGCCGGGGCCGGGTTCGGGGATGGCCATCAACCCGCGCAGCTTCAGCCGGGGCAGGGCGGCCACCTGGTGGGCCAGCGCGGCCACTTCGGCCGTCAGCAACCCGCTCTTGCTCGCCTCGGCACTGATGTTCACCTGCAGGCAGATGTTCAGCGGTGCCAGCTCCGCCGGGCGCTGCTCGGACAAGCGCTGCGCGATCTTGAGCCGGTCCACCGAGTGCACCCAGTCGAACTGTTCGGCCACGGGCTTGGTCTTGTTGGACTGCAGCGGGCCGATGAGGTGCCACTCGATCTGGCTGCGCAGGTCGCTCAGCTCGTCGATCTTGGCCAGGCCCTCCTGCACATAGTTCTCGCCGAAGGCACGGGCGCCGGCGTCGAAGGCTTGGCGCACTGCAGAAGCGGGGAAGGTCTTGCTGACGACCAGCAGGCGCACGGCCCCGGGGGAGCGGCCGGCTGAGACGCATGCCGCGTTGATGCGATTTTTGGTGGATTGCAGGGAGTCGGAGATCGCCATAATGGTCCGAGCACTTCCAGGCACACCATGGACATCACTCAGCTGCTGGCATTCTCGGTCAAGAACAAAGCATCGGACCTGCACCTCTCGGCCGGGCTGCCGCCCATGATCCGCGTGCACGGTGACGTGCGCCGCATCAACGTCGAGGCGCTGGACCATCGCGCGGTCCACGACATGGTGTACGACATCATGAACGACTCCCAGCGCAAGGTGTACGAGGAGACGCTGGAGGTCGACTTCTCGTTCGAGATCCAGGGCTTGGCGCGCTTTCGCGTCAACGCGTTCAATCAGAACCGCGGCGCGGGCGCCGTGTTCCGGACCATTCCGAGCAAGATCCTCAGCCTGGAGCAGCTCGCCGCGCCCAAGGTCTTCGCCGAACTGGCGCTGAAGCCCCGCGGCATGGTGCTGGTGACCGGCCCGACCGGCTCCGGCAAGAGCACGACGCTCGCGGCCATGGTCAACCACCTCAACGAGAACGAGTACGGCCACATCCTCACCATCGAGGACCCGATCGAGTTCGTTCACGAATCCAAGAAGAGCCTGATCAACCAGCGCGAGGTGGGCCCGCACACCCACTCGTTCGCCAACGCGCTGCGCTCGGCACTGCGCGAAGACCCGGACTGCGTGCTCGTCGGCGAAATGCGCGACCTGGAAACCATCCGCCTGGCGCTGACCGCTGCCGAAACGGGCCACTTGGTGTTCGGCACGCTGCACACGTCATCTGCCGCCAAGACGGTGGACCGCATCGTCGACGTGTTCCCCGCGGCCGAGAAGGAAATGGTGCGGGCGATGGTGTCGGAGTCCCTCGTGGCCGTCATCTCACAGAGCCTGTGCAAGTTGAAGGACGGCACGGGCCGCGTCGCGGCCCACGAGATCATGCTGGGCACCTCGGCCATCCGAAACCTGATCCGCGAGAACAAGGTGGCGCAGATGTACTCGTCCATCCAGACGGGCAATTCGCAAGGCATGCAGACGCTGGACCAGAACCTGACGGACCTGGTCCGCCGCAACATCATTTCCCCCGCCGAAGCTCGCTCCAAGGCGAAATTCCCGGAAAATTTCCCAGGCTGACCGCCCAAGGACACGCACCATGGAACGCGATCAGGCCTCCAAGTTCATCAACGACCTGCTGCGGCTGATGCTGTCGCGCAAGGGCTCCGATCTCTTCCTCACCGCGGAGTTCCCGCCGGCCATCAAGGTGGACGGCAAGCTGACCAAGGTCTCGCCGCAGCCGCTGTCGGGCCAGCACACGCTGCAGCTGGCGCGGGCCATCATGAACGACAAGCAGGCGGCCGAGTTCGAACGCACCAAGGAGTGCAACTTCGCGATCTCGCCGCATGGCGTGGGGCGCTTCCGCGTGAACGCCTTCCTGCAGCAGGGCCAGGTGGGCCTGGTGCTGCGGACGATTCCGTCGACGCTGCCCACCATCACCTCGCTGGACCTGCCCGTCATCTTGCGCGAGGTCGTGCAACACAAGCGCGGCCTGGTCATCGTCGTGGGCGCCACCGGCTCGGGCAAGAGCACGTCGCTGGCCGCCATGATCGACGAGCGCAACGAGACGACCTATGGCCACATCGTGACCATCGAGGACCCGATCGAGTTCGTGCACCCGCACAAGAACTGCATCGTCACGCAGCGTGAACTGGGCCTGGATACCGACAGCTGGGAGGCCGCGCTGAAGAACTCGCTGCGCCAGGCCCCCGACGTCATCCTGATGGGCGAGCTTCGTGACCGCGAGACGATGGAGCACGCCGTTGCCTTCGCCGAGACCGGCCACTTGTGCATGGCCACCCTGCACGCCAACAGCGCCAACCAGGCCCTGGACCGCATCATCAACTTCTTCCCCGAAGACCGCCGCCAGCAACTGCTGATGGACTTGTCGCTGAACCTGCGCGCGCTGATCAGCCAGCGCTTGTTGCCGCGTCGCGAGGGCAAGGGCCGGGTTGCCGCCGTCGAAATCCTGCTGAACTCGCCGCTGATCTCGGACCTGATCTTCAAGGGCGAGATCACCGAGATCAAGGAGCTGATGAAGCGCTCGCGCGAGCAGGGCATGCAGACCTTCGACCAGTCGCTGTTCGACCTGTACGAAGCCGGCAAGGTCACCTACGAAGACGCGCTGCGCAACGCCGACTCTGTCAACGACCTGCGGTTGCAGATCAAGCTCAACAGCGAGCGCGCCCGCTCCGGCGATCTCTCCTCCGGCACCGAACACCTCACGATCCTCTGACCTTGTCGCCCATGACCACCCGCAGCTACGACCCCGTCCCCTCCCGCCGCGTCGCCTTCCTGGGCCTGGGCGTCATGGGCCATCCCATGGCCGGCCATCTGGCGCGAGCCGGCCACCAGGTCACCGTCTACAACCGCACCGCGGCCAAGGCCGAGGCCTGGGCCAAGGAATATGGTGGCGCCTTTGCGGCGACGCCGGCCGAAGCCGCGCGCGGCGCCGAGTTCGTGTTCTGCTGCGTCGGCAACGACGACGATCTGCGCTCGGTGGTGCTGGGCGAGCAGGGCGCCTTCGCCGGCATGGCGGCGGGCGCGGTCTTCATCGACCACACGACGGCCTCCGCCGAGGTCGCGCGCGAGCTGCATGCCGAAGGCGCCCGGCGTGGCCTGCCCTTCATCGATGCGCCGGTCTCCGGCGGCCAGGCCGGTGCGGTCAACGGTGCGCTGACCGTCATGTGCGGTGGCGACTCGGCGCCCTTCGAAGCGGCCAAGCCCATCGCGCTCGCCTTCGCGAAGGCGGTGACGCTGCTCGGCGGCCCAGGTGCGGGTCAGCTCGCCAAGATGGTCAACCAGATCTGCATCGCCGGTGTCGTGCAAGGCCTGTCGGAGGCCGTGCGCTTCGGCCAGAACGCGGGCCTGGACATGGCCCAGGTGCTCGACGTCATCGGCAAGGGTGCGGCCCAGAGCTGGCAGATGGACAACCGCGGCAAGACCATGGTCGAAGGCAAGTTCGACTTCGGCTTCGCGGTGGACTGGATGCGCAAGGACCTCGGCCTCGTGCTCGACGAGGCCCGCCGCAACGGCTCACGCCTGCCGGTGACGGCGCTGGTGGACCAGTTCTATGCCGACGTGCAGGCCCAGGGTGGGAACCGCTGGGACACGTCCTCGCTAATCAAACGCCTCTGAGCATTTGATTCAAGCGCGCCGCCGGGCCGACCCTAGGCGCGCTTGAGCCGATGTGCTCAAGGGATCACTGCTTCTTGGGGAGCAGGCGCGCCAGTTCATCCTCGCTGATGATCTCGAACGCCCGCACCACCTTCTTGACGCCGCTGACCTGGCGCGCGATCTCGGTGGCGCGATTGGCTTCGCGCTCCGTCACGCGGCCCATCAGGAAGACCTCGCCGCGTTCGACGACGACGTAGAAGGCGTTGCTGAGCAGGTCGCGTGCATCGATGAACTGGGCCTTGACCTTGCCCTGGATGACGACGTCGTTGGAGCGGCCGCTCAGCGCGCTGTGCATCGTGACCGCGGTCTCGTTCATCACCCGGGTGACGTTCTCGACGCCGGCGACGATGCGCTCCAGCTGGGCCTGGTCGGCCTCGGTGCGGGCCTCACCGGTGATCAGCGCGACGCGGTTGTAGCTGTTGACGTTGATGTGGACCTTGTCGCCCAGCTGCTCGCGGATGCGGTTGCCAGCCTTGATCTCGATGGTTTCGTCTTCCAGCTGGGTGGCCGAGGTGCGGCGGTCGGTGGCGACGCTGACGCCACCCACCATCGCGCCGCCAATCAGCAGCGGCGCGCAGCCGGTGGCAAGCGTGCTGGCGAGGATGGCGGCGGTCAGGGTCAGGCTGAGTTTTTTCATCGGGCTTCCATCGGAAAAGTTATTCGTCGCTGCCAAGCAGTTGCAGGTCGACGGCGTCGGCCAGCGCATGCAGCAGCACACGCTGGGCTTCGATAACGCGCGGCTCGCGGCCGTGGCTGACGCGAATCTGGATATCTGTGTCCTGCAGCAGGCCGCGCCACTCGTCGGTGGCGCCCGGGGGCTGGGCCGTCAGCGCAATGATGCTCATCTCCTGCGCGTGGGCGATGGCAACGGCCGGCTGCCAGGCATCGCGCTGCTCGCGCAGCGGCTCGATCATGACGAGGACGTCACCCGGGTGGCCGTGGGCCTGCAGCAGGCGCGCGATGTCCAGGCCGGCGGCTTCACGGGCCTGGGCGGCCAGGCTCCAGGCGGCCAGGCCAGGGCGCTCCTGCTCGAAGCGGCCAGCCAAGCGGGCGGCCAGGTAGTCGGCCTCCATGCTGGCCAGGCCGTGCCCGGCGCAGAGGATGCGGTTGCCGCCGGTAATGGCGTCCACCACCATCTGCGCGGCCATCGCCAGGGGCCGGGCCAGTTGCTCGGCGGCTTGGTAAAGCAGGTCTGCGCTCTCGAAGAACTGCTGCTGGATTCTTTGCTCGATCATTGGGCGGCGATCATAGTCAGCTCAAATCGAAAGCCCCCTGTAACCAGGTGAGTTCGGCGCCGTCCAGCGCCACGACGTCGAACCGGCACGGAGGCGGGCTGGCGTGGCGGAGCAGATAGTGCTGGGCGGCGTAGATCAGGCGTTGCTGCTTCTTGGCGGTCACGCTGGCCGCCGCGCCGCCGTGCGAGGCATCGGCCCGCGCGCGCACTTCGACGAACACCAGCGTGCCGTCGCGGTCGGTCAGGATCAGGTCCACCTCGCCGGCGCGGCGGCTGGGGCCGGCGCCGACTCGATAATTCCGCTCCAGCAGGCGCAGGCCGGCGCGTTGCAGATGCGCCAGCGCGGCGTCCTCCGCCGCGTCACCGAGCGTCTTGGTATCCGGTTTTGATCGAGAGCCCCAGTTGAACATCGCCATTTCCGATCAGTCCCTGCTGCGCCAGGCCGCGGCCGCTGCCGCAGGTGGCCAGCAGTATCCGGCCGCCACGCTCTATCTCGTCGCGACGCCGATCGGCAATCTCGCCGACCTGAGCCTGCGCGCCATCCACCTGCTGGGCTTGGTGGACGCGCTGGCCTGCGAGGACACGCGCCAGGGGGCTCAGCTGCTGCGCCACCTGGGCCTGCACAAGCCGCTGATCGCCCTGCATCAGCACAACGAGCGCGAGGCCAGCGCCGGCGTGCTGGCGCGGCTGGCGGCGGGCGAGCGCGTGGCCTACGCGTCGGATGCCGGCACGCCGGCCATCTCCGATCCCGGTGCCGTGCTGGTGCAGCAAGCCGCTGCCGCCGGTTACCGCGTGCTGCCCTTGCCCGGCCCGAGCAGCGCGGCAACGGCCCTCAGCGTGGCGGGCGACACGGCCGCCCAGGGCTTTGCCTTCGTGGGTTTCCTGCCCACCAAGGCCGGCGAGCGTCGCACGGCGCTGCAGGCGGTGCTGGCTGTCGAAGAGCAGAGCCAGCTTGTCTTCGAGGCGCCGCACCGCATCGTCGAGTTGATAGCGCTGCTCGCCGAGCTGGCGCCCGACCGGCGCGTGACGGTTTGCCGCGAGCTGACCAAGCAGTTCGAGACCGTGCACACCGCCGAGGCTTCGACGCTGCCCGCCTGGCTGGCCGATGACAGCCAGCGCCAGCGCGGCGAGTTCGTCCTCGTGCTGCACGCCCGTGCGCCAGTGGCCGCAGCAGACGACGCGCTGCCGGCGGAGGCACTGCGCGTACTGGCGCTGCTGGCGGCGGAGCTGCCGCTGAAGCAGGCCGTGGCCCTGGCAGCCCAGATCAGCGGCGAGCCGCGCAACCGCCTCTACGAGGCGGGCCTGGCCCTCAAGCGCGGCGGCGACGAATAAAGAGGCTGCCGGCGGCCAGCCCCAACGCTAGCAGCAGGGCCGGTGCGGGCTCGGGCACTGCGGCAGCCAGCAGATAGATGTTGCCGTTGATGCCCACGGCGTAGAGCGAGCCGTCGCCGCCTTCACCGAAGCTGGTCAGTTGAAAGGTTCCAAAGGGGTCGGCCAGCTCGGTGGTCGTGCCGTTGCTGTAGCTCCAGATCTTGCCTGCGACGTAGTCGCCGTAGACGTACTTGCCGTCCAGGCTGGCGTCTGCGCCGTGATAGACGTAGCCGCCGATGACGGTGCCGCCCACGCTGCGGTCGTAGTCGAAGAGCGGCCCGGTCAGGTTGGGTGGCGTCGGGTCGCCGATGCCGGGCGTGGCGATCGAGCCTTCACGCACGCGCCAGCCGTAATTGGCGCCGCGGCCCAGGCCGGATGCTGCCGAGGCGAAGTCGACCTCTTCGCGCGCGCCTTGGCCGACGTCACCTATCCACAGGTCGCCCGTCAGGCGGTCGAAGCTGTTGCGGAAGGGATTGCGCAGGCCGTAGGCCCAGATCTCGTCGTTGCCGGCCACGCCGACAAACGGGTTGTTCGTCGGCACCGAGTAGCCGCCGGCGGCGTTGGGCGTGATGCGCAGCAGCTTGCCGAGGTTGCTGTTCAGGTTCTGCGCGTTGTTATCGGGGTCGTTGCCGCTGCCGCCATCGCCGGTGGCGATGTAAAGCTGGCCGGGGTCGGCGGCGCTGAAGCCGATCCAGCCTGCCTTGTGGTTGTTTCGCCCGGCCGGCTGGGCCACCGTGATGATGGTCTTGGCGCTGGCCAGGTCCACAGCGCCCGAGCCGTTGACCGTGTAGCTCGCAACGACGGTGCTCAGCGTCGTCTTGTCGATGTAGTCGACATAGAAGCGGCCGTTGCTGGCGAAGTTGGGATCAAACGCCAGGCCGAGCAGGCCACGCTCGCCGCCGGTGTCGACCTTGCCGGAGATATCCAGCCAGGTGGACACGCTGCCGCCCTGCTGCGTCTTGATGACGCCGCCCTTCTCGACGATGAAGAGGCGAGAGTCACCGGCCGGGGCGGTCAGGAAGACGGGCTGGCTGTAGCCCGCGCCGACCTGGGTGTAGGCCAGGGCGGGGGCGCTGGCGATGGCAGCCAGGGCCAGCGGGAAGAAATGCTTCATGCGACGCTCCAGGTTCCGTGAAAACGGTTGCGTCGCATGCTCGGCCGGGCGTCGGCCCGGCGGCCATCCCTAGCAGGCGGTTGCCAGGGACGGATTTGTTAGCGGACGTGTCAGCCCGGCGCGCTGGCGGCGCGGGCGTTGTGCTTCTTGCGGTGGATATCGCGGCTGGCACCGTCCTGCATCGCATGCAGACGGCGGCGCTCCTTGGCCGTGACCGTGCCGTCCGACTTGGCCTTGGCTTCGGCGTTGTTGATGTGGGCCTGCTCTTTTTCCAGGCGCTGGGTCTCGTGTGCCGTCAGGCTGCCACTGGCGGCGCCCTGGGCGATGCGCGCCTGCTGGTTGGCTTCGCGCTGGTCGACGCGCGGCGTGCTCGTCTGGGCGAAGGCACTGGCGCCGGCCAGGGTCAGCAGGGCGATCAGGGCTTTGTGGGAGGTCTTCATCGGGGGCTCCGTGTGGGGGTGGTTGCGAGGCCCATCCACAACGAAGGCCTAGTAACTGCCGCCGACAGGACATTCGTAAAGAAAAATATCACTGTCTTCGATCTGCTGAGTCACGCTTTCTAGAAGCCCATGATCGCCGTCGAACCCACCCCTGCCCGCTCGGCCGTCGACTGCTCGCAAATGCTGCAGCCTTTTGGCCTGACTGAGGCGTCGCTCAGCCAGGCGCTGCGCTTCATCACCGAGCCGCTGTCAGATTCCTGAGTCAATCCACGGTCGCCGTCGCTGTGACCGGCCGGTTATCAAGGCTCGTGTAAACGGTGAACGTGTACGTCCCTGGGGCTGGGGCACTCACGAGCGCGGAGATGATGTGCAAGTAATCGCCCGCAGGCACAGCTGCGTTTTCGCCGATCTCATAGGTATCAAAGTCGCGGCACTGAAGGTCCTGCCGGAATAAATTGTTGGCTGAGAACGCTTGTTGATTGCCAGGAATCTTCGACAGGTCGGTTTTGAGGTGCACGCGCGAGCCCATGGGAAGCCCGCTGGCGCCGCGCAATGACAATTGCCAACGGCCGTTTTGCGGCCACGTCTTGTCGCGCGTGAATATCACCATCACGTCGCTGAGCGAGGTGGTCGTGAGCGGTTGAGGCAGTACTTCGATGCCATCACTGGAAATCAAGTCTTGCGACGTGCGGCCGTGCACTTGAAAGTTCCAGAACCGCGGGTCGCTCGTGGGGCAGGCCGTCGCCCGCACTCCGGACACCATCGTCTGTTCGGCCGTGACGCGCGTACCGGCGGGTAGCCCCTCTGGCGCTGTGACGATGTAGATCAGCTGCTCACCAAAGGTAGGCGCCTCATACAGTTGGAAGAGCGGGTTGGGTCGAACAAGCTGAGCTTCTCTGCCATCGACACCGCTAGGCAGCGAAGCGAAGAAGCGCGCCCCTTGAGGCAGGCCAGATGGCGTAATGAAATCCACCGCGACCTGCACCGTTTCCCGCGCGCTGTCTCGGTTGGTGAAGATCATCTGAAATTTCTCTAGTTTGGTATCCGCCGTCAGGATCTGGACGGGAACTTCGACCGGCGTTGGATCCGTTGTCGTCCAGACCCTGAAGACATAGTTCCCCTGCTGCGAGGGGTTGTGGAAGGCTTGATTGCCGCTTGGGTAGAGTGCAAGCCGGACGGTTTGGCTGTTCGACGCGCCCCCGTCGAATGCAACGGACAGCACCCTTTCCCGAACTGACTGCCAGTGCACGGAGGAGGGCACCCCATCCCATCGGCGCGTACTGATGTCGCTGTCCCAAAGGCGGCCGTATTCGCCTGGAACCTCAATGAAAACCTTGTCGCCGGGGCCTAATGCCTTCGTTGGCCGAAACAAGATATCAAACCCAACGCTGGCATTGATGGCGCGCGAAGGGGGCTCCAGCAATACGCTGGAGAGGACGCTGGGTGGATGGCGAAGCGTGACGCTGACGGTCGCCGCTGAACTGTTGATCCCATTGCGGGTGACGACCAGTTGCACACGGTACCGACCCGGCACATCCGGCGTGAAGGCAGGTTTTGGCGATGATGCTGAGCTGAGTGTTGCCGCGCTGCCCGTCGGTTTTTCGACGAGTGACCATTGGTAGCTCAGCCCACCCAAGCCGCGAGCCAAACTTGCGCTGCCATCCAGAGTCACAGTGGCGGGTTGCTGCAGCGTCTGAGAAGGCCCGACAACGGCTTGAGGCTTTGCCGTAGCGTTGCGAACGTTCGTCACAAACCATTGCGGGTTCTGCAGCAGATCACCTTGCGCTTTGGCCTCCAGTCCGTTCATCAGCCAGACGACGGTCTGGCCCTTGCCGGCATGACGCCAGATCAGATCCGCCTTGCCATCGCCGTCCAGATCGGCGGCGCGCTCGACCGACCAGCCAGGCAACTTCACCAAGGGCTGCGGTGCAGAGAAAGACTGGTCAGGCTTACCGGTGCGTAGAGCCAGATTTGCTTGGCTGCCGGGGTCTCGCAGCAGAGCCGTAACAACGCCATCACCATGAAGATCTGCGAGCGCGGAAATCTGCGTTGCGGCGCCCCCAGATGCATCATCGAGACGCCCAAGAGTCGCGGTCGACCAAGCCGACGCGCCTTCGGCCTCAGTCTTGAGCAACAGCAAAGACGGGTTCTTTCCCCCTGTCAAAGCCGGGAAGGCGGCGCGACCAGACCCGTCCGGATCGACCAGTGCCAGCGGAACGGTGCCCTGGCAAGACGCATCGCAGGCAACGCGTCGACCGCCGGTCCGTGCGCTACCCTGCATCAGCCAGGTCTCAATCGTCGAATCCTTGCCGCCCCAGGCCAGGTCGCTGCGCCCATCGCCATCGAGGTCACCGACGCCGATGACACGCTCACCGGGTTCGCCGGCCAACAACCGGCTCTCCAGGATGCGGCTGCCATCCATCAGCCACATGACGGTTTGACTGGTTTTGGCGTTGTAAAAGATCAGGTCGGCCTTGCCGTCGCCATCGAAGTCGCCGGTGAAGACCACCTTCCATCCAGGACTTTCCAGCAACAACGTGATTTCGCTGGCGTCGGCCAACGCAGGGCCGTTCATGAGCCATACGGCCATTTGGCCTGTCTTCTCGTTCTCCCAGATGTAGTCGTCCTGTCCGTCGCCGTTGAGGTCGGCGACGAAATTCAGCCGCCAGTCGGGATGCTGGAACAGCGGATTGACGCGCTTTGGCTGAACCCCGTCGATCGTCCAGCTGACGGTCTGACCCGTGGTGGCGTTGAGCCAGATGAGGTCGGGGTAGCGTGCTGCCGATGTGCCGGCGGCCAGTCGCTTGGCCGTGGGGCTTGCACTGTCCGTCTGCGCAGGTGGACGCACGATGCTGGGCTGAGCCAGCACCTGCTCCATGCTCGGGCCGGTGACAGCCAAGCCAGCCATGGCCGTCGCGGTGAGCGGGGTGGCGCTGGTCTGAGGCATTTCGACTGGCTGGCCGCCCCCACAGCCGCCCAACACGAACGTCAAGACCGCAACCCACAATCCGTGGCTGTGCCGTATTTTCATCTCGCCCTCCCTGGCGTCATCATTTTTTTGGCGGCTGGAGTCTACCCAGCCGCTACGACGCTTTTAGGCATGCGTTCGAGGGGAGCGCCCCCTCGACTTGCCATGCGTTCAACGTGCGACGAAGGTTTGGTTGTCGCTAGCAGCACCCGGAGAGCCCGGCTCCTAGAATCAATCCATGATCGCCGTCGAACCCACCCTGGCCCGCCTGGCCACTGCACGCTCGCAACTGCTGGAGCCCTTTGGCCTGACTGAGGCTTCGCTCTCGCAGGCCTTGCGCGTCATCACCGAGCACCGCGTCGATGACGCCGACCTCTATTTCCAGACCACGCGCGCCGAGGGCTGGAGCCTGGAGGAGGGCATCGTCAAGAGCGGCAGCTTCAGCATCGACCAGGGCGTGGGCGTGCGCGCCGTGGCCGGCGAGAAGACGGCGTTTGCCTATTCCGACGACATCTCGCTGGACTCGCTGCTGGACGCCGCGCGCACCGTGCGCACCATCGCTGCGGCCGGCCAGAGCAAGAAGGTCAAGGTGCCTTCGCAGAGCCGTGTGGCTGGCAGCCGTGAGCTGTACGGCGTGGCCGATCCCATCGCCAGCCTGGATAGCGCCGCCAAGGTGGCGCTCCTGGAGCGCGCCGAAAAGATGGCTCGCGCCAAAGACCCGCGCGTGGCCCAGGTGATGGCCGGCTTGGCCGCCGAGCACGAGGTGGTGTTGATCGCTCGCGCCGACGGCACGCTGGCGGCGGACGTGCGCCCGCTGGTGCGCCTGTCCATCACCGTCATCGCCGAGAGCAGCGGCCGCCGTGAGGTGGGCTCGGGCGGCGGCGGTGGGCGCTTTGGTCTGGCTTATTTCACCGACGAGATGATTGCGAGCTACGTTGAGCAGGCGGTGCACGCCGCGCTGACGAATCTGGAAAGCCGCCCTGCGCCGGCCGGCGAGATGGTCGTCGTTGTTGGCCCGGGCTGGCCGGGCGTGCTGCTGCACGAAGCCGTCGGCCACGGGCTGGAAGGCGACTTCAACCGCAAGGGCTCCAGCGCCTTCGCCGGCCGCATCGGCCAGCGTGTCGCTTCCAAGGGCGTCACGGTGCTGGACGACGGCACGTTGCCGGATCGCCGCGGTTCGCTGAACGTCGACGACGAGGGCTGCGCCAGCCAGCGCAACGTGCTCATCGAGGACGGCATCCTGAAGGGCTACATCCAGGACGCGATGAACGCGCGGCTGATGAAGGTTGCGCCGACCGGCAATGGCCGCCGTGAGAGCTACGCCCACGTGCCCATGCCGCGCATGACCAACACCTACATGCTCGGCGGCAAGGACGACCCCAAGGAGATCGTCGCGTCCATCAAGAAGGGCTTGTACGCCACCAACTTCGGCGGCGGCCAGGTCGACATCACGAGCGGCAAGTTCGTGTTCTCGGCCAGCGAGGCCTACTGGGTCGAGAACGGCAAGATCCAGTACCCGGTCAAGGGCGCCACCATCATCGGCAATGGGCCGGACGCGTTGACCCGCGTCAGCATGATCGGCAACGACATGGCCCTGGACACCGGCGTGGGCGTCTGCGGCAAGGAAGGCCAGAGCGTGCCGGTGGGCGTGGGACAACCGACATTGCGGATTGAGGGGCTGACGGTGGGTGGGACAGCCTGACCGGTTCGTGCTGCACGCCGACACTGCTGAGGCATTCGCCGAGATAGCGCGAGGCTTTTGCGCTTGGTGCGAGAGTTCATCGCTCGGTGCTCAACCGGAGCGCGACGCCGCAATATGGCTTGCCCGGCTCCATGCAGCCGCGCTGACGTTGCCGGAAGTCGATCCCGACAACGAGGACGGTCTATCCGATTTGCCCGAAGCGCCAGCGGCCCAGGCTGCGGCAAACCTCGCCCTTTTCATGGGCTGGTACTACCGCGAGTTTTTCGACCCGAATCCTTCGTTGGAAGACGAGGCGGTGATGGGCGACGTCGGCGATGACCTGCTGGATATCTACAAGGATGTGAAGTCCGGCCTTGTCCTGATGGATCAAGGAAAACAAGTCGAAGCGCTGTGGTACTGGGCGTTCCTGCACCGCATCCACTGGGGGCGCCATGCGGTTGGAGCGCTCTTTGCGCTGCACTGCGAGCCCATGGCTGACTGACGGTCCCAACGCCAGTCAGGCGACGACCTTGACGCTGAGCAGCGGCAACCCCGCAATCGTCCCCTCCATCAGATCCCCCGGCACTACCGGCCCGACGTTCTCCGGCGTGCCGCTGTAGATGATGTCGCCCGGCATCAGCTCGAAGGCCTGGGACAGCTGGGCGATCTGCTCGGCGACGTTCCAGATCATCTGGTTCAGGTTGGCGTCCTGCTTGACCACGCCGTTGACCTTCAGCGTGATCGCACCGGCCGTGAAGTGGCCGACCTGGGCGACGCGGTGGATGGGGCCGATGGGCGCGGAGCGGTCAAAGCTCTTGCCGATCTCCCAGGGCTTCTTCTGGTCGCCCATGCCGCGCTGCAGGTCGCGGCGCGTCATGTCCAGGCCCACGGCATAGCCGTAGACCAGGTCCAGCGCTTTCTCCACCGGCACGTTCTTGCCGCCCTTGTGCAGGGCCGCGACGAGTTCCAGCTCGTAGTGGTAGTTCTTGGTCAGCGTCGGGTAGGGGTTGCTGGCCGTCGTGCCGGGTGCGACGAACTGCACCGCGTCGCTGGGCTTCTGGAAGAAGAAGGGCGGTTCGCGCGTCGGGTCCGACCCCATCTCGCGGGCGTGGGCCGCGTAATTGCGGCCGATGCAGTAGATGCGCCGCACCGGGAAGACCTCGGTGCTGCCCGCGATGGGCACGAAGGGCTGCGCGACGGTGAAAGGCGACGCGGAGGCCGCGGTCGTCGTGGCGCAGCCGGCGGCCGCGAGGCCCGTGACGGCGGCGCCCAGCGCGTGACGTCTTTGCATGGCTTGTCTCCTGGTGCAGCCACCATTGGCGGGCAAGCCTCGCGCCGGGTCAAGCGGGCAAGCCCTCCGCCCTCAGCTCGCGCGCCGCAGCCACCATATGCCGCAGTGCGGCCTCGGTCTCGGGCCAGGCGCGCGTCTTCAGCCCGCAGTCGGGGTTGACCCAGAGCAGTTCGGGCGGGATGACGGCGGCGGCTTTCTTCAGCAGGCGCAGCATCTCGGCTGCGTCTGGCACACGTGGTGAGTGGATGTCGTAGACGCCCGGGCCGATCTCGTTGGGGTAGCGGAAGTCGGCAAAGCCGCTCAGCAGTTCCATGTCGGAGCGGCTGGTCTCGATGGTGATGACGTCGGCGTCCATCGCGGCGATCTCGGGCAGGATGTCGTTGAACTCCGAGTAGCACATGTGGGTGTGGATCTGCGTGTCGTCACGCACCGTGCTGGCGGCCACGCGGAAGGCGCGAGTGGCCCAGGCGAGGTAGGGCCCCCAAGCGGCTCGGCGCAGCGGCAGGCCCTCGCGGATGGCGGGTTCGTCGATCTGGATGACGGCGATGCCGGCGGCCTCCAGGTCGGCCACTTCGTCGCGGATGGCGAGCGCAATCTGCAGTGCGGTGTCGGCGCGCGGCTGGTCATCGCGCACGAAGGACCATTGCAGGATGGTGATGGGGCCGGTCAGCATGCCCTTCATCGGCTTGTCCGTCAGGCTCTGTGCGAACACGGTCCAGTCCACCGTCATGGCCCGCGGGCGGGACACGTCGCCGAACAGCACCGGTGGCTTCACGCAGCGCGAGCCATAGCTCTGCACCCAGCCGTTGCCCGTGAAGGCGAAGCCGGCCAGTTGCTCGCCGAAATACTCCACCATGTCGTTGCGCTCGGCCTCGCCGTGCACCAGCACGTCCAGGCCGAGCGCCTCCTGCTTGCGAACGGCCAGCTCGATCTCGCGCTGCATGGCCTGTCGGTAGGCGGGCTCTTCCAGCGTGCCGCGCTTGAAGGCAGCGCGGGCGGCGCGGATCTCGGCCGTCTGCGGGAAGGAGCCGATGGTCGTCGTCGGGAAGGCCGGCAGTTGCAGGCGTTTGCGCTGCGCGAGCTGGCGGGCGGGGAAGGGCGAGCGACGCTGGTCGGCGTCGGCGGGCAGTGCCTTGAGGCGGGCTGCGACGGTGCCGTTGCGCACGCGAGGGCTGACGACGCGGGCCGCGCGGGCGACGCGGGACTCGGCCAGTTCGCGCGCCACGCCAGCTTCATCGGCCCACAGCGCGCGCTTGAGCACGCGCAGCTCGTCCAGCTTCTCGACGGCGCCGGCCAGCCAGCCCTGCAGTTCGGTGTCCAGCGCCGCGTCGTGGCGCAGGCTGAAGGGCACGTGCAGCAGCGAGCAGGATGCCGCCACCCAGAGCCGCCCGCCACGCAGCTCGCGGGCGTGGTCGAGCAGCTGCAGCGCGCGGTCGAGGTCGCTGCGCCAGATGTTGCGGCCGTCGATGATGCCGACCGACAGCTCGCGGTCCGCCGGCAGGCGCGTGGCCACGGCGAGCAGTTCCTGCGGCGCACGCACGGCGTCGACATGCAGGCCGGCCACGGGCAGCTCGCAGGCCAGCGCGAGGTTGTCGCCCAGCGGCGAGAAATAGGTGGCCAGCAGCACATGCTGCTCGACCTTGGCCAAGCGGGCATAGGCCTGGCGCAGGGCGGCCTGCCAGGCGGGGCTCAGGTCCAGCCCGAGGATGGGTTCGTCCAGCTGCACCCAGGTCACGCCGCGGGCGGCCAGGCGGGTCAGCAGCTGCTCGTAGGCGGGCAGCAGGCGGTCCAGCAGCGCCAAGCGGTCAAAGCCTTCCTCCTTGCTCTTGCCCAGGTACAGGAAGCTCACCGGCCCGAGCAGCGCCACCTTGGGGCTGGCCGGCAGGGCGATGGCTTCGTCCACCTCGGCCAGCAGGCGCTCGGGCGCCAAGCTGAAGGCCGTGGCGCTGTCAAACTCGGGCACGAGGTAGTGGTAGTTGGTGTCGAACCACTTGGTCATCTCCAGCGCCGTGGTGTTGACTCCGCAGCAGGCCTCGCCGTGAGCATGAGTCGCCGTGCCGCGTGCCATCGCAAAGTAGCGCTGCAGAGAAGTCTGCTGGCCGCTGAAGCCGAAGCGCGCTGGCTCGCAGCCAAAGAGCTGGATCAGATTGGCGACGTGGTCGTAGAGGGCAAAGTCGCCCACCGTGACGTGATCCAGGCCGGCCTGCTGCTGCAGCTTCCAGTGCCGGGCGCGGAGTTCGGCGGCCTGTGCCTCCAGGGCGTCGGCGCTGATCTCGCCGCGCCAGTGGCGCTCCAGCGCCGTCTTCAGCTCGCGCTGCTCGCCCATGCGGGGGAAGCCCAGAATATGAGTCTTGATCACGATGAATCTGTTGGTGTTGAATCAGATTCGTGATGATCGGCATTTGTTATCTATGATTCAAACGAAACGTTTTTTGAATCATCACAAGTTCTGCTCATGCAAGCGCCGCTTGAATTCCGCCACCTGCGCACGCTGGTCGCCTTGCGCGAGGCCGGCAACCTGTCGCGCGCCGCGCAGCTGCTGAACCTGACGCAGTCGGCCCTGTCCCACCAGCTCAAGGGCCTGGAAGAGCACTACGGTGCCGAGCTGTTCGCGCGCAAGAGCAACCCGCTGGTCTTCGGCGTCGTCGGCCAGCGGTTGCTGAAGCTGGCCGACCATGTGCTGCCGCAGGTCGACGAGGCCGACCGCGACGTGCGCCGCCTCGTGGACGGCTCGGCCGGCCAACTGCGCATCGCCGTCGAATGCCACACCTGCTTCGACTGGCTGATGCCGGCCATGGACGCCTTCCGCGGCCGCTGGCCCGAGGTGGAGCTGGACATCGTCTCCGGCTTCCAGGCCGACCCCGTGGGCCTGCTGCACCAGGACCGCGCCGAGCTGGCCATCGTGTCCGACGTGGACGCCGACGAGACCGGTGTTGTCGTGCACCCCCTCTTCAGCTTCGAGATCGTCGCGCTGCTGCCCAAGGGCCATGCGCTGCTGGGCAAGCCCTGGCTGGAGGCGGTCGACTTTGCCGAGCACACGCTGATCACCTACCCGGTGCCCGACGAGATGCTGGACCTGGTGCGCCGTGTTTTGCAGCCCGCCGGCATCACGCCGCCGCGGCGCACGAGTGAGCTGACGGTGGCCATGCTGCAGCTTGTCGCCAGTGGCCGTGGCTTTGCTGCGCTGCCGCTGTGGGCGGTGGAGGGCTACCTAGCTCGTGGCTACGTCGCGCGCCAGCGCATCGGCGAAGCGGGGCTGACGGGGCGGCTCTACGCAGTCAGCACCCAGGCGCTGGCGGCCAAGCCCTTCCTGGCCGACTTCGTGCGCATCATGCGAGAGACCTCGCTGCTGAATCTGGCGGGCACCAGCCTGCTGTGATGTCGCGCCGCGCGATGGCTGCTTTGCGCGGCGCCGAAACCGCGCCGCCGGCAGCGTGCTAGATTCCGCTCCCATGTCCCGCGCTGCGTTTTTTAGCTTTTGGTTTTTTCCCCGCCCCGGCGGTGGAGAGTCCTGAGCGCGCGCGCTGAACCCAGACTCCCTACAAACCGCCGGGCCTCCAAAGCCCGGCGGTTTTTTGTTTTCTGAAAGGCCTTTTCCGTGAACGCCAAAGTCTCCTCCGTCGAACCCGAAGCCCAGCGCTGGTACTCCCAGGACGACAAGACCAGCGCCACCGATGACGAGCGCATCCTCGACATCACGCCGCTGCCGCCGCCGGAGCACCTGATCCGCTTCTTCCCCATCCGCGGCACGGCGATGGAAGGGCTCATCAGCAACACCCGCCAGCGCATCCGCAAGATCATGAGCGGCGAGGACGATCGGCTGCTCGTCGTCATCGGCCCCTGCTCCATCCACGATCCGACGGCCGCCATCGAGTACGCCCGCAAGCTGAAAGTGCAGCGCGAGAAGTACGCCGACACGCTCGAGATCGTCATGCGCGTCTACTTCGAGAAGCCGCGCACGACGGTGGGCTGGAAGGGGCTGATCAACGACCCCTACCTCGATGAGAGCTACCGCATCGACGAAGGCCTGCGCATCGCCCGCCAGCTGTTGCTGGAGATCAACCGCCTGGGCGTGCCGGCCGGCAGCGAGTTCCTGGACGTGATCTCGCCGCAGTACATCGGCGACCTGATCGCCTGGGGCGCCATCGGTGCGCGCACGACCGAGAGCCAGGTGCACCGCGAACTGGCCTCGGGCCTGTCCGCTCCCATCGGCTTCAAGAACGGCACCGACGGCAACATCAAGATCGCCACCGACGCCATCCAGGCTGCGGCGCGCGGCCACCACTTCCTGTCGGTGCACAAGAACGGCCAGGTCGCCATCGTCGAGACGCGCGGCAACGAGGACTGCCACGTCATCCTGCGCGGCGGCAAGGCGCCCAACTACGACGCCAAGAGTGTGGCCGAGGCCTGCGCCGACCTGGCCAAGTCCAAGCTGCCGCAGCGCCTGATGGTCGACTGCTCGCACGCCAACTCCAGCAAACAGCACCAGCGCCAGCTGGACGTGGCGCGCGACATCGCCGGCCAGATGCGCGAGGGCGGCAAGAGCATCTTCGGTGTCATGGTGGAGAGCCATCTGAACGATGGCGCCCAGAAGTTCACGCCCGGCAAGGACGACCCCGCGGCCCTGGAATACGGCAAGAGCATCACCGACGCCTGCCTGGGTTGGGACGACTCCCTGGCCGTGCTGGACGTGCTGTCCGAGGCCGTCAAGGCCGGGCGCTGACACAATCCGGGCCATGCAAGCCCGGATCACCGTTGTCTTCGCCACCGGCGCGCCGGTCGACATCCAGCTCGACGGCGCCGAGGTGTTGAGCTACGAAGCAGCGCGCCGCTGGCTGGACGAGAACTTCGTCCGCCTGGAGTGCGAGCCGCTACGCGGCTCAGGCAAGGTGCTGCTGGCCGACAAGCTGGTGGGCATTGCGCTCGCCGCCGGGCCGGCCGCGTTTGCCGATGCCGCCTGGGCGCTGGACTACGCCCGCGCGGCGGCCGGTTCGCTGTCCAAGGCGCTGATCAAGGTCGACGTGCCCCGTCTTGCCGTGTCTTACTAGCCTCTTGAACTCAACCCCGCGCGGCCTCATGTAGGCCGCGTTTTCGTTCACGGAATTCCCCCCGCCATGACCAAGCAAACCCACGCCTTCCAGGCCGAAGTCAAGCAGATCCTGCACCTCGTCACGCACTCGCTGTACTCCAACAAGGAGATCTTCCTGCGCGAGCTGGTGAGCAACGCCAGCGACGCCTGCGACAAGCTGCGCTTCGAGGCCCTGGACAACGCCGCGCTGTTCGAAGACCAACCCAACCTGGAAGTGCGCGTCAGCTTCGACGAGGAAGCCAAGACGCTGACCATCAGCGACAACGGCATCGGCATGAGCGCCGAGGAAGCCGCGTCGCACCTGGGCACCATCGCCAAGAGCGGCACGCGCGAGTTCATGGCCAAGCTCGAAGGCGACCAGAAGAAGGACGCCCAGCTCATCGGCCAGTTCGGCGTCGGCTTCTACTCGGGCTTCATCGTCGCCGACCGCATCACGGTCGAGACCCGCCGCGCCGAGCTGCCGGCCGACCAGGGCGTGCGCTGGAGCAGCGAAGGCACCGGCGAGTACGAGCTGGAAACCATCACCAAGCCCGGCCGCGGCACCGACGTCGTGCTGCACCTGCGCGACGGCGAGGAAGAGTTCCTGAAGACCTGGCGCGTCAAGTCGACGATCAGCAAGTACAGCGACCACATCTCCCTGCCCATCCTGATGAAGAAGGAAGAGTGGGACGCCGACAACGCCAAGCAGGTCGTGCTCGACGAGTGGGAGCCGGTCAACAAGGCGTCCGCGCTGTGGTCGCGCAGCAAGAGCGACGTCACGCCCGAGCAGTACGAAGAGTTCTACAAGCAGATCAGCCACGACAGCGAAGCGCCGCTGGCCTACACGCACAACCGCGTGGAAGGCCGCAGCGAATACACCCAGCTGCTCTACATCCCGCAGAAGGCGCCGTTCGACCTGTGGAACCGCGACAAGCGCGGTGGCGTGAAGCTTTACGTGAAGCGCGTCTTCATCATGGACGACGCCGAGGCGCTGATGCCGGTGTACCTGCGCTTCGTCAAGGGCGTCATCGACTCGGCCGACCTGCCGCTGAACGTGAGCCGCGAGCTGCTGCAGGAAAGCCGCGACGTGAAGGCCATCCGCGAGGGCTCCACCAAGCGCGTGCTCGGCATGCTGGAGAGCCTGGCCAACAGCGAAGAGCAGGCCGACAAGGACAAGTACGCGGCCTTCTGGACCGACTTCGGCCAGGTGCTGAAGGAAGGCATCGGCGAAGACCACCAGAACCAGGAACGCCTGGCCAAGCTGTTCCGCTTTGCGTCCACGCATGCCGACGCGAACGTGAGCCTGGCCGACTACGTGTCGCGCGTGAAGGATGGCCAGGAGGTCATCTACTACATCACCGCCGATTCGCTCGCCGCCGCCAAGCACAGCCCGCAGCTGGAGATCTTCCGCAAAAAGGGCATTGAGGTGCTGCTGCTGGTGGACCGTGTCGACGAGTGGATGCTGAGCCACTTGTACGAGTTCGAAGGCAAGACGCTGCAGTCCGTCGCCAAGGGCGCCGTGGACCTAGGCAAGCTCCTGGACGAGGACGAGAAGAAGAAGGCTGACGAGACCGCCGAGAGCCTGAAGCCGTTGCTCGACAAGTTGAAAGAAGCGCTGAAGGACCGCGCCAAGGACGTGCGCGTGACGACCCGCCTGGTCGACTCGCCCGCCTGCATCGTCGTGGAAGAGGGCGACATGAGCGGCCACCTGGCGCGCCTGCTCAAGCAGGCCGGCCAGACCGCGCCTGAAAGCAAGCCGACGCTGGAGATCAACGCCGAGCACGCGCTGGTCAAGAAGCTGGACGCGAGTTCGGCATCTCAGGCCCACTTCGACGACCTGGCCCAGGTGCTGTTCGACCAGGCCGTGCTGGCCGAGGGCGGCCATCTGGAAGATCCCGCCGCGTACGTGCGTCGCGTCAATGCGCTGCTGACTGGCTGAGTCTTTGGGAGGCGTTGAGGTTCGGCGCATAGGCTTCGCGGCCATGCGCCTCCTCACCTCCCTTTCGATCACCCTCGCGCTGGCCGGCTGCGCCAGCCTGCCGCCCACGCACACCCTGCAGCTTGGCGCCAGCCGCATTGCCTATGTGCAGGCGGGTGCCGGCCAACCGGTGGTGGTGTTCCAGTCCGGCCTGGGCGACGGCAAGGATGTGTGGGGCGCCGTCATCAGCCGCGTCGCGCCGGGCACGTCGGTTTTTGCCTATGACCGCCCGGGCTATGGCGAGAGCAGTGCCGTGCCGGCCGCGCCGCGCGACCCCTGCAGCATCGCGCGCGAACTGCATTCAGCGCTGCAAGCCGCCGGGCAGCACCCGCCCTATGTGCTTGTCGGCCACTCCATTGGCGGCCTCTACCAATACGTCTTCGCCAAGCTCTACCCGGCCGAGGTTGCCGCGGTGCTGCTGGTCGACCCGACCCATCCCGACCATTGGGCGCGCATGCAGCGCGAGGCGCCGGCCTCTGCGCGCATCCTCGGTGGCATGCGCGCGACGGTGTTTGGCGCCGCGATGCGCGCCGAGTTCGACGCCCAGGCATCAGTCGACTGCGCCAAGGCCCAGCCGGCACCGAGCATGCCGGTGCGCCTGCTCGCGCGCTCCAGCTTCGGCTTGGCGGAGAAAGGCGCTTTCGAGACCCTGGTCCGTCGGCTGGAAGCGGACTGGCTGCAGCTGATGCCCGGCGCCACACGGCGCCAGGTGGACGGCGCCGGCCACTACATCCAGAAGGACCGGCCCGACGTTGTCGCCGAGGAGCTGGATGCGTTGATCCGGCGCTGAGCAGCGCCTCAGGCCGCTTGGGCGAGGGCGACGGCGTCGGCCCCGGCCGCAAAGCGCAGGCGCTCCGAGCGATCGTGGGCGGCCTGCCAGACGGCCTCGGCCACGTCCTGCTCCGTCGTCACCGCCGCCGGTTGGGCGAAGGCCGCGAAGATCGGCTGGGCGAAGGGCATGTAGGCGTCGGGGATCAAACCCTGGATGCGCGCGGCGCCGTTCTCGGCGAAGCGGGTCGTCGGCGCATAACCCGGTTCCACGAGCTTGACGCGGATGTTGAAGGCCGCGAGTTCGTGAGCCACCGAGCCGGTGAGGCCGGTGATGGCCGTCTTGCTGGCCGTGTAGACACCGGCCAGCGGCATGGGCGCCAGCGTCACGCTGGACGTCACGTTCACGATGACGCCCGCGCGGCGCTCGCGGAACTGCGGCACGACAGCCTGCATCATGGCCATGACACCGAAGGTGTTGGTCTCGAAGACCTCGCGCGCGGTGTCCATGGACGTCGCTTCGAAGGCGCCGACGACGCCGATGCCGGCGTTGTTGACGAGCACGTCAATCGGGCCGGCGGCCCAGACCGCCGCGGCGATGCTGTCCAGCCGGGTCACGTCCAGGGCCAGCACGCGCAGGCGGTCCGAGCGGGGCAGCAAATCTTCGCGCGGCGTGCGCATGGTGGCGATGACCTTCCAGCCCTGAGCGAGGAAGTGGCGGGCAGTGGCCAGGCCGTAGCCCGAGGAGCAGCCGGTGATGAGAACGGTTTTCATGGGGAGGTCCTTTCAAGGGTGGGTAGCGAGGACCTCACGATATCGAGCGAAGACAGGACTATGAATAACAGAGAATCCGCATTTGTTTAGTCAAAGTCCAATCCAGCGGAGAATCGGGTGATGAGTGATCCGCTCACCGAAGTCGTCCGGCTGATGCAGCCGCGGGCCGTCTTCGCCAACCTCATCAGCGGCAAGGGCGACTGGGCGGTGCGCTACGCCGAGTACGGACAGCCCAGCTTCTGCATCATGTTGGAGGGCAGTTGCCTGCTGGCTGTGGACGGCCACGAGCCGGTGACGCTGAGCGCCGGCGACTTCGTGCTGCTGCCCACCACGCCGCCGTTCACGATCTCCAGCTTCGGCCCCGCGCCGGCCGTCCACATCGATCCCAAGCTCGTGCCGGGCGGCAACGGCGAGCGGCGCCACGGCGACATGGACGGCGAGCCCGACATGCGCTCGTTGGGCGGCGCCTTCCTGTTCGACGGCGCCGAGCCGGGCCTGCTCATCTCGTTGCTGCCCGGGGTCGTCCATGTGCGGGGCTCGCAGCGGCTGGCCCAGCTCGTGCGCATGGTGGGCGAGGAGTACGAGGAGCAGCGGCCGGGCAACGAATACATGCTGTCGCGCCTGGTGGGCATGCTGCTCGTCGAAGCCATGCGCTGGACGACGGCGGGCAGCGCGCCGCCTGGCCTGCTGCGCGGGCTGGGGGATGAAAGACTGGCTCCAGCGCTCAGGCAACTGCATGCCCGGGTGGAGCACGCCTGGACGGTGGGGGAGTTGGCCGGCGTCGCGGCGCTGTCGCGCTCGGCGTTCTTCGACCGCTTCACCCGCACGGTCGGCGCCACGCCGATGGCCTATCTGCTGGGCTGGCGCATGGAGATCGCCAAGGGGCTACTTCGGCACGAGGGGGTCGCCGTCGCCGACGTGGCGGAGCGCGTGGGATATGGATCGACCAGCACGTTCAGCACGGCGTTCTCCCGGCACGTCGGGCAGCCGCCCAGCCGGTATGCGCGAGCGGGCGAGGGGGCCTAAGGTGCGCGGCTGGCGCCCGCCAACCGCGGCTTTCGCCGTCTTTACGTGGTTTTGTGACGGTTTTGCGACAGCTCCCGCACCCCCGGGCTTTCGCCCCGGACGGCTCGCGGCTACCCTACTAGGGTTTTCACCGAGTTAGCGTCGTACATGGTTCCGAGTGAGTTCTGCGCCTCTGTTCCCGCCGTGCCAGCGGCCATGGTGACCCGCCGCCTCGTGCTGAGGCCGCCCCGGGAAAGTGATCTCGACACGCTGACGGCGCTGCATGCCGACCCTGCGGTCAACCGCTTCTGTGCCGCGGCCACGCCGCATGGCCGGGCGGCAACCGAAGCGCAGTTGCAGACGTGGCTCTCCCACTGGCAGACCCGTGGCTTCGGCCATTGGGCCATTGCCGAGCGCGAACAGCCCGACACGCTGATCGGTTTCGGCGGGCTGATGCATCGCAGCGTTGCCGGCCACGCCGGCCTGTACCTCTACTACCGGATCACGCCCCAGGCTTGGGGCCGCGGCCTGGCGTCCGAGATGGCCCAGTACGCGATGAGCCAGGCCTTCGAGCAGCGCCACGAGGCGGCCGTCGTCGCCGCCGTGCTGCCGAGCAACGCACCCACACGCAAGACGCTGGAAGGTCTCGGCCTGCGCCCCAAGGGCACGCTGGCGGATGGCCCCGGCAGCGCCGCGGCCCTGCTGTACGAGCTGACCGGCAACCGCTGGGCCAGCCTGCCGCGCGGCGAGCCGGAAGCGGTGGCTTTCGCCGCCTGATCCTCAGCCGGGAAAGCGCCGCAGGCCGGCGAGGTCCAGCACCCGCAGGCCGCCGTACTCGATGCGGATCAGCCCTGCGCCGCTCAAGCCGTGCAGCGCCTGGTTCACGCGCTGGCGCGACAACCCCACCAGATAACCCAGCTCCTGCTGCGTGATGCGCAGCCAGTTGCCCACGCCCGGGTAGAGCGTGGGGTGGAAGAGGGCGGCCAGGTTGCGCGCAACGCGCACGTCGGGGTCGTGGATGCGGTCGGTCTCGCGGGCGGCAATGAATTGCCCTAACCGTTCGTTCAGCTGATTCAGCACGAAGCGGTTGAAGGCGATGCTGCCGTCCAGCAGCGCATGGAAGCTGTCGATGGGCAGGCCGGCGACAACGCTGGGCCGCAGGGCCTGGATGTTGTAGCGGTAGACCTCGCGCTTGAGCAGCGTGCCCTCACCGAACCAGCCGCCCGGCGGGACACCCGTGAAGGTGACGGCCGCACCCAGCGAATCGTCGTTGTTCATCTTCAGCAGGCCGTCGACGACGCCGAACCAGAAGTTCGCCGGCCGGCCGATGCGGCACAGGCGCTCGCCCGGTTCGGCATCGGCCACCTCCAGCGTCGTGATGGCGCGCTCGCGCTGTGGGCCGTCCAGCAGCTTCAGCCAGGGAATGGCGTCCAGCTCGGCCGGGGTGGGCCTGCGGGCGCGTTGGCGCAGGCTGAGTGGGGTGTCGGCCATGTTGGACGCTTGAGGGGCGGGAAAGTCTGGGCCGTGAAGACCCGTAAATTGTCGTCGTACAGACAGATGGGCGTCAAAGTACTGACCAGAATGGGCCCAACAGACGGGGGCTCCAGCCCTCGCATTGGAGACAGGCTTGACGACCTTCCCCCGGCTCTTGCTCGAGCACGCTGCCCAACGGCCCGAAGCGCCCGCGTTGCGCGAGAAGGCGTTCGGTGTGTGGCAGACGCTGTCCTGGGCGCAGCTGGCAGCGCTGGTGCAGGAGCTGGCCCTGGGCCTGGCCGCGGCTGGCTTGCGCCGCGGCGAGCACATCGTTGTCGTCGGAGAGAACCGGCCGCGCCTGTACGCCAGCATGCTGGCCGCGCAATGTCTGGGTGCCGTGCCGGTGCCGCTGTATCAGGACGCCGTTGCGGCCGAGTTCGTCTTCCCGCTGAACAACGCCGAGATTGCCTTCGCCATCGTCGAGGACCAGGAGCAGGTGGACAAGCTGCTGGAGCTGCGCGAGCAATGTCCGCAGCTCAAGCGCATCTGGTTTGACGACCCGCGCGGCCTGCGCAACTACGACGAGCCGGGCCTCGCCTCGCTGGACGAGCTGATCGTGCAGGGCCGCGCGCATGCGGTCGAGCGCCCCGAGTTCTTCGCCGCCGAGGTTGCGGCATGCCTGCCGGGTGACGTCGCCGCGCTGTTCTTCACGTCGGGCACCACGGGCAACCCCAAGGGCGTCATGCACACCCATGCAACGCTGATCGACCGTGCGCAGGCCGGCCAGCGCTTTGACAAGCTGACGTCGATTGAGGAGGTGCTGGCCTATCTGCCACCGGCCTGGGTGGGCCAGAACATCTTCAGCTACGCGCAGTGGCTGGCGGTGGGCTACGTCGTCAACTGCCCGGAGTCAGCCAGCACCGTCAGCATCGACCTGAAGGAGGTCGGCCCGACCTACTACTTCGCGCCGCCGCGTGTCTTCGAGGGCTTGCTGACGACCGTGATGATCCGCATGGAGGACGCCTCGGCCATCAAGCGCCGGCTGTTCGAGCGCTGCATGACGCTGGCCCGCCGCGTTGGCCCGCGGCTGATGGACCACGAGCCCGTAGGCCTGCTGGACCGCATGGCCTACGCCCTTGGCGACCTGATGATCTACGGCCCGCTGCGCAACACGCTGGGCTTCTCGCGGGTGCGCGTGGCCTACACGGCGGGCGAGGCCATCGGCCCCGACCTGTTCAGCTTCTACCGCGCCATCGGCATCAATCTCAAGCAGCTCTACGGCTCCACCGAGACCGCCGTCTTCGTCTGCCTGCAGCCCGACCATGAGGCCCGCGCCGACACGGTGGGCGTGCCGATTGACGGCGTGGAGATCAAGCTGAGCGACAGCGGCGAGTTGCTGGTGCGCTCGCCCGGCCTGCTCAAGGGCTACTACAAGAACGACGCCGCAACGGCCGAGGCGCTGACGCCCGACGGCTGGTTCCACACCGGTGACGCCGGCTTCCTGACGCCCGGCGGCCACTTGAAGATCATCGACCGCGCCAAGGATGTCGGGCGGCTGATGGGCGGCGCATTCGACGGCGCGATGTTTGCGCCCAAGTACGTGGAGAACAAGCTGAAGTTCTTCCCGCACATCAAGGAGGCCGTCTGCTTCGGCGACAAGCGCGACAAGGTGTGCGCCTTCATCAACATCGACTTCGAGGCCGTGGGCAACTGGGCCGAGCGCCGCAACCTGCCCTACGCCGGCTACACCGACCTGGCCCAGCGCGCCGAGGTCTACGAGTTGATCCTCGACTGCGTCGAGAAGGTCAACGCCGACCTGGCGCAGGACGAGCTGCTGGCGGGCAGCCAGATCAGCCGGTTCCTGGTGCTGCACAAGGAGCTGGACGCCGACGACGGCGAGCTGACGCGCACACGCAAGGTCAGGCGCGGCGCCATCGCCGAGAAGTACGGCGTGCTCATCGACGCGCTCTACGAGGGCAAGGTCTCGCAGTACATCGAGACGCAGGTGAAGTTCGAGGATGGCCGCACGTCCATGGTGGCGGCGGACCTGCGCATCGTCGAGGCGCGCACCTTTCCTGCCGTGAAGGGCCAAGCGGCATGAGCGCGAAGAAGATTGGCGACGTCGTCCTCGACGTGAAGAACATCTCGCTGGCCTTCGGCGGCGTGAAGGCGCTGACCGACATCAGCTTCGACGTGCGCGAGCACGAGGTGCGGGCCATCATCGGCCCCAACGGTGCGGGCAAGAGCTCGATGCTGAACTGCATCAACGGCGTCTACCAGCCCCAGCAGGGCGCCATCACGCTGCGCGGCCGCACCTTCAAGGGCATGAGCCCGCGCCAGGTGGCCGAGATGGGCGTGGCGCGCACCTTCCAGAACCTGGCCCTGTTCAAGGGCATGAGCGTGCTGGACAACATCATGACCGGCCGCAACCTGCGCATGAAGCGCGGCCTGTTCTGGCAGGCCCTGCACCTCGGCCCCGCGCGGCGCGAGGAGAGCGAGCAGCGCGAGGCGGTGGAACGCATCATCGATTTCCTCGAGATCCAGGCCTACCGCAAGACGCCCGTCGGCCGCCTGCCCTATGGCCTGCAAAAGCGTGTGGACCTCGGTCGCGCTCTGGCCATGGAGCCCAGCCTGCTGCTGCTGGACGAGCCCATGGCCGGCATGAACGTGGAGGAGAAGCAGGACATGTGCCGCTTCATCCTCGACGTCAACGACGAGTTCGGCACCACCATCGTGCTGATCGAGCACGACATGGGCGTCGTCATGGACATCTCGGACCGCGTCGTCGTGCTGGACTACGGCAAGAAGATCGGCGACGGCGCACCAGACCAGGTGCGCAAGAACGAAGATGTCATCAAGGCCTATCTCGGAGCGAGCCACTGATGGGACCTTTCCTCGAAACCCTCATTGGCGGCCTGATGGCCGGCATGCTGTATTCGCTGATCGCACTGGGCTTTGTGCTGATCTTCAAGGCCAGCGGCGTCTTCAACTTCGCGCAGGGTGCGATGGTGTTGTTCGCGGCACTCGCCATGGCGCGCTTTGCCGAGTGGATCCAGAAATACACGGGCCTGGACGGCAAGCTCGTCATCAACCTGCTGGCGTTTGCCGGCGCGCTGGCCGTCATGGTCGTCGTGGCCTGGCTGGTGGAGCGGCTGGCCCTGTCCAAGCTCGTCAACCAGGAGGGCGTGACGCTGTTGATGGCCACGCTGGGCATCGCCTACCTGCTCGAAGGCCTGGGCCAGACGCTGTTCGGCAACGACATCTACAAGATCGACATCGGCCTGCCCAAGGACCCGATGTTCCTGTTCGACAAGACCTTCGAGGGCGGCATCCTCGTCAGCAAGGAAGACCTCTACGCCGCGCTGATCGCAGCGGCGCTGGTGGCTGGCCTGTCGCTGTTCTTCCAGAAGACCGCCACCGGCCGCGCGCTGCGCGCCGTGGCAGACGACCACCAGGCTGCGCAGAGCATCGGCATCCCGCTGTCGCGCATCTGGGTCATCGTCTGGAGCGTGGCCGGCTTTGTGGCGCTGGTGGCCGGGATGATCTGGGGCAGCAAGCTGGGCGTGCAGTTCTCGCTTTCGCTGGTCGCGCTGAAGGCGCTGCCGGTGGTCATCCTGGGTGGGCTGACCAGTGTGCCCGGCGCCATCGTCGGAGGCCTGCTGATTGGCGTCGGCGAGAAGCTGTCGGAGGCCTACCTCGGGCCGGCGCTGGGTGGTGGCATCGAGTATTGGTTCGGGTACGTGCTCGTGCTCGTGGTGTTGCTGGTCAGGCCGCAGGGTCTGTTCGGCGAGAAGATCATCGATCGGGTCTGAGCCATGCTTTACAGAGAGAACGGCCAGTTCAAGACCAGCTACTCGGCGGACAGCCAGATCCTGCCCATCCGCCAGGACCGCGTCGCGATGGCGCTGCTGCTGGCCGTCGCCTTTGTCGTCGTGCCGATGGTGTCCAGCGAGTACCTGCTGCGCGCCATCTTCATCCCCTTCCTGATCCTGTCGCTCGCCGCGTTGGGCCTGAATGTGCTGGTGGGCTACTGCGGCCAGATCTCGCTCGGCTCGGGCGCCTTCATGGCCGTGGGCGCCTACGTGGCCTACAACTGCCAGGCTCGTTTCGAAGGCATGCCGCTGATCGTGTCGCTGCTGGCCGGCGGCCTGGGCGCGACCGTGCTGGGCGTGGCCTTCGGGCTGCCGTCGCTGCGCATCAAGGGCCTCTACCTCGCGGTGGCCACGCTGGCGGCGCAGTTCTTCGTCGACTGGGCCTGCCTGCGCCTGCCCTGGGTCACCAACGGCTCTTCGTCCGGCTCGGTCAGCGTGGCGGGGCTCAGCATCGCGGGCTTCAATGTCGAATCACCGGCCTCGCGCTACCTGCTCTGCCTGGCCTTCGTCGTGGTCTTCGCGCTGGCGGCCAAGAACCTCGTGCGCGGCCACATCGGGCGCTCGTGGATGGCCATGCGCGACATGGATGTGGCCGCCGCCGTCATCGGCATCCGGCCCATGCAGGCCAAGCTCAGCGCCTTCGCGGTGTCCAGCTTCATCATCGGCGTGGCCGGTGCGCTGTGGGGCTTCGTGCACCTGGGTTCCTGGGAGCCGGCGGCCTTCGGCATCAACCGCTCGTTCGACCTGCTCTTCATGGTCATCATCGGCGGGCTCGGCTCGATCTCGGGTGCCTTCTTCGGCGCGGCCTTCATCGTCGTGCTGCCGTTGATCCTGGACAAGCTGCCCTACTGGACCGGCCTGCCCATCGACACGGCCACCGCCTCCCATCTCGCGCTGATGATCTTCGGCGCGCTGATCGTGTTCTTCCTCATCAAGGAACCGCACGGTCTGGCACGGCTCTGGGCGACAGCCAAGGAAAAGCTGCGCCTCTGGCCCTTCCCTCACTGAACTTGCACAGACCCACAACGACAGGAGACAACGCTCATGAAGACCTTCATCGCTTGCGCGGCCCTCGCCGCACTGCAACTTGCAGCCCCCGCAGCCCAGGCGCAAGCCAAGGAGCAGTTCTTCCCGTTGCTGGTCTATCGCACGGGGCCTTACTCGCCCAACGGCACGCCCTGGGCCAATGGCAAGCAGGACTACATCAAGCTCATCAACGCGCGCGACGGCGGCGTCAACGGCGTGAAGCTGACGTTCGAGGAATGCGAGACGGGCTATGCCACCGACAAGGGCGTGGAGTGCTACGAGCGCCTGAAGGGCAAGGGCGCCAGCCTCTTCGACCCGCAGGCCACCGGCATCACCTTCGCGCTGACCGACAAGGTGCCCAACGACAAGATCCCGCTCATCACGCTGGGCTACGGCCTGTCGGCCTCGGCCGACGGCGGCGTGTTCGCGTGGAACTTCCCGCTGATGGGCAGCTACTGGACGGCGGCCGACATCCTCATCCAGCACATCGGCAAGAAGGAAGGCGGGCTGGACAAGCTCAAGGGCAAGAAGATCGCGCTGGTCTATCACGACAGCCCCTTCGGCAAGGAGCCCATCCCGCTGCTGGAAGAGCGCAGCAAGACGCACGGCTTCGAGCTCGTGAAGATCCCCGTCACCGCGCCTGGTGTGGAGCAGAAGAGCGCCTGGCTGCAGGTGCGCCAGCAGCGGCCCGACTACACGCTGCTGTGGGGCTGGGGCGTCATGAACTCCACCGCGCTGAAGGAGGCCCAGGCCACCGGCTACCCGCGCGACAAGATGTACGGCGTCTGGTGGTCGGGTGCCGAGCCCGATGTGAAGGACGTGGGTGAGGGTGCCAAGGGCTATAACGCGCTCAACCTCAACACCTCGGGCCAGAGTCCCAAGGTCATCCAGGACATCCTCAAGCTCGTGCATGACAAGGGCCAGGGCACTGGCCCGAAGGACGAGGTCGGCTCGGTGCTCTACACGCGCGGCCTGGTCATCCAGGCGCTCGGCGTGGAGGCCGTGCGGCGCGCGCAGGAGCGCTTCGGCAAGGGCAAGGTCATGACCGGCGAGCAGGTGCGCTGGGGCCTGGAGAACCTGGCGCTGGACGACAAGAAGCTGGCCGCCCTGGGCCTGACCGGCGTGATCCGCCCGATCAGCACCAGCTGCACCGATCACCAGGGCTCGACCTGGGCGCGCATCCACACCTGGGACGGCGCCAAGTGGAGCTTCAGCAGCGACTGGTACGAGGCCGACAGCCAGATCATCAAGCCGATGGTCAAGGCGGCGGCGGACAAGTACGCCGGCGAGAAGAAGCTCACCCGTCGCACGCCCGCAGACTGCCAGAGCTGATGCGATGAGCACCGAGGTTCTCCTCAACGTCAACGGCATCGAGGTCATCTACAACCACGTGATCTTGGTGCTCAAGGGCGTGTCGCTGCAGGTGCCGCAGGGCAAGGTGGTGGCGCTGCTGGGCGGCAACGGCGCCGGCAAGACCACCACGCTGCGGGCGGTGTCCAACCTGCTCGAAGGCGAGCGCGGCGAAGTCACCAAGGGCAGCATCGAGCTGCGCGGCGAGCGCATCGAGAAGCTGTCCACATCGGCCATGGTCGAGCGTGGCGTGGTGCAGGTGATGGAGGGCCGGCACTGCTTTGCCCACCTGACCATCGAGGAGAACCTGATGACCGGCGCCTATACCCGCAAGGACGGGCGGGCGGCGGTGGCGGCCACGCTGGAGAAGGTCTACACCTACTTCCCGCGCCTCAAGACCCGGCGCACCAGCCAGGCCGCCTACACGTCAGGTGGCGAGCAGCAGATGTGCGCCATCGGTCGCGCGCTGATGGCCAACCCGAAGATGGTGCTGCTGGACGAGCCGTCCATGGGCCTGGCGCCGCAGATCGTGGAGGAGGTGTTCGAGATCGTGCGCGACCTCAACACCAAGGAGGGGACGACCTTCCTGCTCGCCGAGCAGAACACCAGCATGGCGCTGCGTTATGCCGACTACGGCTACATCCTGGAGAACGGCCGCGTCGTCATGGACGGCGCCGCCAGCGCGCTGCGCGAGAACGAGGACGTCAAGGAGTTCTACCTCGGCGTGGGCGGGGAAGGGCGGCGCAGCTTCAAGGATGTGAAGAGCTACAAGCGAAGGAAGAGGTGGCTCGCATGAGTGACGATTCCTGGGAAATGGCGCCGCCGCCCTTTGATGCGGACTCGGCGCTGCTGACGATGAAGCGCTTCGCCCGCGACCAGCGCGTGCTGGCCGAGCGCGGCGAGGGCTGGATGCTGGGCGCCGACGTCGTGCTCAAGCTGGCGGTGGACGGTGCAACGGTCAAGGTCCAGCTCACCAAGCGCCCGGCGCGCACGCCCGAGTGGGACACGTTCACGCTCAAGTCCGCGACCGAGTTGCGCAAGCTGCAGGATGAGATCAAGCGCCGGCTCACGCGCTGGAAGGAAGACGAGTGAGCGACGAGTTCTTCGACGCGCTGGAGACCCGCGACCCGGCCGCCCGCGAGGCCGCGCTGATGGCTGCGCTGCCGGCGCAGGTCGCCCATGCCCAGGCGAGCAGCCCGGCCTACACCGCGCTGCTGGCCGGTATTGATGCGGCGGCCATCACCTCACGCGCGGCCCTGGCCCAGCTGCCGCTGACGCGCAAGAGCAGCCTCGCTGCCGCCCAGGCGGCACGGCGCACGCTGCGCCTGGGCGGCTTTGCGGCCGGCGCACCACGGCGCATCTTCCAATCGCCCGGGCCGCTCTATGAGCCCGAGCCCGATGCCGACGGCGCCGACCCCTGGCGCATCGGGCGCGCGCTGCATGCGGCCGGCATTCGCGCCGGGCAACTCGCCCACGTGGGCTTCAGCTACCACCTGACGCCGGCCGGCGCCATGATGGAAGCCGGCCTGCGCTCGCTGGGCGCGGCGAGCTTTCCCGGCGGTGTCGGCAACACCGAGCTGCAGCTGCAGGCGCTGATGGACCTGCAGCCCGAGGCCTATGCCGGCACGCCGAGCCTGCTGCGCATCCTGCTCGAGAAGGCGGCCGAAGGGGGGCACGCGCTGCCCTATCTGCAGCGCGCCCTGGTCAGCGGCGAAGCCTGCCCACCGCCCCTGGTCGCGTGGTTTGCGGAGCGTGGCGTGAACGTCACCCAGTGCTACGCCACGGCCGATCTCGGCCTCATCGCCTACCAGACCACCGCGCGCGAAGGCCTGGTGGTGGACGAGGGCGTCATCGTCGAGATCGTGCGCCCCGGCTCGGGCGACCCGCTGCCGGACGGCGAGGTGGGCGAGGTGGTGGTGACGACGCTGTCCGCCGGCTACCCGCTGATCCGCTTCGCCACCGGTGATCTGTCTGCCGTGCTGCCGGGCAGTTGCCCGACCGGGCGCACCAACCAGCGCCTGCGCGGCTGGCTGGGCCGGGCCGACCAGTCGGCCAAGGTGCGCGGCATGTTCGTGCATGCCGGCCAGGTGGCGGAACTGCTCAAGCGCCACCCCGAGCTGCTGAAGGCGCGCCTCGTCGTCAGCGGCGAATTGGCGCAGGATCACGTTGTGCTGCAGATTGAGATTACACAGACCTTGCAGAAAACCTTCGTGGAAAGCCTGATGCAGGCTGCGCGCGACCTGACCAAACTCCGCATTGAGGTGGAAACGCTGCCGCCAGGCAGCCTGCCCAATGACGGCAAGCTCATCGAAGACCGTCGCTAACCCGTTGGAGACACCCCGATGCGCCGTTCCCTGCCGACTTCACTGTCGATTGCCGCTGGCCTGCTGGCCTGCCTGTTCGCCGTTCCCGCCCTGGCCGAATACCCCGAGAAGCCCGTCACCATCATCGTGCCCTTCGCCGCCGGCGGCCCGACCGACAAGGTCGCCCGCGACCTGGCCGAGGCGCTGCGCAAACCCCTAGGCGGCACCATCATCATCGAGAACGTCGGTGGCGTCGGCGGCACGCTGGGTGCCAACAAAGTGGCCAAGGCCACGCCCGACGGCTACACGCTGCTGCTGCACCACATCGGCATCGCCAGCGCCACGGCCCTGTACCGCACGCTGCCCTACAAGACGCTGGAAGACTTCGAATACCTCGGCATGGTCAACGAAGTGCCGATGACGCTGATCGGCCGCCCCTCGCTGCCGGCGTCGAACTACGCCGAGCTGAGCAAATGGCTGGAAGCCAACAAGGGCACCATCAACCTGGCGCATGCCGGTGTCGGCTCGGCCTCGCACCTGTGCGGCCTGCTGTTCCAGTCGGCCATCAAGATTGACATGACGACCGTGCCCTACAAGGGCACCGCGCCGGCCATGAACGACCTGCTCGGCGGCCAGGTGGACATCATGTGCGACCAGACGACCAACACCACCGGCCAGATCGAGGCCGGCAAGGTCAAGGCCTTCGCGGTGATGTCGTCCAAGCGCCTGACCAGCGGCTCGCTGGCCAAGCTGCCGACGGCCGACGAGTCCGGCGTGAAGGGCTTCAACCTGGCGGTCTGGCACGGCCTGTACGCCCCCAAGGGCACGCCCAAGGCCGTGGTCGACAAGGTCAACACGGCGCTGCGGGCGGCGTTGAAGGATGCCGACTTCCACAAGCGCCAGGAGGCCCTGGGCGCCGTCATCATCAATGATGCACGCCTTGCACCGGCCGAGCACAAGAAGTTCGTCGAGGCCGAGATCAACAAGCTCAGCCCGGTCATCAAGGCGGCTGGCCAGTACGCTGACTAGAGGACGCCGACCAGGGGTCGAGCGGAGTCCGTGGCGCGCGGGCTCCGAGCGTCAACAAGCCCAGTGCCAGCAGTGCGGCCGTGCCGGGTTCCGGCACAACGACTGCCGTCACGACCTGCGTCGTCTGCGGTGTCCACGCATAGGTGCCGGACTCGGGCACGGGGCCGAAGATGATGTAGTCGGTGCCGGTGGTAACGCTGACCTGGACGCGGTAGTAGTACGCGCCGGCGCTGAAGCTCAGCGGCCCGCCCATGACGTAGCTGAAGGCAAAGGTCGAGCCGGCTGCGGGCAGGTCGCCTGGCGCTGACGTCCATGCCGGGAAGAAGCGTGCCGTGTCGATCTCCAGCAGTGTGAGCTCGTCCAGCGCGATCGTGCCGTCGCCATTGCTGTCCACGCCGCTGAACTGGCCGTTCAGGTCCACGCAGCCGATGTCGGCGCACAGGTTGGTGAACGTGAAGGTCCAGTTGGCTGCTGCCGCGCCGGGCGCCGACGTGGACAACGCGGCGGCAAGCCCCAGGCTGAGGACGGTCTTCATGACGGCGCTCCATGGATGCGATGGGTTCCAGCCTAGTGCTGCCAGGCCCGCGGCGCCCTCCTGCAGCTTAGGGCTTGAGTTTGTGCCGGCGCGTGATCGCTGCGTTAGGTGCCGTTGACCTTGTCGACCACCAACCGGTGGTCGTTGTCGAGCACCCAGACCTCTTCGTAATCCACCTCGAAGAGATGCCCGTCCGGGTCGGTGAAATAACCCGCGACGCCCCACTGCGTGCGCGTGGCGGGCTTGACGAGCCGCCCGCCGGCTTCAACCGCCTTGGCCAGGATGCGCGCCACCTCGTCGGCAGACTGCGCGAGATGGATCAGCGCGACGCCAGCGAAGCCGCGGCCTTCGGGTGAATCGAAGCCCGCGTCCTTGGCGAAGTCGGCACGCGAGATCAGGCACAGCGCGTAGCCGCCCAGGTCGAACTTCGCGAAGCCGGCGGTGCCGGTGGCGGACTTCTTCCAGCCCAGCGCTTCGTAGAAGGCGGTCGAGCGCTCGACGCTGTCGACGCCGAGCAGGATCAGATGCAGGCGCTGGCGCGGCGAGAGTGCCTCGCGGGCGCTGGCTTCAAAGACATGTCCGACCGGCTGCTCCAGCATCTCGTCCTCTTCGCAAATTGCGGCAATGGGCGCGCATGCTAGCGACGCCGTTGCGTGGACGGGTTACGGCTTGGGCACGGGCGTAGGCGCGTCGGCCGCCGGCCAGATCAGCGCCTGGGCCACGATGACCCGCTGGCCATCGAAAGTCGCCGCCGGCGAGCCGTAGAGCCGGTAGCCCAAGGCCAGCGCCTCGCTGACGCGATGGCAGAAGCCGGCGTCGTCGGGGCCGGTCAGCAGGCGGTAGACGGGCAGGCCGTCGGGTGGGCGGGTCATTGGGCCGAGGCGGCTTCAGGCGGCGGCATGCGGTCGAGTTCACGCACGCGCATCAGGCCCCTGGCGATGAAGAAGATCGCCAGCGCGTGGAAGCCGACCGACATCCAGTCCTCGAACTTCAGATAGATGAGGGCGTCGACGACGTAGACCGCGAGGCCGGCGTAGAAGGCCCACAGCTTGCCGCGTTGCGCGTACAGGCCCATCGCAAAGTAGAAGCCGACGGTGATGGCCGTCAACAGGATGGCCACCGGCAGCATCGACGCGAACACCGCGCTGGCCAGCGTCGTCATGGCGAGCCCGAGGACGAAGCTGGTGTCGCTGCCCGCGTGGAACATCACCGCGTTGACGAGCGACAGCCCGGCGATCCACCAGAACCAGCGTGCTGCGCCTTTGACGATCGGATCTTCATTGATGGCCATGCCGTTTTCTCCCTGAATTGTTTGGCGCGCGGAAGATAGCAGCGGGCCTTGCACCGTGGCTTCAGGACTTGCGAGAGGGGCCCGCTCGCCGCGTTCCGCGCAGCGGGTAAACACGCTGTTGACTCCTTCGTCGATCACGGAAAGAATGCATGTAAACGTTTACATGACAACACAACGACCGGCCCGCGCAAGCGGAGTCGGCACACGGATGAGACAACCGTTCCCGCCAGGCTTCCTCTGGGGCTGCGCGACTTCGGCCTACCAGATCGAAGGCTCGCCGCTTGCGGATGGCGCCGGCATCAGCAACTGGCACCGCTTCGTGCGCACACCGGGCCGCGTGCTCGGTGGCGACACGGGTGACGTCGCCTGCGACCACTACCGCCGCATGAAGGACGACGTCGCGCTGATGCGCGAGCTCGGCCTCACGGCCTACCGCTTCAGCATCGCCTGGAACCGCGTGCTGCCCGAGGGGCGTGGCGCCGTGAACGCGGCAGGCCTGGGCTTCTACGAGCGCCTCGTCGACGAACTGTTGGCGGCCGGCATCACGCCGATGGCCACGCTGCACCACTGGGACCTGCCCGCCGCGCTGGACGACCGCGGCGGCTGGCTCAACCCCGACATGCCGGACTGGTTTGCCGACTACGCCCAGGTCTGCTTCAAGGCGCTGGACGACCGCGTGCCGATGTGGGTGACGCTGAACGAGCCCTGGGTCGTCGCCGACGGCGGCTTCATGCATGGCGCGCTGGCACCCGGGCACAAGAGCGCTTACGAGGCGGCCATCGCCGCCCACCGGCTGATGCAGGCCCACGCGAAGGGCGTGCAGGCTTACCGCGCCGTGGGCAAGAACAGGATCGGCCTCGTCGTCAACATCGAGCCCAAGCATCTGCCGGCCGACGCCAGCGAGTACGACCGCCACGCCGCCAAGCTGGCCGATGCCTACATGAACCGGCAGTACCTCGACCCGGCCTTGCTCGGCACCTACCCCGATGAGCTGCGCGAGGTGTTTGGCGAGGCCTGGCCCGACTGGCCGGCGGCCGAGGTCGAGGCGTTGAAGCAACCTGTCGACTTCCTTGGCCTGAACTACTACACCCGTGCCGTCGTTCGCCACGACGCCAAGGCCTGGCCCGTGCCCGCCACGCCGCAGCGCCAGCCCGGTGGCACTTACACCGAGACCGGCTGGGAGCTGCACCCGCAGAGCCTGGCCGACACGCTGGTGTGGATGCACGAACGCTACGGCGGCCTGCCGCTGTACGTGACCGAGAACGGCGCGGCGTTCTACGACCCGCCCGTGGCTATCGACGGCCGCATCGACGACCCGCTGCGCGTGCACTACCTGCGCACCCACATCGCCGCCGTGCGGGACGCCATTCAACGGGGCGCCGACGTGCGCGGCTACTGCGCCTGGTCGCTGTTCGACAACCTCGAATGGGCGCTCGGTTTCGCCAAGCGCTTCGGTCTCGTGCATGTGGACTTTCAGACACAGCAGCGCACGCCCAAGGCCAGCGCGCGCTTCTATGCTGACGTCATCGCCGCCCACGGCACCAACCTGGAGCCCTGATGTCGGTTTCTCCCGCCACGATCAAGGATGTCGCCCGTGTCGCCGGTGTGTCCGTCGCCACGGTGTCGCGCGCACTCAACGGCGCCGAGAACGTGCTGCCCGACACCCGCCAGCGCATCGTCGAAGTGGCGCGCGAGCTGCGCTACAGCCCCTCGGGCGCCGCGCGCAGCCTCATCACGCGCCGCACCGACACCGTCGGCGCGCTGCTGCCCGACCTGCACGGCGAGTTCTTCTCCGAGCTGATCCGCGGCATCGACCAGGCCGCCCGTGCCCGCGGCCTGCACCTGCTGCTGTCCAGCTCCCATGATGACGCCGACGAGGCCGCCGCTGCGCTGCGGGCGATGAACGGCCGCGTGGACGGCCTGCTCGTCATGTCGCCGCATGCCGACGACGACTTCCTGTCGCAGAACCTGCCGTCCAACCTGCCTGCCGTGCTGCTGAACTCCGGCGTGCGGGAGGCGCCGCAGCGGGTCTTCGCCGTCGACAACTTCGGTGGCGCGCGTGCGATGACCGAGCACCTCGTTGCCACAGGCCGCACGCGCATCGCCTTCCTCGGCGGGCCCTCTGCCAACTTCGAGGCCCGCGAGCGTGAACGCGGCCACCGCGCTGGCCTGCCTGCGGGCGTTAGGCCCTGGCTGCTGGAGGGCGACTTCTCCGAGGCCGGCGGCCAGCGTGCCGCAGCAAGCCTGCTGGCGCTGCCCGTGGCCGAGCGGCCCGACGCCGTCTTCGCCGCCAACGACATCATGGCCATCGGCCTGCTCGGCGCGCTGCAGGCCGGCGGCGTGCGGGTGCCTGAGGACATCGCCCTCGCCGGCTTCGACGACATCCCCGTCGCACGCTACGTGAGCCCCGCGCTCACAACCATGCACGTGCCCATCGCCGCGCTCGGCAGCCAGGCGCTCGACGCGCTCGCCGACACCCTTGAACGCAATGCACCCGACGTCAGCACCACCGTGATGCCGGTGCAGCTCGTCGTGCGCCGCTCCTGCGGCGGCACCAAGACCTGAATCCCGTCCACATCACACATCACACAACAGGAGACAAGGACATCATGAGCAAGCAATCAACCCGCAAGCCGTGGCGCCGCCACGCGCTCGCCACTGCCGTCTTCTTCACGCTGGCTGGCGCCGCCTCGGCCCAGGTCAGCACGGCCACCATCAAGGGCTCGGTCCAGGCAGCCGCCAGTGAGCAGCGCGCCGGCCTGACCGTCGTCGCCGTCAACCTCGCCAACGGCGCCACCTACCGCGCGCAGACCCAGGCCGACGGCAGCTACACGCTGCTGGGCCTGGCGCCCGGCAGCTACGAGATCCGCGTCGGCAGCGCCAAGACGGAGCGCGTGACGCTGGCCGTCGGCGAAACCGCCGCGCTGGACCTGCAACTCGGCGGCGCCACCAACCTGGGCACCGTCACCATCCTCGGCACCGCCCAGCGCCAGGGCGTGCGCGACTCGCAGATGGGCACCAACGTCTCCGCCAAGATGCTGGAGAGCCTGCCGCAGACGACGCGCAACTTCCTCAGCGCCATCGACCTCGCCCCCGGCGTGGCCTTCCAGTCGGACGGCAACGGCTACACCTCAGTCCAGGCTGGCGCTCAAAACTTCGACCATGTAAACGTCTTCATCGACGGCGTGGGCCAGAAGAACAACATCCTGCGCGGCGGCCTGAGCGGCCAGGAGACCTCGCGCGGCAACCCGTTCCCGCAGTCGGCCATCGCCGAATACAAGGTCATCACGCAGAACTACAAGGCCGAGTTCGACCAGGTCAGCAGCGCGGCCATCACCGCCGTCACCAAGTCGGGCACCAACACGCTGCACGGCGAGGTCTATGGCGACCGCACCGGCACCAACTGGCGCGCGCTGAACAAGTCCGAGCAGCAGCGCGAGGCCGCTGGCGTGCCGCGCCCGCCGTCGAGCAAGAACGAGTACGGCTTCAGCGTTGGCGGCCCCATCAAGCTGGACCAGGCGCACTTCTTCTTCGCCTACGACGGCAAGAGCATCGATGACTCGCGCCAGATCGTGCTGCGCAACCGCGACAAGCTGCCCAATACCGGCATCGTGCCGGGGCTGGTGGCTCTGCAGGGCAGCCAGGTCGACAACTTCAAGGAACACCTGCTGTTCGGCAAGCTCGACATCAACATCGACGACGAGCAGCGCCTGAGCGTCTCGGCCCGCCTGCGCCGCGAGAAGGACCGCGTGGCCGAGAACCGCGACCTCAGCCTGCCTGGCAACGACAAGGAACGCCAGAACGACGAGACCCGCATCGACCTCAAGCACGAGTGGTCGCGCGGCCCCTGGCTGAGCGAGGCGCGCACCGGCTACGAGGACTACACCTGGAACCCGCACGCGGCGGTCAGCTCCGCCTTCATCAAGTACAAGGTCGGCAACAGCCCGGCCCAGTTGCTTAGCGCGGCGGACGACGTCATCTTCGGCGGGGGCTCGCCCGACGCGCAAAAGCGCGGCCAGAAGGGCCTGTACTTCGCCGAGGACCTGACCTACACCGGCATGGCCGGCCACGTCATCAAGGTCGGTGCCAAGCTCAAGGCGATGAAGTACGAGCTGGGCGGCACCTCGCGCAGCGTCGACATCGTCGAGGCCCTGATCGACCGCACCACCGGCAACCTGTACTACAACGGCTCGGTCTGCACGGGCACCAACGTCACCAACGGCGGCGTCAACAGCGACCAGTGCAAGATCGACCGTGCGCTGCCCAGCGTCGACGTCAACTTCAACAACAAGCAGTACGGCCTCTACCTGCAGGACGACTGGGCGCTGAGCAAGCAGCTGGAGCTCAACCTCGGCATCCGTTGGGACTACGAGACCAACATGCTGAACAACAGCTACGTCACGCCGGCCGACCGCGTCACCGCGCTGCGGGCGCTGGACGGCCCGCGCTGGGGCCTCACGCCCCCGGCCGGCCAGACCTACGCCCAGTCCCTCGCCAAGGGTGGCGTCAATATCGAGGACTACATCAGCAACGGCGGCTCGCGCCGTGCCTTCAAGGGCGCGTTCGCACCGCGCGTCGGGGCGTCCTACGACCTGTTCGGCGACCGCATGTCCGTGCTCTTCGGCGGCTGGGGCCGCAGCTACGACCGCACGATGGCCAACCATGCGCTGGACGAACTGCAGAAGAACCTGCAGGGCGGTGGCGAGATCTGGATGATCAACAACAAGGTCAAGACGCCCTATGCCGACCAGTTCAGCTTCGGCCTGCGCCAGGCCGTGGGCGACTGGAACGCCGAGATCGCGCTGAGCCAGGTGCATGCCAAGAACCAGTTCGTCTGGTTCGGCGGCAACCGCGACGCCAACGGTGGCTGGGCCACGCAGAGCCCCATCGACCCGCTGTGGGGCGGACCGAACGGCTACGGCACGCTGATCCTGGGCGACTCCGTCGGCGAGACCAAGACCCAGGCGGTGCTCGTCAGCGCCGCCAAGCCCTACACCGCGGCCTCCGGCTGGGCGGTCAACATCGCCTACACCTACAGCGACGCCAAGACCACCCACAAGGAGTGGAAGAACGACATCTTCGACTGGACCTACGGCCGCAGCACGCACGGCTGGAACCCGTCCGCCGATGCCAGCAAGCACCGCCTCGTGGCTGCCGGCGTCGTGGACCGCCTGCTGCCCTGGGACATGTCGCTGTCGGGCAAGGCCACCTATGCCAGTGGCGCCCCGCGCCGGGTCACGTCCTGCGCTGCGGGCTGGGACAAGTGCATCAGCGTCGAGGGTGACGGCCCGGTGTTCCGCCAGTTCGACATCGGCATTGCCAAGGCCCTGCAGTTCGGCATCCACCGCGTGAGCCTGCGCATGGACGTCATCAACCTGTTCAACACCACCAACTACGACGGTCTCGACGACTGGGGTGGCGGTCCCGTGGCCCCCGGCCAGAAGGCCAACAAGTACGGTGGCGACAACCTCAACGTCGGCACGCCCAACAGCGTGAGGGATCCGGCCCGCACGGTGAAGCTCACCGCCAGCTACTCGTTCTGACCCTGCAAGACCCGTGGGAGCGCGGCCCGTGCCCGCTCCCACAATCACCCCACCATGAACCTGCTGACCCGACGTGCCCTGCTGTCGCACGGCGCCGGCCTTGCCCTGGCCGCCAACCTGCCCAGCTGGGCGGAAGCACCGGCGCTGGCCGCCGACACTTTTCTTGCGGACCTCGAACGCCGCACCTTTGATTTCTTCTGGGAAACGACGGACGCCAGGACGGGCCTCGCGCCCGACCGCTGGCCCACGCCGTCGTTCGCCAGCATCGCGGCGGTGGGCTTCGCGCTCAGTGCCTACCCCGTGGGCGTGGCCCGCGGCTACATCACCCGAGCCCAGGCGCGCGAACGCACGCTGACCACGCTGCGTTTCTTCGCCGGCCTGCCGCAGGGCCCGGGCAAGACCGGCGTGGCCGGCTACAAAGGCTTTTTCTATCACTTCCTCGACATGAAGGAGGGCTTGCGCTTCGCCCAGTGCGAGCTGTCCACGGTCGATACCGCGCTGCTGCTGATGGGCGCCCTGCATGCGCAGAGCTTCTTCGATGGCAAGCATGCCGACGAGGCCGCCATCCGCAAACTGGTGGACGAGCTCTATGGCCGCGTGGACTGGGCCTGGGCCCAGGTGCGCCCGCCGTCCATCAGCCACGGCTGGTCGCCCGAGAAGGGCTTCATCGCCAGCGACTGGAAGGGCTACAACGAGGCCATGATGGTCTACCTGCTGGCACTGGGTTCGCCCACGCGGCCGGTCGCGCCCGAGGCGTATGACGCCTGGCTCAGCACCTACGACCGCGACAGCTGGGGCGAGAGCCACGGCCAGACGCTGCTGCGCTTCCCGCCACTGTTCGGCCACCAGTTCACGCACTGCTGGGTGGACTTCCGTGGCATCCGCGACACCTACATGCGCGCCAAGGGCCTCGACTATTTCGAGAACTCGCGCCGCGCCACCTACGCGCAGCAGGCCTACGCGGCCGCGAACCCGCTGGGCTGGCAGGGCTACAGCGCCGAGGTCTGGGGCGTCAGCGCCAGCGACGGCCCGGCCGACATCTCGCTGGCCTACACGACGACCGCCGGCAAGACCGAGAAGCGCCGCTTCATCAGCTACGCCGGCCGCGGCATGGGCCTGTACGACGACGGCACGCTGGCGCCCTACGCGGCAGGCTCCTCGATTGCCTTCGCACCCGAGATCGTCGTGCCCGCGCTGATGGCCATCAAGGACCGCTACCCGCACACCTGGGGCCGCTACGGCTTCTGGGACGCCTTCAACCCCAGCTTCAACTTCCCGGACGTGCGCCTCACGCATGGCCGCATCGAACCCGGCAAAGGCTGGGTGGACACCGACATGCTGGGCATCGACCAGGGCCCGCTGCTCGCCATGATGGGCAACCACCGTGGTGAGTTGGTGTGGCAGGCGATGCGCAAGAACGCGCATCTGGTGCGCGGCCTGAAGAAGGCCGGCTTCACCGGAGGCTGGCTCGGCTGAGATGAAACGCCGCGACCTGCTCACGGCCACTGCCGCCGCCGCGCTCACCGGCTGCGCGCGCGACGGCACCACCACCACGCTGCGCTTCTGGGCCATGGGCCGCGAGAGCGAGGTGGCGGCCGAATTGATCGCGGGCTTCGAGCGCGAGCACCCCGGCGTGCGCGTCAAGGTCGAGCAACTGCCCTGGACGGCCGCGCACGAGAAGCTGCTGACCGCCTTTGCCGGCGACGCGACGCCCGACCTCGCCCAGGTCGGCAACACCTGGCTGCCCGAGATGCAAGCGTTGGGCGCGCTGGAGCCGCTGGAGCCGTGGATCGCCCGCACGCAGGCGCTGCAGCCGGCGGACTATTTCGACGGCATCTGGGCCACCAACGCACCCAACGGCCAGCGCGTCGGCCTGCCCTGGTATGTCGACACGCGGCTGCTCTTCGTCAGGCAGGACCTGCTCGCGAACGCGGGCATCCCGCAGATCCCCCAGGACTGGGCCGCCTGGGGCACGGCGCTCGCCCGGCTGCGCGACCGCGGCATGGCCACGCCGCTGCTGCTGCCCACCAACGAGTTCGAGCCGCTGCTGGCGTTGGCGCTGCAGCAACCCGCCGAGGTGCTGCGCGAGGGCGGGCGCTTCGGCAACTTCTCTTCCGAGGACTTCCGCCGCGCGCTGGGCTTCTACGCCGAGCGTTTCAAGCTCGGCGACGCGCCGGGACTGACGAACAACCAGGTTGCCAACGTCTGGCAGGAGTTCGGGCGCGGCACCTTTGCGTTCTACATCTCGGGGCCGTGGAACATCGGCGAGTTCAAGCGGCGCTTGCCGCCCGAGCTGGCCGATGCGTGGACGACTGCCGAGCTGCCTGGACCTGTCACCGGGCAAGGCCCCGGCGCATCGATTGCCGGCGGTGCCAGCCTCGCAATGTTCAAGCGCTCGCGCCACAAGCCCGAAGCCTGGGCTCTCATCAGCTATTTGAGCCGGCCCGACGTGCAGCTGGAGTTCTACCGCCTGACCGGCGACCTGCCGCCACGCCGCAGCACCTGGACGATGCCTTTGCCCGGCGGCACCACGCTGGCCGAAGACCGCCACGCCGCCGCCTTCCGCCGCCAGCTCGAACATGTGCGCCCCACGCCGGCCGTGCCCGAGTGGGAGCGTGTCATGCAGGAGATGCAGCTCGCCGCCGCGCGGGTGGTGGGGGGGCGCGACAGCATCGATGTCGCCGTGAAGGGCCTGGACGCGCGCGTGGACGGCATCCTGGAAAAGCGCCGCTGGATGCTGGACAGGAAGGCATCGTGAGAACGACCGGTCGCGAATCCTTCGCCGCCTGGGCCTTCGCCGCTCCGGCGCTGATCGTCATCGCGCTGTTCTTCGGCGTGCCCGTCTTCGCCGGCCTGGCTTTGAGCCTGACCGACTTCGACATCTACGCGCTGGCCGACTTGCGCAACCTGCGCTGGCAGGGCTGGAACAATTACGTCCACGTGTTGACGATGCCGCTGTTCTGGCAGGCGCTGGCCAACACCGCCTATTTCGTCGTGCTGGGCGTGCCGCTGTCCATTGGCGTGTCGCTGGCGGCCGCCGTGCTGCTGCAGTCCAAGCTCGTGCGCTTCAAGCCGCTGCTGCGCACGGCCTTGTTCGCGCCGGTGGTGACCACGCTGGTAGCCGTCGCCGTCATCTGGCGCTACCTGTTCCACGTCAAGTACGGCCTGGTGAACTACACGCTGCAGTCCTTCGGCATCGACGCCATCGACTGGCTGGGCGACCCGCACTGGTCCATGCCCACCATCATCTTGTTCGCCGCGTGGAAGAACTTCGGCGGCAACATGATCATCTTCATCGCCGCGCTGCAGGCCGTGCCGCAGGACCTGTACGAGGCCGCGCGGCTGGACGGCGCGCGCGGTTGGGCGCAGTTCCGCTACATCACGCTGGCCAGCATCGCGCCAACGCTGTTGATGGTCACCATCCTGACGACGGCCGGCTACTTCCAGCTCTTTGCCGAGCCCTATGTGATGACCCAGGGTGGCCCGCTGCAGAGCACGGTTAGCGTGCTCTACCTGATGTACGACGAGGGCTTCAAGTGGTGGAACCTGGGCCTGGCCTCGGCCGTGGCCTTCGTGCTCTTCCTCATCATCGTGGCGGTCAGCAAGGGGCTGATCGTGCTGCAGCGGCGGCTGACGGGGGCAGAGGCATGAAGCCGCGCACCTTGCTCGTCAACGGCGTGCTGTGGGCCTTCGCCGCGCTGGCGGTGTTCCCGCTCGTCTGGATGGTCTGCGTGTCGCTGATGCCCGCCGGCAGCGCGTCCAGCCTGCCGCCGCCGCTGATTCCCAAGGACCCGACGCTGGTGCACTACCGCCAGCTGCTCGGCGACGGCGGCCTGAAGCGAGCGTTCGTCAACAGCCTGGGCCTGGCCATCGTCAGCACGCTGCTGTCCACGAGCTTCAACACGCTGGCCGGCTACTCGTTCGCGAAGCTGCGTTTCCGTCACCGGGAGCGCGTCTTCGGCCTGCTCATCGCGGCCTTGGTCATTCCCGGCCAGGTGGCGATGCTGCCGCTGTTCCTGATGCTCAAGGGCATGGGCCTGGTGAACACCTGGATGGGTGTGCTCATCCCGAGCATGGCCGGCATCTTCGGCATCTTCCTCGTGCGCCAGTACGCGCGCGGTGTGCCGGATGAACTGCTGGAAGCGGCGCGGCTGGACGGTGCGGGCGAGTGGCGCATCTTCTGGAACATCGTGCTGCCGACGCTGAAGCCCGTGCTGGTGACGCTGGCGGTGTTCGCGTTCCTCGGCAGCTGGAACGACTTCATGTGGCCGCTGATCGTGCTGACCGACGGCGAGATGCACACGCTGCCGGTCGCCCTTGCCGCCTTGTCGCGGGAGCATGTGCAGGACAGCGAACTGATGATGGCCGGGGCGGTGATCACCGTGCTGCCGGTGCTGGCGTTGTTCGTCGCCTTGCAGAGGTACTACATGCAGGGGCTGCTGATGGGAAGCGTGAAGTGAAGCGGTGTTTCGCCATAGCGCTGCTGCTGGCCACTCGCCTGGCTGGCGCCGCCGTGCTCGACGACATGAAGGACGCCGGCGTCTGGAAGGCCACCGCCTCCGACCAGGTCAAGGCCAGCTTGCGCCGTGATGCCCGCGACGACAGCCTCTGTCTGGACTACGACTTCGCCGGCGTCTCCGGCTACGCCGTGCTGCGCCGCGAACTGCCCACCGACTGGCCCGCCGACTTCGCGCTGACGACCCAGCTCAAAGGCAAGGGCCAGGGCAACGACGTGCAGATCAAGTTCGTCGACGCCAGCGGCGACAACGTCTGGTGGGTCAACCGGCCCGCGCTGGCCCTGCCCGACACGCTGACGGAGATGCGCTTCAAGCGCCGTCACGTCGCCTTCGCCTGGGGGCCGGCGCAGGACCGCGTGCTCAAGCGCAGCCAGTTCATCGAGTTCGTTGTCGTCGCCGGCCAGCAGGGCGGTGGGGCAGGGGCCTTGTGCGTCGGCGCGCTGGGCCTGGAACCGCGCGAGCCGGCGCCCAAGGCCTGGCCCGAGCCCAAACGCAAGCTCGGCGGCGGCGAGGTGACGCTGGACTTCCAGACCCTGCGCGAATTCACGGGCTTGTGGTTCGCCAGTGGCGCGGCCACGCGCATCGAGGTATCCGACGACAACCGGCGCTGGAAGCTGCTGTCGTCGCGCCCCGGCCGCGCGCTATTCCTGGGCGAACAGGAGTGGCGCTGGATTCGCCTGCGGTATGAGGGCAAGAAGCCGCCCGAGGTCGAACTGCGTGACGCGGCGCATTGGCCGGACCGCAATGCCGCCGTGGCCGAGGTGGCCAGGTCACTGCCGCGCGGCGAGCTGCCGCGGGCCTTCATCGGCGAGCAGAACTACTGGACGGTGGTTGGCGTGGACGGCGGCGCGCAGCGCTCAGGCCTCGTCAGCGAAGACGGCGCCATCGAGCTGACCCGGGGCGGCCCCAGCATCGAGCCCGTCGTGCAACTGGCCGATGGCCGCCTCGTCACCTGGGCGCAGGCGCGCATCGAGCACAGCCTGGTCGAGCACGCGCTGCCCGTCGTGCAGTGGCGGCATGCGGACGTGGAGCTGCGCGTCGAGGCTGGCGCCGACGGCGCGGCCAAGGCGCCGAACCTGCTGGCCCGCTACACGCTGCGCAACCCGACAAGCAAACCGCAGCGCTACGCCTTGCTGCTGGTACTGCGCCCCTGGCAGGTCAACCCGCCGCAGCAGTTCCTGTCGACCCAGGGCGGCATCAGCCCCTTGCCCGCAATTGGCTGGGCCGACGGCCAGCTCACCGCGGCTGGCCTGAACATCAAGCCTCGCGAGGCGCCGGCCGAGGTCCGCGCCGCGCCGTGGAGCGCCGGCCCCGGCCTCGCGGCCCTGCTGCAAGCACCGCCGCTGACCCAGTTGGCGGACAGCGACAGCCTGCCCTCGGCCCTGCTGCGCTTCGACATCGAGTTGGGCGCTGGCGAGGCGCGCAGCTTCGGATGGGTGACGGGCGGAGACGCCAGCGCCCTCGACACGCGCCTGGCCGTCGCCGCGGCGCAGTGGCGCGACCGCCTCGGCGCGTTGGAATTGCGCCTGCCCCCACAAGCCCAGCCCATCGCCGACACGATGCGCAGCGCGCTCGCGCAGATCCTGATGTCCCGCGACGGCCCGGCGCTGCGGCCCGGCACGCGGTCCTACGCCCGCTCCTGGGTGCGCGACGGCGCCATGATGGTGGCCGGCCTCGTGCGCATGGGCGAGGTGCAGGCAGCGCGGGAGTTCGTCGACTGGTTCGGCGGCTACATCTTCGAATCCGGCAAGGTGCCGTGCTGCGTGGACCAGCGCGGCGCCGACCCCGTCGTCGAGAACGACAGCCACGGCCAGTACCTGTTCGCCGTTGCCGAGCTGTGGCGCCACACGCAAGACCGCGCGCTGCTGGAGCGCCACTGGCCCAAGGTGCAGCGCGTCGTCGCGTGGATGGAGGCGCTGCGCCTGAGCGAACGCAAGCCTGGAGCCGATGCGAGGTTCAGAGGCTTGATGCCGCCGTCCATCAGCCACGAGGGCTATTCCGACAAGCCGGCGTACTCCTACTGGGACGACTTCTGGGCGCTGCGCGGCTACAAGGACGCCGTGCAGATCGCGCAGGCCCGGGGTGACACCGCCAACGCCGTCCGCTGGGCCGTGTCGCGCGACGAGTTCGAGAGTGACCTCGCCGCGTCCATCACCGCGACGGCCAAGCACTACGGCCTCGATCACATCGCCGGCGCGGCCGACCGTGGCGACTTCGATGCCACGTCAACGACGATGGCCCTGAACCCCGCTCAGGCCGACAAGCTGGCGCCCGAGCTGCTGCGCGGCACGTTCGAGCGCTACGTGGCCGAAGCCGATGCGCGCATCGCCGGCACCAAGGCCTGGAAGGACTACACGCCCTACGAGCTGCGCAACGTCAGCGCCCTCGCGCGGCTGGGCCGCGTGGAAGACGCCCACCGCCTGCTCGCCTGGTTCTTCACCCACCAGCGCCCGGCGGGCTGGAACCAGTGGGCCGAAGTCGTGCTGCCCGACGCGCGCAAGGTCCAGTTCCTGGGCGACATGCCGCATGCCTGGATCTCGTCTGACTACCTGCGCGCCGCGCTGGACCTGCTGGCCTACGAGCGCGAAAGCACCGGCAGCGTCGTGCTTGCCGCGGGCGTGCCGCCGGCCTGGCGCGCCGCTGGCGACATCGGCGTGACCGGCCTGTCCACCGCCTGGGGCCGGCTCGACTACCGCCTGCTGAAGCGCGCCGACGGCGGCTGGACGCTGCACATCGACCGCCGCCCCGAACGCCTGCCCGGCGAATTGCGCCTGGCCTGGCCCGGTACGGATCGGTTACCGCGCGCTAACGTCGAGTCCACGCAGCTGAACTGGCAGGGCCGCGAGCTGCCGCTGCCGCCCGGTGCCACCCTCATCCAACTGGACCCCACGCCATGACGATCAACCGCCGCCAACTGATGCTGACGACCCCGGCGCTGCTCAGCGCCTGCGCCAGCTTGCCGCCCACCGTGCCCGAGGGCCTCGCTGCGGGCGAGCAGCGCCCCTGGCAGCTGGAGGGCGAGCGCTTCTGGGTGGCGCTGCCGCGCGAGTACACCCAGCGCAGCGAGCGCTGGCCGCTGCTGATCTTTCTGCACGGCTCGGGCGAGCGCGGCACGGACATGGAGAAGGTCAAGGTGCACGGCCCGCCGAAGCTCGTCGCCCAGGGCGTGCCCTACCCCTGCATCGTCGTCAGCCCGCAGCTGGAAGAGAGCGCCCACTGGTGGGACGCGGAGCGCCTGCACAAGCTGCTCGGTGCCTTGAAGACCCGGCTCCACGTTGACCCGCGGCGCTGCCTCGGCACAGGTCTGAGCCTGGGCGGCTACGGCGTGTGGAACTGGGCCACCACCTACCCGCGCGACCTCGCAGCCATCGCGCCGGTCTGCGGCTTTGGCGACCCGGCCAAGGTGGCCGCGATGCGCGGCGTGCCGGTGCGCGGCTATCACGGTGACCAGGACACCGCCGTGCCCCTGGCCCCGCACGTGGCCTGTGTCGAGGCGCTGCGCGCGGCCGGCGGCACGGCCTCGCTGACCATCTACCCCGGCGTCGGCCACGATTCGTGGACGCCTGCCTACCAAGATCCTGGACTGCTGCCCTGGCTGTTGGCGCAGCGACAAACATGACCCTGCATTCCCTTCGCAACAAAGCCGGCCTCGAGGTCGAGCTGCTGTCTCACGGCGCGCTGCGCCGCCTGATGGCCGGGCCGGCGCTGATGCTCAACCTCTTCCCCGGCAACGAGCTGGAGGGTGGGCCGGCCAATGTCTGGCTGCGCCGGCGCGATGCGGGGGGCGATTGGCGCGTGGCGCCGCTGCTCGGGCCGCTGTCGCCGTTGAGCGTGCATGCCGAGGCCGGTGCCTTCGAGATGCGTGGCGACTGGGATGGCCTGGCACTGCGCCTGCAACTGCGCCTGGCCGCCGACGAGCCGACGCTGTTCTGGCATCTGCAGGTGGACAACCGCAGCAGCACGGCCTGCGAGATCGCGCCCGTGCTGGTGCAGGACGTGGGCCTGGCCGACTACGGCGCCGTGCGCACCAACGAGTTCTACGTCAGCCACTACATCGACCTGCAGCCGCTGCAGCATGCCCACCACGGCGCGTTGCTGGCCGCACGCCAGAACCAGGCCCAGCGCGGCCAGCACCCGTGGCTGCTGGCCGGCTCGCTGCGCCGTGCCGAATCCTTCGCCACCGACGCGGCCCAGGTCTGGGGCCACGCCGCTCGTGAAGGCGCCACGCCGCCCGCGCTGCTGGCCGGCCTGCCAGGCCAGCGCCTGCAGCAGGAGCACGCCGTTGTCGCGCTGCAGGACGCGGCCGTCACCCTTGCGCCCGGCGAGGGCACGGCTGCAGGCTTCTTCCTCGCGCTGCAGGCTCACCACGCGCAAGCCAGCGGCGATGCCGACCTGGCCCGCCTGCCGGCCCTGTTGACGCTGCCCGAGGCTCAGCCCGCTGTGCCGATCGATGCGCCTGCCCACGCGCCCGCGCCCAGCCTGTTTGCCAGCGCGCCCCTGCTGGCCAGCCTGGACCTCGGCGCCGAGGCGCGCCGCCAGCTCTTCCCCGGCGAGCGCCGCCACGAGGAATGGCAGGACGGCCAGCTGCTGAGCTTCTTCGCCGGCCAATCGCCGAACGAAGCGAGCCACGTCGTGCTGCGCGCCAAGGAGCTGCGCGTGCAGCGCCCGCACGGCCACATCCTGCGCAGTGGCGACCACCTCGTGCCGGACGAGAGCGCGCTGACGTCCACCTGCTGGATGGGCGGCGTTTTCCATTCGATGCTGACCCAGGGTCACGTCAGCATCAACCGCCTGCTGTCCACGCAGCGCAGCTTGCTTGGCCTGTTCCGCACGGCCGGGCTGCGGCTGTTTGTTCAGGCCGACGGCGGTGACTGGCAGCTGTTGGGCCTGCCGTCCGCCTTCGAGATGCAGCCGCAGCGCTGCCGCTGGCTGTACGCCCACGACGGTGGGCTGATCGAAGTGGTGGCCGGAGCCGGCGCCGTGCCGACGGCGATGAGCCTGGCGCTGACCGTGCTGCAAGGCGGCCCGTTGCGCGTACGCGCCAGCCTCAACCTCGCGCTGGGCGGCGACGATGGTGCCGCGTCGCTCAAGCCCATTTGGACGCACAGCGGCGACCGCCTGCGCCTGACGCCGCCCGAGGGCAGCGAGCTGGCCGAACGCTTCCCCGGTGGCTGCTTCGACATCGATGCACCGGGCATATCCATAGTCGGCGACGACGGCCGGCTGTTTGACGACGGCGTCAGCCGTGGTGAGCCGCTGCTGTGCCTGGACTTCGCGCCCGCCACCGGCATTGCCCTGACGCTGCATGGCGCGCTGATCGACGCCGCAGCGCCCGCGCCGCAGCCGTTGACCCTGCCGCAATGGCAGCTGGCCCAGCCCGCGTTGGCGCAGCTGCGCGACATCCTGCCCTGGTACGCCCACAACGCCCTGGTTCATTACCTGTCGCCGCGCGGGCTGGAGCAGTATTCGGGTGGCGGCTGGGGCACGCGCGACGTCTGCCAGGGCCCACTGGAGATGCTGCTGGCCCTGGGCCAGCCGGCGCCGGTGCGCGACCTGCTGCTGCGTGTCTTCAGCGCCCAGAACCCCGACGGCGACTGGCCGCAGTGGTTCATGTTCTTCGAGCGCGAGAGCGCCATCCGCGCGGGCGACTCGCACGGCGACATCGTCTTCTGGCCGCTGCTGGGCCTTGCGCAATACCTGATCGCCAGCGGCGACGCCGGCCTGTTGGACGAGGTGCTGCCTTTCCACGGCGGCGAGCCTGCGACGCTGGCTGCCCACGTCGAACGGGCGCTGGGTCTGATCCGCCAGCGCGTCGTGCCCGGCACGGGCCTGGCGGCCTACTGGCATGGCGACTGGAACGACTCGCTGCAGCCGGCCGACCCGGCCCTGCGCGAGCGCCTGTGCAGCGCCTGGACCGTCACGCTGCACCACCAGATGCTGCACACGCTGGCCACGGCGCTTGGCCAGATCGGCCGCGCCGACCAGGCCGCCGCGCTGACGGCCGAGGCCGTGGGCGTGCGCGCCGAGTTCCAGCGCCTGCTGGTGCAGGACGATGTCGTCGCCGGCTACGCGCTTTTCCCGGAGCAGGGCGAGCGTGAGCTGTGGATCCACCCGCGCGACACCCGCACCGGCCTGCGCTACAGCCTGCTGCCGATGATGCATGCCGTCATCGACGAACTCTTCACGCCCGAGCAGGCGGCCACGCAGGCCGCGCTGATCGAGCAGCATCTGAAGGGCCCCGACGGCGCCCGCCTGTTCGACGCACCGCTGCCCTATCGCGGCGGGCCGTCGCAGCTCTTCCAGCGGGCCGAGACGAGCACCTTCTTCGGTCGCGAGATCGGCATCATGTACATGCATGCCCATCTGCGGTACGCGCAGATGCTGGCCCACCTGGGGCACTCGGAGGCCTTCCTGCAGGCGCTGACGCTTGCGCACCCGATCGCGCTGACCGACCGCGTGCCGAGCGCCAGCCGGCGCCAGGCCAACTGCTACTACTCCAGCTCCGACGCCGCCTTTGCCGACCGCTACGAGGCCCGCGCCCATTACGGCCGCGCGCTGGCCGGCGAGGTGGCGCTGGACGGCGGCTGGCGCATCTATTCCAGCGGCCCGGGCATTGCGCTGGGCCTGGTCATCGGTTCGCTGCTGGGCCTGCGGCTGCAGCACGAGGCCCTGGTGGTGGACCCCGTCATGCCCGCCGTGCTGGACGGCCTGACCGTGCAGCTGCAACTGGCCGACATGCGGTTCGAGCTGACCTACCGTGTCGGCCCGCGCGGCCATGGCGTGGAGCGGGTGCGCGACGACGCGGGTCAGGAGCTGGCAGCCCAGCGGCGGCCCCACGCCTACCGGGTGGGCGCGCTCGCGCTGCCGCGGCCTGCGCCCGCCAGCCTGAATCGCTGGACCGTCGAATTGGGCTGAGGACGGTCACCGATTCAGGTGAAGCGAGGGCCACGACAGGGGCCCTCGCTTCACAATGCGCGCATGTCGATGCCGCCCCTGCGCACTGCGCTGATCGAGGACGAAGCCGCCTTCCGTGGCGCGCTGGCCTCGGCGGTCATGCAGGCGGAGGGCTTCGAGCTTGTCGGCACGGCCGCCGACCTGCCGGATGGGCTGCAACTGCTGCGCCGCGTGCAGCCGGATCTATTGCTCGTCGACCTGCAGCTGCCCTCGGGCAGCGGGTTGCGCCTCATCGAGGCAGCGGCGGCCGAGCTGCCCAAGACGGAGGTGGTCGTCGTCACGACGCTGGGTGACGAGGACAGCGTGCTGGCCGCACTGACTGCGGGCGCCGTGGGCTATCTGCTCAAGCAGGGCCAGGCCCACCGTCTCGTCGAGCAGCTGCAGAGCCTGCGCGAGGGCGGCGCACCGCTGAGCCCGGTGCTGGCGCGCCAGCTGCTGCGGCGGCTGACGCCCGAGGCCCCGCCTGCGCCGCTGCCCGTGAGTTCCGAGGTCAGCCTGTCGGAGCGCGAGATGCAGATCCTGGAGGCCGTGGCGCGCGGCTACCGATATGACGAGATCGCCGTGCAGCTGGCTATCAGCCTCAACACGGTGGCCACCCACGTCAAGCGCTGCTACCGCAAGCTGCAGGCGCATTCCAAGACGCAGGCCCTGGCCCAGGCCAGGCGCTTGGGCTTGATCAGTTGAGCGGCAGCCGCCAGGCCACGGCGGTCCCAACGCCTGCCACCTCCCAGCGCGCCGGTACCGGCGAATGCCAGCTGACGGCGCCACCCAGGCGTTCGGCGCGCTGCATGACGCTGCGCCGGCCCTGGCCCATGCGCGCGTCCTCGGCCAGGCCGCAACCGTCGTCCACCAGCCAGACCGTTACCGCCTGAGCGTCCGCCTCGGTGGCGACGATGAGGCGCCGCGCGCCGCCGTGGCGCAGCGCGTTGCTCGTCAGCTCCTGCAGGCCGCGCACCAGCTCCAGCGCACCGCCCCCCAGCAGGCAGGGCAGGTGGGGCGCATGGGCCACGCGCCAGTCCATCGCGCAGCTGGCGCTGCGCAGCACTGGCTCGATGCGCTGGCGCCAACTGCCCAGCAGCACGCCGAGGTCACCGTCTTCCTGCGCCAGCGTGTCGACCGAGAGGCGCATCTCCAGCAGGCAGTCGTCCAGCGCCTCGGCCAGGGCCGCGGCGTCGAGCTCGGGCGCGCGCAGGCGCACGCTCAGCAGGCGGGCGCCGAGGCCGTCGTGCAGGTCCTGCAGCAAACGGCGGCGCTGGTCGCTGGCGGCACGCTCACGCTCCGCCTGGGCATGGGCTGCGAACACCGCCTTCAGTTCCCGGCTGCGTTGCTCCAGCTCCAGCGCAAGCCGTTCGCGCAGCTGGCGCTCGCGCCGCGCGCCGTCGTTGAAGTGGCGCTGCAACAGCAGGGCCACCCAGGCCACCCAGCCGGCGTGGGCCAGGGCGTTGGCGTCCACCACGGGCCGGTCCAGCACCAGCGCGCAGAGGCTGACCCAGGCCCAGGTGGCCGCCGAAAAGCCCACCAGCAGGGCCGTGCCCCAGGTGGCCAGCGTGCCGCGTTCACGCAGGGCTCGCAGCGCCAGGCTCCATGCCAGGCCGAACAGCAGCGCCCGCGAACCCAGCGCCCACCAGGGCCAGGGCTGGTCGAAGCTGCCCCACGACCAGCCCAGTGCCGCGGCCAGCAGGTCCAGCGGCAGGCCCACCGCGGCCACGGCCCACAGCAGCCGGCGCAGCCATGGCGCCCAGGCCTGGGCCAGCCGGGCGCAGATGGCCACCAGCAGCAGCTTGGCGCCCAGGTCGGCCGCGTCCAGCAGCATGCGCCACCACGGCGAGGGCAGGGGCTGGTCCGGCAGCACATAGGGGCTGAGCAGCAGGGCCAGCAGCGCGACGTGCAGGGCGCTCAGCGCGTAGATGGGCTCGTCGCGCCGCGTGCGCGCCACCAGCGCCAGGAAGGCCGCGACGAGCAGGCCGCCCAGAGCCGTCGTGGCGCGCAGCAGCTGCCAGTGGCGGCGGCCGGCATCCAGCGCCTGCACGGCCTCGGGCGGGCCGAGCAGCGGCGCGTCCAGGCTGGCGCCGCTGGGCCCGGGCGCTGCCAGGCGCAGCTGCAGCACCTGGGTGGGCTGTTGGCGGTGCAGGCCTGGCAGCAGTTGCAGCACCCAGCGTTGGTGGCCCAGCACGAAGCGTTCGCCGGTGCCCGCTGCGTCGCCAGGCCCGGTGGCCAGCGTCGTGCCGTCCAGATAGACCGTCAGCCCAGGGCGGTAGGCCAGGGCCAGGCTCTCGGGCCGCCCGCTGGGCGCAGGCATGGGAATGGCCAGCCAGAGCGCCGAGGGCTCGTCGGCCCCGCGGCTCAGCGGCAGCCGGCGCAGCGGCGCGCTGGCCAGTTCGGCCGGCGGCGTGGCGGCGTCGGACACCAGCACGCGGGCCTCGCGCAGCACCCGCACGCCCAGGCCGGCGGGGTCGGGCTCCTGCACGGCCTGCACCGCCAGTACGGCCAGCAGCGGCAGCAGCGCAGCGGTGCACAGCGTCAACCACAGGCGGGCCGTAGGCATGCGCGGCATCGGCGTTCAGCTCATCCGCATCGGGATGGTCACGGGCCCGTCGTTGACGAGGTGGACCTGCATGTCGGCGCCGAATTCGCCGCTGGCGACCACCGGGTGCTGCCGGCGCGCGACGGCCAGCGTGTGTTCATAGAGCTGCCGGCCCTGATCGGCAGGTGCGGCGCCGGTGAAGCTTGGCCGGTTGCCACCGGTCGTGTCGGCCGCCAGCGTGAACTGGCTGACGATGAGCAGCCCGCCGGCCATGTCCTGCACGCTGCGGTTCATCTTGCCGGCGTCGTCGCTGAAGACGCGCAGCTTGAGCACCTTGGCGACCAGCTTCTCGGCCGTCGCCTCGGTGTCGGTGGGCTCGGCGCAGACCAGCATCAGAAAGCCTTGCCCGATCTGGCCGATGACCTGGCCGCCCACTTCGACGCGGGCTTCCGTCACGCGTTGCAGCAGCGCGATCACAGCAGATCCTTCGGGTCGTCGAAATGGGCCTCGACGTCCATCGGCAGCAGCTGGATGCTCGCGCGCAGGCCCGGCACGGCGCTCATCAACGCCTGCTCGACGGAGCCGCGCAGCGCGGCGGCGCGGCCCAGCGTCCAGCTCGACGGCATGTGCATGTGCAGGTCGACGAAGCGGCGCTGGCCGGCGACGCGGCTGGCGATGTGGTCGAAGCGGATGGTGTGCGGGTGGCGGAACTCGTCCAGCACGGCCTGCACACGGGCCTGGGCTTCGGCGTCCAGCGCCTCGTCCATCAGGCCGCGGGTGGACTCACGCATCAGGTGCACGCCCTCGCGCAGGATGTTCAGCGCCACGATCACGGCGAGCAGCGGGTCCAGCCAGTCCCAGCCCGTGGCCATGACGCCGAGCAGGCCGACGACGACACCGGCCGATGTCCAGACATCGGTGAAGAGATGGCGGGCATCGCCCTCCAGCGCCACGGAGCGCACCTCGCGCGCCTTGCGCAACATCGCCCAGGCCAGCGCGCCGTTCAGCGCCGAGCTGACGACGGCCAGTGCGACGCCGAGGCCCACCGAGTGCAGCGGCTCCGGGTGGCGCCAGCGGTCAAAGGCGCCCCACAGGATGCCGATGGCCGCCGCGATGATGAGGATGCCCTCGAAGCCGCTGGAGAAGTACTCGGCCTTGTGATGGCCATAGGGGTGCTCGGCGTCCGGTGGCTGGGCGGCCAGCGTGATCATGGCCAGCGCGAACACGGCGCCGGCGAGGTTGACCAGGGATTCGAGCGCGTCGGCCGCCAGGCTGACCGAACCCGTCCACCACCAGGCGGCGGTCTTCAGCACGATGGTCACGAGGGCCGTCGCTACCGAGAGCTTGAGATAGGCGCTGGCTTGCATGGCGTCATTGTTGCGTGAGTCTTTGACGCCCTCGGAAATGCAAACAGGCCCCGCAGGGCCTGTTGGGCAATGGCCTGAGGCCCTTACTTGACGAGCGGGGCCGAGGCCGCGGCGACCGGGATGGGCGCAGTAGCCGGGGCTGCTGTCGCAGCGGGGGCGGCGGGGGCAGCGGCCACGGTGCTGCCGCTCTCCGTGAACGGCGTCGGCTGGCCTTCCTTCTCGCCACTGCGATCGAACACCAACGCCTTGCCGAACACCAGTTGCACCCAGGTCGGGTAGGTGTAGGCGGTGCCCTTGTTGTGGTCGATGATGGCGCCGATACCGCCGCCGATGATGATGTTGCCCCACATGCCGCTGTTGGCGCGCGAGATGGCGCGTGCCGTCGCATTGGGATTGCTCGGATGCACGCAGGTGATGTCCAGGTCCTTGTTGGAACGGCGAACCTGCAGCGTGTCACCCGACTTGCCCGAGACCGTGCCGTAGTCGTTGGTGAGCTTGCATTCGGCGCCCGCCACCAGTTCGCCGCTGGCGGCCTTGGTTTCGAGCCGCATCGGATGCGTGGTGTCGTTCATGACCGAGGCGCAGCCGGTCAGCGCGAGCGTGGCCGCAAGCGCGGTGATTTTGATGATTGCCATGTTCCCCCCTAGTTTGTTGGCGGCCGGTTTTTAACCGATGTCGGCGGCCCGCCGGGGCCGGGCAAACGCGAGGAAGCACACACCCGCTGCCTAGAATGCGCCGGTTATCTGGAGTTCCAGCCGAGCCATGACCACCGCCCACACCACCGACGTCTCCCACATCGCGCCGCGCGAGAAGGCCGAGATCCTGTCCCAGGCCCTGCCGTACATCCGCAAGTTCCACGGCAAGACCATCGTCATCAAGTACGGCGGCAACGCGATGACCGACCCGGCTCTGCAGCAGGACTTCGCCGAAGACGTCGTGCTGCTCAAGCTCGTCGGCCTGAACCCCATCGTTGTGCACGGTGGCGGGCCGCAGATCGAGGGCGCGCTCTCCCGCCTGGGCAAGAAGGGCGAGTTCATCCAGGGCATGCGCGTCACCGACGAGGAGACGATGGAAGTCGTCGAATGGGTGCTGGCCGGCCAGGTACAGCAGGACATCGTGGGCCTCATCAACGCCGCCGGCGGCAAGGCCGTGGGCCTGACGGGCCGTGACGGCGGCATGATCCGCGCCAAGAAGCTCAAGATGCTGGACAAGGATGACCCGGCCAAGGAGCACGACGTCGGCCAGGTCGGCGACATCGTCGCCATCGACCCCAGCGTCGTGAAGGCGCTGCAGGACGACCAGTTCATCCCCGTCGTCAGCCCCATCGGCTTCGGCGAGCACAACGAGAGCTACAACATCAACGCCGACGTCGTGGCTGCCAAGCTGGCCACCGTGCTGCAGGCCGAGAAGCTGCTGATGCTGACCAACATCCGTGGCGTGCTGGACAAGAACGGCGAGCTGCTGACCGAGCTGACGCCGCGCCGCATCGACGAACTCGTGGCCGATGGCACCATCAGCGGCGGCATGATCCCCAAGATCGCCGGCGCCATCGATGCCGCCAAGAGCGGCGTCAACGCCGTCCACATCATCGACGGCCGCGTGCCGCACGCGATGCTGCTTGAGATCCTCACGGACCAGGCCTACGGCACGATGATTTCTTCCCGGTGAACGCGCGCGACAGGGTCTGGCTGTTCGACCTCGACGACACGCTGCACAACGCCTCGCACCGCGCGTTCCCGGCGCTGAACGCGTCGATGACGGCCTACATCGAGACCCATCTGGGCCTGACGTCCGACGAGGCCGTCGCGCTGCGCCACGGCTACTTCGCCCGCTACGGCGCGACGCTGACGGGCCTGCAACGCCACCACGGGGTCAAGGCCGCGCATTTCCTGCACGAGACGCATCAGCTGCCCGGGCTGGACGCCCACCTGCACGGCCACGCCCATGACCTGGCCGCGCTGCGCCGCCTGCCGGGCCGCAAGTTCCTGATGACGAACGCGCCGCTGGCCTATGCCCAGCGCGTGCTGGCCGCCATCGGGCTGCTGGGCGTTTTCGAAGGGTTGATCTGCGTGGAGGACATGAGCTGCTTCGGCCAGTCGCGCCCCAAGCCGGACGCGCGCATGTTCCGCGTCGTGCTGGCGCGGCTCAAGCTCAGGCCCGAGCAATGCACCCTCGTCGAGGACACGCTGATCCACCAGAAGACTGCCCGCGGCCTGGGGCTGCGCACGGTCTGGATGCAGCGCTGGCTGCGCCGGGCGGGGGCCGCGCGCCTGCACCGGCGCCCCGCCTACGTGAGCCGGCGCGTGCGTTCGCTGGCCGCGTTGTTACGTTCCCCCCACTTCTGAAGGAAGGCGCTCGTGGATGAGGGGGTATCCTCAACCGACAATGCGACTCCCGCGCGTTTGGAAAGTCCACAGAGTCCATGTCCCCGTTCTCGGTCCTGATCGTCGAAGACCAAGCCCGCTTCCGAGATGCTTTCACGCATGCCCTCGGCAGCGTGCCTGATATCGAGTTGCTGGGCATTGCGCCCGACCTGCCCCAGGGCCGGCGCATGTTCGACCAACTGCAGCCCGACGTGCTGCTCGTCGACCTGGACCTGCCCGGCGGTAGCGGCATCGAGCTGATCCGCCATGCCGCCCAGACGCGGCCGCAGTGCGAGGTCATGGTCATCTCCGTCTTCGGTGACGAGCAGCATGTCGTCGCCAGCATCGAGGCCGGCGCGACCGGTTATCTGCTCAAGGACAGCCTGGCGCTCGATCTGCCGGGCCAGCTGCGCGCCTTGCGTGCCGGCGGCAGCCCCATCAGCCCCGTCATCGCCCGCCGCCTGCTGGTTCGCCTGGCGCCCGGTGCCCAGGGCACGACCGGCCCCTCGCCGGAGGCCATGGCCGCGACGCTGGCGGACGAAGAAGTCGTTGCCCTGTCCGAGCAGGAGTCGCGCGTGCTGCACCTGGCGGCCAAGGGCTTCACCTTTGACGAGATCGCGCAGTTCATGCAGGTCTCGCCGCACACGGTGATGACCTACGTCAAGCGGGTCTACCGCAAGCTGCACGTCCGTTCCAAGGTGGAAGCGATCTACGAAGCGCGCCGTTTGGGCTGGCTCCGCGATTAGCATCTCCGGCATGGACGCCGACCAGCCCGCCGCCGACAGCCCCGCCCCCAAGAAACGCCCCAAGCCCGGGGAGCGCCGCACGCAGATCCTGCAGGTGCTGGCCGGCATGCTGGAACAGCCGGGGGCCGACCGCATCACGACGGCGGCGCTGGCGGCCAGGCTCGACGTCAGCGAGGCGGCGCTGTACCGCCACTTCGCCAGCAAGGCGCAGATGTTCGAGGCGCTGATCGACTTCATCGAGAACAGCGTCTTCGGCCTGGTCAACCAGATCGCCGACAACCCCAACCCGCTGCCGCCGCCCGGCAAGGCCGCGCGCATTGCCAGCGTCATCCTGCAGTTCGGCGAGAAGAACCCCGGCATGACGCGGGTGATGGTGGGCGACGCCCTCGTCTATGAGAACGAGCGCCTGGTGGCGCGCATGAACCAGTTCTTCGACCGCATCGAGTCCTCCCTGCGCCAGGTGCTGCGCCCGGTGGCCGAGACGCAGGGCTCGATGACGCCCACGGTGCAGGCCAACGCCCAGGCCTCGGTCTGGGTCAGTTTCATCATCGGCCGGCTGCAGCGCTATGCCCGCTCGGGCTTCAAGCGGCTGCCCACGGAGCAGCTGGAAGCATCCCTCAGGGCCGTGGCGGGCTGAGCAACTGGGCCACCCAGGGCAGGGCGGCTTCGTAGACCTGATCCGGCATGCGCGCCTGGGTGCCGGGCGATGCGGACAGCGTCTGCAGCGGTGCAATCTGTGCGGCGGGCAGCAGGCGCTCGCCATCGGGGCCAGGCAGGGCGAGGCCGATCAGGCGGCCGAAGAGGTCGAACACCGGCCCGCCGCCGACGCTGGCGCCGCGCTGCCAGCCCAGGGCTTGGCGCCCGTCGCGGTCGACGCGGCCCAGGAAGCCCGATTGCAGCAGCGGCCACGCCGGCGCGGCCTCGTCCACGTTCAGCGCCGCGACGCGCAGGGCGGGGCTGCCGGCAAAGGCCGGCCGAGGGGCGCGGCTCAATGGAGCTGGCGGCACCAGCGCCGGCTCCACGCTCAGCAGCGTGAGGCCTTGCTCGGCGAGGGGCGCCTCCGTGGCAGCCACCCGGGCCCGGCTGGCGCGGCCCAGGCCGTTGCGCAGCCAGAACGGCCCATCGCCACGCACTGCGCTGGCCGGCACCAGCGCGAGGCGGCCGCCGTCCAGCAGCAGCCCGGTGGCGATCGGCCGGGCGTCCGCCGGCACGGTGGCGCCGTGAGGCCAGGGGCCGGGTAGGCCGGCGGGCAGGGCAGAGGCGTTGTCGAGGGCCGCCAGTGCGGCAGCAATGTCCGGCGTGGTCGCCCGCGACGCGGCGTAAGCCGGCTGGCCCGACAGGGCGAGCAGCCACAGATGCAGGGCCTGGGCCTCGGGCTCGTCTCGGTGGGCTGCCGCCGTGTGGGCCGCGAAGGCCAGGGCCTGGCGCACTTCGCCGCGCTGCAACTGGGCCTGCAGCTGCAGCAATTCTGTGTCGGCTGCGTGGCTCATCGCGGCGGCGGCGTCCAGCGGCAGCACGGCCGCATCCGCCTCGCCGCGCGACAGCGCTGCGCGCGCCTCGCCCAGGCGGCGCTGGCGCTCGGCCTCCTGGGCCGGGGCCAGCGCCGCCTCATGCGCCTGGGCCAGGCCGGCCGCGGCCAGCAGCACGGCCAGCCAGCGGTGCTTCACGGCGTGACGGTGATGCGCGGCTTGGCCAGCACCGGGCTGGCCGGGTTGTAGGCCGTGGCGGGCGCCTTGTAGCCGGCGAGGTAGGCGATCAGCGCGTCGATGTCCTGGGCGCCGCCAAGGGGGCTGCCGCCGCCCACCAGCACGCCGAAGCCGTCACCCCCGGTGGCCATGAAGTTGTTGACCGTCACGCGATAGGTCTTGGCCGGGTTCTGCACGATGCCGCCGATGACGATGTTGTCGACCGGGCCGGTGACGACCGGCGGATAGACGGTCACGTCGGTCGGCGTGAAGGCCACGTCGGTGATCTTGCTGCAGGGCGCGGCGCTCGACTTCCAGCCGTATTTCAGGCCGTTGGAGATCTGCATGATGCGCGTCGCCGTCTGGCCCATGCAGCCGGCGAACTGCTGCTCCAGCACGTCCTTGATCTGCTGGGCCGTCAGCGTCATCGTGACCAGGCTGTTGCCGAAGGGCTGGACGGTGAAGGCATCACCGTAGGTCAGGTTGTAGGGGAAGCTTGCCGCGGCGGGCTTGATGAAGCCGGGGTTGCGCACGCCGCCTGCGTTCATGAAGGCGATGACCGCGCCGCCGAGGCCGGCGGGCTGGGTGGCCTGCAGCTGGGCGTCGGCGATGAGGTCGCCGGCCTGCATTTCGCCGGCGCTGTTGGCCGCGTTGCTCATGTCGGCCGTGATGGTGGCGATGACCTGGTTGGCCAGCGGCGACACGGCGGCCTTGTAGGCGGCGACGGTGTTCTTCACCTGCGGGTTGGCCGTGATCTGGTCGTTGATAGCGACGATGGCCGGGTCGTTGGCGTTGACCGGGTTGTTGCGCGCCACCAGCACGTTCTTCGGGCTCACGTCGATGACGTCGCGGGTCACCGGGTCGATCTGCAGGTCAACCTCGGTCAGCACGCGGCCGAAGGCGCTGGCGCTGGTCACGGGCACCAGGCGGCCGGCCTTGTTGGGCAGGCCGGCGGTGCGCACGGCGCCGCCGTTGTCCGTGGTGTTGCGCGAACAGTTGTAGGCCGCGTGGGTGTGGGCGCTGATGACCAGGTCCACGGCGTTGTCCAGGCGCGAGACGATGGCGGCGATGTCGCTGGCGGCGTTGCTGCCGCTGGCGCGCAGGTCGTTCAGGCAGCCGTTGATGTCGCTGTTGTTGAAGCCTCCCACGCTGGCGGCGTTCTGGAAGCCGCCTTGGTGCACCAGCACGACGATGGCCTCGACGCCCTGGGCGCGCAGGCGGGGCACGAGCGCGTTGACGGTGTCGGCCTCGTCCTTGAACTCCAGGCCAGCCACGCCGGTGGGCGTGACGATGCCGGGCGTGCCCTTGAGCGTCATGCCGACGAAGGCGACCTTGACGTTGCCGAAGCTCTTCAGGCCATAGGCCGGCAGCAGCGTGCGGCCGGTGGCCGTCTCGACGACGTTGGCCGACAGCCACTTGAACCTGGCGCCGTCGAACGTGCCGGGCGCCGACGAGCCGAAGCCGCGGCAGCTGTTGGCTTCGGGTGCGCCACCGCTCGTGAGCTTGCAGCCGCCGTTTTGCAGGCGGCGCAGCTCGTCCTTGCCCTTGTCGAACTCGTGGTTGCCCACCGACGAGAAGTCCAGGCCGATCTGGTTCAGCGTCTCGACGGCCGGTTCGTCGAAGAACAGCGCCGACAACAGCGGCGAGGCGCCGATCAGGTCGCCACCGCCGACGACGACGGTGTTGGGGTTGGCCGCGCGCATGCGTGCGACATAGGCGCCGAGATATTCGGCGCCGCCGACGGCCGGGCGCTGGGCCGCGGGGACGCTGGTGTTCAGGCCGAAGGTGCCGGGCGTTTCGAGGTTGCCGTGGTAGTCGTTGAAGGCAACGATCTTCACGTTGACCGGCGTGGCGGCCTGGACGGCGGCGGCGAACAGGGCCGCTGCAAGGGGCAGGAGTTTGAAGCTGTGCATGGGATTCTTTCGTTCGTTCAGACCGCGCGGCGGCGCAGCGCGCCGAGCAGCACGCCCAGGCCGATGAGCAGGGTCGCAGCGGTGGCGGGCTCCGGCACGGGGCTGACGCTCAGCTTGACGCCGCCGATGGTTGCGTTGAGCGGGCCGAAGGCGTCGGTCGCCGACTCGAACATGAGGCCGGTGATGACGTGGCTGCCGGCGCCCAGCGTGAACGTGCCGCGGCTGAAGTCGGCATTGGCCAGAGCGGCGTCGTGGTCGAAGGTGATGGCGCCGGCGGAGTCGCCGTTGACGGCGGTGCCGGTGCTGCCCAGCAGCGTAGCGCCGTCCCAGACCTGGAAGCGGTCGCCGGAGACGCCGGTATCGACGACGGTCAGCGTGCCGACCTCGCCGGCCGCGATCGTCACGCTGAAGCTCAGCGGCGCGCCGTTGTCGTCCACCCAGCCGAAGGCATAGGGCGGCAGGTTGGCGTCGACGCTGAAGCCGGCCCAGCTGCCGTCGGCGGGCAGGGTGGCGGCCTGGGCGGAGGAAAGCGCGGCGAGCAGGAGTGCGGCGGCGAGCAGGGTGGAGCGCATGGACATCCTCGAGGGCTAGGGAGTGACGGCATCGTCGGCCGCGGGGGTGTCCCGGTGTTGACGCAGGCAGGCCTCGCGGCCCTGCCGTTGGAACCAGTGCGCGTGACCCTTGCATGAAACACCGGCCCCCTAAACTGCGGCGATGTCTGCTGCACTGGAATCCTTCCTCAACCGCGCCGAGGGGCTGCTGGCCCGGCTTGAAGCCGTCCTGCCCCACGCCGCCACGCCGCCCGACTGGGCCGCCTCCACCGCCTTTCGAGCCCGCCGCCGCCATGGCGCCCTGGTGCTGGAGCCGGTGCGTGCGGTCAGCCGCATCCGCTTGGCCGACCTGCAGGAGGTGGAGCCGCAGAAGGAGCGCCTGCTGCGCAACACGGCCCAGTTCGTTGCCGGCCGCCCGGCCAACAACGTGTTGCTGACGGGCGCCAAGGGCACGGGCAAGAGCTCGCTCATCAAGGCCGTGCTGAACGAGTTCGCGGATCGTGGCCTGCGCCTCATCGAGGTCGACAAGGCCGATCTCGTCGACCTGCCGGACCTCGTCGAGCAGGTCGCCGCCCGCCCGGAGCGCTTCGTCGTTTTCTGCGATGACTTGAGCTTCGACGAAGGCGAGGCCAGCTACAAGGCGCTGAAGAGCGTGCTCGACGGCTCCGTCTCCGCGGCCGGCGACAACGTGCTGATCTACGCCACCAGCAACCGCCGCCACCTGCTGCCCGAGAAGATGGTGGACAACCTGGCCGGCACGCACGGCGAGCATGGCGAGATCCACCCCGGCGAGGCGGTGGAAGAAAAGATCTCGCTGTCCGAGCGTTTCGGCCTGTGGATCAGCTTCTACCCCTTCAGCCAGAACGAGTACCTGGCCATCGTGGCGCAGTGGTTGCGCCACTTTGGCGTGGACGACGCAGCCATTGAAGGCGCGCGGCAGCAGGCGCTGATCTGGGCGCTGGAGCGCGGCTCGCGCTCGGGCCGTGTGGCCTACCAGTTCGCCCGTGACATGGCGGGGCGCGCTGAATGAGTGAACGTCCGATTACTGAGGTCGCCGTCGGCGTGCTGGTCGCACCTGACGGCCAGTTTCTGCTGACCTCGCGTCCCGAAGGCAAGGTCTACGCCGGCTACTGGGAGTTTCCGGGCGGCAAGGTCGAGGCGGGTGAGACCGTCGAGCAGGCCCTGGCGCGCGAGCTGCGCGAGGAGATCGGTATCGAGATCGGCGCCGCGCACCCGTGGAAGACCGAGATCTTTGACTACCCACACGCCCTGGTGCGGCTGAACTTCTGCAAGGTCTTCGAGTGGACCGGCGAGTTCCAGATGCTGGAGAACCAGCAGATGGCCTGGGCCAGCCTGCCGGTGCAGGTGAAGCCGGTGCTGCCGGGCACCATCCCCGTGCTGAACTGGTTTGCCGAAGAGCGCAGCCATGTCGGCCCCACTCACCTAGACTGAAACCATGAGCTGGCTTGACGAAGTGAAATGGGACGACAAGGGCCTGGTGCCCGTCATCGCCCAGGAGCAGGGCACGGGCGACGTGCTGATGTTCGCGTGGATGAACCGCGAGGCGTTGGCGCTGACGGCCGAGCGCGGCCAGGCCGTCTACTGGAGCCGCTCGCGCAGCAAGCTCTGGCACAAGGGCGAGGAGAGCGGCCACTTTCAGCAGGTGCACGCCATCCGCATGGACTGCGACAACGACGTCGTGCTGCTGACCATCACCCAGCTCGGCCATGAGCCAGGCATCGCCTGCCACACCGGCCGCCACAGCTGCTTCTTCCAGAAGCTGGAGAACGGCGTCTGGAGCGCTACGGAGCCGGTGCTGAAAGACCCGACCAAGATCTATGAGTGACGACATCCTTTCCCGCGTCGGCGCGGTCATCGAGTCCCGCAAGGGTGCCGACCCCACGACGAGCTACGTCGCCAAGCTCTTTGACAAGGGCCTGGATGCCATCCTGAAGAAGGTGGGCGAGGAAGCCACCGAGACGGTCATGGCCGCCAAGGACGGCGACGCCCAGAAGGTGGTCTACGAGGTGGCCGACCTGTGGTTTCACAGCATGGTTGCGCTGGCCCACTTCGGCTTGAAGCCCGAGGACGTGCTGGCTGAACTGGCCCGCCGCGAGGGCTTGTCGGGCCTGACTGAATTTGCCCAACGAGGACAACCATGAGTCATTCCGATCCGAATTGCCTCTTCTGCAAGATCGTCGCCGGCCAGATCCCGAGCAAGAAGGCCTACGAGGACGAAGACATCCTCGCCTTCCACGACATCCACCCCTGGGCGCCGGTCCACGTTCTCATCATCCCCAAGCGTCACATCGCGTCCATGGTCGATGTGACCGAGGCCGAGGCCGCGCTGCTGGGCAAGATGACGGCCCTGGGTCCGCGCCTGATGAAGGAATTGGGCGTGACCAACGGCTTCCGCCACGTCATCAACACCGGCCCGGATGGCGGTCAGGAGGTGTATCACGTGCATCTGCATGTGATGGGCGGGCCACGGCCGTGGTTGAAAGGTTGAATTCCAGCCCCATCTAGACGCGGTGTCCAAAGCAGCGTCTGCGAGATGCCCGCTCCCGATGTGGAGTCGGCATGGCGCCCCTCACCTAGAATTTGAGCCAGTCCTCAAGGAGTAAGCATCATGGGTTCATTCAGCATTTGGCACTGGCTGATCGTCCTCGTCGTCGTCATCGCCATCTTCGGCACCAAGAAGCTGCGCAATGTCGGTTCCGACCTCGGCGCCGCCGTCAAGGGCTTCAAGGATGGCGTCAAGGACGGCACGACCTCCGATCCGGCCGCCCCGCCCCAACAGGTCACGGCCACCAACAAGGTCAACGACCCGAATACGGTTGACGTCGACGCCAAGACCAAGTCTTGAGAAGCCGAGCCTGACGAGTGCTTGACTTCGGTTTCGACAAGATCGCGCTGATCGGCGCGGTGGCGCTCATCGTCATCGGCCCCGAGAAGCTGCCGCGCGTGGCCCGCACGGTGGGCACCTTGCTGGGCAAGGCGCAACGCTATGTGGCCGACGTGAAGGCCGAGGTCAACCGCTCCATCGAGCTGGAGGAGCTTCAGAAGATGAAGTCCCAGTTCGAGACGGCCGCGCGCGACGTGGAGCAGAGCGTGCGCCAGGAGGTGGACTCGGCCACGAACGCGCTGAACCAGACCTGGAGCGACGTGACCAGCGATTCGTCCTACGAGTCCGGCACGGCCATCGCACCACCGCCGCCCGAGTACCGCCATCCGAAGAAGAACTGGCGCGTCAAGCGCGGAGCGACGCCGATGTGGTTCAAGCAGAAGGCCGGCGTGAAGCGGCATACCCAGTCGGGCGCGGCCCGTGTGGCGCGTTTCCGCCCGCCAGGCATCCGCTGATGAGCTCCTTCCAGAAACCCGACCACGACGAACTCGCCGGCACCGAGCAACCCTTCGTCACTCACCTGATGGAGCTGCGCGACCGGCTGCTGCGCGCCGTCATCGCCATCGCCGTGTGCTTCGGCGTGCTGTGCCTGTACCCGGGCCCCAGCCAACTCTACGACTGGCTGGCTGCGCCGCTGGTGGCCAACCTGCCCGAAGGCACCAAGATGATCGCGACCAACGTCATCGCGCCTTTCTTCGTGCCGATCAAGATCACGATGCTGGCCGGCTTCATGCTGGCGCTGCCCATCGTGCTCTACCAGGCCTGGGCCTTCGTCGCACCGGGCCTGTACTCGCACGAGAAGCGGCTGGTGATGCCGCTGGTCGTGTCGAGCACGCTGCTGTTCTTCTCCGGCGTGGCCTTCTGCTACTTCTTCGTCTTCGGCCAGGTTTTCAAGTTCATCCAGAGCTTTGCGCCCAAGAGCATCACGGCGGCGCCAGACATCGAGGCCTATCTGGGCTTCGTGATGAACATGTTCATCGCCTTCGGCGCGGCCTTCGAGGTACCGGTCATCGTCGTCGTGCTGGCGCGCATGGGCATCGTGTCGGTTGAGAAGCTGCGCGAATGGCGCGGCTATTTCATCGTCGTCGCGTTCATCGTCGCGGCCGTCATCACGCCTCCGGACATCGTTTCGCAACTCGCGCTGGCCATCCCGATGTGCCTGCTCTATGAGGTGGGCCTGTTTGCTTCCACCTACTTCGTGCGCCACACCAAAGCGCCCGACGAGGTCGACCAGACGAATCACTCGTCCTGATTGCGCTGTGGCCTGGGCCGCTGCGCTACGGCCAGCTGGAAGGCCATGGCCTTGCCGCCACGCTGCACACCCACCTCGACCTGAGTCTTGGGCTTGAGCGCTGCCACGCTGGCGAGCAGGTCAGCCGGCGACGCAACGGCATGCTCGCCGATGCGGGTCAGCACGTCACCCGGTTTGATGCCGGCCTTGGAGGCCGGTGCATCCGTGACGACACCGCCGATCAGCACGCCCCGAAGTTGCGATTTCCCGTCGCCCAGCTTCAGCGCCTCGGCCAGCTCGGGCGTCAGCTCGCGCGTCTGCACACCGATCCAGCCGCGCGCGACGACGCCGTCCTGCAGCAGCGCTGCTGCCACCTGGCGCGCCACGTCCACGGGGATCGCAAAGCCGATGCCCAAGGACCCGCCGCTGCGCGAGAAGATGGCCGTGTTGATGCCCACCAGCCGCCCATCGGCGTCCACCAGCGCGCCGCCCGAATTGCCGGGGTTGATGGCCGCGTCGGTCTGGATGAAGTTCTCGAAGGTGTTGATGCCGAGCTGGTTGCGGCCCAGCGCCGAGACGATGCCCGAGGTCACCGTCTGGCCGACGTTGAAGGGGTTGCCGATGGCCAGCACGATGTCGCCCACCGCCAGGCTGGCCGCGTCGCCCATCGCGATGACGGGCAGGTCGGGCAGGTTGATCTTCAGCACGGCGACGTCGGTTTCGGGGTCGGTGCCGATGAGCGTGGCCTGGGCCTGGCGGCCGTCGCTGAGCATGACCTCGATGTCGGACGCGCCTTCGACGACATGGTTGTTCGTCAGCAGCACGCCGTCGGCCGAGATGATGACGCCAGAGCCCAGGCCAAGCTGAGGTCCGCCGCGCGGTTGGCGGGGGCCAAATGGAGAACCAGGGAAGCCGAAGAGTTGCTCATGCCCCCGGCCCGCGCGCGATGGCGCCTTGCTGGCGGTGATGCTGACGACGGCCGGCGCCGCGACACGGGCGGCTTGCGAGAAGCCAGCACGCACGACGGAAGCGGCAAGGGAGGGCGGCAGGGCAATCTGGCGTGCGGTCTGTGCGATGGTCGCGTCCGGCAGACGGGCTTGACGAAGCCACTGCGGCTTCAGCGTCGACACGACGAAGAGGGCGGCGAGGGCGACGGTGACCGCCTGCGCGAAAATCAGCCAGAGCCGTTTCAACACCCAACATCCCCATCAAGCCATGACCGATCGCGCCGCGCTGGAACTCAGCCTGAACCAGCTGCTGGAGCCCACCCGCTTCAAGGATTATGGGCCGAACGGTCTGCAGGTCGAGGGGCGCGCCGAGGTGAGCCATCTCGTCTGCGGGGTCACTGCCAGCCTCGCCTTGATCGACGCGGCCATCGCGGCCAAGGCGGATGCCATCCTCGTGCATCACGGCCTGTTCTGGCGTGGACAGGACGGCCGCGTGACGGGCTGGATGAAGCAGCGGCTGGCGCGGCTGATCCAGCACGACATCAATCTCTTCGCCTACCACCTGCCGCTGGATGCCCACCCCACGCTGGGCAACAACGCCCAGCTCGGTGCTCGCTTCGGCTGGACGGCGGATGCGCGCTTCGGCGAGCAGGACCTGGGCTTCAGCGCGGCCATCGCAGCCACCGATCTCGACGCACTGACGGCGCAGCTGCGCGGCGTGCTTGGGCGCGACGTGACGGCCGTGCCCGGCGACGGCCGGCCGCTGCGCCGCGCAGCCTGGTGCAGCGGTGGCGCGCAAGGTTATTTCGAGAGCGCCATCGCGGCCGGCGCCGACGTTTTCATCACCGGCGAGATTTCCGAGCCGCAAGCCCACTACGCCCGCGAAACCGGCGTGGCCTTCATCGCGGCCGGCCATCACGCGACCGAACGCTACGGCGTGCAGGGCGTTGGCGCCCGGGTCGCGCAGGACCTGGGGCTCACCTGGCAGTTCATCGACGTGGACAACCCGGCCTGAATGGCGCTGGCCCTAACCCTGGCGTAACCCGGCGCCGGGCTGCGGCTTCTAGCATCCGGTGATGGTTTTCTGTTCTCGTCGTGCTGTCCGCTCACCCACTGGCTTTCTACCCGTCACCTCGCGGTGGCTGCATGGCCTTCACCAGGCCGGCGCGTGACGGCAGGGCCGGGCCGCTGGCGGCTGGCCTCGTCCCGGCGCCGGCAGGTGGCGGTCTGTGTCGTGCTGGTGGGGCATGCGGCGCTGTGGATGCTCGTCTTGCAGGAGCGGCGCTTGCCGGCGGTAGGCAGCGAAGCCCGGCGTTCGTTGGTGCTGCATCTGGTGCCACCGCCACGGCCTCCACGCGAGCGTGCTACCCGCGTGGAGGCCCGGCAGCCTGCCTCAACGTCAGCGGCCATCAGCCTGAGACCACCACCGGTACTGCCCGCCACGCCGGACGCTGGCGGCGCTTCAGCTGGCGGTGTGGGGGAGCGCCTGGCCGCGGCGGGATCTGCGTTGTCTCCCGGTGTGGCAGCTTCCGCGCCCGGCGCCTTGAACCTCAGGCCCAGCCCTGAAGCCCTGCGCGGCGCTCTGGCCAACCCGGCCACCTCCGACCCGCGCAGCAATTCGCCCCGGCCCAACTTCGAGGAGCGGATTGCGATGGGGCTGGACCCCAACCTCTGCGTCAAGCTCGAGCGCGATGCGGACGGCTTCGTGCGGCGCCGGATGGGGCGGCTCGTGAATGCCACCTCTTTGCTGCAGGCCACCCATGGCGTGGGCGCCAAGAGCGTGCAGGTGTGCGAGTGCCGGCGCGTGCGGCTCAGGTCGCAGCCGCTAGCGCATAGGCGATCGCGGCGCGGGTGGCCGTGACCTGCGCCGCATTGCATTGCGCGGGCGTGGCGCGCGGGCTGTCCGGGTAGACCTCGGTCGTCGTTGCAAAGCGTGCGCCGGTGATGGCCGCGCACAGGCTGCGCTGCGACACCGGATAGTTGATGACGCCTGGCGACTGCAGGGGTGTTTCGTTGATCTGGCCGTTGGCGTCAGGCTCGGCGATGTGGGTGATCGCGGCGACTGCATCGATGACAGCGCGCTGGAATTCCGGCTGCGGGTGGTCGACATCGTCGACGAGATAGAAGCCGTCCGGGATCTCGCCGCGCACGAAGGCCTGGCCATCGCGCGCCGCCAGGGCCGGCCCGAACTCCGACTCGTCCGAGTCCGTCGTCTCGTGCAGGTCGATGTGCATCAGCACGCGGCCGCGCAGCGGCGCCAGCAGGGCCACCAGCGCTGCGGATTCAGCCGCCGGGCTGCCCTCACGGAAGTTGCGGTTGGGGTCGAGGGCGTCGAAGTTCCAGCGCTGCACGCGCTCGTAGGCCCAGGGGCTGATGCAGGGCACCACCAGCAGGTTGGCGCGGCCGGCGGTTTCCAGCGCGTGGTCGCGCAGGAACTGCAGCGCGCCGTGCACGCCGCTGGTCTCGTAGCCGTGCACGCCGCCGGTCACGACGAGGTTGGGCAGGTCTTCGCGCCAGTCGCGGCTGAGCAGGGCCAGCAGCGGGAAGTGCTCGCCGTCGTAGTCCAGTGCGCCGTACTCGCTGACATCGAAGTGCTGCCGCAATGCCGCCACGGCGGCGAGCACGTCCTGCGCGTAGCTGCGCTGCTTGACGAGGCGCTCGCGCCAGGCGCGGACCTCCGCCGGCCCCCAGGGTTGGCCCGGCGTGCCTATTGCGTAGCTCATGGCCGGGCCTTCTCGCTCATGATCCAGGCATTGATGCGCTGCTCCAGCAGCGGCAGCGGCATGGCGCCCTGGTCGATGACGGCGTTGTGGAAGCGGCGCTGGTCGAACTTCGCTCCCAGCGCGGCTTCAGCGCGGGCACGCAGTTCCTTGATCTTGAGCTCGCCCATCATGTAGCTCAGCGCCTGGCCGGGCTGGGAGTAGTAGCGGTCCACCTCGGCCGTCATGAAGACGGGGTCGTGGCCGGTCTGCTCGATCATGTAGGCGATGGCCTTGTCGCGGTTCCAGCCCAGCGCGTGCAGGCCGGTGTCGACGACGAGCCGTGCGGCGCGGAACATCTGCGCCTGCAGATGGCCGAAGCGCGTGTACGGGTCGCGGAACAGGCCGATCTGCGGCCCCAGCGTCTCGGCGTACAGCGCCCAGCCCTCGCTGAAGACCGAGTACTGCGACTGGCGGCGGAAGTTGGGCAGCTCACCAAGCTCCACCTGGCGGGAGATCTGCAGGTGGTGGCCGGGCACCGTCTCGTGGGCCACCAACGTTTCCATGGCCCACTTGGGCCGGCGCTTGAAGGCGATGGCGTTGGCGTTGAACCAGCCGGCCGTCGTGCTGTCCAGCGACGGGCCGTTGTAGTTGTCGGCCGCGCCCTCGCCGGTGTAGGCCGGCATGCCGCGGATGCCATAGGGAGAGCGCGGCAACTGGGCGAAGAGCTTGGGCAGCTCGGGGTCGATGCGCTTGGCGATGGCACGGTAGCCGTCCAGCAGCTCGTCGGCGCTCTGGTTGAAGAACTTGGGGTCGCTGTAGAGGAACTTCTTGAAAGCGGCGAGGTCGCCGTCGAAGCCGGCCTCGGTCTTGACCTTTTCCATCTCGGCGCGGATGCGAGCGGCTTCGCGCAGGCCGGTGGTGTGGATGTCGCCGGCCGCCAGCGGCAGCGTCACGTTGCGCAGGATCAGCGCCTCGTAGACCTTGTCGCCGCCCGGGTAGCTGGAGAGCGAGCCGCTGTCCGGTGCCTTCGGAGCCAGTTCGTCCTTCAGCACGGCGAGCAGCTTGCGCTGGGCCGGGTAGAAGTGCTCGCGCAGGGCGGCTTGGCCCTGCGCTTGGTAGCCGGCCTTGACGCTGGCATCCACCGTCATGCGGTTGAAGGGCTCGTAGACGGGGCTCTTGGTCACGTCGTCGGGCAATTGGCCCTCCAGCTGTGCGATGGCGCGCGCCAGCACGGGCTTGGATGTGACCCAGCCCAGGGCCAGGCCCTGGCGCAGGATGGCGATTTCCTGGTCGACCCGCGCCGGGTAGGCCGCCAGTCGCGTCAGCCACTGCTTGACCTGGGTCTCGTTGCCGACCGGCACGTTGCGTGCAAAACCGGCCAGGGCCGACTGCGCGCCGTACAGCGTGCCCAGCGTCAGCGTGCGCCAGCCGGTGAAGCCCTGCATGGCCACGTCCTGCTGGTAGCGATTGATGAAGAGGGCCAGGGACACGCGGTCCGTGTCGCTGAGCAAGCCGGCGTCGAGGCCTTGAGCGCGCGCCAGCATGTCGCGGGCGAAGGCATCGCGGGCGGCGAGGGCGGCGGCAGAGCGGTCGCTGAGCTTGTCGTTGAAGCGCAGGTCGCCGCGCAGCGTGGCCCATTCGGGCGCGGCACGGGCTTCGGCCTCCCAGGCTTCGTCGAACAAGGCCTGCAGGGCCTGGTGGGCGCGGGCGGCGGTGTCGGCAGCGGTGGCTGCGGCAGTTGTGGGTTTGGCTGCCGGTTGAGTGGCGGCGAGGGCGGACAGCTGCAAACCAGCGATCAGGGCGGCAACAAGGGTCTTGCGCAAGAGAGTCTCCACGGCGTGATGGGCCGGCCGGCAGTCTGCCAGTGCGCCGCCGGCGTGATGAAAGAATGAGGCATGACCCCGGAAAACTCCCTAGACGGCACGCTGGGCGCGCCCCTTGTCATCAGCATGGGTGATGCCTGCGGCATCGGCCCCGAGATCATCGCCAGGCTGTGGCAGCGCGATGCGCCGCGGGATGCCGTCATTGCCGGTGACGTGGCCGTGATGAGGCGGGCCGTGGCGGCCATCGGTGGCGGCCTGGCGGTCGCCGAGTTGCAGGGGCCGGAGGAGCTGGACCGCGTGCCGCCGCGCTGCCTGCCGGTCTGGCAGCCTTCACTGCTGCCGGCGGACCTGGCCGCAGCGCCGCTGGGCCGGGTCGACGCACGTGCCGGCGCAGCGGCGGCACGCTGCATCGAGGCCGCGGTCGGGTTGATCCAGGCCGGGCGGGCGCGGGGCCTCGTCACGGCGCCCATCCACAAGGAGGCCCTGCACGCGGCGGGCTCGCCTTACCCGGGCCACACGGAGATGCTGCAGGCCCTGGCGGGTAGCGCGCCGGTGCGCATGATGCTGGCCAACGAAGAGCTGCGCACGGTGCTCGTCACCATCCATTGCTCGCTGCGCGAGGCCATCGCCCGCGTGACGCGCGAGGCGGTTCTGGAGACGCTGCACATCACGGACGCCGCGCTCAAGCGCATGGGCTTTGCCAAGCCGCGCATCGCCGTGGCCGGGCTGAACCCGCATGCCGGCGAGGGCGGCCTGTTCGGCGACGAGGAGATCCTGCACATCGCGCCGGCCATCGCCGATGCGCGCGCTGCGGGCATGGAGGCGACCGGACCTTTTGCGCCCGACACCATCTTCATGCGCGCTCGCCGCGGCGAGTTCGACGTCGTCGTCGCGATGACCCACGACCACGGGCTGATCCCGGTGAAATACCTTGGCGTGGAGCAGGGCGTCAACGTGACGCTGGGCTTGCCCTTCGTGCGCACCAGCCCCGATCACGGCACGGCCTTCGACATTGCCGGCCAGGGTGTGGCCGACCCGTCGAGCCTGGGTGCGGCGCTGGCGATGGCGCGCCGGCTGGCAGCAACCTAGCGGCCGCCGAGCGCCGCGAGCTGGGCCCGGGCGCGCGCCGTCGCGCGCTCCAGCAGCAAGGCGTGCTCGTAGGCGCGCATGCGGCCGGCCTCGCAGAGCTTCTTCAGCATGCGGGCCGTCATCGTCACCGTCTCCTGGTGGCGGCTGCCGTGCGTGAAGATGAAGAAGCTGCGGCCCGCGCTCACGTGGGCCAGGCGCACCTTCTGCCACTGGTCGCCCGTGTGCATCTGGTAGGCGAAGCCGAGCTGCATGGTGTCCAGCAGCAGTGCGCCGCCGCTGGCTTCGGCTGCGCTCTCCGAGGCCGGCAGGCCGTCGATGGAGATGTCAACGGCCTGCAGCGGCTCGGCGGCGGCGGCGGCGTCGTTGCCGGACAGGTCCAGGTCGAGATCACCGCTCCAGTCGACGCCGGACTCTTCCACCAGGCCCAGGCTCTTGGCCTCGGCGGGCGTCAGGCGTTGGCTGGCGTCGAGGTCGCCGGCAGCGGTGTCGCCGACGACGGGCTTGGCCAGGTCGGCCTCGGCGGGCGGCGCGACGCCGAAGATCTGGTCAAGCTGCTTGATGAGCAGATTGGTGTCGAGCGCGCTGGGGGCCTGGCCCTTGAGCGACTCGGCATGGGCGGGCAGCAGCACGCCGAAGAAGTCCTTGCGCGGGCCGTCCGGCCAGCGGATCAGATCCATCCCCTCGTTGAGGGTGCGCATCAGGTTGGGCAGCTCGCGCAGGAAGTCGGCGCGGGCGGCCGTGCCGGCCTTGGGCTGCACGCTCATGACGAGGCTGCGGCCGAGCTGGCGCAGGCGCAGCGCGCGTTCGGGAGCACCTTCGCGCGAGGCCAGCACGATGGCCTGACTCCAGACCTGGGCGAGGAAGACGCGCAGGAAGTCCTGCATCGGCACCTTGGCCAGCTGCTGCTGCAGCAGCAGCGAATAGCGCTGCTGCAGGCGCAGGTCGGTCTCGCGGCGCTCGACGACGGCGGCGGCGTCGCCGGCCGCCTTCAGCGTGCTGCGGGTCTGCTCGGTGATGAAGGTCTCGAGCTCGTCCAGCTTGGCCGTGTAGACGTCCATGCGGTCGAAGTCGCCGCTCGCCACGTCTTGCACAAGGTCGCGCACGTGGGCCAGGAAGGAGCGGCCGGGGTCGTCGCTGAAGTCGTCGAAGGCGCAGGCCAGCGACGCCATGCGGTTGACGAACGCGCGCACCGGGTGGCGGCGCGAGGAGAAGAAGGTTTCGTCGCCCAGCGCCACGCGCAGTACCGGCAGCTGCAGGCGCGCGAGCAGGCGCGCCATCTGGGGCGGCACCTTGGGGTCGGAGAGGATCTGGTCGAACAGGCCGGCGACGACGTCGATGACCATGTGGTCCAGCCGGCCCGTCGCGAGCTGGCGCAACTCGTCGCGGTGCTGGTGGATCAGGTTGGTCGGCAGCGGCAACTGGCCCCAGGCACTGGGTTCGCTGCCCAGGGTATCCAGGCCCATGCGGCTGGAGTGACCATGGCTGTCGTAGCCGGGTTCGTAGGCGCCAGGCGTCTGCGCCAGGCGGCGCAGCAGATCCATCATCTGGGGGTCGACACGACCGATGCCGCCGCTGACGCCACCGCCAGCTCCACCCCCACCGTTGCCACCGCCGCCGCCACCACCATTGCCTCCGCGGCCGCCGATACCGCCCCCGAAACCGCTGCCGCGGCCACCACCGCCTTGGCCAAGGCCGCCATGGCCCGAACCGCCATAGCCGCCGCGCGTGGACATGGCGCCGTGGCCGGAGTCGAGGTCGCCCTGCTGGGTGCTGGCGCCCAGGCCGCCGTGGCGCGACATGCCGCCGTCCGGCGTTGCCCGCACGCGCAGATCCTGGGGGCGCAGGCCGCGCGTGCGCAGCAGCTCGGCGATGTCGGCATAGCAGGCGCGCATCTCCTGGGCCAGTGCCCGGGTCAGCTCGTCGGTCAGGGTCTGGCGCGTTTGTGCGTCGTCGGTGATGGACTGGACGGCGTCGAGCAGGCCCTGGCCGATGAGCTCGGGCCGCAGCGGGTTGCGTTCGCCGATCTGGATGCTGGCGACATAGGACTCCACGTCGCGGAGCTCCCACTCGCAGTGGTGGCCGATGGCCAGGCCGATGCGGTCGGCCGCGACGAGGTTGTTGACCTGGTCGTCATCCATCAGCGAAAGCTCGCCCCAGTCCTTCTTCTTGTCAGGCGCGGCGGCCGGCTTGGTGTCGGATTGTTCGGCCGCCACCTGCTTGCGCAGGCTCTGCACGAAACGCTGCGAGAACACGGCCTGTTGCTGGCGAAAGACGAATTGCGCGGCCAGCAGCGCGTCGCGCCGCTTGATCTGGCCGGCCGACAGCGCCGACAGGCCGAGGCCCTCCGCGCAGCGCTCGGCCGCCTGCTCACCCGCCAGACGGATGCGGGTCAGCGAGGCTTCAAGGTGCGGGTTCAGACGTATCTCTGGCGCGTTCATCAAGGAATTGGCACGAGCTGCATCGAAAGTATCGCGCTTGCAACAAGGGCGGGTTTTCAGCGGGTTGCCAACTTGGTGGCAAAAAAAAGCCCGGTAACCATTGCTTACCGGGCGGCGGAGCGGGGCGAGAGCTTAGCGCTTCAGCGAATCGCGAATCTCGCGCAGCAATTGAATGTCTTCCGGCGTGGGCGGCGGCTCGGCGGGCGCCGCGGCGGCGGGCTCGGGCTCACGCTTGAGGCGGTTGATCTGCTGGATCATCAGAAAGATGATGAAGGCCAGGATGATGAAGTTCAGCGACACGGTCAGGAAGCTGCCGTAGGCCAGCACGGCACCGGTTTTCTTGGCTTCGACCAGCGTGGACGCTGTCTGGCCGGCCAGCGGGATGAAGTAGTTGCTGAAGTCCAGGCCACCAAAGATCTTGCTGACGACCGGCATGATGACGTCGCCGACCAGGGAGTCGACGATCTTGCCGAAGGCGCCGCCGATGATCACGCCGACCGCGAGGTCAACCACGTTGCCTTTGACGGCGAACTCCTTGAACTCGGAAAAGAAACTCATGCGCACTCCTGGTTTGCGATGTCGTGAGATGACCCGGCGCGATGTTGGCGCCAAGTCCCCGGGGCTTGAAGGCGGGTAAACCTGTGGTCGGGCGCGCGGGCTTGGGTCGGGCCTCGGGTAAGCGTCCGTTAGAATCCCGGGCTGCCCCTGATCAGAAGTCTCTTTAGAGGACCCTCATGAGTGACCAGCAAGTGGACCAAGGCAAACGCACCTGGTTGATCGCAACCGGTTGTGCCGGCGCCGTTGGTGGCGTTGCGACCGCAGTGCCCTTCGTCAGCACTTTTGCGCCAAGCGAGCGCGCCAAGGCCGCCGGTGCCCCCGTCGAGGTCGATATTTCCGGTATCAAGCCTGGCGAGAAGTTGACCGTCGAATGGCGTGGCAAGCCGGTCTGGATCGTGCGTCGTACGCCCGAACAGCTCGAGGCCCTGAAGAAGAACGACGGCCAACTGGCCGACCCGAATTCCGATCGGAAGGCGTTCCCCATTCCGGACTACGCCAAGAACGAGAACCGCTCGATCAAGCCCGAGTACCTCGTCGTCGTCGGCATCTGCTCGCACTTGGGCTGCTCGCCGAGCGACAAGTTCACGACCGGCGCCCAGCCGTCGCTGCCGGATGACTGGACGGGCGGTTTCCTGTGCCCCTGCCACGGCTCGACCTTCGACATGGCCGGCCGCGTGTTCAAGAACAAGCCCGCGCCCGACAACCTCGAGGTGCCGCCGTACATGTATCTGTCGGACACCCGGCTGGTCATCGGTGAAGACAAGAAGGCCTGAGGACGAGACATGGCTGAATTCAAAGATGCGCCCGCAGGCGCCTCGGTAGGCGTGAAGACCATGACCTGGCTGGAGAACCGGTTCCCGACCGCGTTCGACGCCTACAAGGTCCACATGTCGGAGTACTACGCGCCGAAGAACTTCAACTGGTGGTACATCTTCGGCTCGCTGGCGCTCCTGGTGCTGGTGATCCAGATCGTCACCGGCATCTTCCTGGTGATGCACTACAAGCCGGATGCGGGCCTCGCCTTCGCGTCGGTCGAGTACATCATGCGCGACGTGCCCTGGGGCTGGCTGATCCGCTACATGCACAGCACCGGCGCCTCAGCGTTCTTCGTGGTCGTCTACCTGCACATGTTCCGTGGCCTGATCTACGGCAGCTACCGCAAGCCGCGCGAGCTGGTCTGGATCTTCGGTTGCGCGATCTTCCTGTGCCTGATGGCCGAAGCCTTCATGGGCTACCTGCTGCCTTGGGGCCAGATGTCCTACTGGGGCGCCCAGGTGATCGTGAACCTGTTCGCCGCCGTGCCCTTCGTCGGTGGTGACCTGGCGCTGATGATCCGCGGCGACTACGTCGTCGGCGACGCGACGCTGAACCGCTTCTTCAGCTTCCACGTCATCGCCGTGCCGCTGGTGCTGCTGGGCCTGGTCGTGGCCCACTTGCTGGCCCTGCACGACGTCGGCTCCAACAATCCCGACGGTGTCGAGATCAAGAAGCACAAGGATCCGAAGACCGGCATCCCGCTGGACGGCATTGCCTTCCACCCGTTCTACACGGTGCACGACATCTACGGCGTCTGCCTGTTCCTGATGGCCTTCACCGCCATCCTGTTCTTCGCGCCGGAACTGGGCGGCTACTTCCTGGAATACAACAACTTCATCCCGGCCGACCCGCTGAAGACGCCGGCGCACATCGCCCCGGTCTGGTACTTCACGCCGTTCTACTCGATGCTGCGCGCGACGACCGACACCATGGTCAACGTGCTCTGCGGCGTCGTCGGCATCGCGGCTGTCGTGAGCTTCCTGAAGGGCAAGTTCGGTGGCGCGGCCAAGATCGCTCTGCTGGTGGCGGCCGCCGTGCTGATCTTCCTGCTCAAGATCTTCGACGCCAAGTTCTGGGGCGTGGTCGTCATGGGTGGCGCGGTCATCATCCTGTTCTTCCTGCCCTGGCTGGATCACAGCCCGGTCAAGTCGATCCGCTATCGCCCTGACTGGCACAAGTATGTCTACGCCGTCTTCGTCGTCTTCTTCCTGTGGCTGGGCTACCTCGGCATCCAGCCGCCGAGCGACATAGGCACGCTGGTCGCCCAGGTGGGCACGTTGTTCTACTTCGGCTTCTTCCTGCTGATGCCGTGGTGGAGCCGCCTCGGTACGCCGAAGGCCGTGCCTGACCGTGTGACCTTCCACGCCCACTGAGCCGCGGAGCAACAACACAAATGAAAAAGCTGATTGCCATCCTGCTGGCCACCCTGGGTTTGGTTGGTGCCGCCCAGGCCAACACCGGCGGCATCGAGTGGGACAAGTTCCCCAAGGAAAAGATGTCGGACATGGCTGCGCTGCAAAGCGGCGCCAAGCTGTTCGTCAACTACTGCCTGAACTGCCATTCGGCCGCCTACATGCGCTACAACCGCATGCGCGACATCGGCCTGTCGGAAGCCGACATCAAGAACAACCTGCTGTTCGCGGCTGACAAGGTCGGTGAGACCATGAAGGTCAGCATCGACCCCAAGGACGCCAAGGCCTGGTTCGGCGCCAACCCGCCCGACCTGACCGTCATCGCGCGCTCGCGCGCCGACGGTGCCAAGGGTTCGGGTGCCGACTACCTCTACACATACATGCGGAACTTCTACCGCGACGACACGAAGGCCACCGGTTGGAACAACCTGGCCTTCCCCAGCGTCGCGATGCCGCATGTGATGTGGGAACTGCAAGGCCAGCGCGCCGCCAAGTTCGAGGAAGTCGCCGACCCGCATGACCACGACAAGAAGACCCACGTCTTTGCCGGCTACCAGCAACTGACGCCCGGCACCCTGAACGAGCGCCAGTACGACGAAGCCGTGGCCAACCTGGTGGCGTATTTGCAGTGGATGGGCGAGCCCGCGCAAGGCCAGCGCTTCCAGCTCGGTGTGATCGTGCTGATCTTCCTGTCCATCCTCACCGTGTTCGCTTGGCGCCTAAACGCCTCGTACTGGAAGGACGTGAAGTAAGCCCGTCCATCCCGGTACCGCTCTCGGGCGGTGCCGAACCACGCAGTGGGGCGCGCTTCGGCCACCCACTGCGTTTGCTTTTTCAGCGCGGCTGACCGCTGCGCGTTTTGATTGACTGACCCCTCGGGAGCCCAAGCCATGATGGTCCTCTACTCCGGTACCACCGACCCCTACTCGCACCGCTGCCGCTTCGTGCTGTTCGAGAAAGGCATGGACTTCGAAATCCGTGACGTTGACCTGTTCGCGAAGCCCGAAGACATCGCCCTGATGAACCCGTACAACGAGGTGCCCATCCTCGTTGAGCGCGACCTCATCCTGTACGAGTCGCACATCATCAACGAGTACATCGACGAGCGCTTCCCGCACCCGCAGCTGATGCCCGGCGACCCGGTCGCGCGCGCCCGCGTGCGCCTGTTCCTGCTGAACTTCGAAAAGGAGCTGTTCGCCCACGTGAACATCCTCGAAGGCCGCGGCACGACGACCAAGGCGACCGACAAGCAGCTCGAAAAGGCCCGCTCGCAGATCCGCGACCGCCTGACCCAGCTCGCCCCGATCTTCCTGAAGAACAAGTACATGCTGGGCGACGACTTCTCGATGCTCGACGTGGCCATCGCCCCGCTGCTGTGGCGCCTGGACTACTACGGCATCGACATGTCCAAGAACGCGCTGCCGCTCTTAAAGTACGCCGAGCGCATCTTCAGCCGCCCGGCCTATATCGAGGCGCTGACGCCCTCGGAAAAGGTCATGCGCCGCTGATGGACCAGACCCCGGCCCCCGGTGGGGCGGGCAATGGCACGTCCACCCGCCCCTACCTGATCCGCGCGCTTCACGACTGGTGCACGGACAACGGCTTCACGCCCTACATCGCGGTCCACGTCGACCGTTCGGTGCAGGTGCCGATGGAGTACGTGTCCAACCACGAGATCGTGCTGAACGTCGGCTTCGATGCGACCAGCGGGCTGGACCTCGGCAACGAGTTCATCCAGTTCAAGGCCCGTTTCGGCGGCGTGGCGCGTGAAATCGTCGTGCCGGTGGACCATGTCGTCGCGATCTACGCCCGTGAGAACGGCCAAGGCATGGCCTTCCCTGCGCCCGAGGCTCCGGCCGATGGCGTGCCGGCACCCAGCCCGGCTCCGCAGGAGCCGCGTCGCAGCGGACTGCGCCTGGCCAGCGAAGCGAACGATGACGAAGGCGACGACACGCCGCCGCCGGATACGCCCAGCGGCGGTCCGCGGCCTTCGCTCAAGCGGGTGAAGTAGCGTGCCCGCGCACGAGCGCGGTGAACGCTAGAATCGCACCTCTTTTTTCGCCGGCTTAGCTCAGTTGGTAGAGCAACCGCCTTGTAAGCGGTAGGTCATCAGTTCGAATCCGATAGCCGGCACCAATCCAAAACGCAAGACCCACCGCCTCTCAGGCCGTGGGTCTTGTCATTTCTGGAGCAGCTTCACGCGAATGCGTCCCGGCAGCCCGGCCTGGGCCAACAACGCTTCCAGCCGCGGCAGCAGATGACGCAGCTTGGCCGCGACGGCTGCATTGGCGGCCAGCAGGCTCCAGCCGTCCTCGTCCAGCGGCCCCGGCTGAAGGCTGGCGATCAGGCCGCCGGGCAGCGCCGGCGCGATGACGCGCAGCCGGCGGCGCGATGCCTCCAGCCGCTCGCCCAGCAAGGCCAGGCCGGCATGCTCGCGCAAGGCCTGCGCCACCGGCGTCGGCGAGGGCACGCTGGCACGCGTGCTCTTGGGCGCGAGGTAGCGGGGCGCGGAGGACATGGCGGCAGTGTAGTCAGCCCAGCTGGCGGGCAAGCCTCACCGGAACCCCGCTGCTAAACTGCGCCGTTTTGCGCGACAGGGCAAGTTCTTCTTGCAATGCCTCGTCGTGCCCCCAGATTCGCGCCTCTTGCCGGCCGGGCCGCCCGTCGGTGTCAGCGCAGCACCCCATCTCTTAGCAGCATGTTGCCCAAGCTTCTCACCTCGATTTTCGGTAGCCGCAACGAGCGCCTGCTAAAGACCTACCGCCGCACCGTGCAGCAGATCAACGCGCTGGAGCCCAAGTACGAGGCACTGAGCGATGACGAACTGCGCGCCCAGACGGCCGAGTTCAAGCAGCGCATCGCCGCCGGCGAGACGGTTGACGACATCCTGCCTGAGGCCTTCGCCGTCTGCCGTGAGGGCAGTAAGCGGGCACTGAAGATGCGGCACTTCGACGTGCAGCTCATTGGCGGCATGGTGCTCAACTCCGGCAAGATCGCCGAAATGCGCACCGGCGAAGGCAAGACGCTGATGGCGACGCTGCCGGTCTACCTGAACGCGCTGACGGGCAAGGGCGTCCACGTCGTCACGGTGAACGACTACCTCGCTCGCCGCGACGCCGAGTGGATGGGCAAGCTCTACACCTTCCTCGGGCTGTCGGTCGGCATCAACCTGCCGCAGGCGCCGCGCGAGCAGAAGCAGACGGCCTACGCCGCTGACGTCACCTACGGCACCAACAACGAGTACGGCTTCGACTACCTGCGCGACAACATGGTCTACGAGACGGCCGATCGCGTGCAGCGCGGCCTAGCCTACGCCATCGTCGACGAGGTGGACTCCATCCTCATCGACGAGGCGCGCACGCCGCTGATCATCTCGGGCCAGGCCGACGACCACACCGACGTCTACTTGCGCATCAACGCCGTCGTGCCCAAGCTGAAGAAGCAGATCGGCGAACTCGATCCGCGCACGGGCGAGGGCGTCATCGAGGCGGGTGACTTCACGGTGGACGAGAAGTCGCACCAGATCCACCTGACCGAAGACGGCCACGAGGTTGCGGAAGCGCTGCTGACCGAGGCCGGCCTCATCCCCGAAGGCGCCAGCCTTTACGACGCGGCCAACATCACGCTGATGCATCACCTGAATGCAGCGCTGCGTGCCCACCACGTCTACCACCGCGACCAGCATTACGTCGTGCAGAACGGCGAAGTCACCATCGTCGACGAGTTCACCGGCCGCCTGATGAGCGGCCGCCGCTGGAGCGATGGCCTGCACCAGGCTGTCGAGGCCAAGGAAGGCGTGGACATCCAGGCCGAGAACCAGACGCTGGCGTCCATCACCTTCCAGAACTACTTCCGCATGTACGGCAAGCTGTCGGGCATGACGGGCACGGCCGACACCGAGGCCTACGAGTTCCAGGAGATCTACGGCCTGGAAACCGTCGTCATCCCGCCGAACCGCCCGACCATCCGCAAGGACGAACTGGACCTGGTCTACAAGACCGACAAGGAAAAGTACAACGCCGTCGTCGAGGACATCCGCGCCTGCCACGAGCGCGGCCAGCCGGTGCTGGTGGGCACGACGTCCATCGAGAACTCAGAGCTGATCTCCAAGCTCCTCGACCAGGCCAAGCTGCCGCACAACGTGCTGAATGCCAAGCAGCACGAGAAGGAAGCGCAGATCGTCGCCCAGGCCGGCCGCCCGGGCGTCATCACCATCGCCACCAACATGGCCGGCCGTGGTACCGACATCGTGCTGGGTGGCAACGTCGAGAACCAGGTCAAGTTCCTCGAAGCCGACGAGGCGATTCCCGCCGACGAAAAGGCCCGGCGCATCCAGCAGCTCAAGGACGAGTGGCAGGGCCTGCACGACAAGGTGCGCGCCGAGGGCGGCCTGCGCATCATCGCGACCGAGCGCCACGAGAGCCGCCGCATCGACAACCAGCTGCGCGGCCGAGCCGGCCGCCAGGGCGACCCGGGCTCCTCGCGCTTCTACCTGTCGCTGGACGACCAGCTGATGCGCATCTTCGCCGGTGAGCGCGTGCGCGCCATCATGGACCGGCTCAAGATGCCGGAAGGCGAGGCCATCGAGGCCGGCATCGTCACGCGCAGCATCGAAGGCGCCCAGCGCAAGGTCGAGGCCCGCAACTTCGACATCCGCAAGCAGCTGCTCGAATACGACGACGTGTCGAACGACCAGCGCAAGGTCATCTACCAGCAGCGCAACGACATCCTCGAAGCCGAGGTGCTGCTGGCGCAGATTGCCTCGCTGCGCGACTCCACGCTGACCGACGTCGTGCGCACCTTCGTGCCGGTTGAGAGCGTTGAGGAGCAGTGGGACATCCCCGGACTGGAGCAGGTGCTGCGGGGCGAGTGGCAGATCGAACTGTCGCTGACCGAGCTCGTCAAGAAGAGCGACTCCATCACCGACGAGGACATCGTCGAGGCGGTGGTCAAGGCCGGCGAGGAGCTCTTCCAGAGCAAGATCGAGCGAGTCGGCATCGAGCAGTTCAACCCCTTCATGCGCATGGTGCTGCTGCAGAGCATCGACCAGCGCTGGCGCGAGCATCTGGCGGCGCTGGACTATCTGCGCCAGGGCATCCACCTGCGCGGCTACGCCCAGAAGAACCCCAAGCAGGAATACAAGCGCGAGGCCTTCGAACTGTTCTCGCAGCTGCTGGACCTGGTGAAGATGGAAGTCACCCGCACGCTGATGAACGTGCGCATCCAGAGCCAGGAAGAGGCCAACCAGGCCGCCGAGGCCATGGAGCGCCGCGCCGAGGCCGTGTCCAACGTGACTTACCAGCACCCCAACGAGGACGGCTCCATCAGCCAGGACGTCGACCCGGCGACGCTGCTGGCCGAGTACGGTCACATCGGCCGCAACGACCCCTGCCCCTGCGGCAGCGGCAAGAAGTTCAAGCTCTGCCACGGCAAGCTGGCCTGATCTTTCGCGCTTGAAATTCGTCACGGGCCGGCTCTGCCGGCCCGTTTTCATTGGGCTGTCCGCTTCGCGGAGCCCACCCATGTGGGGGGAAAACCGTGCGTTTGAGCACATAGCGCCCCCCGCGCCACACGCCTGGGGGGTGCTCGCCTCGCGCCGACCCCCCTAGAGTGCAGTCCATGCCCCGAGAAAGCTCGGGTAGACCCTGATAGAGAACCTGAAAGCACGTCATGAAATCGTTGTCTGCAGCCCTCGCCGCCCTGAGCCTGACCTTCGCCGCTGGCGCTGTGTCGGCCGCGCCCGTGACGGTCAGCATCCAGCAAACCGCCGTGGACGGTTACGCCGCCGACCTGTTCTCCGGCGCACCGACGGTCTTCAACGACCTGCACACCTTCACTCTCGGCAGCACTGCAACGCTGTCGGGCCAGATCCAGACCGTCATCGTCGATGGCGATCCGGACGCAACGACGCCTTACCTGGACATCCAGTCCGCCTACCTGCAATCCGCAGCGGGCGTGCGCTACAACCTGATCCAGACCGTCGGCTTCGACTGGAGCCATGGCCAGAGCGGCATGGAAATCTGGGCGCTGTCCCCGATTCAGCTCGCAGCCGGCGAGTGGACGCTCGTCGTCTCAGGCATCGGCATCAACGACAAGGGCGCTGACGGCTACGAAGGTCTGCTGGCCGGTAATGCTGCTGACCTGCCCGAACCGACCGCTCTCGCCCTCGTGGCCACTGCCCTGGCCGCCCTGGGCCTGAGCCGCCGCCGTCGCGCCGACTGAGCCGCGCCAGCACTGATCGCAAGAAATCATCGGATAGGCCATGAACAAGCAAATCACTCTCTTCGCTCTTGCTGCAGCTGCCAGCGTCTCCGCTGCTGCCGACGTGAACATCACGTACATGGGCAAGGACACCAGCTCTCCGGTGGTGCGCACGTCGCAGACTGGTCAGGTTGCCGCCGGCGTGCTGAACTACGTGGACACCGCAGCGGGCAGCTTCCAGGCCTACTGCATCGAGCCGGCTCAGCCGAACGCGCTGACGTCCTACGGCGCACAGGCCTACACCGTCGCCAGCTTCAGCGGCGCGCAGGCAGCGCTGCTGCAAGGTCTGTACTCCAGCACCTTCGCCTCGGTGCAGACGACGACCGAGCAGGCCGCCTTCCAACTGGCCGTCTGGGAACTGGTGCGTGAAACCACCGGCACGCTGAGCGTGACCAACAACGCTGGCAGCTTCTACCTGAAGCCTGCCAACAGCTCGGCCGGATCCATTCAGACTGCCAGCGCGGTGGAAGGCCTGGCCAACAGCTATCTACAGGCTGCGCAGGGCTATCAGGGCGCGTCCCTGTACTCGCTCACCATGCTGACCAACGCCAGCTACCAGGATCTGATCGTCGCGAACTCCGTCAACGCCGTGCCGGAACCTGAGACCTACGCGCTGCTGCTCGCCGGCCTGGGCATCATCGGCATGGTGGCCCGCCGCCGCCTGCCGCGCTGATCCGCAGCGCTGATCGCGCCACCCTTGCAAAGGCTCCTTCGGGAGCCTTTTGCTTTTTGGTCTGCCGCACGCTGCGTACTTCCTACAATCCGCGCGCTTTCCCTGACTCCTCCCGAGCGCGACATGCCCGTCAATCTTTTCGCCCCTGATCCCGCCACCCTCTTGCCAGTGCCAGGCGTTCGCCTCGGCGTGACGATGGCCGGCGTGCGCAAGGCCAACCGGCGTGACCTCAGCGTCATCGCGCTGGACGAGGGCTCGGCGGTCGCCGGCGTCTTCACGACGAACCGCTTCTGCGCCGCCCCGGTGCAGGTCTGCCGCGAGCACCTGGCCGGCGGCGCCGCGACCCGTGCCCTGCTGATCAACACCGGCAACGCCAACGCCGGCACCGGTGCCGACGGCTTGGCCCGTGCGCGCGAGACCTGCAAGGCACTGGCCGGTTTGATCGGCTGCGCCCCCGAGCAGATCCTGCCCTTCTCCACCGGCGTCATCATGGAGACGCTGCCGGTCGACCGCATAACCGCCGGCCTTCCCGCCGCCCTGGCCGTGCTGAAGGCCGACAACTGGGCCGAGGCCGCCGCCGGCATCATGACGACGGACACCTTGCCCAAGGCCGCGTCCCGCCGCATCGACATCGGCGGCGTGCCCGTCACGCTGACAGGCATCTCCAAGGGCGCCGGCATGATCCGCCCCAACATGGCCACCATGCTGGGCTTTGTCGCGACCGACGCCAACATCGCGCCGGCCCTGCTGCAGCCGCTGGTGAAGGAGGCCGCCGACGCGTCCTTCAACCGCATCACCATCGACGGCGACACCTCCACCAACGACTGCTTCATGCTGATCGCGAGCCGCAAGGCCGCGCACGCTGAGATCACATCGCTGGACAGCGCAGACGCACAAACCCTGCGCGCTGCGCTGATTGCGCTGGCCCAGGAACTGGCCCAGGCCATCGTGCGTGACGGCGAGGGCGCCACCAAGTTCATCACCATCACCATCGAAGGCGGCCGCGACGAGGCCGAGTGCAAGCTGGCCGCCTACGCCATTGCGCACTCGCCGCTGGTCAAGACGGCGTTCTTCGCCAGCGACCCCAACCTCGGCCGCATCCTGGCCGCCGTCGGCTATGCCGGCATCGGCGACCTGGATCAGGGCCTGATCGACCTGGACCTGGACGACGTCGCCATCGTCCGCCAGGGCGGCCGGCTACCGAGCTATCGCGAGGAAGACGGCCAGCGCGTCATGAAGCAGGCCGAGATCACCATTCGCGTCGGTCTGAACCGCGGCGCCGCCAGCGCAACCGTCTGGACCTGCGACCTCAGCCACGACTACGTCAGCATCAACGCCGACTACCGCAGCTGAGGCGTCGGGCCTCTGCGGGTTATTGCTGTCAGGGCTTTCATCGCATGACCATCGGCGCCGTTCGCGAGCGGCGCTGACAATCCGCGGCTTCAAGAACCCCGGATGTCGCTCGATGAAGCTCACCCTGTCTGCCATCACCCTCGCAGCCGTGCTCGCCACAAGCGCCCAGGCTCAAGGTCTCAGCTACCCCGTCACGCGCAAGGCCGACCAGGTCGACGCGTACCACGACACCAACGTCACCGACCCGTACCGCTGGCTGGAAGACGACAACAGCGCCGAGACCAAGGCCTGGGTCATCGCCCAGAACCAGGTCACCGACAAATTCCTCGAAGCGATGCCGCAGCGCCTGCCCGCGCGCCGCATCTACACCGAGCTCTACAACTTCGAGCGCTTCGGCATCCCCTTCACGGAAGGCGGCCGCTACTTCTGGAGCCGCAACGACGGCCTGCAGCAGCAGAACGTCATCTACACGGCCAAGTCGCTGAAGGACAGCCCGCAAGTCGCGCTGGACCCCAACCTGCTGTCCAAGGACGGCACCGTGGCGCTGACCGGCCTCGTGCCCTCGCGTAACGGCAAGCTGCTGGCCTACGGCACGGCAGGCGCTGGCTCCGACTGGCAGGTCTGGAAGGTGCGCGACCTGGCCACCGGCCAGGACCTCGACGACAAGATCGACTGGGTCAAGTTCAGCAGCGCCGCCTGGACGGCCGATGGCAAGGGCTTCTTCTACTCGCGCTACGACGCGCCCCCGGAAGGCGCCAAGCTGACCGGCGCCAACTACTTCCAGAAGCTCTACTACCACCGCCTCGGCACGCCGCAGGGCGAGGACGTCCTCGTCACCGAGAACCGCGACGACAAGGAATGGGGCTTCGGCGTCGAGGTGTCCGACGACGGCCAACTGCTGCTCATCAACGTCTGGAAGAGCGCCGGCAGCAAGAACGGCCTGCTCGTGCTGCCCTTGCCCAAGGGCGGGTTCGGCGGCGGCAAGCCCCAGCCCATCACGTTGAGCTTCGACGCCCAGTACACCCCGGTCGCCGTCGTTGGCGGCAAGCTCGTCGTCAAGACCGACAAGGATGCGCCGCGCGGCCGCCTCGTCAGCATCGATCTGAAGAACCCGGCACCGGCCGGCTGGAAGACGCTGATCGCCGAAGGCCCCGATGCGATGACCGGCGCCTCCGCCGTGGGTGGCCGCTACCTGATGAGCTATCTGCACGACGCCGCCACGCTGGTGCGCGTGCACGGCGCCGATGGCAAGCAGCTGACCGAGGTCCAGTTGCCAGGCATCGGCACCGCCAGCGGCTTCGGCGGCCGCTGGAGCGACAAGGAAACCTTCTTCAGCTACACCAGCCTGACCAACCCGGCCGAGATCCATCGCTACGACGTCAAGACCGGCAAGATCGACCTCTTCAAGCGCCCCAAGACGGCCTTCAACCCCGACGAGTACGAGACCCGCCGCGAGTTCGTCACCAGCAAGGACGGCACGCGCTTCCCGATCTTCATCGCGGCGAAGAAAGGCCTGAAGCTCGACGGCAGCAACCCCACGCTGCTCTACGGCTATGGCGGCTTCGACATCTCCATCACGCCGGGCTACGGCGTCACGGCAGCCACCTGGATGAAGATGGGTGGCGTCTACGTCATCGCCTCCATCCGCGGCGGCGGCGAGTACGGCTCGGCCTGGCACGATGCCGGCACCAAGCTGAAGAAGCAGAACGTCTTCGACGACTTCATCGCCGCCGGCGAATGGCTGGTCAACAACAAGGTCGCCAGCCCCGCCACGCTGGCCGTCAACGGCGGCAGCAACGGCGGCCTGCTGGTGGGCGCCGTCACCAACCAGCGCCCGGACCTGTTCGCCGCCGCCGTGCCGCAGGTGGGCGTGATGGACATGCTGCGCTACCAGAACTTCACCATCGGCTGGGCCTGGGCCACCGACTACGGCACTAGCAAGGACAGCGCCGAGATGTTCAAGGCGCTGCTGGCCTACTCGCCGGTGCACAACGTCAAGAACGGCGCGAAGTACCCGGCCGTGCTCGTCACCACGGGCGACCACGACGACCGCGTTGTGCCGGCGCACAGCTTCAAGTACGCCGCCACGCTGCAGGCCGCCGAGACCGGCCCGGCACCCAAGCTGATCCGCATCGAGGTTAACGCCGGCCATGGTGCCGGCAAGCCCACCTCGAAGATCATCGAGGAGCGCAGCGACATCCTCGCCTTCATCGCCAACACGATGAAGCTTGAGGTGAAGTGAACAGCGAAATCCGCGACCTGGGCGTCGGCGATGTCGACGCCCTCATCGGGCTCTACGCCCATTTGAACGCCGGCGACGCACCGCCTCCTCCCGAGGCCGTACGCGCCGTGTTCGCGCATCCCGGGTTGCGGCACTTCGGCTTGTTCATCGGCGACGCGCTCATCGCCAGCTGCAACCTCGCCGTCATTCCCAACCTCACACGCGGCGGCAGTGGCTACGGCGTCATCGAAAACGTCGTCACGCAGGCCGACCGTCGCGGCCAGGGCCATGGCCAGGCCGTCATCCGCCATGCCATCGAGCAGGCGTGGGGCGCCGGCTGCTACAAGGTCGTGCTGACCACCAGCCGCAAGGCCCCCGCCGTCTGGGCCTTCTACGAGCGCTGCGGTTTCGACAGCGGCGACAAGCGCGCCTTCGTCATCCGCCGGGCAAAGAAGCTGTAAACGAACCCCACACGCCCGCTCATCCCGCCGCAACGCCACCACTCGGCGTTGCAAATGCTCGCCGTAGTTCCAGCTACGGCTCCGCTTTGCGCCTTGATTGGCGACGCCGCGACGGTCTGCTCGGTCGCGCGGGGTCCGTTCACAGCTTCTGCCCTCACCACTTCATCTCGCCCTTGTTGACCTTGGCGCCGATGTCCAGCGCAATGCCCAGGCCCGCGTCCGGGTAGGCCTGCTGCATGGTGCTGATCAGCGCGGCGGCGTTCACGGCCTTGGGGAGCTCCGTCTCGAAGCGGGCCAGATAGTCCTGCGTCCAGCGCAGCTGGGTCGCGTCCTGCGGCGCACCGGCGCGGCTGTGGCCGGGGATGACGCGCAACGGCTGCAGCGCGGCCATCGCGCTCAGCTTGGCGCTCCAGTCGGCGCGCTCCCGCGTGGTTTGCGAGTCGGCCGTCCACACATGCAGGCCGGCGAACACATTGACGCCGCCGGCAATCGTGCGCAGCGACGGGATCCACACATAGCTGCGGCCGGGCAGGGCGTCGTCCAAACCGCGCACCTCCAGCTTCTCACCCTCCAGCTCGATGACCGGCGTGGCCAGTGCCTCGGGCAGTGGCACGGCCTGCGGCGCGTTGGCGCCCAGGCGCGGGCCCCAGACCTGCAGCTTGGTCGCCAACGTGGCCTCGATCTTCTTCAGCGTCGGCGCCGTCGCAACGACGCGCGCCTGCGGAAAGAACTGCTTCAACAGCCCCACGCCGAAATAGAAGTCCGGGTCCGCCTGGCTGATGTAAATCGTCTTCAGCGTTTTCTTGCTGTCCAGCACCATGCCGGCAATGCGCAGCGCGTCGGCCCGCGTGAAGCCGGTGTCCAGCAGCACCGCGTCAGTCTTGCCGCTCACCAGTACCGCGTTGACGTGGAAGCTGCCCGCGTCGGCGTTGTAGACCTGCAGGCTCAGCGGGGCGGTGGCCTGGGCGCTGGCGTCCGTGATGCCCAGCGTGAGGGCGGCCATCGGCAGGGCGAGGCGGCGCAGGGTCTTGAGGGTGTTCATGGCGATTCCTGGAGGGGTGTGAGTGGGAATGCCGTCACTCTATTGGCGCTGATTCGATTGATAAACATCGCTAAAGTCGATGATTTGTCAACTGAATCGAGCAAGTCATGGACCGCCTGATCGCGATGCAGGTCTTCGTCGAGGTGGCCGAGCGCGGCAGCCTCACGCAGGCCGCCGACGTGCTCGACATGTCGCGCGCCATGGTGTCGCGCTACCTGGAAAGTGTGGAGCGCTGGCTGGGCGCGCGGCTGCTGCAGCGCACGACGCGGCGCGTCAGCCTCACCGAGGCCGGCGCCGGTGCGCTGCTGCGCTGCCGGCAGATGCTGGAACTGGCCCGCGAGGCCGAGGCCGCTGCCGGGGAGCAGCGGCTTGCACCGCGCGGCCGGCTGCGCGTGACGGCCAGCGCGTCGCTCGCCCAGGCTCGGCTCGCCGCTGCGGTTGCCGACTTTCTTGCCCGCTACCCGGACTGTGAAGTCGAGCTCGTCGTGCTGGAGCGCGCGGTCAACCTCGTCGAGGAGCGCATCGACCTCGCCGTGCGCATCAGCAACCAGCTCGACCCCAACCTCGTGGCCCGCCCGCTCGGGCGCTTCTCCTCGGTGCTGTGCGCGGCACCGGCCTATCTCGCCGGCGCAGCGCCATTGGCGACGCCCGAGGACCTGCGCCAGCACCGCTGCGTGACGCACGCCTACGTCAACCGCAACGACTACGCGCTGCAGCACGAGGGCCAATGGCTGCGCGTGCCGGTGCGCTCGGTGCTGCAGAGCAACGATGCCGGCGTCATGCGCAGCGCGGCGCTGGCCGGCGCTGGCCTGGCCATCCTGCCCAGCTACCTTGTCGACGAGGACCTGCGCGAGGGCCGGCTGCAGCGCCTGCTGCCCGGCTACGAGCCCGAGGCCCACGCCATCCACGGCGTCTACCTGTCGCGCCAGTACCAGCCGCTGGCGCTGCGCCTGCTGCTGGACTTCCTGGCCGACCGCTTCGAGAGCGGGGTTTAGAAATTCACGGCCTTGGTCTTGAGACCACGGGCCACCAGCGTCGCGTTGATCAGTTGAGCCTGCTCCCGGCTCGGGAAGGGCCAGACCGTGGCGCGCCAGCCCTCGGGCGTCTGGATGACGTCGGCCTGCAGCGCTTCCGGGTTGCCGTGCACGCCCACCAGGCCAGCCTGCATCTTCTTCAGCAGCGCCTCGGCCTCGGCCTTGCTGCCCGGCGGGCCAACGAGGGCGACCACCGTCTTGTCCGGCGACTGGGCCAGGCGAGCCAGGCGTGGGTCCACTGGCTCGGGCTTGGCGGCGGAGTGCTCTTTTTCGGTCGTTTTCTCGGTCGCTTTTTCAGCGGGCTTCTCTGCGGCTTTTTCCACTACCGGCTCTGACGCCTTCGTCGAGCGCAGTGGCGGCCGCTTGATGCCGTCGGTGCGCTCCACCAGGCGAGGGCGGATGTCGGGCGGCGGGCCTTCATCGGCCGGCTCGCTGGCAGCCGTTCCCGGTGCCGATGCCGCGTCAGCCTGAGAGGCTGGTTGAGACGGCACTTCGGAAGCGGGCGTGGCCACAGGCGCCGTCGCCGCTGATGCAGGTGCGGACGCCGCAGAGGCGGCCATTGCCGGCACCGGCACAGGTTCGGCCGCACGCCGGGGCCACATCGACCAGGCGCCGATGGCGACCAGCAACGCCACCACGGCACCTGCAGCGCCCACGCGGCGCATGTCCCAGAGCCGGCGGCCGATGACTTCCGACGGGATGCCGCGGCCGGCCAGCACGCGCGTGCGGCGGCTGCCGACGTCGATGCCGGCCGTCATCAGATACAGCTCGAAGGGCCAGCCACTGTGGGCACTGGCCATCGACTCGTCGATGACGATGACGCGCCAGGGGCGCGATTCGGGCGTTGCGGGCGGTTCGGCAAAGCCATGCGCCAGCGCAAAGCGCTCGACGCTGTTGGGGCTCAGGCCGGGCAGGAATTTCTCGCTGAAGGCGCGCCACTGCGTGCGCGGCTTGCGGCCCGGCAGCCGGGCCAGGCCGGCCAGGCGGTGCAACAGCCCGGCTATCCACGACTGGCGCGGCGCAGCGGCGAGTTCGTCGAAGGTGACCGCGTCGGTCAGTACCGGCTCGACGAGGCCGCCCGCCTCCGCAGAGGCGCGCACGAAGGGCAGGGCCACCACGCCCACGGTGTGCACATCGCCCATGGCGATGCGCCGCGCGAAAGGGTGGCGGTTGTGCCAGGCAACGATCTGTTCAGCTAGGCGCTCCATGACTCATCGATCTTCGCCGGGGCGCGCGGTGCTCAGCGCACCGAACAAACCCAGGAACTCAGCCCAGTTGTTTCAGCAGCCAGGCGTTGAGGTCCTCGATCTCCTCGGCGCAGACCGAATGCGGCATCGGGTAGTCATGCCAAGCCACCTCGTGGCCCAGCGTGCGCAGCGCGTCGCGGCTGGCCGTGCCGCGGGCGGGCGCGACGATCGGGTCCTGCGTGCCGTGAGCCATGAAGATGGGCAGGTCGGCGTTCGCCGCCGTGCGCTCGGCAGCCGTCGTCGCCGCCAGCGGCAGGTAGCCCGACAGCCCCGCGGCGCCACCCAGGCGCTCGGGGTAGCGCAGCGCCGTCATCAGCGCCATCGCGCAGCCCTGCGAGAAGCCGACGAGGACGATGCGTTCCGCCGCCACGCCGCGCGCGCGCTCGCTGTCGATGATGGCCGCGATGGCGGCCTGCGACTCGCGCAGCCCGGCTTCGTCCTCGCGCTTCACGAGGTCGGCGCCGAGGATGTCGTACCAGGCGCGCATCACGTAGCCGCCGTTGATCGTCACCGGCCGCTCGGGTGCATGCGGGAACACGAACCGCACGGCGCCCAGGCGGCCGAGGTCCAACTCGCCGCAGATGGGCACGAAGTCATAACCGTCCGCGCCCAGGCCATGCAACACGATCAGGGTCGTGCCAGGGTTGGGGCCGGTCTCGATCACATGGGTTTCAAGCATGGTGCTTCCAGTCCTCGATGCGCAATTCAAAACGTTTGTCGCCGTGGGCATCCAGGCCCTCGTCCGTCGGCTGCCAACCGGCGCGCCGGTAGAAGGCCTCGGCACGCGAGTCGGGCTGGGTGCCCAGGTTCAGCCGCGTCAGCCCCTGGTCGAACAACCAATTCACCATCACGTCGTGCAGCACCCGGCCGTGACCCTGGCCATGCAGCGCCGGGTCGACAAACATCGCCCAGATGTTGCCGTCGCGGGTGTCGCCGATGGAGAAGCCGGCAATCTTCAGATTTGGGGCAGGTTCCAGCTCGATGACCCAGCCGCGCCCGTAGTCTTCCAGGTAGGGGTACAGCAAGGCGTGATCGAGCCGGCCCGGCGTGAGGCGGTTCTCGGTGACCAGGTAGCGCACGCGCCAGATCTCGTCGGCGTCGTCGCGGGTGGCTTGTCTGAGCGTCATGGCGTCATTGTCGCGACAGTCGCGGGCCCCTCGGCCCTTCATGATGACGGCCATGGGAAGCCTCTACCTCGTCCGCCACGGCCAGGCCAGCTTTGGCGCTGCCGACTACGACCAGCTCAGCGCCAAGGGCCATGAGCAATGCCGCCACCTCGGCGCCTACTGGCGCGAACGCGGCCAGCGCTTCGACGCCGTCTTCACCGGCACGCTGAAGCGGCATGCGCAGTCGTTGGCCGGCATCGTCGAGGGCTATGGCGAGGCCCTGCCCGCCGTCGCGCTGCCCGGCTTGAACGAATACGACAGCGAGGCCGTTGTGCGCGCTGTCCACCCCGAGCCGGTGGCGGTGCCGCGCGACCCCGAGGCCGTCAAGCAGCACTTCCGGCTGCTGCGCCAGGGCCTGCTGGCCTGGATGCGCGGCGAGACGGCACCCGTGGGCATGCCACTGCACGCCGACTTTGCCGCCGGCGTGGCCGATGCGTTGGCCCGCGTGCTGGCGGTGGGCGTGGGCAAGCAGGTGTTCATCGTCTCCAGCGGCGGCCCCATCGCGACGGCCGTCAGCCAGGTGCTGTCCACGCCGCCCGAAACGTTTGTGGAGCTGAACCTGCGCATCCGCAACTCGGCCGTCACGGAGTTCGCGTTCAACCCCAAGCGTCACCACCTCGTCACCTTCAACACCTTGCCCCACCTGGACGCGGCCGAGACACGCGGCCTGGCGACGCACGCCTGAACTGAAACCTCGTTGGCCCCAACGGGCCATCACTGATGGCACGGGAGGTGGCTCTCCTGGGCGAAGCGGCAACGCGACCCGATCGGCAGCATGACGACTCCTCAACCCCCGATGGAGTTCCGTCATGTCCGCACCTCGTTTTTTCGCCCTCACCGCCCTTGTCGCCCTGGCTGCCGCCGCCTTCGTCGAGCCTGCCGAGGCGCAGAGCTTCCAGTTCCAACAAGGCGGCTATGCCGATGGCGCCACGCTGAGCGGCCAGTTCGCCGGCAGCGACCTCGACGACGACGGCTGGCTCTACGGCTACGAGCTGACCGGGTTCGAGCTGAACTGGTCGGGCAACCGCGCCGTGCAGTCCTTCAGCCTGGGCTACAGCGAGCGCGCCGGCCTGGAATATGAGCTGGCCACCGGCACGCTCTGGCACATGGCCGCCTTCAGCCAGAACGACGAGGGCGTGCGCTTCTTCAGCTTCGACAGCAAGGGCTGGCCCAGCTACATGATCCCCGGCGTCGTCACCGACGAGCGCCTGGGCCTGGTGTCCATGAGCTGGGAGCCGCTGCAAGTCACGGCTGCCGTGCCCGAGCCTCACAGCCTGGCGCTGCTGCTGGCCGGCATGGGTTTCATCGGACTCTGGAGCCAGCGCCGGCGCGCGCGCTGAGCCCTGCCGGCCTTCCGTCGCGCCGCCCCCGCTTTGCCGCCGCGTTGATCGCGCCCGTCAAAATGACGAGCGACGAACAACAACTGCAACGCGCGCGTACCGGCCTGCCCCGCCGAGGCCGGCGGCGCGACAGGGAGGCCCCGCTTGATCGACTTTCAGAATCTCGGCAAGAGCTACGGCGCGTTCGACGCCGTTCGCAATCTCTCGCTCACGGTGGAGCGAGGCGAGCTGTTCGGCTGCCTCGGGCCCAACGGCGCCGGCAAGACAACCACCATCCGCATGATGATGGGCATCCTGGTGCCCAGCCGCGGCCAGGTGCTGATTCAGGGCCTGGACTGCCACGCGCAGCGCGCCGAGGTGCAGCGCCACGTGGGCTATCTGCCTGACACGCCCACTTTCTACGACTACCTGCGCGGGCGGGAGATCCTGCAGTTCGTGGCGGAGATGCACGGTTTCCAGCGGCGAGAAGCGGCGGCACGCGCCGATCAGATGCTGGACGAGTTCGGCCTGCGTGAGGACGCGCAGGAGTACGCGGTGAACTACTCGCTGGGCATGAAGAAGAAGCTCGGCCTGGCCTGCGCGCTGATCCACGAGCCCGAGGTGCTGATCCTGGATGAGCCGATCAACGGCCTGGACCCGCGCGCCTCACGCGATGTGCAGGAGCGCCTGCGCACGCTGGCCGCGAAAGGCTGCACCATCTTCGTGTCCACCCACCTGCTGGACATGGCGGAGCGGCTGTGCTCGCGCATCGGCATCATTCACAAAGGCCAGCTCGCGGCCGTGGGAACGCCAGGCCAGATCAAGCAACAGTTGACTGCCTCCGGCCAGGATGGATCGCTGGAAGACGCCTTCCTGCACATCACCTCGCAGCAGCAGCACGAGGCGCAGCCATGAGGTGCACACGGGCTGCGCCGAGCGCCCCGCAGATGTTCTGGCTGCTGACGCGGCTGCGGGCGCGCCGCCTCTACAACCTGCTGGGCATGGTGGGGCGGCTGTCGTTCACACGCAAGAAGAAGGCCGCCGTGCCAGCCCCCGCCCAGGCTCAGGTGCAGACCCAGGCCTCGCAAGGCCGCACCGGCACGGCCAAGAAGGCGCTGGCCGGCCCCATCCTGGGCATGCTCGTGGCGCTGTTCATGCTGTTCACCTTCGGCAACATCGCCTTCCAGAGCGTGATCCACCTGCACGATCGGGTGGACGTGCCGCCGCCGCTGTTGCCGACCTCGTCGCCGAGAGCGCATCAGGTGCATCACGCCGATCAGACCGATGAGGCCAGCGGCACAGCAAGGGCCGGCGAAACGCACCGGTGGAAGGCGCTGGAGCGAGGCCCGTTCAGCCCCGAGCTGCTGCAGGCCACGGCGGGCCTGGCGACGCTGCTGCTGGTGATGTCCATCTTCAACGACCTCGGCGCGCGCGAACTGGCCAAACCCGAGTGGGACATGGAGTGGCTCGTCACCCTGCCCATCGCCATGCCGACGCTGCTGTGGGCAAGGCTCGTGGAGCGCACCTTCACCAGCGCGTTCGGGCTGATCGCTTTCCTGCCGCTGTGCACCGTGCTGGCCTGGCTGTCGGGCATGCGCTGGTGGCTGGCGCCGTTGGCGGGGCTGGCGGCCGCCATTCCCTTGTGTTCGCTCTCGGCGCTCGGGCGCTCGCTGGTGGACATCGGCCTGCGGCTGAAGCTGGCGCCGTCCAAGCTGCGCAACCTGCAGGCGCTGATGTCGGTGCTGGGCATGGTGGGCATGTACCTCGCCCTGTCGTTGTCATCACCCGGCGGTGGACAATACGGCGCGGCGGTGGTGACGGCCCTGCCGCCCTGGGCCGTGTGGGCGCCGCCGGGCCTGGTGGTGCAGGCGCTCAACGCCGCCGATGCGGGCCATGGCCTGCTCTTCATGCTCGGGGCGTTGGCGCAGGTGCTGGCGCTGGCGGCGCTGGGTGTGGCCTGGATGCAGCACCAGCTGCGCCACGGCGTGCTGGCCGGAGGCTCCCGCGAAACCGTGGGCCGCGCCGCCGCGTCCGAGCCTTCGAGGCCTGCTGGCGCGGCGATGCTGATCAAGTCTGCCGTGCAGCGGCGCGAGCTGCGCCTGCTGGCGCGGGATCGCAACTTCCTCGTCCAGACCCTGCTGCTGCCGGTCGTCATCATCGGCAGCCAGGTGGTCATGAACGGCGGCTTCTCGGCAATTGCCGAGCTCTGGGGTGGCCCGCCGGCCCTGGTCGCGTCGGCAGCCTTCGGCATCGCCAGCTACATGCTCATGCTCTCGGCCTTCCAGACCCTCAACACCGAGGGCGGTGCGCTGTGGCTGCTCTACACCTTCCCTCGCAGCATCGGCAGCGTGCTCAAGGAGAAGGCGCAGCTCTGGGCGGTGCTCGCACTGGCCTATCCACTCCTCATCCTGGTGCCTGGCGCGCTGGTGTCGGGCCACGAGAACTGGCGCTACCTGGGCCATGCCTTGCTGGCCCTGGCCGGCGTGCCCATCTACGCCGTCATCGCCGTGGCGCTCGCCGTGTTCGCGAGCGACCCGCTCGCCACGGAGCAGGGTGCGCGCGTGCGCCCGAGGTACCTCTACCTCTTCATGCTGCTGAGCGGCTTCTACGTCTACGGCATCTGGGCCGCGCAGTGGTGGCAGTCGCTTGAGATTGCGCTGCTGGCGGCGCTGCTGGCGATGGCGTTGTGGCAGAAGGCGTCGGATCAACTGCCCTTTTTGCTCGACCCCGTCGCCGCACCGCCCGCCAGGACGTCGGCGGCGGATGGCCTGATCGCGGCCATGGCCTTCCTCGTGTTCCAAATCGTCATCGCCGCCCTGTGGTTCGCCATCCGGCCACGCATGCTGGGGGCCGGGTTGCTGGCCTCGTTCGTCGGGGCCGGCGCCATCACCTACGGCCTGGTGCGCCTGGTCTACTGGCGCACCGGCACGCAGCCGCTCCCGCGCGTGCTGGGGCCCGAGGCGCGCCTGGCATCCACCTGGCGCACCGGCGCCGTCATGGGCGCGGCGGCGGCGGGGCTGGGCCTGGCCTATCTGCTGGCGATGCGGCAACTGGACTTGCTGCCGGCGCAGGGCGCCGCGGGGGCCTCGCTGCGCCTGTGGCTCGCCGCCCTGGGCATCCTGGCGGCGCCGCTGTTCGAGGAGTTCATCTTCCGAGGCCTCATCTTCGGCGGCCTGCGCCGCTCGATGCCGCTGCTGCCTGCGGCGGTCGCCAGCGCGGCCGTGTTCGCCATCGTCCACCCGCCGATGTCCATCATCCCGGTGTTCTTCCTGGGCCTGTTCACCGCCGTGGCCTACGAGCGCGCCCGCAGCCTCGCCGCCCCCATGCTCACCCATGCGATCTACAACGCGGGGGTCATCGGCTACCAGTTCCTCGCGCCTGCGGCTTAGGGCCTGTTAACACGACGGCAGCAGGTCGCGTTGTGGCCAGACAGGCCGCGAGCAAGGCGCAAACCGCAGCCGGGCTGGGTGCCCGGCGAGGATTTGCAACGCCGCGCGCGGCCTGTCTGGCCACAACCCGAAGGGAAGGCCCGCCGCCAAGGGCCACTCGGCGTTGCACCGCTGGCCCGCACATCAGTGCGGGCGGCGCGCCGCGCCTTGATTGGCCCCTGGCGGCGGGCCTTCGCAGCCTACTGCCGCCGTGTTAACAGGCCCTAGGGATTCGATCCGGGACAATGCGGCGCAATGCCCGCCCCGCTTTTCACCTCGCTGATCACCCCGCCCCCGGCCGCCACGGCGCCCGCCCACGAGCGCTTTCTGCACCTCGCCCGCCTGGCCCTGGCCGGCGGCCAGTTCGGCAAGCTGCTGCTGTCCGGCCCGGTGGGTGATGACGAGGATGTCGAGCGACTGACCGTGCGCCTCGTCGACCTGCGCGGTGAGCCGACGCTGAGCTTCCTGTGGAAGCATCGCACCAAGGACATCACGAAGAACCATGCGCCCGAGGCCGGCCTGGCCGAGATCGCCACGCTGCTGGGCGCGCGTTTTCGCAATGCCCACCTGCACACCGCCTCGGAAGAGGTGCAGTTCGCCGTCAGCCGCAAAGGCCGCGAGACGCTGCGGGTGACGCGCCTGGACGCAGACAGAGCCGCCGAAGCCGCGGCACCCGCCGCGCACGACAAGGCCAAGCAGCGCCCGCTGGACATGGCCCACCCGGTCTGGTCGGCCCTGGGACTGACCCATCTCGTCAAGGCCGAACCGGCGCTGGTGCCGGCGATGGCGCGCAAGTGGAAGCAGATCAACCGCTTCGTCGAGATCCTGTCTTCGGCGGTCGACGAAGCCGAGTTGCAAGGCCCCGTGCGCGTGGCCGACTTCGGCTCGGGCAAGGGCTACCTGACCTTTGCCGTGCACGACTGGCTGCAGTCGCACAACCTGCAGCCCCGCGTGACCGGCATCGAGCTGCGCGACGACATGGTGCGGCTGTGCAACGCCGTCATCGAGGGTGAACAGCTCGCCGGCATCCGCTTCGACCAGGGCGACGTGCGGACCCAAGCCGTGCAGCCGCTGGACGTGATGATCGCGCTGCACGCCTGCGACATCGCAACCGACCATGCGCTGCATGTCGGCCTGCAATCCGGCGCCCGCGTCATCATGAGTTCGCCCTGCTGCCACAAGGAGCTGCGCCCGCAGATGACGATGCCGGCCGTGCTGCGACCCATGCTCCAGCATGGCATCCACCTCGGCCAGGAGGCCGAGATGGTGACCGACTCGCTGCGCGCGCTGCTGCTGGAAAGCCAGGGCTACCGCACCCAGGTGTTCGAGTTCATCGCGCTGGAGCACACCAGCAAGAACAAGATGATCCTGGCCGTGAAGGCGCAGGGCCTGGCCGCCGAGGCCCTGGCCGCGCGCCGGCCGGAGCTGCTGGCGCAAATCGCGGAGATCAAGCGCTTCTACGGGCTGCGGGAGCAACGGCTGGAGCAGTTGCTGGCGGAGCGCTGAAGCCGGGCGATCAGCGCGTGCCGGCTAAAGTCCATTGCCTTGACCCGCAGCTGAGCCAGCAGCAGGTGCTTGCTTTGCATGCCCTGGAGCACCCTGGCATAGAAATACAGCAAGGCCGACGGCGCCTGGCTGTGCGTTGACGGTGCCACCGAGCGGTCATTGGCCAGAAGCGGCAGGAAGGCTTCCACCTCGGGTCCGCCCAACTCTGCCGGATGCCGCAGCCCATGAAACCGGATGAAGGCCTTCACCCATTAGGCATAGACCTCTTCGGTACGCAGGCTGTAGTGCAGGAGCCGGCAGCGCTCGCGCAACTGATCGAGCACGCGGGCGGACCGCAGGGGCGGCAAGTCGCTCGGTGATGGCCGGGGCCGCAGGTTTCCCCGAGGTGGCAAGCCCGGCAACTGGACTGGCATCATGAGCCTTCCAGCGGCATCGCCTCTGTTCAACAAGAACTTGTAACTGCGCGCCGCTTTTGCGGGAAATTTAATGCTGTACATCCGTACAGTCGATGGGGGGAAGTTGTTGATAAATCAATTGCTTGTATCCGCCATTCGGTGCCGATCTAGGGCGCAGCCTTCCTGCCTAGGCGGCGGCCCCTGTCTCCACAGAACACGTTAGACCGCGATGCCCGCATACGCGCATGGATACAGAAGACGCCCTTCACTTCCTGGCTCAGCATCAGCCCCTCCCCGCCGACGGCATGCTGTCGGACGAACTGATTGACATATACGACGCGGTACGGTGCCATTTCGTGCGGCACCCTGATCCCAGGTGCATTCCGCTTTTCCTCAACTCCTTTGGCGACGGCTCCGGCTTCGGTGTCTATCAGGTCGTGGACGACGTCTTCCTCAAGTACACGCCTGAGCAGGTCGTTCCACATCTTCAATCTGCACTTCAGAGTCCGCTTCTCGGCGTCCGGTACTGGGCGTCGCAATGCGCCATGGACTTTCCTTCCCCGGTGCTGGTGCCGGCTCTTCGGGACCTCCTTCTTTCTCACGCCCCCGACACTCTCGGGTGCCACTACTTCGCCGTGGTCGCGTTGGAGCAGATATGGCAGCAGTGCTCGCACGGTCCCGTTCTCGACGTCCTCGAGCAAGCACTTCCCACCGTCTCCGAGGACGACGTCCGGGCTCTCATCCTGGAGATCCTTCTCTCGGGTTCACGCGCGACCTAACCCCGGCATGCAGCGGACTCGCTACGCTCGCCGCTGATGCCAGACGTTAAGGCGCTTCGACTCATCGGAATTTCATGTCTCAGTTTGCACAACACTACGAACGTCTGCACGACGAGGCCCTCATCGAACTCGCGCTGCGGCAGGAACTGGTGCCCGAGGCCGCCGCTGCGCTTCACGCCGAGTTGAAGCAGCGTGGCATCAACGATCTTTCTGCGCATGCTCAAGAGCGACAGCGCGAAGCAATTTCTGAAGAGGCTCATCGGCGCCAGCAAATTTCCCACCGCGGAAAGGTCACCAAGTGGCGAACAAGGTTCTTGCTTGCGATGGCTGTGTTCTGCGTTGGATACGGGGTGTTCCGCATCCTCGTGCCGAATCTTGATCGCCCTGGTGACGATGGCGGCATCATGCTTGTCCTCGGGGTAGGCATCTTTTTGCTCGCGCTCGTATCGTCTCGGCTTTCACGACTCTGGAGTGAGCGTGTTTTGCATCGACCACCAGCGCCTTAACCCTTTGCTGCAGCGGACGGCTCCGCCGTCCGCTGAGCTCGAACGTTGAGCAGCATGACGGACAGCATCTTCATGGAGCCGCCGTGGCTCAAATTCCCCAAGATTCCGCTCGGCTCGATAGGTTGGCGTGTGGGCGGCGGCGAAGAATATTGGTACGCGTGGCAAGAATGGTTCATGGCGCAGTCCGAAGAGGTCCGGAGTTCCGTCCGTAGACGCTTTGCCGAACCACTAGGTTGGGAAGGGTTCTATGCACGCACCGTCGAGCATTTCGCCAGTCGAACTCGGTAGCGCATCGTTGTGGTTCGCGGTCACGCTGCCCAACCCTGCACTGCAGCGGACGGCTTCGCCGTCCGCTGAGCTAAAACGTTAGACCGCACCAAACTAGTGTTCCGACCTCAAGGAAATTGATATGCCAGACGCGCTGACTAGTGCCTTCATAGCAGCAGGAGTATCTATTTTCGTCGCTGCCCTAAGTCTTGGCGGAACCTGGTTGCAACTCCGAAATGCGCGGAAGAAGCAGGCCGACGACATAGCCCATGCCTTTTCGGAGAGAATTTATGAGAATAGAGTTAAGTACTATCCGGAAGGGTATTCAATTCTTAGTAGGATAAGGAGGCTGGGTCCGCCGCATTACCTAGCGCATCCAGATCATCTAAAGGAGCTCAAGGACGAGCTCAATAAGTGGGCTGGCCCAACTTCACTCTTCTTCTCGCTAGACACTACGGAGTGCTATTGGGAGTTGAGGAGAGCACTTGCGAAGAATCCGGCCCATGGCCAAGACTACTCGGAGGAACAGGCTGACAAGGTGTTCCTCGCGAGAAATCGGCTTCGCAAGCAGATGAGATCAGACATCGGTAACCTCTATGCCGCAGATATCAACGAGACAAAGGGTCCGCACTGGGAGTATTACTAACTTGCTCCGAGCGCGGTCTAATCGGTCGCTCGACCCGACATCCCTCGGCAAGCCTCGGTCCTCGGGTCAGCTTCAACGTTAGGCCTCACATGTTGACATCGCTGCGCCTCCGAACAGCCGGAACACTTGCGCTGGGCCTTGTCGCCTGTGCGCTTCTGTTCGTGCTTGCTGCGATGTTTCAGCGCCCGGCGTGGGGCGTGCTCTCGATACTCTTTGCCGTCGTCGTCATGTTTCGAGCGCTACGGGGTTGCACGCATCGCACTGCGTCGGTGCTCTTTGCGCTCGCGGCGAGCCCGCCTGCCGCGGCCGTTCTGGCAGCGATGCCCGAGATCGCGTTCTCCTCAGTTGCCTTTGCAGCGCCAATCGCGGTCGGGTTGGTCTTCTCTGCTTTGCTTTGGCTAGCACAAGCACCTCGCACTAGCGTCGCGCTATTTCTCGGATTGCAGCTCTTGTTGTCAGCGCCGTTCGACGTGGCCGTGAGCTCCGTGAAGGATTGCCCGAGAGTGTTGCCGCTGGGAATGGGGTTGCTAAATGCCGATGGACTGGCCGCCGCAGAGCGAGGCGAGTTTGTGCCTGGTGGGTGCATGGTTTCCGGACTCGAGCCGCGGTGGGTGTTGGCTTGGTGAGGCCTAACCCATCGCTCAACCGGACCCGCTACGGCGGCCACCGCTTGGCCGCTCCAGGCCAGGGTTTATATTTTTCTTCCGCGGCCAAGCGGCACCCGCCTCCGCAGTCCGGTTATCTCGAACGTTAGGCCGCACAAAGAAGAACGATCGTGCTCTGGACGCTATTCGATCTTTTGTCACTCGCTGCTTCCTCGCCAGTCGCGCTGAAAGCTGAACGAGAGCGCTTGATTTCCACCTTGGGAGCGCTGCATACCAGTCTTGCCTCAGCTATTTCTGAGCCGCCGAATGCTGAAACCCAGGCGAGCAAAGGCCAGTTTTCAAACGCCGCGTCGGATCTCTTCTGCCAAGCCAGGCTCCTAACCGCCACCCCCGACAAGTCCTACGCAAGAATCGAAGACTTGGCAGCACAAGTTGAAAGCGCCCTTCTCATGCTTCAACGCCAAGTCCTGAGTACACACCAAGCAAATCGTCTGCTTCACGTTCTCGATGCAGAGATTACGCGGCTTCAATAAACGGGAACCAGCTGATGAGGTTCTTTCCGCCCAGCCAACTGCCGCCAATGCGCGGCGCTGAGCCGGAGCATGATCATCCGCGGAGGCGTTTCTCCTTCTTGTTTCGTGCTGGCGTCGCAGTTGCGACCCTTGCTGGGGGCGGGACTGTCGCCTCAATTGGATTTGTGAGCTTTGCAAATCCACTCTGGTTCGTAGCCATTCCGGTCGCACTGGCTGTCGGGTGCTTTATCGCAAGCAACTTGGGGCGCAGCCTGTCTCGCCAAAGGGCGGGCGGGCCGGTGCTTTGGTAGGCATGCGCCAGTGACCTTTAAAGAAACACCCCCCAGGCAGTTGATTTCGTTGATCCTCTGGCAACGTCCTGAGCTGCGTTCAGGTTGATGCCGCTTGCGGCACCAACTTCAAGCCCAACTGCTGAGCGCGCCGGGCGAGCAGGGCGATCGCACCCAGGCCGAGCAAGGCCGACGTAGCCGGTTCAGGAATCACCGGCACGTTCTCCACTGAAATCTGCAGGGTGTAGAAATCACCGAGCTGAGGTTCGGCGTCGACAAATCCGCCCGTATATCCACCAGTTACTGGGCTGGCGCCGAATCTCCCCACGCCAACGATATAAACCCCTGGTGCGGTGAGATAGGTCGTCATCAGCGAGTCGTACGACATCGTGCCGCTGTAATTCAAAACACTGCCGTCCGCACCGCCGCGATAATCATAGTCATCGTTGTGCCCCAGCGAGGAGCCGTCGGCGGCCCAAATCGCCACGCGCGAATCGAAAGTCGATGACGTGTGGTCTATATCCAGCACCACAAAACCAAAGGTGCTGCCCGCCCCGGGAAAATAGAAAGAGTAGTAGTCGAAGGTGCCGTCGCCCGTGCCCTTTATTGTCACGTGCGGTATGGTCAGCGAGGTATTGTCGACAAGCGTGCCGTTGCCAATATCGGGGCTGTAATCCAGGCTGAAATGACCATCGACCGACTGGGCGGCAGCGAGAGAGTTGTTGGGTTCCGCTTCAAATATGACTGCTGCCATACCCGAAACGGGCAGACAGACAGAAAACGCTGCAGCGCAAAGTCTCAACTGCTTCGAGATCTGATTCACGGCGGTTCTCCTAAGTAGCTCCCTGGATATTCTTCTCCGAACTAGGGTTGAAAGGCGCCGCCATACTGCCCGGCTTGGCGTGGCGAGCGGCCATGCGGCGGCCCCAAACACCTGGGCTAGGGTTAACACGAATCTGATTCGCTGTCAATGCAAAGCCGGGGTGGCTTGCTGACCTGGGGCTGCTTGGAAACCGCTACTCCGTCGCGTCCGCATTCGCTGCTCGCAGCGGGTCCGACACCTCCAGCCAGTCCAGGTCGTTCTCCAGCGTGTGGAAGGCGTCGTCGCCGATGTCGCCGGCGTTGCGCAGTGCCAGCAGCACCTGGCGGGCGGCCTGCAGCGCGGCGCGGTAGCGGTCGTCGTACTCGGCGCCGAAGGAGGCGAACGGGCTGCCGCTTTCGTGCAGCGGCCGGCCCAGGTGCATCTTCAGGTTCTTGCGCACCAGGCTCACGGCGGCAGAGCCGTCGGCCGGCAGTTGCGCGAAGGCGGCTTCCAGCATGCGATGACGCGCGGCGTGCTCCTCGTGCTCGACGGGGTTGCCGTCGTGCAGGTCCAGCGCCCGCAGCAGCGGTTTCAACGTGAGGCCATGGATCAGCAGCGTGCCCAGCACGACGAGAAAGGCCGTCAGCACGATCAAGTCGCGGGCCGGGAAGCCCTCGGGCAGCGCGAGCGCCGCGGCCAGCGTGACGATGCCGCGCATGCCGGCCCACGAAATCACCAGGCCGCTGCCCACCGTGGGCCGCAGCATGGGCCGCGGTGGGTTGAAGCCGTGGCGGCGGTCGCGCCAGCGCACCACCGCATTGAAGGTCATGTGCCAGACGATGCGCACGAGGATGACCGTCGCCAGCACGGCGGCAGCCACAACGAGGTACTGCTCTCGCGCCGGCGCCTCCAGCCCCATCAGGATGGGCCGGAGCTGCAGCCCGATGAAGATGAAGGCGAAGATGTTCAGCGCGAACACCACCGTGGCCCACACCGCGTTGGTGGGGATGCGAACGCGGGCCGGGATGCGTGCCGGTGCCGTGCGCGCCAGCGTCATGGCAAAGCACACGGTGGTCAGCACGCCCGACAGGCCGACGTGTTCCGCCAACTGCCAGACGGTGATGGTGCCGATGAACTGCAGGATGATGGCCGTGGGAATGTGCTGCACGCGCTCGAAGAGGCGCTGTGCCAGCCAGCCCAGCGCGGGCCCCGCGATGAGGCTGCCCAGCACGGCCAGCAAAAAGGTCGGCGCCACCGCCTGCACCGAGAAGCCGCCGGCCGCCACCGCGCCCACGGCGAGGCGGTAGATCAGCAGCGCGCTGGCGTCGTTCAGCAGGCTCTCGCCCTCGAGGATGCCCAGGATGCGCTGCGGTGGGTGCAGTGGCCGCAGCACCGCCGTGGCCGCCACGGCATCCGGCGGCGCGACGATGGCGCCCAGCGCGATGGCCGCGGCCCAGGGCAGGCCCGGCACCAGGGCGTGGGCCACGACGGCCACCGCCGCCGTTGTGAGCCCCACCGCAACGACCACCAGGCTGACCAGCGGCGCCCAGTTGTCCTTCAGGTCGCGCAGCGAGGCGTCGTAGCCAGCGTCGACCAGGATGGGCGCCACGAACAAGGCCAACACCAGGTCGGGCGGCAGGCTGACGCTGGGGGCGCCTGGGATCAGCGCCAGCAGCGCACCGCCAATGGCCAGGAAGACGGGGTAGGGCGCACCGGCGCGGCGCGCGGTGGCGGCCAGCACCACGGCAGCCACGAAAAGGATCAGGATCTGTTCGAGTTCCCGCACCGGCCGGAGTATGGAGGCCTCGTCACGGCAAAGGAAGGCGGGCAGGCGCTTGCTACGGCGCCTGCCGAACTAACTCAGCGCCGGCGGCGGCCGGCCAGGCCCAGCGCCAGCAGCCCGGGCAGCAGCAAGGCCCAGCCGGCGGGCTCGGGCACGACGGCGGCCTGCTCGACGCCGCTCAGGTGCAGCTGCCAGAAGCCGCCCTTCTGGTCGTTGGCGTTGATGTCATAGCCGGGCTGGTTCCAGTCCGCGAGCTTGATCGGTGCATCGGCGTCGTAGACGAAGCCCTGGGGCAGCGTCGTGCCCAGCGCGTCGTTGGAGCTGGCGTTCAGCACCAGGCGGTAGCTGCCCGCGGCGATGGCCGTGAACTGCAGGCCCGCGTCGTAGTAGCCGGCTGAAGCGCTGACGAGGCTGCCGCTGTCGTTGTCCATGTTGACGATGACGCCGCCGCTGGCCAGGAAGAGCTGCGGGTCGAAGTTCAGGCCCGACTGCCAGGAGTCGGTCCACAGGCTGACGGTGCTGCCGGCGGCGACCTGGAAGTCGATGACGACCTTGTCGTTGTGGTTCACGGCTTGGCCGGAGAACGTCAGGTCGGCGGCCTGGGCGCCCAGGGACAGCGCGGCCAGGGCCAGCGCGAGGAGGTGCTTCTTCATGTCCATTCCTTGTCGAGTCAGGGAGCCAGAACCGGCGGGTTGGCGCGCGGCGTGGTTTGGGCGGAGGGGCGCAGGTGGTTCTCGCCGGTGCGCACTTCAAACGCGGCTGCGAAGGTCTCGATGTTGCTGGCGCTGGCCACCGTGTCCACGTACCACCACTCGCCGACGACGCGGTCGCGGTTCACGTCCATCACCATGTAGCCGCGGCGGGTCAGCTGCACGTACTTGTAGTGGGGGTTGTAGAGCTTGATCGCACCGGCAATGCCGCCCGTCGTGTCGCTGTCGATGCCGGGCGAGGTGACCGAGGTGCCGACGAACTCCACGGCCAGCGAGCCGGCGCCGGTCGCCTTGTCGTAGGCGGCCGGGTTGTAGGGGTTGGGGGTGAGGTCGGCCGCCCAGCTGCTGTGGATGTCGCCGGTCAGCACGACGACGTTGTTGACCTGCGGGTTGGCGGCATCGCCCTTGATGCCAGCGAACACGCGGTTGCGCGCCGGCTCGTAGCCGTCCCACTGGTCGCTGTTGATGAAGTACAGGCCGGGGTCGGTCGCCTGGTTGCTGCCAGGGGCCTTGAGCTGGGCAAACATGACGCCCTGGCCGAGCAGCTTCCACTGCGCCGGCGTCGTGCGCAGGCGGTTGACGAGCCAGGCCTCCTGGGCGTCGCCCAGCAGTGTGCGGCTGGCGTCGCCGTAGCCGGGGTCGGTGGTGGCGAAGCCGGCGCCGAAGGGCGTCGCGTGCACGGCGGTGGTGAGCTGCTCGGAGCGGGCGCTGACGCGCTCCTCCAGCATCAGCAGCTCGGCCAGGTCGCCGTAGGCAAAGCTGCGGTGGTTGTCGCGCAGGTTGTTCACGTCGGCCGGGCGCACCGGCATCCACTCGTAGTAGGCCTGCAGGGCCACGGCCACGCGTGCCGCCCAGTCGCCTTCGGTGGCGGGCTGGTGGTTCTCGGCACCGGTCTTGAACGCGTTGTTGGCGGTTTCGTGGTCGTCCCAGATGGCGATCAGCGGATGTTGGCGGTGCAGGGCCTGGGCGTCGGCGTCGCGCTTGTACTGGGCATGGCGCTGGCGGTAGTCGGCCAGCGAGACGATCTCGTTGGCCGGCTCGGGCGTGCGCGCATTGCCGTACTGGCCAGCGCCGTATTCGTAGAGGTAGTCGCCCAGGTGCATGACCAGGTCGAGGTCGGCGCGCGCGGCCACGCGGGCGTAGGCGTTGAAGTAGCCGTAGGCGTGGTTGGAGCAGCTCACCACGGCAAAGCGAAGGCTGTTCACGCCGGTCGTTGGCAGCGTCTTCGTGCGGCCGACCGGGCTGTCCACGCCCTCGCAGCTGAAGCGGTAGTAGTAGGTCGTGCCGGGCTGCAGACCGGCGGCGTCGACCTTGGCCGTGTAGTCGCGGCCCGGGTTGGTCTTGGTGGAGCCACGCTGCACCACCTGCGTCAGCGTGGGGTCGGTGGCGATGACGTAGGTCAGCGTCAGCGCCGGGCGCGGCGTGGCCGGTGTGATGCGCGTCCACAGGATGACGCGGTCGGCCAGCGGGTCGCCGCTGGCCACGCCGTGGTCGAAGCGCAAGGCGGCAACGGCGGCTTCGGCTGCCAGCATCGGCGCGGTGGCGGCGAGGGCCACGGCACCGGCGCCGGAGCGCTTGAAGAACTCCCGGCGGCTGCTGCCGGACAGTGCCGGCTGGACTTTGTTGGGACGCCCCATGCTGAACCTCGCGCTGAGTGCCGCGGCGACGGCCCCGGCGAAGCGACAAGCATGGCGAGCGACTGTGACCGCGCTGCGACGGCCACCCCGCCTAACGGATCAGCTTCAGCGCGCGTGCCGGCGCCGCAGGGTGATGAGGGCCAGGCAGGCAAGGCCGGCCAGCACCATGGCCCAACTGCCCGGCTCGGGCACCGGGCTGACACTGATGTTCACGGTGCCGAGGACCTTGCCATCGGTGAAGCTCATCAGCACCGCCGTCGCGTGCGGGCCTGGGCCGATCAGCACCGTCGGGTCCAGGGCAGCGGGGCGGTAGATCGTGTCGAACAGGCTCCAGATGTCGTGATCCCACTCGGCTGGCTGCGTGGTCAGGCGATTGATGATGAAGGCTTCCGCGCCGGTGAAGGGCGTCGGGTTGGGTGTCGCCACCGGCGGGATGCCGTTGATCAGGTAGTCGAAGGGCTGACCCGTCATCAGGGCCGCCGTGGCCGGGTTCATCATGATCACCAGGTCAGGGCCCGCCATGCCGAGCAGGAAATGGGCATCCTCGCCCAGCCAGATGCCGGCATCCAGCCGGCCGCTGCCGGTCACCAGGCTCGGTGGGCTGCCGAAGTTGAAGACCCCCTGGCCGTCGGCGGCCTTGCTGCCACCCCACATGTCGACGATCTGGGTGATCGCCACGGGCGTCGTGCTCGTGACGTCGAAGTGCATGCGGTAAGCGCCGGGGTCGCTGGGGCTGCAGTAGGTCCCGCTGTCGCAAGGCACCGCGTTGGCCGATGGTGCGGTGAATCCGCCCAGCAGACCCAGCAGGGCAGTCACTGAGGCGCGTGTCAGGGCGGCGTGCCAAGAGGAATGGTTTGCGGGCTTCACGGGGCCTCCTTGCGATGCGTGACGTGCCGCTGCAATCTAGGCCGGCGCGTCGCGAGGAGGAACCCGATTCCTAGGGGGAGATGCCGTGAATGAAGGCGTGCGCCCTACCGGCTGGGGAGACGGCGCGGGCGCGATGTCCGGTTTTGCCGAAATGGAGCGCCGGCTTGCAACGTCAGCGCGAGCGGCGCCGCTGCGCCAGCAAGCTCAGGCAACCCAGGCCGGCCAGGATCATGACCCAGATGCCCGGCTCGGGCACCGGCACGGCGGAGGTGATGAAGTGGCCGTCGGTGGCCAGGCCGTTGGCGGCCGTGAAGCCGTAGAACACCGGCAGGCCGACGAGGCCCAGGTCGGCGAAGCTGACCTGGGCGCTGACACTGAACGTGCCGAGGTTCAGGTGGTCGATCGTGCCCGTCAGCGTGCCGGCATCGTCGTTCAGGCCCGAGGGCGTGTACTGCACCGAGGCGTACCACTGGAAATCGGGGTCGCGGATGGCGTCGCCCAAGCCGGTTTCGGTGAAGGCCAGTGGCGTGACCGAGCCGCCCGACAGGATCTGCAGGCTGGGCGAAACCGGTTCGCCGCTGAAGTGGAAGGTGTCGATGGCGAAGGCCACGCTGGCCGAGCTGATGCCGTCGTAGCCCAGGCCCGAGCCCGCGCCGCCAACGCCGGTCGCGTCGCTCAGTGTGAAGGTCAGGCCATCGCCGCGCAGCTGCTGGCTGACGGGGATGAAGAAGTGGAAGTCGAAGGCGAAGGCCTGGTTGAAGTCCAGCGTGATGGCCGTTGGCGCGAAGCCGGCGCCGCCCTGAGCGCCCGTGCCTGGCGACGTCAGCACCAGGTCGCTGTAGGTGAAGCCGTTGCCCGGGGTGAAGTTGTTGGCCGTGGCGCTGCCGTACAGCTGCCAGGTCGTGAAGTCGGTGTAGCCGCTGGCCAGGCTCACGCCCTGGTCGGCTTGGGCCATGCCCGTGGCGAGGATCAGCGGCAGCAGCAGTCGAGCGAGCTTCATGGTGGGGTCTCCGATCAGGTTGGAGGCCAGTCTCGGAAGCGACCGTTAGGCAATCGTTAGCGGCAAGGCCTGATGCACCCCCTCAAGTTGGTGGTCTAGCATTCGCGTCCATGGCTCTCGCCCACACCAAGACCCGTGCGCCGCGCCCGCGCGCCGGCCTGCTGCTGCCGCGCCCGGCGTTGCTTGCCACGGTGCAGCGCGCGCTCGACACCCACCGCGTGCTGCTCATCTGCGCGCCCGCCGGCTACGGCAAGACGGCGCTGCTCACGCAGGCCCTGGCCGATGTGCCCGAAGACAGCGCCGTTGCCTGGGTGACGCTGGACGAGGGCGATGATCTGGGCCGCCTGCTGGACTGCCTGTTCGCCGCCTTCGAACCCTATGACCCGCCCTGGCGCACGGCGCCCGAGGGCTTGCGCGACGCGGCCCTGCGCGGCGGCGCCGAGATCGTCACCGTGGCCGACGCGATGCTGAACGCTCTGGAAGCCTGCGAGGTCGAGCGTGGGCTGATCGTGCTGGACGACGCCCACCACCTCGTCGACCCCGCCTCGCTGCAGTTCCTGGACCGTTGGCTGGCCCGCATGGGCGAGCGCTGGCGCCTGGTGCTGTCGACCCGCCACGAGCCGGCGCTGCGCCTGGCACGGCTGCGCGCTGCCGGCGAGCTGGCCGACCTGGGCCCCACCGAGCTGGCGCTGGTGCGTGGCGAGGTGGCCCAACTGGCCCAGGCCGCGGGCCTGGACGACAGCGCGGCGGCCGGGCTCTACGAGCGTTGCCAGGGCTGGCCCGCTGGCCTGCGCCTGGCGCTGGGCATCAACCAAGGTGGCCAGCGCCTGCCCGCGGCCATCGACCGCGCCACCTTCGACTACCTCGCCGCCGAGGTGCTGGACCGCCTGGAGCCCGGGCTGCGCGGTTTCCTGCTGCGCACCAGCGTGCTGCACGAGCTTGACGTGGCGCGCTGCCAGGCCCTCGGTGAAGACGCCAACGCCGCCGGCTGGCTGGCCGAGATGGAGCGACTGGCCCTCTTCGTCACCGTCGTCGACCTCGCGCCCCACACCTTGCGGCTGCACCAGCTCTTCCGCGACATGCTGCAGCAGCGCCTGCGCCAGGAGCAGCCCGAACTGCACCGCCAGTTGCTGGAGCGCGCTGCCCTGCTGGAGACGGACGCGTTGCGCCGCCAGGGCTTGCTGCTGGCCGCGGGTCGCCCCGAGCGTGCCGCCGAGCTGCTGCTGGCAGACGGCGCCCTGCTGATGAACCACCTCGGCGCGCAGGGCCTGCTGGACCTGACCAAGCGCTTCGACCCCGCCTTTGCGGAGGCCAACCCCGAGCTGCACCGCGTGAAGGCGCTGTCGCTGTGGGTGCTGTGGGAAGCCCAGCAGGCCGAGTGGCATCTGAGCCGGGCAGAGGTGCTGTTCGAGGCCCGTGGCGACGAGGCCGGCCTGCGGGCCTCGCGCGCCCACCGCAGCATCCTGCTGATCGCCCAGGGCCGGCTCAACGAGGCCGAGGCGCTGCTGCGCGACCTCGACCCGTTTGCGCTGAGCGGCGAGCTGCGCCGCATGACGCTGCTGGGCCGCGCCTGGCACGCGCTGGAAAGCTGCCGCTTCGACGCCGTCGCGCCGCTGTTCGACGCCCTCGTCACCGAGCTGCTGCAGACGGCCTCGCTGGAGGCTTGGTACACCGGCTCGCCGCCGCCGCGCCAGATCAGCTGCGTCGGCATGGCGCCGGTGGCCGACCGCTGGTATCGCGGTGCCATGCATGTGCTGGGCGACCGGCCGCTGCCCTTCGGCGTCAACGCCCACATGGCCCAGGCCTGGAACCTGTTCTGGCAGGGCCGCCTGGCCGAGGCGCAGCAGTTGCTGGCCCGCGCCGAGGCCGACGCCGCCTGGTTCGGCCGCCTCGTCATCGCGCGCAATCACGGCCAGGCCCTGCACGCCATGCTGGACCTCATCGCCGGCCGCCACGGCGAGGCACTGGAGCTGATGCGGCTGCGCCTGGCCGAGCATGTGCCGGGCTATGGCGCCTGGGGGCAGTGGCATGCCGGCTTCTTCATGGCCCGCATGGCCGCGGCCGTGGGCGACCGCGAGGCGCTGGCCGACGGCCTGCAGCGCCTCGTGCGTGTGGGCGCCGACCTGCCAGACCTCGTCATGCCGCACCGGCCGCGACCGCTGATCGGCCTGCAGGCCCAGCTCGCCGCCTTGCAGGGGCGGCGCGACGAGGCCATCGCGGCCTGGCACGGCTTGCTGGCCGATGGTGAGAGTGGCGACCTGCTGGGCCAACTGGCCGAAGCGCGCTTGCGCCTGGCCGTGGCCCTGTTGGAAGGTGGCGACCGCGCCGCCGCGGCCGAGGCCCTGGCGCCGGCCTTGGCCAGGCGCGAGCCCGGCGGCCTGATGTGGGCCACGCCGGAGCTGCTGCGGATGGCCGCCGAGGACTGGGGCGACCTGCTGCAGCCGGCCGACGTCGCCCGCCTGCGCGGCTGGGCCGACGCGGTGCGGCCGGCCACGCTGGCCATGGCCACCGAAGGCGCCGCGCCGGTCGACGACCGACTGTCCCAGCGCGAGGCCGAGGTCATCGCCCAGATCGCCGCCGGCGCCAGCAACAAGCACATCGCCCGCGCGCTGGACCTGAGCCCCCACACCGTCAAGCGGCACGTGGCCAACATCCTCGACAAGCTGGGCCTGAACTCACGCGGCGAGGCGGCCGCGTGGTGGCGCGACCGTCAAACGGTCACCAGGCCCGGCACGCTGGGCTGACCCACCGCCCGGCTCAGCTTGGCCCAGGCCGTGTCGTTGAGCAGCGACCGTGCCGAGGCCAGCACCGGCGCCTGCACGGGGGGCGGCAGGCTGCCGACGACGAGGGCGCGCTCGGCGGGGGTGAGCGCAGGGATCATCCAGCGCAGCGTCTCGCTCATCTCGCGCGGGCCGATGCTGGCCAGGATGCGGTGGTGCAGATCCATCAGCTCGGCGTCGCTGTAGCTGGCCCACAGCGCCTGGTTGTGGCGGCTCTCCTCCACGCTCATGTGCTCGAAGTTGTGCGCGACGAAGGCCGCGAAGCGGCGGTACAGGCGCTGGGCGGCACCGGCTGACGGCATGGCGCGCAGCGCGGCGCTTTCCGCGCGCAGCGTGGCGATGGTGTCGAGGTGCTCCTCGTGCTCCACCTCGATGGCCGCGCTGGCGCCGGCCCGGCGGGCCTCGATGGCCGGGTGGATGAAGGCGTTCTCCTTGTCGACATGGTGCTTGGCGGCGTCCAGCAGCGCGTCCAGCTGGGCCAGGCCGGCGGCCAGGTCCAGCGGGTCGTCGACGTCGAGGCGGCCGAGCTGCTGCAGCGTGTCGGTCATGAAGAGGCGCAGGGCCTTGTGGATGTGGGCGTATAGGTCGAGGCGGGGGGCGGTGGTCATGGTGAGGCTCCGGGTTGGGCCGGCGCCAAGGTGGGCCGGATGGTCGCCAGTGTTCCGAGCGGAGCCGCCGCTGCCATCGCCCTGATGGGCCATCGCCGGTGGGCCATGGCCATGACCTCAGTCATGGCTCCTCGCGGCCCGCCGCGCTGGCCCGTCGGGGCGATGCCGCGCGCCGGGCCGCTCGGCACAGTGCCGACCCATGCCCCGCCTCGCCCTCCTGCTGCTCTGCACCGCCGCCCTGGCCGCTCGCGCCGAGCTGCCCGAGCGCCTGAGCCAGACCGGCCTTGATGAAGCCGCAGTGCGCGCCTTCGAGCCACGCTTTGCGCTGTGGTCCGACGGCGCAGCCAAGCGGCGCTGGATCGCGCTGCCGCCCGGCGCGCAGGTGGACGCGAGCCAGCCGGATGCCTGGCGCTTCCCGGCCGGTACGCGGCTGTGGAAGGAGTTCAGCGTCGACGGCCGGCCGGTGGAAACGCGCCACTTCGTGCTCGGCGCCGACGGCCGCTGGGAAGGCGCCAGCTACGTCTGGGCCGGTGCCGACGCGGTGCGCGCCCCGGTCCGCGGCCTGGTGCTGACGCTGCCGGGCGGCCGCCGCTACGAGGTGCCCTCCACCGGCGACTGCATGGCCTGCCATGCCGGCGCCCGCAGCCCCGTGCTGGGCTTTGCGGCCCTGCAGCTCGGCCCCGCCGTGCCGGCGCTGGTGCGCGAGGGCCTGCTCAAGAACGCGCCCGCCGCCTGGAGCCTGCAGGCGCCGGACTTCCCCGCCGCCAGCCCCGCCGAGCACGCCGCCCGCGGCTATCTGCACGGCAACTGCGCGCACTGCCATTTCGACGGCGGCGTGCCCGTGCCGCTGCGCCTGGCGCTGGACGTCGGCCAGCCGCCCGCGCCGGTGGACGCGGCCAAGGTGCTGAAGCGCGCCGGCACCCGAAACCCCTACCAGCAGATGCCGCCCCTGGGCACCCGCGAGATCGACGCCCAGGGCCTGGCTTTGTTGGCCCGTCACTTCAACCCGGAGATCCCATGAAAGCCTTGCTTCCCCTTCTCATCCTGCTGGCCGGCGCCGCCCAGGCTTCCGACCGCGTCGAGCGTGGCCGCTACCTCGTCAACACCAGTGGCTGCATGGACTGCCACACGCCGTTGAAGATGGGCGCCAACGGCCCCGAGCCCGACATGACGCGGCTGCTGTCGGGCCACCCGCAGCAGCTCGTCATCACGGCGCCGGTGGCCGTGCCACCGGGCCCCTGGATGGCCGTCACCGCCGTCACGGCCACGGCCTTCTCCGGCCCCTGGGGCGTGAGCTTCACGGCCAACCTGACGCCGGACATGGAGACGGGCCTGGGCCGCTGGAGCGAGAACGACTTCGTGCAGACCATCCGCACCGGCCGCCACCTCGGCCGCGGCCGGCCGGTGCTGCCTCCCATGCCCATCCCCGTCTACAGCCAGATGACGGACGACGACCTGCAGGCCATGTTCGCCTACCTGAAGAGCCTGCCGCCCATCCGCAACAAGGTGCCCGAGCCGCTGGCGCCTGCCCATCCCTGATCGCTCCGCCCCACAGCCTGAAACCCAAGGAGATTTCCATGACCCTGATCACCCCCGCCCGCCTGGGCCTGTTGTCCGCCCTCTGCCTCGTCGTCGCCGCCGCGCTGGCGTTTTCCGAGGACGCCCATGCGGCGGCCTCCACCTGCGAGGACACGGCCGCGCTGCAGCGGCGGCTGGACGATTTCGATGCACGCTGGAACGCCAGCGACGCCTGGGGCCTGACGGCGCAGTTCACGATGGAGGGCAGCCTGGGCGCCGGCGGCGAGGCGGGCCGCGTGGCGGTCTACCGCGAGCTCATCGAGCGCCTGGGCCGTTCGTCGCAGCCGCGGCACACGCGGCTGGTACGCGCCACCGACGTGGGTCAGACCTGCCTCGTGGACGTGCAGGTGAAGAGCGGTGACCGCAACGAGGCGGGTCTCTTCCTGCTGGCGCCCTCGCGCGAGGGCGGCATCGTGGCGATGCGTTGACGTCGAGAAGGCAAAACAAAGCCCCGCCCGGCGTGAGCCGGTCGGGGCGCAAGAGCGCTTCACGCCGCCCGGGACACACCGTGGAGGGTGCGTAGGGCTGCGGCGTGCATCACAGCGCAGGTGGCCGGTCGCGGGCAACACGGCGGGCGTGATGCGAGCGGGCCTGAATCTTTGTGCTCTTCGTCGCGGGCGGTTCGCGTTTGTCCGCCTCGCCAGGGGCCGCAACGTTGCCGGGGGCCATGCACTGGTGACGGGCTGAATCATCGCGTTGGGGCGCGGGAACGAAGCTGCGATCAGCGCGGGCTGCGGGCTGTTTTTCCGGTTCAAAGCCTGCTTGCACCATGCCCCGGATGAGCCATTCGGCCCAGGCGCTGTCATCGGCCGGTTTTCATGGACAGGGAGACTCTTGCCAAGAACGTCAGGGGGAGCCATGAAAAATACGACATCGGCCGTTGCAGCAGCGCTGCTGTGCGCAACCGGCACGACGACCTGGGCGCAGGTGGCGCCGGGGCCGATCGGCTGGCCTTCTCCCGGCAACGGTGGCTTGACGACGCGCGACATGCTGCCGCCCGCGCCGCCGCTGCCGTCGGCCCAGCCGCCCGCACCCGCCCCGGTACCCACGCCGCCTGCACCCGCGCCCGTACCGGCGCCGAGCCCTTCGCCTTCACCTGGCCCCGCACCAGTGCCCAGCCCGCCGTCACCCGCACCAAGCCCGGCACCCGCGCCGGTTCCCAGTCCGGCGCCTGCCCCCGCACCTACGCCTGCCCCCGCTCCGGTCCCAGTGCCGCCATCGTCGGCCTGGCGGCTGGACCCGTTCAGCCAGGGCACTTTCTATACCTGCGCGGCTTGTGGCGGCATTGCCGAGAACGACCCCACCTGGCTGGGTGCGAATGCGCAGGCCCTCGCCAAGTTTGATGGCAGCGTGGCCGGCAGCGGCGTCGGGCAGGCCTGGCTGGCGCTGGCCCGAGGCGCCCCTCCGGTTGCGGCGTACACCGTCGAGGTCTACGGCTACGGCAGCACGGAGGTGTCGCTCGGCGCAAGCGACATGTGGGCCGGCCACTGGCTCGGCACGCTGCAGATGGCTGCGGTCACGACCTATGGCGAGATCGCCTATTTCGACGCGACGGCGTTCGTGCGCGACACGGCAGCGCCCTATCTGGCCTTCAATTTGCGGTCCAACGGCGTTGGCGCGGGTGAAGCGTTGAGCTTTCAACTGGTCATCGCGCAGGTGCCCGAGCCGGGCGAAGGCGCGTTGATGCTGGCCGGCCTGCTGGGCCTGGCCGCCTGGCTGCGCCGGCGCACCGGCCAGCCCGTCAGTGCGCGTGCGGCGCCGCCTCCTTGCCCAACGGCTTGACGAGCAGGCGCACGGCGGGCGCACGCGGCCTGTCGGTCGGCGCGGCCGGGATGTCGGCCCAGTTCCATTCGCCCGTCGTGCACACCTGGCGCACCTTGAACCACAGCTCGCCTGCCTCGGCAGGCAGCGAGGCGCGCAGGATGAACTCGTCGTACCAGGCGTCGGGCAGGTAGTCGGCCTCGCCGTTGGCCGCCCAGCGCACCTCGGCCAGCTCGTCGGTGACGGGCTTGCCGTGGCTGTCGTAGGGCGTTTTCAGCGGCCGGCGCTGGGTCGTCAGCGTCCAACCGGGTTTGGGCATGGGCTTGGCGCCGCGCAAGCCCGCGGGCAGCGTGACGAGGATCTCCTTCGTCGCCGCGCCGCCCTCGCAGCCATGGCCCACCTTGAAGACGGCGCGGTAGCTGCTGCCGGCCGGAGCTTCGGGCTGGTCCAGCGTGATGTGGGCCTGGGCGGCGCCGGCCAGCGCCAGCAGGACCGGGGTGAACAGTGTTTTCATAGATCGAATTTCAGCTCGGCTGCAGTGCTGCGCTGCGGGTAGGGGTGGAAGTTCCAGTACTTGTCGTTGTTCAGGTTGTCGATGCCGACCGCGGCGCTCCACTGGCGGTCGATCTTCCAGCGCACGCGCAGGTCGACGGTCAGGAATTTGCTGACGCCCTGGTAGGCATGGCCGTTCACGTCGGCGTTGTTCAGTGTGCGGTATTGCGGGCCGCTGTAGCGGGCGGCGAGGTTGGCAGTCCAGGCGTCGTTGAAGCGCCAGCCTGTCTGCAGGGTGGCGCGCCAGCGGGCGATGTTGGGCTGCCACTTGCCCACCGCGTCGCCCGGCGTCACGACGAAGCCGCTGTTGGCCTTGATCTTGGAGTCGGTGTAGGTGAGGCTGGCCGACAGGTCCAGGCCTTTGGCCAGCCAGTCGACCGCGGCCAGCGTGGCCTCCAGGCCGGTGGTGCCGACCTTGTCGACGTTCTGCACGCGGCTGATGTTGCGGTTGGCCACGGCGTCGAACGCGGTCTGCGAGTACAGCGAGTCGCGCGTCTCTTCAGCGAACAGCGTCACGCGCGACTGCAGCGGGCCCCAGGCCTGCTCGGCGCTCAGCTCGCCGGTCCAGGATTTCTCGGGTCTGAGGTTGGGGTCGTTGATGTACTGCGAGTTGGTAGTGGACGTGGCGCCGTATAGCTCGGCCACGGTGGGCGTGCGCACTGCGCGGCCGACCGAGGCCTTGAGCACGGTCTCGGGCGCGGCTTGCCAGGACAGTGCGGCCTTGGGCGACAGGAAGTTCTCGCTGCGGCTTGCGTAGCTCTGGCCGGCGGTGGCCGAGAAGTCGGTGCGGCCGTTAGTGGCCTTCCAGGCTTCGGCGCGCAGACCGACAACGGCCTTCCAGTCGGGGCTGATCAGCCAGGCGTCCTGCGCGTACGCGGCCTGCAGCCGGGTGTTGCCGCGCACGTTGCTGGCCAGGGCTCCAGCACCGTCCTGCAGATAGTTGCCGGTGATGTTGGAGGTGACGTAGCTGAGTTTGTAGCCGTCTTGCTGCAGGCCCAGGTCCACCACGTGGCTGGTGTCGGCCGGGCGCCAGATGCCCTTGAGTGCCAGCGTGTGCCAGCCGGTACCGCTGCCGTCGGCCAACGTGCCGGCGCCGCCGCTCTGGGCCGCGGGCTGCGGGTTGGACGCGGCGTTCTGGCGCTTGTCGTCCTGGCGGTAGTCGTAGAGGCTGGCTGCGACTTCCCAGTCCCATTCACCGCCCGTGCGGCTCTTCACCGAGACGCCGTGCATCAGGTGCAGCAGCTTCTCGCGGGTCAGCGCGAAGTCGCCGCCGGTCAGCGCGGCGTACTGCTTGCCGTCGATGTTGATGGCGCCCGCGTAGACCGGCTGGCCGGCCGCGTTGCGCAGGTAGCTCTCGGAGTTGCCGTCCGCGTCGTTGCGCCAGGCGCCCAGCACGTAGCTGGCGCGCACGGTGGGGCTGAGGTCGTAGGCGAGCTTGATCTTCAGGTGGTCTTGGTGGGTGCTGTAGGTGGTGCCCGCGCCCAGCAGCAGCCAGGGCTGGTTGGCGTTGTTCAGGCCCGGCACGGCGCCGGTGACCGGTGTGCCGGCCGTGCCCGCCGTGCCGGTGACGTTGGTGGAAAGCAGCCGGGTCGCGAAGGTCAGCGGCTGGCCGTCGCTGTCGGTGTGGTTGACGTTGATCCACCAGCTGAAATCGCCTTCGCGGCTGCCCACCGAGGCGCTGCTTGCCCACGCGCGGTAGGTGGCCTTGGTGTTGTAGAGCTCGAAGGGCTGGGACACATAACCAACCTTGGCATGGGCCTCGAACCTGGTGGGCATGCGGGTCACGTAGTCCACCACGGCGCCGACCGAGTTGCCCGGGTAGGCGGCCGAGAAGGGGCCGTACATGACGTCCACGCGTTCGATCTCCTCGGGCGTCACCAGGCCCCAGCGGGGCGGGAAGCTCAGGCCGCCCACGCCGTTGCCCAGGTAGTTGGACAGCAGGATGCCGTCCGCGTAGACGGCCGAGCGCGCGCTGTTGCCGGTGCCCGAGGCGCGGCTGGACAGGATGGCGTGGTTGTAGTCGCCGATGTAGCGCTTGCGCACCAGCAGGCTGGGCAGGTATTTCAGCGCGTCTTCCGAGTCGGTCGCGTTGATGCTGCGCTCGATCTCCTCGCGCGTGACGGTCTCGCGGGTGGTGGGGATGTTGGTGGGAAGCGAGCTGGGCGCGGCGCCTTGCACGCGCACGAGGCCGAGCCTGGCGCGGGGTGTGGCGTCTTCTGCGGCAGCGGTAGCCAGCACGGCGGGCGGCGCGTCGTCGCAGTCGCAGTCGTCGCAGGCCTGGGCCAGGGCGGGCAATAGGTACAGGGCGGCGCAGGCGGCGGCCGCGCGCGCAAGGGCAGTCTTCTTGTTCATGGATGGGCTGGATCGGAGTCGGGCCGGCGCCCGGGTGGGCGGCGGCAAACGTCAGGCCTGGGCGGCCCGGCGGCGCGGGAGACTCAGATCAGCCCGGGTGGGGCGCGCGCACTGGCAGGGCGCCAGGCGTGGGCAGTGACTGGTGCGGTCCAGAAACGCTCGGGCGCCTCCAGCACCACATCCTCGCGCAGCACCGCCAGCGTCGGTACGGGCGGCGGGGCAAGGTCGGCGTGGCTCAGATGGCACGCCGGGCAATGGCCCTGGGCCAGCAGCTTGAGCCCGGCGCCTCCGGGCTCCGCGGGTTGACTCTGCTTGCCCGCAGAGCTGGCCGACGGTGCCCGGCAGATGTCCTGCCAGGCCGAGAAATCGCCGCGTGCATGCGCCAGCGCGGCGCTGACACCTGGGGCCAGCATGGCCAGCACGAACACGGCCAGCAGCCACCAGGTCTGGCGGCGGGCGTGGGCGTGGGGCAGGGCGGTCACGAGCCAAGAGATTCTAGGTGGCTCAGGGTTGACACTGTCGCGGGCTCGTGGGACGAAGTCCGCATTGCTGCCGCACGAAGGTGCGCTTAGCATCCGCCGAGTGCCGTTGGGGTAACCGGCATGTCTTCCATGTCAGTTGGGGTAACTGGCCTGCCCAAATCTCCACAAGGGATCCCGATGAAGTTGCGCCAAGTCCTTGCCAGCGCGTCCACCGTGCTGCTGGCCGTCCCGAGTGCTCATGCGCTCACCATCAACCTCATCAACACCGGTGGGGTCGAGCAGGGCACCGCAGCCTACGTCGGGTTCTCCGCCGCGGCCGCGTACTGGGAGTCCGTGCTGACGGACAACGTCACGCTGAACTTCAACGTGGGCTTCACAACGGTGGGTTTCGCCCCCACGACGCTGGGCCAGACGGCCAGCTCGTCCGGCCAGAAGACGCAGGCCGCCTGGCGCACCGCCATCACGGCTGATGCGTCCACGCCGCTGGACCTCATCGCAACGGGCAACCTGGCCACCTTCGCCAACGCCAACGTGACGCTGAACACCGCGCTGCAGAAGGCGCTGGGCCTGTACGCCGGCGCGGCGAGCTCGATCGACGCCACCATCACCTTCAACAGCGCCCGGCCTTTTGACTTCGACACGCGTGACGGTTTCGGCACCGTGTCGTCTGACTTCGTCAGCGTCGCCGTGCACGAGATGGGCCACGCGCTGGGCTTCACGAGCAACGTCGGCACCAACTCGACCAACGCCTCGCGGCCGGCCAACACGGACATGTTCCGCTACCAGAACGGCGCCTTCAGCATGCTCTGGGGTGGCTCGCCGTATTTCTCCATCGACGGCGGTGTCAGCGAAGTGTTCGGCCGTTCGGATTTCGCGAACGGCGCCGACGGATTCCAGACCTCGCATTGGCAGGAGGCTCCTCGCCAGCACGACGGCGTGACCTGCACGATCTCGACGCTGCAGATCGGTGTCATGGACCCGACTGGTGGCCTCTGCCAGGAGGGCATCGTGACTGCCCAGGACCTGGCGCTGTTCGATGCCATCGGCTGGAACCTGAACACCAACATCCTGACCCAGCCGGGCTACCAGAAGTTCACGTCGCAGGTCCTGCAGGACTACCTGAACGCCACCGCCGTGCCGGAACCGGCCAGCGGCGCGCTGCTGCTGGCGGGCCTGGGCCTGACCGGGGCGGTGCTGCGCCGCCGCGCAAAGCAACAGGCGGCCTGACCGCTCGCACAAGCCGTAACGTCGGGCAGCAGCCCCGCTGCCTAAGATGCTCTCGGCGCGGGCACTGCACGCGCCCCGCCAGGGAGATTCATGAACGACGAACTGCACCGCCGCGGCCTGCTGGCCTGGGCCGGCCTCGCTGCACTGGGCAGCGGCGCCGCGCAGGCGGCCGACGAGGCCGCCAAGCCCAAGACGCTCTCGCGCGTCGCGCCCGACGCATCGCTTGGCCAGACGCTGGATGGCAAGGTGGTGAGCATGGCCGACTACCCCGGCATGCCCGTTGTCGTCTTCTTCTGGGCCGCCTGGTGCCCGCATTGCCGCAACGAGCTGCCCGTGCTGGAGCGCCTGCAGGGCGCCACAAGCAAGGATCGCCTGCGCGTCATCGCCGTCAACGTGGAAGAGAAGGCGATCTTCCGCAAGCTGCACCGCGCGCTGTCGGAGGCCACTCAGATGGTGCTGACCTACGACCCGGACGAAGCCGCCGCCAAGGCCTTCGCCAAGCCGGGGTCGCTGCCCTACACAGTCGTCGTGCGGGCCGACGCCACCGTGGCGGCCACCCAGCGCGGCTGGGGCGAGGGCAGCCTGGATTTCGTCCTCGAGCACGTCAACGCGGCTCTCGCGGCCGCCCGGGCAAACGCGTAGCTGATTTGGAGTTGTGTGCGGCGTGATGGGCGGCAGGCACCGCGCCCATGGATGCCGCACCCCCTCGCCACCCAAGCTGATCGCCCGCATTGTCGTGCTGGTGCTGGGCTTCTGGATCAAGGACTCGGTGGACCTGGCCATCAAGCGGCGCCTGCTCGACCTGAGCTACACCAAGGAAATGCTCGCGTTGCTGCAAAAGCTCACCGAGGAGGAAGACCTCGGCAAGCTGAACAACAACGCCGTCGTGCTGGCCTCCTTCGGCGAGCCGGCGCTGCCGGTCCTGCTGATGGAGCTGCGCCGCACCGACCTGCACGCCGTGGCCGCCACGCGCAGCCTGGGGGCCATGGCCGCCGGCCGAGTTGGCCGAGCGCCGCGAGATGCTGAGAGTCGCCGCCTCAGGCGGCCAGTAGCTCGGCGACAGCGCGCGCAACTACCTGGGTCGCGCGCTTCAGGTCGTCCAGCACGAGATGCTCGTCCGCCCGCTTGGCATTGCTCTCCAGCACCGTGCGCGGCCCGGCGCCGTAGATGGCAGCCGGGATGCCGTGGGCGGTGTAGAGGCGCACGTCGGTGTACAGCGGCGTGCCCGAGGTTGGAATCTCCTCGCCGAACACCGCCTGGCCGTGCTTCTGCAGCGCGGCCACCAGTGGCGCGGCGCCGGGCAGGGGCTTCATCGAGTTGGCGAGCAGCAGGCGCTTGATGTCGAGCTTGATGCCTGGGCTTTGCGCGACCGTGTTCTCGATCAGCGCGCGCACCTCGGCCTCGACGGCCACCGGGTCTTCCTCCGGAATCATGCGGCGGTCCAGCTTGATGACGACTTTGCCGGGCACGACATTGGTGTTGCTGCCGCCCTCGATGCGGCCCACGTTCAGATAAGGATGGGTGATGCCGGTCACTTCGGAGCGGCGCATCTTCAGCACGTCGTTGTGGGCGTAAAGCGCGGTGAGCAGCTTGTTGGCGGCCTGCAGCGCGTCGATGCCCGTGCTCGGGTAGGCCGCATGCGAGGCCAGGCCATGCAGGGTAACTTCCATCTGCAGGCAGCCGTTGTGGGCCGTAACGACCTGATAGCTGAAGCCGGCGGCGATCAGGTAGTCGGGTTTTGTCAGGCTTTGGGCCAGCAGCCAGCCCGGGCCTAGCTCCCCGCCGAATTCCTCGTCGTAGGTGAAATGCAGTTCGACGGCGCCTTTCAGCTTCAGCCCCGAGTTCTTCAGGGCCAGCAGCGCGAAGGTGTAGGTCGCGAAATCGCTCTTGCTGACGGCCGACGCGCGGCCGTAGAGCCTGCCGTCTGCGATCTCGGCGCCGTAGGGTTCATGCGTCCAACCTTCGCCCGGGGGCACCACGTCCCCATGGGCGTTCAGCGCGATGGTTGGGCCGTCTTCGGAGAAACGGTGGCGCACGATGAGGTTGGTGACGGACTGCATGCCGGCGGCATGCACCTCGGCGGCAGGTACGGTGTGCTTCTCGACCTCGAAGCCCAGCTCCGCCAACAGCTCGGCCGTGCGGTAGGCGTGCGGCGCGTTGTTGCCGGGCGGGGTGTCGGTGGGAATGCGGACGAGGGCTTGCAGGAAGCGGACTTCGTCGGCGAAGTGATTGGAAATTTCTTGATCCAGCGATGACATCGGGCTTGTTCCTTGAGTTCTTGCGGCTAGCGAAGCGGGTTCCATCGACCAACGAAGTCGCTCCAGGTGGTCTCAAAGTCATCGGCGCTCACGGGCTCGTTGTCGGCCGGCAAGAACGTCATGTCGGAGTCCGTCCAGAAACCCATGTTGTGATCGAAAGGCGCGGCAAAGAGAACAGCGCCTTCTGAATCGAAACCGATTTCTCGTTGTGGCATCCCAGTCTCGTCAACCTCAAGCCACCAGCATCGCACCCGGGGAATCAGTTGCTCGAAATCTGGATTCGCGGCCGGCAGCGCCTGCTTCAGCAGACGCTGCCATAACGCAGGACGTGCTGGTGGATCGGACCAGTCTGTCGCGAGCCGAGTGCTGAGGTGGTTCATGGATTCAGCTGAACCGCTGTACCAGCGCCTGGAACGCCTGCACCGCCAACTCCGCGTCATCCACCGTCACCGACTCCAGCGGGTTGTGGCTGATACCGCCATTGCCGCCGCGCACGAAGAGCATGGCCTGGGGCAGCAGTTCGTGGATCTTCATCGCGTCGTGGCCTGCACCTGAGGGCAGGCGGTGCAGGGGCAGGCCCAGTTCGGTGACGGCGGCCTCCCAGCGCGATTGCCAGGCGGTGTCGCTCGGCGCGGCGTTGGCGGCCAACGTCGGCTGCAGTGTGTAGCTCAGGCCGCGGCGCTGGCAGATCTCGTCGAGCTTGGCGCGCACGTCGGTATCCAGTGCATCGCGGGCTGCGTCGGTCGTCGCGCGCAGGTCCAGGCTGAAGCGACAGCGGCCGGGGATGACGTTGATGGAGCCCGAGGGCACTTCCAGCATGCCCACCGTGCCGACGACGTCGGGCGCTGCGGCGGCCCGCTGCTCGGTGAACAGGATCAGCTCCGCCACGCCCGCGGCCGCGTCGCGGCGCTGGCCCATGGGCGTGGTGCCGGCATGGCTGGCCAGGCCGACGATCTCGCCGGTGTAGCGGCGGCTGCCGTTGATGCTGGTGACGATGCCCAGCGGCAGGTCCAGGCTGTCGAGCACCGGGCCTTGTTCGATGTGGACTTCGACAAAGCCGAGGTAGCGGCTCGGATCGCGCGTTGCGGTCTGAATGCTCTCCATCGTGCCGGCCATGCCCGCAGCCTGCATGGCGTCGCGCAGCGTGATACCTGTGGCGTCGGTCTGGTCCAGCCATGCAGGTTGGAAAGTCCCGATCAGCGCGCTCGAGCCGAGGAAGTCCGCTGGGTAGCGCTGGCCCTCTTCCTCGGAGAAGCCCACGACCTCGAGACCGAACGGCAGCCGCTTGCCTTGTCGGTGCAACTCGCGCACCACCAGCATGGGCACGAAGATGCCCAGCCGCCCGTCGAAGCGGCCGGCGCGGCGCACGGTGTCGTAGTGGCTGCCGGTCAGCAGGCGCTTTTGTGTGGAGACATCACCGGCGCCGTTGTAGACACCGACGACATTGCCGACCGCATCGCGGCTGACTTCATCGAAGCCGCAGTCGCGCATCCACGTCATCAGCTGCTCGGCGACGGCCGTGTGCGTGGGCGTGGCGTAGGTGCAGGTCAGGAAGTCTTCGGCCTCGCTGTGCGCGGCCAGCTCGGCGGCCCAGTCCCAGAGCTGCTGGCCCAACCGGGGCTCGACGCCGAACTTGTCGTTCAGCCGGATCTCGGCAATGCGGTGGATCTGGCGCAGGCATTCGGCCCGCTCCAGATCGGGGTGGGCGCGCAGCCGGCGCTCGAAGGTGGCAATGATCTCGGCGCGGGTGAAGCCCGTGCCGCGTGGCCCGCGCACCGCCAGGATGAACGGGAAGCCGAAGCGGGCGTTGTAGTCGGCGTTGAGCTTCTGCAGCTTGGCGAACTCGTCGGGCGTGCAGGCCGTCAAGCCGGCCTTCTGCTGCTCGTTCGTCGACTCCGCCGTCAGCTCGCCGGCCACGGCCGCCTTGCCGGCCAGCTCGGGGTGGGCGCGGATCAGGCTGAGCTGCTCGGCCACGCTGGCTTCGCGCACCACGCGGGCCAGCGCCACCTTCAGCGCGGCCAGCGACTTGAATGGCCGGGCCGCGGCGGCGCGCTCGGCGATCCAGGGCGAGTGTTCGTAGGTGCCGTCCAGCAGCGCGACAAAGTCCGCGGCGCTGGCGTTGTTGAGGTCGTCGAGTTTCATCATTCCCAGACGAAGGCCGTCTTGGCGTCAAAGGGGTGAACGGTTTTCCAGTGCCGCGCGACGTCCAGCCGGCGGCACACCCACACGCGGTCATGCGCCTCGATGTGGTCCAGGAATTTCTGCAGCGCGCGCATGCGCCCCGGGCGGCCGAGCAGCCGGCAGTGCATGCCGATGCTCATCATCTTGGGCGCCTCGGCGCCCTCGGCGTAGAGCACGTCGAACGTGTCCTTCAGGTACTCGAAGAACGGCTCGCCATGGCTGAAGCCCTGGGGCAGGGCAAAGCGCATGTCGTTGCAGTCCAGCGTGTAGGGCACGACGAGGTGGGGCGCGAGTTCGCCGTTGGTCTTCTTGACCTGCAGCCAGAAGGGCAGGTCGTCGCCGTAGTAGTCGCTGTCGTACTCGAAGCCACCGAAGTCGGCCACCAGGCGGCGGGTGTTGGGGCTGTCGCGGCCGGTGTACCAGCCCAGGCCGTGCGGGTCGCGGCCCAGCGTCAGGCGCTTCAGGCTCGCCATGGCCTGGGCCAGGTGGGCGCGCTCGGTGTCTTCGTCGATGTTCTGGTAGTGAACCCAGCGCCAGCCATGGGAGGCGATCTCGTGGTTGAGCTCGACAAAGGCCTGGGTCACATCCGGGTGGCGCTCCAGCGCCATGCCCACGCCGAAGACGGTCAGCGGCAGCGCGCGCTGCTCGAACTCCTTGAGCAGCCGCCATACGCCCACGCGCGAGCCGTATTCGTAGATGCCTTCCATGCTCAGGTGCCGGGCCGGGAAGCTGGGCGGGTTGAACATCTCGGACAGGAACTGCTCGCTGCCGGCGTCGCCGTGCAGCACCGAGTTCTCGCCGCCCTCCTCGTAGTTCAGGACGAACTGCACCGCAACGCGGGCGCCGCCCGGCCATTGCGGGTGGGGCGGGTTCTCGCCGTAGCCGACGAGGTCGCGGGGATACCGCGGCTGATGGGGCGTGCTCATCCCTACACTTTGCATCAAGCTGCAATCAGCAATGGAGTTCCGATGGGCAAACTGACAACACATGTGCTGGACACCGCCAATGGCTGCCCGGCCGCCGGCATGGCCGTGCGTCTCTACCGCTTCGACGCTGAGGGCCCCAAGTGGCTCCGCAGCCTGCACCTGAACGCCGACGGCCGCGCCGACGGCCCCCTGCTGGAGGGCGCCACCTTCACGGCCGGCCGCTACCGACTCGTCTTCGAGGTGGCGGCCTATTTCCGCGCCCTTGGCGGGAAGCTGCCCGAGCCGGCCTTCCTGGACGAGGTGCCGCTGGATTTCGGCATCGCCGACGAGAACTCGCACTATCACGTGCCGCTGCTGGCCTCGCCGTGGAGCTATTCGACCTACCGTGGCAGCTGAACCTTCATTGAAGCGCTCCGGCTGGGGTGAAAGCCTCGGTGACGGTGCCCTGGCGGTGGTCGAAGGGCTGGCCAACGTCGGCGCCTGGGGCGGCGCGGGCCTTGCCGTCGCGATGGGCAAGTTCCTGCTGGGCGGCGCGCTGGCGGCGCTGGGGCTGGGCGTGTTCCTGCGCTTCAAGCGGCTGCGCGTGAAGAGAAAGGCCCAGCGTGGCTGAGGCGGCCTGCATCCTTGTTTCCGTGGCCCGCAGCACCGGCAGCGTGCCGCGCGAGGTGGGTGCCTGGATGGCGGTGACGCCGGACGGCCTTACCGGCACCGTGGGCGGCGGCCATCTGGAGTTCGACGCCATTGCCCGAGCCCGAACCGCGCTGGCCGGCGGTGAATTGGCCGACGAGGTGCGCTACCCGCTCGGCCCCAGCCTGGGCCAGTGCTGCGGCGGCGTCGTCTGGCTGCGCTTCGAGCGTGTCGCCGCGGGAGAAGACCTGGCCACCCGGCTGCCCCAGCCCCCGCAGCGGCGCGTGGCCCTGTTCGGCGCCGGTCATGTCGGCGCGGCCATCGCCCACATCGCACGCGACCTGCCGCTGGCGCTGCACTGGATCGACAGCCGCGAGAGCCAGTTCCCCGGCGAGCCTCCCGCGCGCGGCTGGCGCCAGGAGGTGTGCGAGCCGCCGGCCGACGCCGTAGACGACTTGGCGCCCGGCTCGGCCGTGCTCGTCATGAGCCACAACCATGCCGAAGACTTCGACATCGTCGCGGCCTGCCTGAAGCGCCAGCGCGAGCAGGGCGACCTGGCCTTCATCGGCATGATCGGCAGCCGCACCAAATGGGCGAGCTTCCGTCAGCGGCTCGAAGCCCGGGGCTTCACCGAGGCTGACCTGGCCCGCGTCGTCTGCCCCATCGGCGTGCTCGGCGTGGCGGGCAAACAGCCTGCGGTCATCGCGGTGTCCGTTTTGGCGCAGGTTCTCGCCTTGCCTTGGCTTGAGCCGCAGCCCCAGGTGTTACAACGCTAACCGCTTTCGCTGTTTTGCTTGCAGGCGACGTCACCCGGAGACTTTGATGGTCAGACCTGCTTTTTTGACGCTGCCGGCGATGCCGCTCGTTGCCCTGGACGAGTGCAAGAAACATTGACATGCCGTTGAACGCGGAGCGGTTGGGCGCCAGTGCCTCCCAACGTCAGGCCGGGCTGTCGACCCCGCGCAAGCTGGCGCTGGCGTTCGGCTGGCTGATCGTGCTGACGGCCGCGCTTGGCGCGGCGGCACTCTATTCACTGGGCCAGGCCCTCATCTGGAGCCTGCTCGTTGCCAGCGTGTTGTCCATCGTGGCAGTGGCGGTCGTGCTGTCGCGCGCCCTGCTGCACGAGCTGGGCGGCGAGCCGCGCGTGGTGGCTCAGCAGCTGCAGTACGTCGCCCAGGGGGACCTGACGCACCACGTGCCCGTCAGGCCCGGCGACGAGGCCAGCGTGATGGCGGGGCTGGCGCAGATGCAGCAGCGGCTGATCACGGTCGTAGCCCAGGTGCGCGAGGGCGCTGAGAGCGTGGCCATGGCCAGCGCCGAAATCGCCACCGGCAACACCGACCTTTCCCACCGCACCGAGCTGCAGGCCGCAGAGTTGCAGCGCACCGCCGGTGCGATGGAGACGCTGCGCCAGCAGGTGCTGCTCGGTGCAGACCATGCGCGCGATGCCAGCAGCGTGGCCACGACGGCCTGCGGCGTGGCCGAGCGCGGCGGCGCCGTGGTGGGCGGGGTGGTGAACACCATGCACGCCATCAGCCACGGCTCGGCCCGCATCGCCGAGATCATCGGCGTCATCGACAGCATCGCCTTCCAGACCAACATCCTGGCGCTCAACGCCGCGGTGGAGGCGGCCCGCGCGGGCGAGCAGGGCCGCGGCTTTGCGGTCGTCGCCGGCGAAGTGCGCGGCCTCGCGCAACGCAGCGCCAACGCGGCCAAGGAGATCAAGCAGCTCATTTCCGACAGCGGCCAGCAGGTGCAGCAGGGCTCGCGGCAGGTGGACGGCGCGGGCGAGACCATGCAGCAGGTGGTGGACGCCATCCAGAAGGTCGACCGCATCGTCAACGAGATCAGCGCCGCCAGCGCCGCGCAGGCCCAGCATGTGAGCGACGTGGGCGCATCCGTGGGCCAGATGGACCGCAGCACGCAGCAGAACGCCGCCCTGGTGGAGCAGAGCGCTGCCGCTGCCGAAAGCCTGCGCGACCAGGCGCAGCAACTCGTCGGCGCCGTCGCGTTCTTCCGCCTGCACGAGGCCGGCAACCCCCAGGCCCTCATGGCCAACATGCTGGCGAGCCTGGCCCAACTGGGCGCGCCTGAGCTGCGGGGAACCGAAAAGGCCGGCGGCAAGCCGGTGCCTGGCCTGTACTTCGGCGCGCGCAAGCTGAACAACGACTACGAGCTGGTGGACGACATCAAGCGAAAGACCGGTGCCACGGCCACGGTGTTCGTGAAGGTCGGCGACGAGTTCGTGCGCATCAGCACCAACGTGCTCACGCCCGAGGGCACGCGCGGCGTGGGCACGCCACTGGCTCGGGCCAAGGCCTACGAGCTGATCAGCCGGGGCCAACCCTTCAGCGGCGAAGTGGAAGTGCTGGGCAAACGCTTCGACGCCTGCTACAGCCCGATCAAGGACGGCCGAGGCTCGGTGATCGGCGTGGCCTACGTCGGGTTCAAGAAGAGCTGAGCTGTCCGCCCGTCATCGCGGTGGCCGTGCCGGCGCAGAGCCTGGCGTTGCCGGTGTCAGCGTAAGGCTGCGGCCGGGCTGGGCCTGCAGGCGGTTGTTGTCGCCGCCGATCAGGCGTTCGTAATCCACCCAGGCCTGCTGGATCTCGCCGCGCTCGCGCATGCGGCGCAGTGCCTGCTCCAGCGGCACCACCCAGGCGGCGTGGGATTCGTGCACGCCGTGGAAGAGCTGGGTGCGCGTCAACGGCGTGGGGATGCGGCAGATCGAGCCTTGCCGGGTGTCCACCGGCACTTCGGCCATCCATGGCGTGGTCAACACCAGCGCGTAGTCGGCCGCGCCGGCGCCCAGGTTCAGGAAGGCGTCGCTGGGCGTGTTGGCCGGCACGCGCGTCGAGTCGGACACGAGGGCTTCGGCTGCCACCATGCCGCGCTGGTAGGTGACACGGCTCTTGCCCAGCTCCTCCGGCGCCAGTGCCTGCGGGCAGGGCGGCCGGCCGTAGGCGAAGACGTGCAGCTGCAGCAAAGGCACGTCGACCCGGCGCAGGAACGGCGCCTGCTCGAAGTAGGCGTCCGCCCGCATGGCCACGCCGTCCAGCCGGCCGCTCTGCAATTCCACGTGGGTGCGGGGCAGTGGCCAGGGCAGGAACTCGACCTGCAGGCCGATGGACGCATAGGCCTTGCGCAGCAGCGCCTCGGCGGGCGGGAAATAGCTGCGCTCGATGTTGGTGGCCAGCCGCACGACCGGTGGCTCCTGCGCGCCAGCGGGCAGGGCAGCCGTCAGCGCCAGGAAGGCCCAGAGGGGCAGGTGCTGGCGGGAGGTGCGGTCGGGCATGGGCCGATTCTGGGGGGCAGCTGCCATCGGAATGCGTCTCCGCTAACGCTTCAACGTGAACGCATTCACGGCCAGCTTCGTGGCGGGCTCGCGACGGCGGCCTGCATACACTCCCAGCCAGTCGCAGCGGTGTCGGGCTTGAGGGAAATTTCGGGCCCGCGGACGCGACCCTTGGGCCCCACAGCACCCGCCGTGGTGGGGCCGTGCGAAAACACCACCGCTCATGGATATCTATCTGCTCGACTGGGCCAACCTGCTGCTGCGCTGGCTGCACGTCATCACCGTCATCGCCTGGATCGGCGCGTCCTTCTACTTCGTCTGGCTGGACAACCACCTCGTCAAGCCCGCCACCGACGACCTCCGGGCCAAGGGCGTGGACGGCGAACTCTGGGCCGTGCACGGTGGCGGCTTCTACAACCCGCAGAAGTACATGGTGGCGCCCGCCAACCTGCCGCAGGACCTGCACTGGTTCTATTGGGAGAGCTATTGGGTCTGGATGAGCGGCATGGCGCTGTTCATCGTGCTGTACCTGTGCAATGCCAGCCAGATGCTCATCGACCCGCGCGTGCACGCCTGGGGCGCACCTTGGCAGGCCGTGACGGCGGCGCTGGGCTTTCTGGTTGTCGGCTCGGCCGTTTATGACATCGCCTGCCAGGCCCTGGGCCGCACGAAAGACGGCAGCATCGGCAATGACGGCCGCGTGATGGCGGTTGTCGCGGCCTTTGTCGTGCTGGAGAGCTGGCTGGCCTGCCAGTTGTTTGCCGGCCGCGCGGCCTTCCTGATCGTCGGCGCCACGCTCGCGACCATGATGACCGCCAACGTCGCGCACTGGATCATCCCGGGCCAGAGGAAGGTCATCGCGCAGATGCGCGCCGGCCAGAAGCCCGAGCCGATCTACGGCCAGCGCGGCAAGCAGCGCAGCGTGCACAACACCTACTTCGGCCTGCCGGTGCTGGTGGCGATGCTCAGCAACCATTACGGCATGCTGTACCAGCACCCGCACAACTGGGTCGTGCTGTGCGTGCTGATGGCTGCGGGCGTGGCCATCCGGGTGTTCTTCGTGAAGCGGCACAAGGGCGTCAACAGCTGGGGCGCCGTTGCGCTGGCGCTGGCGCTGCTGGCCGGGCTCATCGCCTGGATGGCGCCGCAACCGCAGGCCGCCGCCTCGGCCGCGCCGGTCTCGCTCGAACAGGTTCAGGCCATCGCGGCCCAGCGCTGCCTGGCCTGCCACACGGGCGAGGTCGCGCAAAAAGGCGTGCGGCTGGACAGCGCCGAGGCCCTGACCGCCCGCAAGGCGCAGATCTACCAGCAGGTCGTCGTGCAGCGCGCGATGCCGCTGAACAACGCGACCGGTCTGACTGAAGAAGAGCGCGCGCTCATCGGCCGCTGGGCTCAACAACCATGAGCCTCGACCCGCGCGCGCTGCTGCGACAGCTCTACGACGTGGCCGTCGCAAGTGCGCTGCCCGGGCGGGTTCTCGCCGGCCACCTGCCGCCACCTCCCAAGGGGCGCACCCTGGTGCTGGGTGCCGGCAAGGCGGGTGGCTCGATGGCCCAGGCGCTGGAAGCGGCGTGGCCTGCCGACGCAAAGTTGTCCGGTCTCGTCATCACCCGCTACGGCCACGTGCCGCCGGGCTACAAGCCGCGCCGGCTGCAGGTCGTCGAGGCCGCACACCCCGTGCCGGACGCCGCTGGCCTGGCCGCCAGCGAAAAGCTGCTCGCGCTGACCCTCGGCCTCACCGCCGACGACCTCGTCATCTGCCTGATCTCCGGCGGCGGCTCCGCCTTGCTGAGCCTGCCGGCGCCGGGGCTGACGCTGGCCGACAAGCAGGCCGTCAACCGCGCCCTGCTGAACAGCGGTGCCGCCATCGGCGAGATGAACTGCGTGCGCAAGCACCTGTCCGCCATCAAAGGCGGGCGCCTGGCCGCAGCCTGCGCGCCGGCGCGCGTGCTGACGCTGGCGATCAGCGATGTTCCTGGCGACGAACCCGCCGTCATCGCCTCTGGCCCGACGGTGGCCGACGCCACGACCTGCGCCGATGCGCTGGCCATCTGCCGCAGATACCGCATCGAGCTGCCCCCTGCCGCCCTTGCCGGCCTGGAATCCGGCGCCTTCGAGACGCCCAAGCCCGGCGATCCGCGCCTGGAAGGGCACGAGCTCGTCATGCTGTCCACGCCGCAGATGAGCCTCGACGCCGCGGCCGCCTTTGCCCGGGAGCGGGGCATCACCGCCCACATCCTCAGCGACGAGATCGAGGGCGAGTCACGCGTCATCGGCGGCATGCATGCGGCGCTGGCACGCGCCGTCGCTCGCCGCGGTGAGCCCTTCGCCAAGCCCTGCGTCATCCTGTCCGGCGGCGAGACGACGGTGACGGTCGACGCTGCCAAACCTGCTGGGAAAGGCGGCCGTGCCACCGAGTTCCTGCTCGGCTGCGCGCTGGCTCTGCAATGCGAGCCCGGCGTGTTTGCGCTGGCTGCCGACACCGACGGCATCGACGGCGTCGGCCCCCACGCCGGAGCGCTGCTGACACCCACCAGCCTGGGCCGTGCCCGGGCCTTGGGCCTGAATTCGCAGGCCTTGCTGGATGCCCACGACAGCGCCAGCTTCTTCGCGCCGCTGGGCGATCTGCTCGTGCCCGGCCCCAGCTTCACGAACGTCAACGACTTCCGTGCATTGCTGATCGTTTAAGAGACGTGAAGGCCGTGGCACGGCGCTGACCTTCGTCCTAGACTGGTCCGGTCGACATCGACCCGGAGATCAGAAAATGAGTGCAGCTGCTGAACGTTTCTTCGTCAAGCACAACGCCCTGCCCACCATGCCCGAGGTGGCCTCCCGGCTGCTGAAGAGCTTCGATGACGACAACGTCGGCCTCGCTCACATCGCCGCGCTGATCGAGAAGGACGGGGCGCTGACGGCCAAGGTGCTGCGCCTGGCCAACACGGCCCACTACAGCCCTTCGCACCAGATCGCCACCGTCGTCGACGCCGCCCACGCGCTGGGCCTGGAGACGCTGCGCAACCTGGCGATGGCGGCCTGCCTGAGCGGCGCCTTTCCCAAGGTCCAGGGCCTGGACCGCGCCACCTTCTGGCGCCACAGCGTGGCCACGGCCAACTACGCGCGCATCCTCGCCCGCATGCTGGGCACCGATGCGGCTACGTCCGATACCGCCTATCTCGCCGGCCTGATGCTGCGCACCGGCCAACTGCTGATGGCCATCGACGAACCGCATCTGGTGGCCGATGTGGAGGCCCACGCCGCCGAGCCGGGCAGCCGCTTCTCGCTGGAAGAGCACCGCTTCGGCTGCACGCATGCCGACGTGACGGCCTCGCTGGCCGAGCACTGGCATTTCCCGCATGCGATGGTGGAGGCCTTCAAGGACGCCAACACGCCGCTGGAGATCCGGCCCTTCTCGCTGATCGCCGCCGTGCTGCATGTGGCCGAGGTGCTGGCCGATGCCTCCGAGCACCACGACGAGCCGGTGCATGCGCTGAAGGTGGCGGTGCCCGAGCTGATCGAGCACCTGCACCTGGACCTCGAACTGCTGGCCGCCAAGATCGCCGCGGCCGGCGACCCGGCGGCTGAGGTGGAGCAAATGCTTCACTGAATTCACGCGCCCGGCCAACCCGCACAATCGGGCGGGTTCGCGGGGAGGAAGTGGATGAGTTCGAAGTTCTGGCCGGCGCTGTTGCTGGCCTTGTCCGTGGGTGTCGCCGCTGCGCAGACGCCCCCAAAGCCGACCACCAAGCCCGCCAAGCCTGCTGCCTCGGCCCATCTCGCCGTCCCCGCGGTGCCAGCCGGCGCCGGCTACCGCTACGGCGCCGTGCCGGCCTGGGTCAAGCCGCTGCCGCCCGCCACCGCCACCGAGGCCCGCGCTGCGGCACCGGGCGCCAAGGCGCGCCGCGAGCCGCTGGTGGACGTGCAGGTGCAGCTCTCCCCCAAGTCCGCCACCGCCACCTACATCCATCTGCAGCACGAGGCGCTGGACACGTCGACGTTGCGCGAGGTGTCGGAGCCGCAGATCAGTTTCAACCCGGCCTACCAGCAGCTCGTCATCCACCAGCTGGCCGTGCTGCGCAACGGCGAGCGCCTGGACCGGCTCAAGGGTGCGCGCATCGAGCTGATGCGCCGCGAGCAGCAGCTGGAACGCCAACTGATCGACGGTGTGCGCACCGCCCTGGTCGTGCTCAGCGACGTGCGCGTGGGCGACGTGGTGGACGTGGCCTACACGCTGGAGGGCGAGAACCCCATCTTCGAGGGCCGCTACTCGGCGCTGCTGCAGCTCGCGTCGGATGCGCCGGTCGATCGCCTGCACCTGCGCATCGAGGCGCCGGCCGAGCGCCGGCTGAACGTCAAGACGCTGGCCTCCGATGTTGTGCCGGAGCGCTTCGAGGAGGGCGGCCGCCAGGTCATCCGCGTGCTGCGCGAGCGCGTGGCGCCCGTGCCGGACGAGGCCGCCACGCCGCCTTGGTTCAAGGTCTTCCCGGTGCTGCAGGTCAGCGAGTACGGCAGCTGGGCCGAGGTGGACCAGTGGGCGCAGCGGCTCTTCGCCGTCGAGGCGCAGGCGGCCGGGATCGCCGAGAAGGCTGCGGAGCTGAAAGCCCTGGGCGGCACACCCGAGCAGCAGGTGGCCGCCGCGCTGCGCTTCTTGCAGGACGAGGTGCGCTACTTCTCCGCGTCGCTGGGTGAAAGCTCGCACCGGCCCAAGCCGGCGGCCAAGACCCTGGCCGAGCGCCTGGGCGACTGCAAGGACAAGACGCTGCTGCTCAACAGCCTGCTCGGTGCCATGGGCTTTGATGCCAAGCCGGCGCTGGTGTCGATGGCGCGCAACCGCGGCATCGCCAACTACCTGCCTTCGCATGACCAGTTCGACCACGTCATCAGCCGCGTGAAGGTTGGCGACGCGGTCTACTTCCTGGACCCGACGATGAACGGCCAGGGCTATTCGCTGGAGAAGCGCGGCTACTACCGCTACGGCGCAGCGCTCATCGTCGGCCTGGGGGAGGCGGGGCCGCAGCCCGTGCTGCCGCCAGCCTTTGCGCAGGACGCGCTGGCTTTCCGCCAGGACTGGGACTTCAGCCAGCTCGCCCGCCCCGCCCAGCTGACCACCAGCTTCAAGGCCATCGGCCTGGCTGCCGAACGCTGGCGCGCCAACCTGGCCATGGCCGGGCTGGAGCGCCTGGCCGACTCCATCGGCGGCGCCTATGTGCGCCTGCTGCCCGGCCTCGTCAGCGTCGGCCAACCCGAGGTGCTGGACGACCGGGACGCCAACGAATGGGTGTTGAAGCTGCGCTTCGAGCACCCCACCGCCGGCCACTACCAGCGCGGCTGGCTGGACCTGGAGTTCCCGGCCGTCGAGCTGACCGACGCCTTGCCCGTGCCGCCCGAGGCCAGGCGCCGCTACCCCTTCATGCTCGACGCCACGCGCGCGGCCGAGCTGCGCGTCAGCGTGACCGGCGCCAGGCCCTTCACCGCCCAGCCGCCGGCGCCCCAGCAGCTGACCGACAAGCATTTCGCCTTCACGAGCCGCGTCGAGATCAGCGGCGCCACGGTGCAGTTCATCAGCCGCGTGGAGCGCCGTGCCGACGAGGTGCTGCCGACCGATGTGGACGGCTACCGGGAGCGCGTGGGCCGGGCGCGGCAGATGCTGAACGTGCAGCGCCTGCGCATGAACCTCGTCGACCGCAAGGCGCTGGAGGCGCCCTTTGTCGAGGTGGCCCAGCGCATGGCGCGCTTTCGCAATGGCGCCAAGCCCGATGCCTTGTGGGAGATCCTGCTCGGCAACGAGGTCAATCGCCTCATCGACGCTCAGTTGCTGGCCCAGGTGGCGCCCGACAGCCGGCTGGCCGCCTGGGCCCGCGTGGAACGCGCCCAGGCCCACAACCAGCTCGGCGACTTCGCGCCCGCGCTGGCGGACGCCGAGGCCGCCCTGGCCATCCGCGCCGAAGGCGAGGAGGGCGGTGGCGCGCTGGAGGCCAAGGGCGTGGCGTTGATCGGCCTGGGCCGCCCGGCCGAGGCGCTGGCGGCCTTCAGCCAGCAGGCAGCCCTCAGCGGCGCTGGTGGAAGCTGGTTGGGCACGACGCACTACATGCTGGGCGACTACGCCCGCGCCGAGGCCGCCCTGCGCGACAGCGCCGCCAACGCCAGCGGCGAGACGCGCCAGTTCACGCTCTTGTGGCTGTACCTGGCCGCCGAGCAGCAGGGCGGCCGCGGCAAGGCGGCCATCGCCGACGAGCTGGCTTCAGCCGACGCCAGCCAGTGGAGCGGCGCGCTGCTGAGCTATCTGGGCGGCAGCCTGGGCCGCGAGGCCTTGCTCAAGCTGGCCCGTGAAAAACCCGAGACCGAGCGGCTGCGCCTGGCCGAGGCGTATTTCTTCATCGGCCAGCAGCTTTCGGCCCAGGGCCGGCGCGGTGAGGCCTTGCCCTGGTTCGAACGCACGCTCACCACCCAGGCCGTGCCTTACCGCGAGTTCACGCTGGCGCAGTGGGAACTGAAGCGGGGCGGCAACTAGAGGCAGTTCGCTTCCGGCGACCCGCTCGGTGCGCCGTAGCTGAACTGCGCCCAGCGCGGCGGCTCGCTGCCAAGTTGCAGCACGAAGGCGTGGTGGAAGCTGGTCTCGCACAGATCGGCCAGCTTCGGCCCGCCCAGGGCCGCCAGGATGGCTGGCACCGTGTTGCTGTGGCCGACGACAAGCACCACGCCGGTCTGGGCACGCACGGCGTCCACCACTGCCGGCACATGCGCGGCGCCCCTGGCTTCCACCACCTGGGGCTGCACGCCCACGGCCTGGGCCAGCGGTGCGGCCGTGTCGCGTGCGCGGCGCAAGGGTGTCGTCACGATGGCGTTCACCCGCAGGCCGGCCAGCGCCTGGGCCAGGGCCTGGGCGCGCTGCGCGCCGGCGGGCGTCAGGCCGGGGTCGCCCGGGGGCTCCGTGGCGCGTTCGGCATGGCGCACGAGGATGACGAGATCGGGCATGGCGACGGCGGGGGCAGGAAGGGCGCCTGTCAGAAGACAGGCCGCGAGCAGGACGGACAAGGGCTTCATCGTGATTCCGGAAGGGATCTTGCGCCATTCTCGCCACGCCCTGCCAGTTACCATCCCGGCCCCATGCCGTACGCCTTTTTCAAAGCCTCATGACCCTGCCGTTTGAACTCCAGGTCGGCTGGCGCTACACGCGCGCCGGCCGCGGCGGGCGGCGCAACCGCTTCATCAGCTTCATCTCGGGCGTGTCCATCCTGGGCATCGCGCTGGGTGTGGCAGCGCTGATCATCGTGCTGTCGGTGATGAACGGCTTCCAGAAGGAAGTGCGCGACCGCATGCTCAACGTCATCGCCCACGTCGAGCTGTTGAACTACTCGGGCCAGGCGCTGCCCGACTGGCAGGCCACGGCGGCCAAGGCAAAAGAGAACCCCGAGGTCATCGGCGCGGCGCCCTTCATCGCCAGCCAGGGCCTGATCGCCCGCGGCGAGGACATGCGCGGCGCCATCTTGCGCGGCATCTCGCCGGCGGAAGAAGCCAGCGTGACGGCCCTGGGCGCCCAGCTCAAGGACGGCGCGTTTGCCAAGCTGCAGCCCGGCGCCTGGAACATCGTGCTGGGCGCGGAGCTGGCCCGCCAGCTGGGCGTGCGCGAGGGCGACAAGATCACCATCGTGGCGCCAGGCGGCCAGGTCACGCCGGCCGGCGTCGTGCCGCGGCTGAAGAGCTTCAACGTTGTCGGCACCTTCAGCGCCGGCCACTACGAATACGACTCGGGCCTGGCGATGATCCACGTCGACGATGCGGCCAAGCTCTTCCGCACCGAGGGCCCGACGGGCGTGCAGCTCAAGCTGCGCGACGTGCACGACGCCCGCCGCGTGGCGGCCGAGCTGTCGCGGGCCATGGGGCCGGACATCCTCGTGCGCGACTGGACGCGCGCCAACGCGAACTGGTTCGACGCCGTGCAGATCGAGAAGCGGCTGATGAGCATCATCCTGACGCTGATCGTCGCTGTGGCGGCCTTCAACCTCGTGTCCACGCTGGTGATGACGGTGACCGACAAGCAGAGCGACATCGCCATCCTGCGCACGCTCGGCGCCAGCCCGCGCTCCATCATGGGCGTGTTCATCGTGCAGGGTGCCGTGGCCGGTGTCATCGGCACGCTGTCGGGCGTGGGCCTGGGGCTGCTGGTGGCCTGCAACATCGACTTCATCGTGCCCGCCATCGAGCGCCTGCTCAACGTCAGCTTCCTGCCGGGCAGCATTTACGTCATCAGCCAGATGCCCAGCGACCCACAGCGGGGCGACATCGTGCCGATTGCGCTGGTGTCCCTGCTTCTCTCCTTCCTCGCCACGCTCTACCCGAGCTGGCGCGCCAGCCGCGTGCAACCGGCGGAGGCGCTGCGCTATGAATGAACAAATCCTCCAGGCCACGGGCCTGACCCGTCGCTTCAGCGAAGGCGGCCTGGATGTGACCGTCCTCAAGGGCGTGGACCTCCACGTCGCACGCGGCGAGACGCTGGCCATCGTGGGCGCGTCGGGCTCGGGCAAGAGCACGCTGCTGCACCTGCTCGGCGGGCTGGACTCGCCGACCTCCGGCAACGTCACGCTGATGGGCCGCCCGCTCGCCGACATGGACGAGGCCGAGCGCGGCCGCTGGCGCAACCAGCACCTGGGCTTCGTCTACCAGTTCCATCACCTGCTGCCCGAGTTCAGCGCGCTGGACAACGTGGCCATGCCGCTGCGCATCCGCCGCCAGCCGCCGGCCGAAGCACGCGCCGTGGCCGCCGAGATGCTGGCCCGCGTCGGGCTCAAAGATCGCGTGGAGCACCGCCCGTCCGAGCTGTCGGGCGGTGAGCGCCAGCGCGTGGCCATTGCGCGCGCCCTCGTCACGCGGCCGGCCTGCGTGCTGGCCGACGAGCCCACCGGCAACCTGGACCGCGACACCGCCGCGGCCGTTTTCGAGCTGATGCTGGAGCGCGCCCGCGAGTCCGGCACGGCCTTCGTCCTCGTAACCCACGACCGCGATCTGGCGGCGCGCTGCGACCGGCAGCTGCGCCTGGTTGCGGGGCAATTTCAAGCATCATGAATCCGCGTTTCGTCCTCAAGCTCTCCTGCCCCGACCGCGCCGGCATCGTGCACGCCGTCACCGGTGTGCTGCTGCAGCAGGGCGGCAACATCATCACGTCGCACCAGCATGGCGACGCGGACCATGCCCGCTTCTTCATGCGCATCGAGTTCGAGGCCAACACTGAGGAAGCTGCGCTGCAGGCCGCGTTTGCGCCGCTGGCCGCGCAGTTCGACATGGACTGGGAGCTGGTGGCCCGCGCCCGCAAGACGCGCGTGCTGCTGCTGGTGTCCAAGCTGGGCCACTGCCTGAACGACCTGCTGTTCCGCGTGCAGACCGGGCACTTGAACGTGGAGATCCCGGCCATCGTTTCCAACCACCGCGACTTCTACCAACTCGCGGCGTCGCACAACATTCCCTTCCACCACTTCCCGCTGCTCGGCGCCACCGATGCGCAGAAGCAGGCGCAGGAAGCCAAGATCCGCGAGGTGGTGGCCGACAATCAGATTGATCTGGTGGTGCTGGCGCGCTACATGCAGATCCTGTCGCCCGAGCTGTGCCGAGATCTGTCGGGCAAGGCCATCAACATCCACCACAGCTTCCTGCCCAGCTTCAAGGGCGCCAAGCCCTATCACCAGGCCTACGAGCGTGGTGTGAAGCTCATCGGCGCCACGGCCCACTACGTGACCAGCGACCTGGACGAGGGCCCGATCATTGAGCAGGAAGTGGCGCGCATCGACCACAGCATGCCGCCCGAGCAACTCGTCGGCATCGGCCGCGACATGGAGTGTGTGGCGCTGGCGCGGGCCATCCAGTGGCATGCGGAGCACCGGGTGCTGCTGAATGGCAACCGCACGGTGGTGTTCCGGTAATCGACATGCGAATCCGCCGCGCGTCACTTGCGTTGATTCTTGTGGCTGCTGCGGCTGGATTTGGGTTCAAGGCGTGGGCTTGGCTTCAGCAAGATCGCTGTCTGGATGCCGGCGGTCGATGGCTTGACGCGCAGCGCACCTGTGAGTTCTGAGCATGTGGATAGACACCCACTGCCACCTCGACGCGGCCGAGTTCGACGCCGACCGTGAGGCCGTCGTCACGCGCGCCAGGGCCGCGGGCATCAGGCAGATCGTCATCCCGGCCGTTGCTGCGGCCAACCTCGACACCGTGCGGCTGCTGGCCATCGAGCACGACTTTGCCTACGCGCTGGGCATCCATCCGCTGTGTGTGATGCGGGCGGCCGACGGTGATCTGGCCAAGCTGGCAGAAGCGCTGGACACGCACCACATCGACCCTCGCCTCGTCGCCGTCGGCGAGATCGGCCTGGACTTCTTCGTGCCGGGCCTCGACGCTGCCACGCAGCAGCACTTCTACGTGGAGCAGCTCAAGCTCGCCAAGCGCGCCGGCCTGCCCGTGCTGCTGCACGTGCGCCGCAGCGCGGATCAGTTGCTCGCCGGCCTGCGCCGCGTTGGCTTCAAGCACGGTGGCATCGCGCATGCCTTCAATGGCAGCGAGCAGCAGGCGCAGGCTTTCATCGATCTGGGCTTCAAGCTCGGCTTCGGCGGCACGCTGACTTTCGAGCGTTCGCTGCAGATCCGCCGCATTGCGGCCAGCGTGCCGGAGACGGCGCTGGTCATGGAGACGGACGCGCCCGACATCCCGCCGCAGTGGCTCTACAAGACGGCCGAAGAGCGAGAGGCCAGCCCGGGCCAGGCACGCAACGAGTCCTCGGAGCTGCCACGCATTGCCCAGAGCCTGGCCGAACTGCGCGGCTGGACGCTGGAGCAGACGGCGGCGGTCACGAGCGCCAACGCGCGCGCTGCGTTGCCGCGGCTGCGCTGATCAGGCGTTGCCGAAGTTCAGCGACAGCTCCACGCGGTCGCCCACGCGAAGGTCACCCACACCGTTGCCGCGTGCGTAGATGCCGAACTGCACCGGCGCGCCGGGGGCCCGCTCGGCGCTGAGCTGGGTCAGGGCCTCGAGCGTGAGCGGCTGGGGTTGGCCGGTCGCCGGGTCGACCGTGGGCACCACGCAGCGCACGCAGACCGTCGTGCGGCTCAGGGTCAACGCGCCGATGCGGGCCTCGGTCAGGATGTCCTCGATGAAGGGCGGCAATTCGCCGCCGTCATCGGCGCGCAGCAGCAGGTTGGGCCGGGCCCGCTTGGCCGGGCTGCTCAGCGGCTGAGCCATCGCGTCGCTCCAGGCGCGCAGCGAGCCGTCGCCGACGATGTGCAGCGCGTTCAGGATCGGTCGGCGCTGGGCCTCCAGGCTCAGGCGCACCAGGCGCAGGCGTTCGCCCGTTGTTGCGCGCAGCAGGGCAGCAGCGTCGTCGCCGGCGTCCCAGGCCTGCAGGGCGTCGAAGTCCTGGCGCTCGCCATTCCAGCCCCGCACGCCAACCTCGCTGCCGGCGTCTGCCGCCACCTGCTGCACCCGGCCCTCGGCTGCCAGCTCCAGGCCACCGGCCAGCAGGCGCGCGCTGACCAAGGCCAGGCGCGGGTGGGCGCCCATCCAGGTCAGCTCGCCGGTCGCGTCGACGACGCCCCAGCCGCGGTCGCCTTCGGGCCAGCCGTCGGCGTCGAGCCGCAGTGTGTCGACGGCTTCGCCGGCGCAGGACTTGACCGGGTAGCGCCAGAGCCCGGCGACGCGGGCGATCAGATCAGCCATGGTGTTCCCGGCGTCAACGGTTGCGCGGCGAGATGGGCGTTTCAGGCACCGGATAGCCGGCCGCGCCGAAGGTCGCGACGACGGCCTTGTGGGTGTCGAAGTAGACCTGCCAGTAATGGTCGGTGTGGCAGTAGGGCCTGACGCAGAGCAGCGGGCCTTCGGGCGTGAACTGCAGGATCTCGATGTCGGGCGCCGGCTTGGCCAGCACGTTCGGGATGGCGGCGATGGCTGGGCGCAGCCGTGCGATGGCGTCCAGCGGGTCCACGCTGTTGTCGACCTTGGCCGTGCAATCCACGCGCCGGTGGGGCAGGGCGGAGAAATTCTGGATGGCGCTGCTGAACACCGTGTTGTTGCCGACAAGGGTGTGCACGTTGTCCGGCGTGTTGATCGTCGTGCCGAACAGGCCGATCTCGGTCACGGTGCCGGTCACGCCGCCGGCCTGCACGAAGTCGCCGACCTTGAACGGCCGCAGCACTTGCATGAAGACACCCGCCGCGAAATGGGTCAGCAATCCGCCCCAGGCGGTGCCGATGGCCAGGCCGGCGCCCGCCAGCAAGGCGGCGAACGAGGTGGTCTTGACGCCGAAGATGTCCAGGATGGCCAGGATCAGCACCAGGTTCAGCAGCACGCCGAGGATGGAGCGCAGATAGGTGGCCAGCGTCGAGTCGATGCGCTTGCCGCGCTCCAGCGCCGCCGAGAAGACGCGCAGCGCGATTGAAATGAGCCACCGGCCGACGACCCAGGCGGCGATGGCCGCGAGAATCTTCAAGCCGAAATCCGCACCCTGGGTGCTGAGGAACAGCCAGATGGCTTCCGTATTCATCATGTCGAATCACTCCCTGTGAAAACGCCCCCATCGTCGCAGCGGGCTGCGGCGGGCATCAACCCCTCAAACCCCGATTCCGCACGGCTCGTCGGGCTGGCGCCGGTGTTTGACGCGCAGGCCCGGCTGCTCGTGCTCGGCAGTTTTCCTGGCGCGGCCTCGCTGCAGGCAGCGCAGTATTACGCCCATCCGCGCAATGCGTTCTGGCCGGTCATGGCGGCGCTGGTGGGCGAGGCTGACCTCGCAGCCCGGCCTTACGGCGAGCGGTTGCAGGCCCTGCGCCGCCATCGCGTCGCGCTGTGGGATGCCGTGGCGACATGCCAGCGTGAGGGCAGCCTGGATACGGCCATCGAAGCGGCTGAGCCCAGTGATCTGCTCGAACTCGTCGCCCGGCTGCCGCAGCTGCGGGCCGTTGCCTGCAATGGCGCGCTGGCGCACAGGCAGACGCTGCTGGCGCTGGGGAACGTGGCGCTGCCCGTGCTGCGCCTGCCGTCCACCAGCCCGGCTCATGCGGGCTTGAGCCTGGCCGACAAGATCGCCGCCTGGCGTGCCGGGCTGGCACCGTACTTGGCCTAGGATTCATTCATGAGAAGAATGTTGCTGACTGCCGCGCTGGCGGTCTGGGCGAGTTGGGCCACGGCGGCGCCCGCCATTTCCGCCGACCTGATCCTGCGGGATGCCACCGTCGTCGACGTGGCTGCCGGCCGTCTCGTGCGTGGCCAGGCGGTCGTTACCCGTGGCGACCGCATCCTCGCCGTCGTCGACGTGAAGCAGCTTGGCCAGTACAGGGCTAAGAAAACGTTGAGCCTGAAGGGTCGTTACCTGATCCCCGGCCTGTGGGACAGCCATGTCCACTTCGGCGGCGGCGAGGGGCTGATCGACGAGAACCGCGAGTTGCTGCCGCTCTACCTGGCGCACGGCATCACGGCGGTGCGGGACTGCGCCGGCGACCTCAGCAGCACGGTTCTGCAGTGGCGCGACGACATCGCCGCCAAGAAGCTGCTCGGGCCGACGATCTTTGCGTCCGGTGCCAAGCTGGAGGGCTACAAGCCGTTGTGGAAGGGGACGCAGGAGGTTGGCACGCCTGAGGAAGTGACGCAGGCGCTGGACAAGCTGCGCAACGATCACGCCGACTTCGTCAAGATCACCGAGAACACGATGCGGGCCGACGTCTACCTGGATGCGCTGCGCCAAGCCAAGGCGCGCGGCCTGCCGAGCTCGGCCCATCTGCACGGCCAGGTCACGCTGGATCAAGCCAGCGAGGCTGGCCTGGGCACGCTGGAGCACATGAACTACCTGCTGCGCGCCGCGACGCCGCGTGAGGCGGAGTTGACGGCCCAGGTCGTGGCCGGCGCCATCACCGCGCGCTCGGCTGCCGAGCAGAGCCTGGCGAGCTACGACGAGGCGACGGCCCGCGCCGCCTTCAAGCGCCTGGCTGCGCGGGGCACGGCCGTGGTGCCGACGCTGTCGGTCATTCGCATCACCGCCTACTTGGACCAGGACGATCACGCGGGTGACGACTACCTGAAGTACATCGGCCCCAAGCTGCGCCAGACCTACGACTGGCGCGTCAAGCGCGCCGCGCTGGACGGACCGGACGCGATTGCCTACCGCCACGCCAGCTACGAAAAGACGGCCCGCTTGCTGCCGCTGCTGGCGGAGGCGGGTGTCGAGATCGTTGCCGGCACGGATGCCGGCTTCCTGAACAGCTTCGACTATCCCGGCCAGGCCTTGCATGACGAGATGGCTGTCTATGTGCGCTCGGGCCTCACGCCCGCCCAGGCACTGCGTTCGGCCGTGGTTGCCGGGCCGCGCTTCCTGGGCAAGCTGAATCGGTATGGCGCGCTGGCCGAAGGCAAGGTGGCCGACATCGTCGTGCTGAAAGCCAACCCGCTGGAAGACATCGCCGCAACGCGACAGATCGATGCGGTCGTCACGCAAGGGCGCCTGCTGGACCGCAAGCGGCTCGACGCGATGCTGGCCGACGTGCGCGACTGGGTGGCCAAGCAATGAAGGCCAAGCAGACGTGGGGCCCGGCGACGCTGAGCGAGTTCGACGGCGTGCGCTTCCTGCACCTGGATTCGATCTGGGTGCAGGGCGCAATGCGCATCAGGAAGCCTGACCAGTTGGAGCTGGAATACATCCAGCGCATGTGCGCCTGGATGCTGTGGCGCGACCCGGCCTCGCTCGGCGAAGGCCATGCGGCGCAGCTGGGCCTGGGCGCTGCGGCGCTGACGCGCTTCTGCCAAGGCCAGCTGAAGATGCGCACGACGGCCGTGGAGATCAACCCCGAGGTCATCGCGGCGTGCCGGCATTGGTTCCGCCTGCCGGGCAACGATGCGCGGCTCAACGTCATCAACGCCGATGCCGCGGCCTGGGTCAACGATGACACCAACCTGCAGACGGTCGACGTGCTCAATGTCGACCTCTACGACCACGACGCCGCATCGCCGGTGCTGGACGACGAGGCCTTCTACGCTGCCTGCCGCAGCGTGCTGGCCGACGGTGGGCTGATGACGGTCAACCTCTTCGGCCGCAGCGCCAGCTTCGCGCGCAGCGCGCTGCGCATCGCCAAAGCCTTCGGGTCCGACCAGGTCTGGAGCCTGGCGCCCACCAAGGAGGGCAACACCATCGTGGTTGCCGTGCGCGGTGTGCAGGTGCCGCATCGTGACATCCTGGAGCAACGCGCGGCTAATATCGAATCGCGCTTCAAGCTGCCGGCCCGTAAATGGCTCAGGCTTGTCAGGCCGCTGCCGATGAGCATCCTCAACGCACTCTGAAATCCGCCTCGATGACGACCAAGCCCAAGCCCTTGGCTCCCGCCCCCAAGTCCGACGGCCGCCTGGAGTGGCGACAGCTGTTGCACTGGCTGCTGGAGGACGGTCTCATCGACGAGCCTCAGGTGCAGCGCACCGAGCAGCGCTTTGCGGCCGGTGATAGCGCGCTGCATCCGCTGGTGCGGCTGGGCCATGCCAGCCTGGTGCGGCTGTCGACCGGCAAGCCGCTGGATGTGGACGCACTGTCTGAATGGCTGGCGATTCGCGTCAAGCTGCCTTATCTGCGCATCGACCCGCTGAAGGTGGACGTGGGCCGTGTGGGCGACGTGATGTCCATCGGCTATGCCGAGGCCAAGCGTTGCCTGCCGGTGCAGTTCGGCCTCAACGACGTGACGATCGCGACCTCCGAGCCGTTCGACACGAGCTGGGTGGCGCAGATCGAGTCGCATGTGCGCAAGCCCATCAAGCTGGTGGTCGCCAACCCGCTGGACATCGCGCGCTACACGACCGAGTTTTTCACGCTGGCGCGCTCGGTGCGCGCCGCGGCCAAGGCCGGCGAGCAGAGCCAGGTGGCGAGCTTCGAGCAGCTCGTCGAGCTGGGCAGGACGAACAAGCAGCTGGATGCCAACGACCAGGGCGTGGTGCAGGTCGTCGACTGGTTGTGGCAATACGCCTTCGACCAGCGCGCAAGCGACATCCACCTGGAGCCGCGCCGCGAGATGGGCGTCATCCGCTTTCGCATCGACGGTGTGCTGCACACGGTCTACCAGCTGCCGCCCACGGTGATGGCGGCGATGACCTCGCGCATCAAGCTGCTGGGCCGCATGGACGTGGTCGAGAAGCGCCGCCCGCTGGACGGCCGCATCAAGACCCGCAACCCCGCGGGTGACGAAGTTGAAATGCGCCTGTCGACGCTGCCCACGGCCTTCGGCGAGAAGATGGTCATGCGCATCTTCGACCCCGACACGGCGGTCAAGGACCTGTCGTCGCTGGGCTTTGGCCAGCACGATTCGGACCGTTGGGAGCAACTGGTCAAGCAGCCCCACGGCATCATCCTCGTGACCGGCCCGACCGGCAGCGGCAAGACGACGACGCTGTACTCGACCCTCAAGCGGCTGGCGACCGACGAGGTCAACGTGACGACGATTGAAGACCCGATCGAGATGATCGAGCCGGCCTTCAACCAGACCCAGGTGCAGAACCAGCTCGACTTCGGTTTCGCCGAAGGCCTGCGCGCGCTGATGCGGCAGGACCCGGACATCATCATGGTGGGCGAGATCCGCGACCTCGAGACGGCCGAGATGGCCATTCAGGCCGCGCTGACGGGCCACCTCGTCTTCAGCACGCTGCACACCAACGATTCGGTATCGGCCATCACGCGGTTGCTGGATCTGGGCGTGCCGAGCTATCTGCTCAGCGCAACCATCATCGGCGTGCTGGCCCAGCGGCTGGTGCGCACGCTGTGCCCGCATTGCAAGCAGCCTGACCCGCTCGTCACGCGCGAGAGCCTGAACGAACTGGTGCGCCACTGGCGCCTGGGTGGCGGTGTGAAGCCCTACAAGCCTGTGGGGTGCCTGGAGTGCCGCAACACGGGCTTCCGCGGCCGTGCTGGCCTTTATGAGCTGCTGACCGTGACCGAAGGCGTCAAGGGCGCGCTGGGCGATCTGACGGCGTTGCGCCGCCAGGCCATGCAGGAGGGCCTGCGCCCGCTGCGACTGGCGGGTGCGATGAAAGTGGCTGAGGGCGTGACGACAGTGGAGGAAGTGCTGCGCAGCACACCGGCCTGGGAAGGCTGAGCCTCGGTTGTCTTACGTGTAATCCACAGTCGGGAAGCGATGGCCCGACTGCCAGAATCGCCGCCAATAGAGCGAGCCCTGCGGCTCGCCGGAGGCGACAAGCGATGAAGATCAAAAGCCAGCGGGACTTCTTGTCCGGGCTGATGTTCCTGGTGGTGGGCGTGGCGTTCGCGTGGGGCGCGACCGAATACTCCTTCGGAACATCTGCCCGGCCCGGTCCAGGGTATTTCCCGTTCGGGCTCGGTGTACTGCTCGCCATCCTTGGCGGCCTGGTGCTGTTCAAGGCGCTCACATTGGAATCTGAGGGTGGCGATGCCATTGGCGCCATCGCCTGGCGACCGCTGATCGTCATCGTCCTGGCGGTGGCGGTTTTCGGCATTGCCTTGCCGCGCCTGGGCCTGGCTTGCACGCTGCCCATCCTCATCACGATGTCGGCTTTTGCCAGCGACGAATTTCGCTGGCGCGATGTGCTGCTCAGCAGTGTCGTGTTGACAGTGGGCAGTTGGGCCTTGTTCATACTGGGCCTGAAGCTGACCATTCCGCTCTGGCCCATCTACATCACTGGCTGAGGGCGCGACATGGACCTGCTGAACAACCTCGGTATCGGGTTCCAGACGGCGCTAACGCTGCAGAACCTGATGTATTGCTTTTTCGGGACGGTGCTGGGCACGCTGATCGGTGTGCTGCCGGGCCTGGGGCCGGTCGCGACCATCGCGATGCTGCTGCCGTCTATCTACACGCTCGATGCGACGCCGGCCCTCATCATGCTGGCCGGTATCTATTACGGCGCGCAGTACGGCGGCTCGACGACGGCCATCCTGATCAATGTGCCGGGCGAATCGAGTTCGGTGGTGACCGCCATCGATGGCTATCAAATGGCCCGTCGTGGCCGCGCTGGCGCGGCGCTTGCGGCTGCTGGCCTGGGCAGCTTCTTCGCCGGCTGTGTCGGCACCATCATCATTGCGGCTTTCGCGCCGCCGCTGACTGAGCTGGCCTTCAAGTTCGGTTCTGCAGAGTACTTCTCGCTGATGGTGCTGGGTCTGGTGGGCGCTGTCGTGCTGGCATCTGGCTCTCTGGTCAAAGCCATCTCGATGATCGTGCTCGGCCTGCTGCTTGGCCAGATCAACACGGACGTCATCACCGGCACGGCGCGCTTTTCCTTTGACGTTCCCGAGCTGACCGACGGCATCGGCTTCGTGGTCATCGCGATGGGCGTATTCGGTTTCGGCGAGATCATCGCCAACCTTGGTCAGCCTGAAGAACACCGCGAGGTCTTCACGAAGGAGGTCAAGGGGCTATGGCCGACGCGTGAGGACTTCATGGATGCCTGGCCCTCTGTGCTGCGAGGCACCGCCCTGGGCTCGGTGCTCGGTGTGCTGCCAGGTGGCGGCGCCTTGCTGGCCTCGTTTGCGTCCTACACGCTGGAGAAGAAGGTCGTTCGCAATCCGCGAGTGCCCTTCGGCAAGGGCGCGATCCAGGGTGTCGCTGGTCCCGAGAGCGCGAACAACGCCGGTGCGCAGACTTCATTCATCCCGATGCTGACGTTGGGCATCCCTCCCAATGCTGTGATGGCACTGATGGTTGGCGCGATGACCATCAAGGGCATCCAGCCCGGCCCGCAGGTCATGACCAGCAACCCGGAGCTGTTCTGGGGCCTGATTGCATCGATGTGGATCGGCAATTTGATGCTGATCGTGCTGAACCTGCCGCTGATCGGTATCTGGATCAAGTTGCTGACGGTGCCCTACCGGTTCCTGTTCCCGGCCATCGTCGTCTTTTGCTGCATCGGCACCTACTCGCTGAACAACAACAGCTTCGACGTCTATCTGACGGCAGGTTTCGCGCTGCTGGGCTATGTTTTCTACAAGCTCAGTTGCGAGCCGGCTCCGCTGCTGCTCGGTTTCATCCTTGGCCCCATGATGGAAGAGAACCTGCGCCGGGCACTGCTGCTGGCGCGGGGGGACTGGAGTACGTTCCTGACGCGCCCCCTGTCCGCCGGCCTGTTGATTGCAGCTGCGCTGATGATCGTTGTTGTGATGCTGCCGTCGATCAAGAGCAAGCGGGAAGAGGCGTTCCAGGAAGAAAGCTGATGGGCTGTGCGCCGCTGAGCGCACGGCTGTTCGGTAATGCCACCTTTCTAGGGTGCCTGGAGCGCAATCGTGTCTGCGCCTAGATTGAGGCGCCTGCTGCCAGCCCCCGGCCAGTCATTGCCAGGCAGTGGTGGAACTGCAGCGGCGCACTGAGAGCGTTGAGCGCGCTGAGCGGCATCTAGCGCCCGTCATCTATATAGGCTGTGGTGATCCTCTTGGGAGACTGAGGCGGCTGCGCTGAAGCCTGGCGCAGTGCGCCCTCGACATCAAATCGCCGAACTTCTTGCGCTGCTGCAAATTCCTGTGCTACAGTCGTGGGCTTCGCTGCTGACAAAGCGCGGCGCTGACCGGAGACGGTAAGTGCGGCGGGTT
>NZ_JBWKVK010000006.1:0-2500 GCF_059421665.1 Roseateles sp. GW821-FHT02E12
CCCCAAAAGCAAAACCCCCACTATCTTTCGATAGTGGGGGTTGGCTTTAATAATAGCCTGACGATGACCTACTTTCACACGGGAATCCGCACTATCATCGGCGCTGGCTCGTTTCACTGTCCTGTTCGGGATGGGAAGGAGTGGGACCAAGTCGCTATGGTCGTCAGGCTTGACTGGTTGGTCTGTTGACGGGAGTCAACAAACCCAATTCGTAGAGTCAGCAGAACTTGGGCGTTGCCCAATCTGCACACAGCCTGTGTTTTCACACACGCTGCGGAATCAGCTTCATTTGATTGCGTCTTCGTAGCTTCGAAGAACGACATAACTTGAACACCCACCTTGATACATGCTGTTTGCACAGACTATCAAAGTTATAGGGTCAAGCCTCACGGGCAATTAGTACTGGTTAGCTTAACGCGTTACCGCGCTTCCACACCCAGCCTATCAACGTCCTGGTCTCGAACGACCCTTCAGGGGGCTCTAGGCCCCGGCAAGACTCATCTTGAGACGAGTTTCCCGCTTAGATGCTTTCAGCGGTTATCTCTTCCGCACTTAGCTACTCGGCAATGCCACTGGCGTGACAACCGATACACCAGAGGTGCGTCCACTCCGGTCCTCTCGTACTAGGAGCAGGCTCTCTCAATCTTGCAGCGCCCACGGAAGATAGGGACCAAACTGTCTCACGACGTTTTAAACCCAGCTCACGTACCTCTTTAAATGGCGAACAGCCATACCCTTGGGACCGGCTACAGCCCCAGGATGAGATGAGCCGACATCGAGGTGCCAAACACCGCCGTCGATATGAACTCTTGGGCGGTATCAGCCTGTTATCCCCAGAGTACCTTTTATCCGTTGAGCGATGGCCCTTCCATACAGAACCACCGGATCACTTTGTCCTACTTTCGTACCTGCTCGACTTGTCAGTCTCGCAGTCAAGCACGCTTATGCCAATGCACTATCGACACGATTTCCGACCGTATCTAGCGTACCTTCGAACTCCTCCGTTACACTTTGGGAGGAGACCGCCCCAGTCAAACTGCCCACCATACACTGTCCCCATCCCGGATAACGGGACAAGGTTAGAACCTCAAACACACCAGGGTGGTATTTCAACGTTGGCTCCATAAGATCTAGCGACCTTACTTCAAAGCCTCCCACCTATCCTACACAGATCTGTTCAAAGTCCAATGTAAAGCTACAGTAAAGGTTCATGGGGTCTTTCCGTCTTTCCGCGGGGAGATTGCATCATCACAAACATTTCAACTTCGCTGAGTCTCTGGAGGAGACAGTGTGGCCATCATTACTCCATTCGTGCAGGTCGGAACTTACCCGACAAGGAATTTCGCTACCTTAGGACCGTTATAGTTACGGCCGCCGTTTACTGGGACTTCAGTCAAGAGCTTGCACCCCATCATTTAATCTTCCAGCACCGGGCAGGAGTCACACCCTATACGTCGACTTTCGTCTTTGCAGAGTGCTGTGTTTTTAATAAACAGTTGCAGCCACCGATTCTCTGCGGCCTCATTGGGCTCCCCAAGTAAATGGTTCACCTACTAAAGGCACACCTTCTTCCGAAGTTACGGTGTCAATTTGCCGAGTTCCTTCTCCAGAGTTCTCTCAAGCGCCTTAGAATACTCATCTCGCGCACCAGTGTCGGTTTGCGGTACGGTCGTTGTAAGCTGAAGCTTAGTGGCTTTTCTTGGAAGCAGGGTATCACTCACTTCGTCTGCAAGCAGACTCGTTATCACGCCTCATCTAATCCCCCCGGATTTGCCTAAGGGGCACGACTACACGCTTGAACCAACATATCCAACAGTTGGCTGAGCTAACCTTCTCCGTCCCCACATCGCACTTACAATCGGTACAGGAATATTGACCTGTTTCCCATCAGCTACGCATCTCTGCCTCGCCTTAGGGGCCGACTCACCCTACGCCGATGAACGTTGCGTAGGAAACCTTGCGCTTTCGGCGAGGGGGCTTTTCACCCCCTTTAACGCTACTCATGTCAGCATTCGCACTTCTGATACCTCCAGCAGGCTTCACAACCCACCTTCACAGGCTTACAGAACGCTCTCCTACCACGTGCAATAAATTGCACATCCGCAGCTTCGGTAACTGGCTTAGCCCCGTTACATCTTCCGCGCAGGACGACTCGATCAGTGAGCTATTACGCTTTCTTTAAATGATGGCTGCTTCTAAGCCAACATCCTGACTGTTTTAGCCTTCCCACTTCGTTTCCCACTTAGCCAATTTTGGGGACCTTAGCTGGCGGTCTGGGTTGTTTCCCTCTTGAGTCCGGACGTTAGCACCCGGTGCTCTGTCTCCCAAGCTGTACTCATCGGTATTCGGAGTTTGCATAGGTTTGGTAAGTCGCCATGACCCCCTAGCCTAAACAGTGCTCTACCCCCGATGGTAATACTTGAGGCACTACCTAAATAGTTTTCGGAGAGAACCAGCTATTTCCAAGTTTGTTTAGCCTTTCACCCCTATCCACAGCTCA
>NZ_JBWKVK010000007.1:0-1621 GCF_059421665.1 Roseateles sp. GW821-FHT02E12
GTCTCCATCTTGGACAGCTGGTCGGTCGTCAGCGAACCGAACTGGGCCGACGACAGCGTGGCGAACTGGCTGGAGCCCATCGCATTCAGGCTGTCCGTCGTCAGGTGGCTCAGCTGATCCGTCGTCAGCGACTGCACTTGCGCGGTGGTGAACTTGTTGAACTGGTCGGACGCGAAGCTGTTCAGGTCGTCCGTGTTCAGCGTGCTGACCTGGGCGGTGGTCAGCGAGACGATCTGGCTGGAGCTCAAGGCACGCAGCTGATCACTCGTCAGGCCGTCCAGCTGGGTGCTGGTCAGCGCCCGCAGCGCGGCCGTGGTCAGCGAGCGCATGTCACCGGCCTCGATGGCCGACAGCTGGTCGGTCGAGAGGGCCGCGGCCTGCGCCGAGCTCAGCGCGGCGACCTGGGCGGTGGTCAGCGCCGCCATGTCGGCGGTCTCCAGGCCCTTGACCTGGACGGTGCTGAGCGTGGCGATCTGGGCCGTGCTCAGGCTGCCGACTTCATCCGAAGTCAGCGACTGGACCTGGTCAGACGACAGGCCCTTGAGCGCGTTGGTCGTCACCGAGCGCAGGTCGGCCGTCTCCAGCTTGGACAGCTGGTCGGTCGTCAGCGCACCGAACTGGCCGGAGGACAGCGTGGCGAACTGGGCCGAGCCCATGGCGTTCAGGTTGTCGGTGGACAGGCTGCTGAGCTGGGTGCTCGTCAGCGCCTGGACCTGCGACGTGGACAGACGGGCGATCTGGTCCGTCGTCAGCACGTTGAGGTCGTCCGTCGTCAGGCCGATGACCTGCGGGTTGGTGGTCAGCGAGTTCAGCTGAGCACTGGTGAGGGCCCGCAACTGGTCGCTCGTCAGCCCGTCGATCTGGGTGCTGGTCAGGGCCCGCAGTGCCGTCGTGGACAGGGCCTTCATGTCGGCCGCCTCGATGGACGAGAGCTGGTCGGTGCTCAGCGCCGCGACCTGGGCCGAGCTCAGCACGGCCACTTGCGCGGTGGTCAGGGCCACCATGTCTGCCGTCGTCAGGCCTTGCACCTGCACGCTGGTGAGTGCAGCGATCTGGCCGGTGGACAGGCTGCCGACCTCGTCGGAGGTGAGGGTGCCGATCTGGTCAGAGCTCAGGCCACGCAGGGCGGCCGTGGTGACGGCACGCAGGTCGGCCGTCTCCAGCTTGGACAGCTGGTCAGTCGTCAGCGAGCTGAACTGGGCCGAGGACAGCGTGGCGAACTGAGCCGAGCCCAGGGCGTTCAGGCTGTCGGTGCCGAGGTGGCTCAGCTGGTCGGTCGTCAGCGACTGGATCTGGCCGGTGGAGAGCTTGTTGAACTGGTCGGACGCCAGCGCGTTGAGGTCATCCGTGTTCAGCGTGCTGACCTGGGCGGTGGTCAGGGCGGCGATCTGGGTGGAGGACAGCGCGCGCAGCTGGTCGCTGGTCAGGCCGTCCAGCTGGGTGCTGCTCAGCGCCCGCAGCGTCGCCGTGGTGATCGAGCGCATGTCGCTCGCCTCGATGGACGAGAGCTGGTCGGTCGAGAGCGAGGCGGCCTGGGCCGAGCTCAGCACGGCCACTTGCGCGGTGGTCAGGGCCACCATGTCGCCGGTCGTCAGGCCTTGCAGCTGGCCGGTGGACAGGG